>CAWEOH010000017.1:0-43001 GCA_963810455.1 uncultured Actinomycetes bacterium
CTCTGGACGGTTGCTCTGGACGATTAAATGCCCTGGCGGGCATAAAGTCGCGCCGAACGATGAAAAAGCGGACCAACGACCCGGTCCGCGAAGTAAGGCCTGGCACTCCATTTTGCCCGATAGGGCGGGCGTCAAACTCCAACAAACGCCTGTTCGCATGGTAGTCGCTTCAGTTTGTAAAGTCAATGCCCGACGCCACCTCCCACACGGTCTCCTGGCTGCGCGCCTTCTGGGAGCGCGCCTATCGCGAGAACGTCACCGGGCTGTCGGCGATGGTCGCCTACAACCTGATGCTCGCGGTCTTCCCGTTCGCCCTGCTCGTCCTCTTCGTCTTCGGCCAGGTGCTGCGGATCGGCGGCGTCGAGGAAGGCGTCCTCAACGACCTGCAGCGCCTCTTCCCCAACGTCGAGCAGCAGACGCTGACCGACGTCCTCAACCGGATCCAGGATAACTCGACGACGATCGGGATCGCCGCCTTCTTCGGCTCGCTCTGGATCGGCGCCTCGTTCTGGGGGGCGATGGACACCGCCTTCTGCCGCATCTACCACGTCGAGTGCCGCGGCTGGGTCGAGCAGAAGCGGTTCTCGTTCGCGATGCTCGGCGTCGTCCTGCTCTTCATCGCCGCCAGCATCTTCGCGCCGACGGTCGAGAGCGCGGTCCTCTCCAGCACCGACAAACTGCCCTTCGGCCTCTCGCACATCCGCGCGGTCGACACGGTGCTGCTGCTCGGCGCCGCGCTGCTCGTCACCTTCCTGATCTGCGCGGTGATCTTCTGGGCGGTGCCGAAAGGCCACATGCCCTGGCGCGCGGTCTGGCCCGGGGCGCTGTTCGTGACGATCGGCGCCGGCCTGGCCAACTGGCTCTTCCCGATCTACCTCGTCAACGTCTCCAGCCTCGCCCGCTTCGGCTCGACCCTCGGCTTCATCCTCATCGCCCTGCTCTGGTTCTACGTGCTCAGCATCGCGCTGATGCTGGGCGGCGTAATCAACTCGCTGCGCTTCGAGGTGCACGACACGGGCGAGCTGCCCTACCGGCGACCGCGCTCGCCGTGTTCTGATTGCGGTGGAGATTCCGCTGCGCAGAGCGAATCGCCGCGCGGAATGAAACAATCGAATTGATGCAAAAACAGTCGAGTTCTGAGATCGGGGGCAAGGTTCTCGAACCGACGCTCCAGATCGACGTCGGAACCCGGTCGCAGCGCCAGCGGATCGTCGAGGCGATGCTCGCTAGCTGCGCCGAGAAGACGTACGCGGCGACGACCATCAGCGACATCGTCGGCCACGCGAGCATCTCGCGCACGACCTTCTACAAGCACTTCGACGACAAGCGGGCCTGCTTCGACGCCACCCTCGATTTCTGCCTCGAGCAACTGGGCGAGGTCGCCACTCGCGCGGTCTCCAGCGCCGACTCGCCCACCGAGGCGGTGCGCAAGGCGAGCGCGGCGCTGCTCGAAGCCCTCGCCGCCCGACCGGCGATGGCGCAGCTCCTGGTGGCAGAGGCGATCGCGGTCGAGCCGGCGACGCCGTTGCGCTACCGGGCCCTGCTCGTGCCGGCGCTGGAAGCGCTGTGGCGGGACAGGCCGCCGCCACGGCCGGAAACCGACCCCGGCCTCGCGTCGGGCCGGGCGCAGTTGCTGATCTTCAGCCAGGTAGCCGGTGGCCACGCCGACCGCCTGCCGCAGCTGCACCCCGAGGTCGTCTACCTGGCGCTGGCCCCGTTCGCCGGCCACGAGGAGGCGGTGCGCCAGTCGCGACTGGCCGCCGACGACGTGAGCGAGGACCGGGTGGCGCCGGCATGAGCGAGCGCGGCGAAGACCTGCGCCAGTGGCGGCTGCCGCGTGGACGTCACGGCCTGCCGCGCGAGATCGTCACACGCTCCCAGCGCGAGCGGCTGCTCGCGGCGGTCGTGCGGGTGATCGCCGACAAGGGCTACGAGGCGACGACGGTCGCCGACATCCTCACCGTCGCCGGGGTCGGGCGCGAGAGCTTCTACGAACTCTTCGACGACAAACTCGCCTGCATGCGGACCGCGCACGTCCTGCTCGTCGACGACCTCGAAGCGCAGGTGCGCGCCGCCTACGACACCCCTGGCCCCTGGCCCGACCGGCTCAGCGCCGGCCTCGCGGCGGCGCTCGAGTGGTTCGCCGCCGACCCCGACTTCGGCCGCTTCATCCTGGTTGAGATGAGCTCGGTCGGGCCGCTGGCGCGGGAGCGCTTCCTCGCCGACTTCACACGCTTCATCCGCCTGCTCGACGCCGGCGTCGCCGACGCCGGCCGCGATCCCGACGTGCCGCAGGCGGCGAGCCTCGCGATCGGCGGCACCCTGGCCCGCGTCTACGAAGCGATCGTCAGCGACCGGACAGCCGAGCTGCCGGGCCTGCTGCCGGATCTGACCTTCGAGATGCTGGTCCCCTTCGTCGGCGAAGGCGCCGCCCGCGCCGAGCGCTCCCGGGTCGCCGCCGGGGCCAGCTCCCGCTCCTAACTTGGGGAGGAGACCTCGCGCTCCGGGGCCTCGCAGCCGCCGAGCGCCTGGTGCAGGCCGCTGACCACGCCGGCGGCGACTTCGCCGACGAACTCGAGGTTTCCCCGCGAGTCGCCGCCGACCGCTTCGAGCCAGGTCTCCGCCGAGCCGGTCGCGAAGTCCTCCAGTGTCGGTTCCACGTTCGGCTTGCAGGCGACGACCTGGCCGCGCTCGACCGTCACCCTGATCCCGGACTGCCCGCGGCCGTCGTCCGGGTCGGCATCGACCTCGAGCTGGCAGGTGCCGCTGGTCTCGGTCGGCAGCTCGACCAGCGGCAGGGCGAGCAGGAAGGCGGCCTCGATGTCGTCGCGTCTGATCGGAGCCGCCCGTTTGCGCATGTAGAGGCGCTCGCAGCGGCCGGCCGCGACCAGCGGCCCCACCCCGCGCCGGCACCACTCGGTCACCACATACGGGGTGCCGATGCCTTCGCTCTCACAGGCGCGGATCAGGCCCGACATCCGCATGCTCGCCAGGCGCCGCTCCAGCGCCGGGTAGCTGAGGTGGGCGATCCCGCGGTCGAGCTCGGTCAGCGACATCGGGCCGCTGCCGAAGCCGCGCATCATCGACGAACCCCAGCCGTCGACGAACGCCTTGACGATGCCCTTGGCGCTGCCGTTGTCGAGTGACACGGTGCCCCCGGGAGCCTGCTCGAGCCAGGACTCGAGGCGGTCGGCGACCGCGAGCATCTCACGCCCCATCGGGGTCAGCTTGCTTTCCACCGCATATGGCACCGAGGTCGCGGGCCGTCGGTCGACGGCGCCGATGTCGACCAGATTGGCCACGTGCCCACGCAGCGTCGTCTGCGCCGGCAGGCCGGTGGCGCGACGCAGCTCGGCGAGCCGCATCGGGCCGTCGCGCAGCGCCCGCAAGGCGAGGTAGTTGAGCGGCGTCGAAAGCAGCGTGAGGAGGCGCAGACCGAAGCCGCGCGGCGTCTTCTCGCTCACAGCCTCGGCCTGCGCCTCGGCTATGGACCGGACACCCTTGTCACCGTTCGAGACGTCTCCGCTGCGAGCCACCTGTCCCCTCCAACACCGCCGAGCCTATCAGGAGTTCTCTATTGAAACAGAATAGTTTTGCAGACGAACACGGTCGTTTCCCCTCGGCTGAGGCGAAACGGAGAGGTCTCGAACGCTTCTATCCGTAGCGCTCGGCGGAGGTGCCGAGAATCTGCCGCAGCTTGGCCCGGTCGTGACGGGCGTGGATGCGGCGGACGGTGCCCGAACGGGAGCGCATCACCAGCGATTCCGTGGTGACGCCGGTGCCGCGATAGCGGACGCCCTGCAGGACGTCGCCGTCGGTGACACCGGTGGCGGAGAAGAAGACGTCCTCGCCGGAGCAGAGGTCGTCGGCTGTGAGCACGCGCTCCAGGTCGTAGCCGCCGTCGAGAGCGGCCTGGCGCTCCTCGTCGTTGCGCGGCCACAGACGCCCCAGCAGCTGCCCCCCCATCGACTTCAGCGCCGCCGCCGAGATCACGCCCTCGGGCGTACCGCCGATCCCCCAAAGCAGGTCGACCGGCGAGCGTTCGCTGACCGCGAGCAACGCCGCCGAGACGTCGCCGTCGGTGATCAGGCGGATTCGGGCGCCGGCCTCGCGCACTTCGCGGATCGCGTCCTCGTGCCGGGGGCGGTCGAGCATGACGACGATCACGTCGCCGATGCTGCCCCCCTTGCGCTCGGCGATCAGCTGCAGCGTCTCCGGCAGCGGCCGGTCGAGGTCGAGCAGATCGGCGATCTCCTCGCCGCCCGCCATCTTTTCCATGTAGACGCAGGGCCCCGGGTCGAACATCGAGCCGCGCTCGGCGAGGGCGATGACGGCGATCGCGCTCGGCATCCCCAGCGCACAGAGCCGCGTCCCCTCCAGCGGGTCGACGGCGATGTCGACGCTGGGCGGCGTGCCGTCGCCGATCTGCTCGCCGTTGTAGAGCATCGGCGCTTCGTCCTTCTCCCCCTCGCCGATGACGACGACGCCTTCCATCGAGACCGAGTCGAGGACGAACCGCATCGCGTCCACGGCGGCCCCGTCGGCGGCGATCTTGTCGCCGCGCCCGACCCAGCGGGCGGAGGCGAGCGCCGCCGCCTCGGTCACCCGCACCAGCTCAAGGGCGAGGTTGCGGTCTGGCTTCACCTGGGACGAGTCCGCCATCTGCCCGGGAGGCTATAGGGTCGTCGCATGGAGAGGCGTTGGGGGTTGACCTTGCCGGTGGCCGGAGTCTCGCTGGCCGACCACGGCGAGCTGGTGAGGCGTGCCGAGGCGCTCGGCTACACCGACCTCTGGAGCGGCGAGACGAACGGGCCCGACGGCTTCACGCCGCTCGCCGTCGCCGCCGCCTGCAGCGAGCGACCGCGGCTCGGGACCGGCATCGTCGGCGTCTTCCAGCGCGGCCCGGCGCTGCTCGCCCAGGAGGCGGCGGCGCTGGCCGACGCGTCGCGCGGGCGCTTCGTGCTCGGCATCGGCTCCTCCTCGGACCGGATCGTCGAAGGCTGGAACGGGATCCGGTTCGAGAAGCCGCTGAGCAAGGTGCGGGAGACCGTCGAGTTCCTGCAGGCGGCGCTGGCCGGCGAGCGGACCGCAACCGGGTTCAAGCTGGAGACGGCGCCGGCGCAGCGGGTGCCGATCATGCTGGCGGCGCTGCGCGGCAAGATGCTCGAGCTGGCGGTCGAGCGCACCGCCGGCGCCTTCACCAACTTCCTGCCGCTCGGCGGCCTGCCGAAGGTGACCGCCCAGCTCGCCGACGCGCCGGCCGGGTTCGAGCTCCTCTGCCGCTTCTTCTGCCTCCCCGGCGAGCGCGAGCAGGTCGAGCCCCTGGCCCGCTTCATGTTCTCCTCCTACATCACGGTCCCGGTCTACGAAGCCTTCTACCGCTGGCTCGGCTACGGCGAGCAGATCGACCCGATGGTCGACGCCTGGCGCGAAGGCGACCGCCGCGCGGCCGCCGCCGCGGCGCCCTGGGACCTGATCGAGGACATGTTCGTCTTCGGCGACCCGGCGCAGATGAAGGAGCGCCTCGAGGCCTTCGTCGCCGGCGGCATCACGCTGCCGATCGTCACCCCGGTGGCGCCGCCGGACCAGGCGCGAGAGCTGATCGAGGCGCTGGCGCCGTAGCGCCGGGCGCGAGGCACGGCGAGGGACGGGGGTCTGTCCGGAGGGGTGGGGTGACCCTCTGCCGAAGACCGTCGCGCAGCTGGGGCCGGGGCGAGGGCTCAAGCGGCCGCGCATAGCCTTCGTCAGAGGGTCACCCCACCCCTCCCAACGGGATCGGTCCCGACTTCGCAACCTGAGCAGGCGCCGCCGAGCGAGCCCTGGGCCAGAGCTTCCAGGGTCCCGGAGCTCCCCGTCTCTCGGAAAGCTCCCAAGGGACCATGGCTCCCGTCTCTCGAGAAGCTCCCGAGGGACGAGGCCTCGCCCTCTCTCGGGAAGCTCCCAAGGGACGAGAGCGTCGATCGCGTGGTTCCTTATGGACGCTGAGGGTCCGAAGGGAACCACGGGATCGGGATCTCGGCCTGGCTTGCCGGGTCGTGGTTCCTTTTGGACCGTATGGGTCCAAAAGGAACCACGGGATTGGGGGGACGGGGGCTTTGCGGGGGCTGGGGCGCTTTCGTCCCTCGCAGGGCTCGGTCCGTTGGGGAGGGTCGGGTGAGCCTCTGGGCGGCTTGTGGCCTGAGGTCGGGCGGTTCTCGGACGGGGGAGCGCGATTCGCCCGAGGGTCTGAGCGTGAGGGTCACCCGACCCTCCCTGGGCGGGGCCGTGAGCCCTGGGGCAGCGGAGCCCTGGCCCGCGAGCTCCCGGGCAGACCCATGAGCCCTGGGCCGCTCCTCCCGGGCGGGCCCATGAGCCCTCGCCCCGGAGCTCCCAGAATCCGCCGCTACGCCGCCCGCGCCAGGCTCAGCGCGTAGTCCCCGGCGGCATCGGTGAACCAGCCGCAGAGCTCCAGCCCGGCTTCGGTGTAGACGCATTCGAGGCGCTCGCGGGTGAACTTGGTCGAGATCTCGGTCCGCATCTCCTCGCCGGCGGCGAACTCGACGCTGAGGCCGAGCCCGGCCACCTCGACCGTCTGTTCGGCGAGCGAGCGCAGGCGGATGTCCATCCGCTCCTCGCGCGCGTCGTAGCGGGCGACGTGCTCGAAGGCGTCGAGGTCGAAGTCGGCGCCGAGCTCGCGGTTCAGCACGTTGAGGACGTTCCGGTTGAACTCGGCGGTGACGCCGGCAGCGTCGTCGTAGGCGGCCTCCAGGCGCGCCGTCTCCTTGACCAGATCGGTGCCGACCAGGATGTGGTCGCCGGGACCGAAGAGGCCCGCGATCCGGGTCAGGAACTCGCGCCGCTCGCCCGGGTAGAGGTTGCCGATCGTGCCGCCGAGGAAGGCGATCAGCCGCGGCTCGCCGTCGCTGTGGATCCGCTCGAGGTCGATCTCGAAGTCGCAGACGAGGCCGCGCACCGCGAGCCCCGGGTACTCGGCAACCAGGACCTCCGCGGTTTCGTGGGTGATCTCCTCGGAGATGTCGACCGGGACGTAGGTGCGGAGGCTGCCGGCCCCGCGCATCGCGTCGAGCAGGTGGCGGGTCTTCGAGGCCGAGCCGGAGCCCAGCTCGACCAGGGTGCCGGGGGTGCCGGCGGCAGCCACCATCTCGGCCGAGCGGTCGCGCAGGATCTCGCGCTCGCGGCGGGTCGGGTAGTACTCGGGCAGCTCGGTGATCTGCTCGAACAGCTGCGAGCCGCGCTCGTCGTAGAAGTACTTGGGCGAGAGCTCCTTGGGCGAGGCCGTGAGGCCCTCGCGCACGTCCCGCGCCATCGCCGCGGCGGCGTCGGCGTCGAGGTGGACGTCGATGGCGATCATCCGGCGTCCCTCGCGCAACGGATTCCGGCGAAGATCTGGCTGCGCTGCGGCAGGTCCCAGTTGCGGAAGCTGGGCCTGACGACCCGCGGGTGCACCGCCCACGAGGCACCGCGCAGAACCCGGTAGGTGTCGCCGAAGAAGACCTCCGAGTATTCGCGGTAGGGAAAGGCCTCGAAGCCGGGATAGGGCAGGAAGTGCGACGAGGTCCACTCCCATGCCTGGCCGACGTCGTCGAGCTGCTCGCACGCCGCCTCCCACTCCTGCTCGGTCGGCAGCCGCTTGCCGGCCCAGCGGGCGAAGGCCTCGGCCCCCTCCCAGGAGACGTGGATCACCGGATGATCGGGCTCGAGCGGCGCCCGCCGGCCCATCGCGGCGTCGACCCAGCCGCCGCCCTCGCGCTCCCAGTAGGCGGGTGGCTCCGCACCGGTCTCCTCGACGAATGCCGCGTAGGCGGCGTTGGTCACCGGGGTGCGGTCGATCTCGAAGGCGGCGAGCTCGACCTCGTGGCGGCGGCGCTCGTTGTCGTAGGCGAAGCCGCGGTCCGGGGCGCCGATCTCGTAGCTGCCGGCCTCGACCTGGATCGTCTCCGGACCACCGGCGCTGACCGGGGCGGTGCCGACCGGCAGCAGGGGCTCGTAGCCGTCGACGAGCTGCAGCAGCTGCAGCATCGTCTCCTGGTGCTGGTGCTCGTGCACGATCACCATCTCGTAGACGAAGCCTTCGCGCAGCAGCGGCTCCTCGACCTCGGCGCCGACCTCGGCGTCCTCCAGCACCTCGAGCACGCGCGCGCGGACCTCGGCCATGTAGGAGCGCAGCTCGGCGTCGCGCAGGATCGGCAGCTCGCCGCGGCTCTTGCGCGGGTTCTCGATCGCGTCATAGAACCGGCCGAGGTCGCCGTGCAGCGGCTCGCGGTCGCCGATCGCCTGCACCAGCCACAGCTCCTCGAAGTTGGCGATGTGGCCGAGGTCCCAGGCGAGCGGGCTGAGGATCGGCGAGTAGACCCGGTTCAGCTGGTCGTCGTCGAGCGGCTGAATCAGGTCGAGCGTCCGCTGCCGCGCCTCGGCGAGAGCGTCCACGATCGCTGCCTTGGAGTTTGCCGTCACCTCGGTGGCGATGCGCAAACCGTACACGGGTCGGCTTACGGCGTCATGAACAGATCCGTTTCCAGTCCGTCCGGGAGCTCGCGGCGAGCGCGCATCCCCCGCGCGGCGGCGATAGGGTCCGCGGCGATGAGGACCGAGGGGAGCGGAGCGCTGGTCGTCGGCGGGGCCTCCGGGCTCGGCGCCGCGACCTCGCGGTCGCTGGCCGTGGGCGGCGCCGCGGTGACGATCGCCGACATCAATCCGGAGCGGGGCGAGGCCCTGGCGGCCGAGATCGGCGCCCGCTTCGTCGCCGCCGACATCACCGACGCGGAGGCGGTCGCGAACGCGGTGGAGACGGCGGCCGCGGCTGACGGCGGCCTGCGAATCTCGGTCTGCTGCGCCGGCATCGGCTGGGCCGAGCGGCTGGCGCGGGCGCGCGGCGCGCACCAGCTCGAGCCCTTCTCGCAGGTGATCAACGTCAACCTGGTGGGGACCTTCAACGTCCTGCGGCTGGCGGCGGCGGCGATGCTCGACAACCAACCCAACGAGGACGGCGAGCGCGGCGTCTGCATCAACACCGCCTCGATCGCCGCCTTCGACGGCCAGATCGGCCAGGTCGCCTACTCGGCCTCGAAGGGCGGAATCGTCGGGATGACGCTGCCGGCGGCGCGCGACATGGCCTCCAAGGGGGTGCGGGTGATGACGATCGCCCCCGGGCTCTTCGACACGCCGCTGCTGGCGGCGCTGCCGGAGGCGGCGCGGGAAGCGCTCGGCGCCGGGATCCCCTTCCCCTCCCGTCTCGGCCGCCCCGAGGAGTACGCGCTGATGGTCGGCCAGATCGTCGCCAACCCGATGCTGAACGGCGAGACGGTGAGGCTCGACGGCGCCCTGCGGATGCCGCCGAAGTAGCCCGACGGCAGCGCCCCGCGAATCGAGGCGCACCTTCCCGGTCACATTCGGGGGCAAAGTGCGTCTCGACTCTCAGTTGGTCACCGAGGTCTCGGGGTCGCGCCAGATCTTCTTCCGCCACGGTGGGCTGATCGCGAACTCGTCCCGTACTGCGGAGGCGATCGGCTCCAGCGGGATCAGGTGCACGCGGCGGCCGGGGGTGAAGCGGTCGAGCTCGTGGTGGCCGGCGGCGTTGCCGGCGTGGCTGCCGCCGGAGACGAGCAGCAGGTGGGTCTCCGGTCCCCAGCCGCCCTCGGCACGGGCGTCGAGCAGCTCGGCGAGGTCACTGAGCGGGCCGAGCCCCGCGTCGGAGGCCCAGTTGAAGTCCTCGCGCGAGTAGTTGTAGCCGTCGTGGGAGGAGGCCCGCTCGGCGACCTCGCCGTCGGGCCCGATCCGGATCTCGACCCCCTCCCAGTCGTCCCGGTGGTAGCCCTCCTCGCCGGCGACCGGGACGCCGCGCAGCGTTGCCGAATCCGCGTAGTAGGTGAAGTACTCGAGGTAGAGGTTGCCGGCCCGCGGGCCCGAGCAGTCGGCGCCGGCCGCCTCGCCGCCCTCTCCCCCTCCCGGCCGGCAATCGACGACGTGGACGAAGGCGGTGACCGGCAGGCGGCGAGCGGTGCGGTGGACGAGACCGTCGGGGGCGGCGTCGCCGCACTCGGTGGCGCGGCAGCGACGGAAATCGACCGGCACCGCCCGCGAGCCGCGCTCGAAGACGAGCGTCGGCATGTGGCGCCGCACCAGCTTGCCGACCTCGGTCCCGTAGGCGGCGATCAGGACCGGCTCGTCACCGCAGCCGTCGGCCAGCGCCGCCGCGCAGAGGATCCGCGAGGCGACCGCCCGCGCCAGGCCCCCTCCCGGCACGCGCACGCCGACCGCCACCAGCGCCGCGAAGACGAGCGCCACCACGCACAGCACCCCGACCCACTCGACCGTCCCCTGCCCGCGCTCTCGCTCCACGCCCGTTCAAGGCGCGGAGCGGCGGAATCTCTCCCCTACAGGTTTTCGATCTCGGCCGCGATGTCCGCCGCCGCCTTTTTGGCGTCGTCGAACAGCATCGAGGTGTTCGGTTCGTAGAAGAGGTCGTTGTCGATGCCGGCGAAGCCCGGGGAGAGCGAGCGCTTGATCACGATCACCTCGTTCGCCTCGGAGACTTCGATGATCGGCATCCCGGCGATCGGCGAGTTCGGGTCGTTCTTCGCCGCCGGGTTGGTCACGTCGTTGGCGCCGATGACGACGGCGACGTCGGTGCGCGGAAGTTCGGGGTTGATGTCCTCCATCTCGCGCAGCTGCTCGTAGGGGACGTCGGCCTCGGCGAGCAGCACGTTCATGTGGCCGGGCATGCGGCCGGCGACCGGGTGGATCGCGTAGTTGACCGTGACCCCGCGTTTCTCGAGCTGGTCGGCGACCTCCTTCAGCGCGTGCTGGGCCTGGGCGACGGCGAGCCCGTAGCCGGGGACGAAGACGACCGTGTCGGCGTAGGCGAGCTTGATCGCCGCGTCCTGGGCGCCGATCGAGGTCACCGGTCTCTGCTCCCCCGTGCCACCGGCCGCCGCCGGGGCGCCGCCGAAGCCGGCGAAGAGGATGTTGGCGACCGATCGGTTCATCGCCGTCGCCATCTCCAGGGTGAGGATCGTTCCCGAGGAGCCGACCAGGGTGCCGGCGACGATCAGCGCCACGTTTTCCAGGGCGAAGCCGGCGGCCGCCGCCGAGAGGCCGGTGAAGGCGTTGAGCAGCGAGATCACGACCGGCATGTCGGCGCCGCCGATCGGCAGCACCACCAGGTTCCCGAGCAGCGCCGCGGCGATCAGGATGATGATGAAGAGGCCCTGCGAGGGCGACCCGTTGTCGACCGCGATGATCACCGCGAGGACGATGCAGCCGAGCAGCAGGACGGCGTTGATCACCTGCTGGCCCGGCACCGCCAGCGGCTTGGTCGGGATCAGGTCCTGCAGCTTGGCGAAGGCGATGTTCGAGCCCCAGAAGGAGACCGAGCCGACGATCGCCGCGAACAGGGTCGGGATCAGGACCTCGAGCGGGGCCGCGCCGATGTGGCCGGCATCGATCTCGGCGATCTGGTTGCGGATCTCCGACCAGGCGATCAGCGCGACGGCGCCGCCGCCGACGCCGTTGTAGAGGGCGACCATCTGCGGCATCTCGGTCATCTGCACGCGGATCGAGGCAACCACCCCGATCGCCGAGCCGACGCCGAGGCCGATCGCGATCAGGCCCCAGTTGCCGATCCCGTCGAGCAGCAGGGTGGTGACCACGGCGACCGCCATGCCGACCGCGGCGATCAGGTTGCCCTGCTTTGCCGTCGTCGGGTGGGTGCCGCGTTTGATCCCGATGATGAACAGCGAGAAGGAGACGATGTAGAGCGCGGTGGCGGCGTCGCCACCGGGCTTGAGCACGGCCTCGACCATCAGGAGCCGCCGCCTTTGCCCTCGCCGCCGCTCTCGGCTTTCGGCTTCGGCTTTCTCGAGAACATGCCGAGCATCCGGTCGGTGACCATGAAACCGCCGACGATGTTGATCGCGCCGAAGGCGACGGCGATCGTCCCGATCACGTACTCGACGCCGTCGTCGGCGTAGCCGAGGACGATCAGGCCGCCGAGCATGACGATGCCGTGGATCGCGTTGGTCTGCGACATCAGCGGCGTGTGCAGCGTCGTCGGGACCTTCGAGATCACCTCGAAGCCAACGAAGACGGCGAGGACGAAGATCGTGATCTCGGTCATGATGCTCATGCGTCAGTCCTCCCTCCCTGCGGCGCGCTCGTTGCGGATCTGCCCGCCCTCGGCGATGCAGGCGGCGGCGAGAATGTCGTCCTCGAAGTCGACGTTCAGCTCGCCCTCCTCGCCGACCATCAGCCCGAGCAGGTTCTCCAGGTTCTTGGCATAGAGCTGGGAGGCGGGGACCGGCAGCTCGGAGGGCAGGTTGCGCGGGCCGATCACTTTCACCCCGCCCTCGACGACGGTCCGGCCGGGCTCGGTCAGCTCGCAGTTGCCCCCGGTCTCGGCGGCGAGATCGACGATCACCGAGCCGGGCGCCATCCCGCGCACCGCCTCGGCGGTGATCAGCAGCGGCGCCGGCCGGCCGGGGATCGCGGCAGTGGTGACGATGATGTCCTGTTTGGCGGCATTGGCGGTCAGCGCTTCGCGCACCTGCTCGTTCTCCTCGTCGGTCAGCGGCCGCGCGTACCCCCCCTCGGCCTCGGCGTCGGGGATGAAGTCCAGTTCCAGCGGCCGGCCGCCGAGGCTGGCGATCTGCTCCCAGGCGGCGCGGCGGATGTCGAAGCCGGTGACGATCGCGCCGAGCCGCTTGGCGGTGGCGAGCGCCTGCAGGCCGGCGACGCCGGCGCCGAGGACCAGGACTTTGGCCGGCGGCACGGTGCCGGCGGCGGTGGTCATCATCCCGAAGAAGCGGCCCGACTCCCGCGCGGCGATCAGCATCGCCGCGTACCCCGCGGCGGCGGCCTGCGAGGAGAGCGCGTCCATCGCCTGCGCCCGCGTCGTCCGCGGGATCGCCTCCATCGCGAAGGCGGTGACGCCGGCGGCGGCCAGCGCCTTGTTGGTCTCGGCCGCGACCCAGGGGTTGAGGTGGGAGATCAGGACCTGGCCCGACTTCAGCTTGCCGATCTCCTCGGTGCTCGGCACCGCGACGTGGAGGACGACGTCGGCGCTCCAGGCGGCGTCGCCGTCGACCAGCTCGGCGCCGGCCTCCTCGTAGGCGGCGTCCGGGTGACCGGCGGCCTCGCCGGCGCCGCGGGTGACGAGCACGTCGAGGTGCTCGTTGCGCTTCAGCGATTTGACCACGTCAGGGACGAGCGCGACCCGGCGCTCCCCTTCGGCGGACTCTTTCGGCACTCCGATCTTCATACCCTGCGGCGCAAAAGGTTATGGGAAAGGGCTAGCCGGCTGCCCCGACCCTTGCCATCGCGGCCAAGCGCTCCAACGTGTGCAGGCGTTGAGCGGGCTCGACCTGGGCCGGCGAGACGATCAGGCGGTCGATGCCGGCGTCGCGGAAGCGCTCGACCCGCGCGGCGACCTCGGCCTCGGTGCCGATCAGCGAGGTGGCGTCGACGATCTCGTCCGGGAGCGCCTCGAAGGCGCCGCCCTTGTCGCCGCTCTGGTAGCGGCGCTGGACCTCGTCGGCGACCTCGCCGAACCCGTAGCGGTGGGCGAGGTCGACGTAGAAGTTGGTCTTGCGGCTGCCCATCCCGCCGAGGTAGAGCAGCAGCGCCGCCTTGACCATGTTGCGGGCCGCCTCCAGGTCGCCGTCGATCGCCACCTGCAGCGAGGGCGAGATCTCGAGGTCGGCGCGGCTGCGCCCGCCCTTGGCGAACCCTTCCTCGAGGTGCTCGCCCCAGGTCGACTCGAACTCCTCGACGCCGAAGAAGACCGGGATCCAGCCGTCGCAGAGCTCGGCCGCCAGCGCCACCGATTTGCGCCCGATCGCGCCGACGAAGACCGGGATCTCGTTGCGCAGCGGGTGGAAGTTGAGCTTCAGCGCCTTGCCCTCGCCGTCGGGCAGCGGCAGGTCGTAGTGGGTGCCGTGGTGCTCGAGCGGGCCCTGGCGGGCGATGATCTCGCGCACCACTTCGATGTACTCGCGGGTCCGCCCCCAGGGCTTGGCGTAGGGCACGCCGTACCAGCCTTCGGAGACTTGCGGCCCCGAGGGCCCGAAGCCGAAGAGGAAGCGGCCGCCGGAGAGCTTGTCGATCGTCGCCCCCGCCATCGCCGCCGCCGCCGGCGGGCGCGCCGGGACCTGCAGCACGGCGCAGCCGAGATTCACGGACTCGGTCTGACCCGCCAGCCAGGCGAGCACGCTGACCACGTCGGAGCCGTAGGACTCGGCGACCCAGACCGACTCGTAGCCGTGTCCTTCGGCCGCCTTGACGACTTCCAGCGCCTCCTCACCGGCCGGCCCGATCCCCCAGTAGCCAAGGTTGAGTCCGAGCTTCAGCGACATCCGACCCTGACCCTATTGAATACGCCCGTGGCACCGGCCACCGCATCCGTCGACCAGGGCCTCTCCACCGCCGAGGCAAAGGCGCGCCTGCGCCAGCTGGGACCGCCCCCGGAGACCTCCTCGCGCTCGGTCTCGAGCATCGTCGCCGGCAACGTCTTCACCCTGTTCAACGCGATCATCGGCGTCTTCTTCGTGCTCGACCTCGGGCTCGGGCTCTACGCCGACTCGATCTTCGGCCTGATCGCCGTCGTCAACTCGGCGATCGGCATCCGCCAGGAGCTGAAGGCGAAGGCGACCCTCGACGAGCTCGCCGTTCTCGTCGCCCCCCACGCCCGCGTGGTCCGCGACGGCAAGGTCACCGAGCTGCTGGCGACCGAGGTCGTTCCCGGGGACGTGATCGAGGTCGCGCCCGGCGACCAGCTGATCGCCGACGGCGAGGTGATCGCGACCCGCGGCATGACCCTCGACGAGTCGCTGCTGACCGGCGAGGCCGACGGCATCCCGAAGAACCGCCGCGACCGCGTCCTCTCCGGCTCCTTCTGCGTCTCCGGCTCCGGCCATTACGTCGTCGACGCGGTCCGCGAGCAGAGCTACGCCGGCCGCCTCGCCGGCGAGGCGAAAGCGTTCCGCCACCCGCCCTCGCCGCTGCAGGAAGAGGTCAACCGGGTGATCGTCGTCTGCACCTACGCGATGCTGCCGCTGGCGGCGGTCCTGCTGGTCACCCTGAAGCTGCGCAACACCGGCCTGCAGGAAGCGGCGCAGACGGCGACCGCCGGCCTGGTGACGCTGATCCCCGAGGGCCTGGTGCTGCTGATGAGCGTCACCTTCGCGGTCGCCGCGATCCGGCTCGCCCGCCGCGACACGCTGGTGCAGCAGATGAGCGCCAGCGAGAGCCTCGCCTCGGTCGACACGATCTGCGTCGACAAGACCGGCACCCTGACCGAAGGCGAGCTGCGGCTGGCGACGGTCGTCTTCGCCGAGGGGGTCGACCCGGCGGCCGGCGCCGGCGCCCTCGGCCGCTTCGCCGCCAGCGCCGGCGACCGCAACAAGACCCTGGAAACGATCGCCGAGCGCTACCCGGCCGAGGCGGCGCCGGTCAGCGCCGAGGTCCCCTTCTCCTCGGAGTGGAAGTGGAGCGGCCTCTCGCTCGCCGACGGCAAGGGCTCCTCGACCTACGTGCTCGGGGCCCCCGACGTCCTCGCCGAGGCCGGTGCGCTGACCCTGCCCCCGGCGCTCGCCCGCAAGCTCGAAGAGGAAACCGCGGCCGGCCGCCGCGTCGTCGCCTTCGGCTCCTCCGGCGAGTCGCTGCCCGCCGACCCGGGGAGCGCGGCGGCGCCGAAGCTGGCGCCGCTGGCGCTGGTCGTGCTGGAGGAGACGCTGCGGCCCGATGCGACCGACACGATCGCCTTCATGAAGGAGCAGGAAGTCGACCTGAAGCTGATCTCCGGCGACGCCGCGGCGACCGTGACCGCGGTCGCCTACGCCGTCGGCGTCCCCCGCGACGCCGGCGTGATCGAGGGCCCCGACCTGCCCGACGACCGCGCCGGGCTGGCCGAGGCGGCGCTCGCCAACACGATCTTCTGCCGGATCAAGCCCGAGCAGAAGAAGGCCCTGGTCGCGGCGCTGGTCGCGGCCGGCCGCTACGTGGCGATGATGGGCGACGGCGTCAACGACGTCCCGGCGCTGAAGCAGGCGCGGATGGCGGTGGCGATGGGCTCCGGCGCCCAGGTGACGAAAGGCGTCGCCGACGTCGTCCTGCTCAAAGACCAGTTCGCGCGGCTGCCGGAGGCGGTCGGCGAGGGGCGGCGGATCGCCCGCAACATCCACCGCCTCGGGCGCCTGTACCTGACCAAGACGGTCTACGCGGGGACCCTGATCCTGCTCGTCGCCGTGCCCGGGTTCGCCTTCCCCTTCCTCCCCCGCCACCTCACCCTGGCCGCGCTGCTGACGATCGGGATCCCCTCCTTCGTCCTCGCCCTGGCGCCGTCGGACGGGCCGCTGTACCGGGGCCGCCTGCTGCGGGCGCTGGGGGCGTTCGCGGTGCCGGCCGGGGTCTCGACCGCGCTCGGCTCGATCGTCTCCTTCTTCCTCGTCGACACCGTCGCCGGCGCCAGCCTGGAGGCCGGCCGCACCGCGGCGACGACGACGCTGATCGCGCTCGGCCTCGCCTTCATCCTCCTGCTCGAGCGCGGCCCCGGCCGCGAGCACATCGCGATCCAGAGCTACATGCTGGCGATGATCTTCGGGCTCGCCGGCCTCTACGCCGGCATCCTCGCGATCCCGACGCTGCGCGACTTCTTCGAAATCGAACTGCTCACCTCGGGCCAGTGGTTCCTGGCGCTGCTCTCGGGGGCGGTCGGCCTGACGATCGCCAGCCTGCTGTGGCGACTGCCGCAGATAGAAGCGTGGGAAGCGCCAGCGGAGCCGGAGGAGACCCCCGCTCCCTCTGTCTAGTCACGGCGCGGGGATTTTTCTACGCCGGGCCATGTCGCAGCGGGCACGCCGTTCCTAGCGTGCTTGCATGGCGACGACCTTGCACCCGGCCCGTCCCTTTCCCGGAGCCGGGAAGTACCCGCTGGACGCGGGCTTCTACGACGAGGCGTTCGCCCCGACCGGCACGCCGCGCCCTCCCTACGCGGGCGTGCTCGACGCGCTCGCGCGGCAGGATCTGGTGGTGCTGCGCGAGCGCGTCCGGTCGAATGCGGCCGCGCTCGGCCTCGACTTCGGCGCCGGCCGGCCGATCGCCGTCGACCCGGTGCCGCGGCTGCTCGACGGCGCCGCCTGGGAGGCGCTGGAAGCGGGCCTGGTGCAGCGGGCGAAGACGCTCAACGCATTCCTCGCCGACGTCTACGGCGAGCAGCGGATCCTCGCCGCCGGCGTCGTCCCCGAGCGAGTGCTGGCGAGCGCCGGCGGGTATGAGCCGAAGATGCGCGGCCTGCTCGAGCCCGAGGTGCCGGCGGCGACCGTCGCCGGGCTCGACCTGGTCCGCGACGCCGCTGGCGAGCTGCTCGTCCTGGAGGACAATCTGAGGATGCCGTCCGGGGCGACCTACTCGCTCGCCGTGCGCGAAGCCGTCGCGCCGGCGCTCGCCGTGGCGGGCGAGCCGCGCGAGCTGCGCGGCTACAGCGGCCTGCTCGGCGCCGCGATCGAGGCCGCCGCCCCCGCCGACGTCGCCGAGCCGGCGGCGGCGATCCTCTCCGACGGCCCCGGCAGCGGCGCCTACTACGAGCACCGCCGCTTCGGCCGCGAGCTCGGGATCCCGGTGCTCACCCCAGCCCAGCTCGAGCTCAGCCGGGGGCGGGTCTTCCGCCGCCGCGGCCGCCGCCGCGAGCGGGTCGACGTCCTCTACCGGCGCACCGACGAGGACCGCCTCAGCACCCCCGAGGGCGGGCTGACCGCGCTCGGCGAGCTGCTGCTGCCGGCGCTCGCGAGCGGCCGGCTGCGCTGCGTCAACGCCTTCGGCACCGGCGTCGCCGACGACAAGCTGGCCCACGCCTACGTCGAGCGGATGATCCGCTTCTACCTCGGCGAGGAACCGCGGCTGCGCTCGGTGCCGAGCTACGACCTCGGCGACGAGACCGCCCGCAAGCGGGCGCTGGAGCGGCTCGACGAGCTGGTGCTGAAGCCGCGCGACGGGTTCGGCGGCGCCGGGGTGACGATCATGCGGCGGGCGACGCCCGCCCAGCGCCGGCGCGCGGTCGGCCTGATGCGGCGGGCGCCGGAGCGGTTCATCGCCCAGGAGACGGTGGCGCTCTCGACCCACCCGACCGTCTGCGACGCCCAGCTGCAGCCGCGCCACGTCGACCTGCGGCCGTTCGTCGTCAGCGCGCCCACGGGGGCGGTGGCGATGGCGGGCGGGCTCACGCGGTACGCGCGCGAAGCGGGCGAAATGGTCGTCAACAGCTCGCGCGGGGGCGGGGTCAAGGACACCTGGATCGTCGACACGGCAAGGACGGCGGAGGCCCGGGCGGAGGCGGGTGGGCGGCGATGAGAAGCCGCTCGCTCGCCTCCCGCCATGAACGCCCGCTGATCGGCGTCACCACCTCCGAGGTGCGCGAGGCCGAGCGGGTGACGCCGCTGCCCGAGGGCGAGCCGCAGGGCAAGGAGATGGCGCTGGGCATGCCCTACATGCGCGGGCTGGAGGCGGCGGGCGGGCTGCCGGTGGTGGTGCCGCCGCTCGACGAACGGGCGATCGAGCCGCTGCTCGACCGCGTCGACGGGATCTGCCTCTCCGGCGGCCCCGACCTCGACCCCCGGACCTACGGCGCCGAGCCGCACCGCGAGCTGGGCCCCACCGAGCCCGAGCTCGACCTCTTCGAGCTGGCGGTGGCGCGCCGCGCCGACGCGCGCGGGATGCCGATCCTCGCGATCTGCCGCGGCACCCAGGCGATCAACGTCGTCCGCGGCGGCATCCTCCACCAGCACATCCCCGAGCTCTCCGCGGAGATCCCCCACCGCCAGACGACCCCCGGCAACGAGCCCAGCCACCCGGTCTGGGTCGATCCCGAGAGCCGCCTCGCCGACGTCCTCGGCGACAGCGAGATCGAGGTCGCCGAAATCGCCGACGTCAACTCCTTCCACCACCAGGCGATCGACCGGCTCGGCGACGGGCTGCGGATCAGCGCCCGGGCGCCGGACGGGACGGTCGAGGCGATCGAGGACCCCGACCGGCGCTTCCTGATCGGCGTCCAGTGGCACGCCGAGACCCTCGTCCACCGTCCCTACGAGGCGGCGCTCTTCCGCCGCTTCGTCGAGGCCTGCCGCGACGACCGCCACGCCTACGAGCAGCGCCGCGGCCGGGAGGTGGCCTGATCATGACGGTGCCCGGGACCCTGCCGGCCTGGGCGAGCTGGGCGGAGCCGCACGCGCTCGGTCCCTACACGGTCGGGATCGAGGAGGAGGTGATGCTGCTCGACCAGCTGACCTGGGCCCTGGCGCACCGGATCGACAGCGTCCTGCCCCGGCTGCCGAGCACGCCCAGCTTCAGCGCCGAGACGCAGGGGTCGGTGCTGGAGATCCAGACCGGGGTGCACACCGGCGTCGGCTCGGCGATCGAGGAGCTGGCGGCGCTGCGCGGGAAGCTCGACGCGACGCTGCGCCCGCTGGCGATGCGGGCCGCGGTGGCGGGAACGCACCCGTTCGCCGTCTGGCAGGAGATCGTCGTCTCCGCCGGCGAGCGCTACCAGTTCGTCTATGGCTCGATGCGCGAGCTGGCCCGCCGCGAGCCGACCTTCGGCCTCCACGTCCACGTCGGCGTCCCCGGCGCGGAGGCGGCGATCCGCGCCGCCAACCGGCTGCGCAGCCGGATCCCGCTGCTGCTCGCGCTCTCGGTCAACTCGCCCTTCTGGCAGGGGCGCGACACCGGCCTCGCCTCCGCTCGAACGCCGCTGTTCCAGGCCTTCCCGCGGGTCGGGATCCCGCGCGCCTTCGCCGACTACGGCGAGTACGTCGAGGCGGTCGACCTGCTGATCCGCAGCGGCGCGATCCCGGAGCCGACCTTCCTCTGGTGGGACGTGCGGCCGCAGCCGCGGTTCGGCACGGTCGAGGTGCGGATCATGGACGCGCAGACGACGCCGGCCGACAACGCGGCGCTCACCGCGCTGGTCCAGTGCATCGTCCGCCGCGCGGTCGAGGAGGACGGCACGCTGCCGCCCAGCACGACGCCGCAGGAGGTGCTCGAGGAGAACCGCTTCCTCGCCGCCCGCGACGGCATGGACGCCGAGCTGATCGACCACCAGGCGGGCCAGCGGGTGGCGGCCCGCGAGCTGCTCGCCGACCTGCTGGTCGCGCTGCGCCCGCACGCCGAAGACCTCGGCTGCGAGGAGCAGCTCGAGGGGGTGCGGCGGATCGCCGGCCAGACCGGCGCCCAGCGCCAGCTGGCGCTCTCGCGCTCGCTCAACTCGCTGCCCCGGGTCGTCGCCGTGCTCGCCGACGACTTCCTAGCCAGCTGACGGGGCGATCACGAACTGGGTGACGATCAGGTTGGCGGCGAGCTTCGTCTCGCCGGCCCTGGTGCGGTGCATCTTCACCTCGGCGACGACGGTGTTGCGGCCGGCGTGCAGCGGCACCGCCTCGGCGAGGATCTCGTCGCCCTCGCGGCCGGAGGCGAAGGCGTTCAGCTTCAGCTCGATCGTGGTGAAGTCGTGGTGCGGCGGGATGTTGCGGAAGGTGACCCAGGCGGCGACGGTGTCGCCGAGCGCGGTCCAGACGCCGCCGTGGACGTAGCCGCCGGGGTGCAGGTGGCGGCGGTCGACGACGATCCGGCCGCGGGAGCGCTCGCGCTCGATCTCCAGCGGCTCGATGCCGAGGTCGCCGGGGAAGCTTTCGCGGGCGAACTCGCGGATGTGGTCCGGGGTCACCTGGGAGAGGTCGGGTCCGCGCGCCTTCACTCGAGCCCGAACCCTTCGAGGCCGAAGTCGCCGTAGGGCTCGTCGCGCTCGCGGACCGCCTCGCGGAAGCCGGCCTCGGCGGCGCGACGGACGAACGCGTGGCCCTCCTCGGTGTGGCGGGCGACGCCGTCGAAGAAGGTCCCCAGCGCCTGCGAGTGGGCGAGCCCCTGGGCGTGGATCGTCTGGTTGACCAGCAGCTTCATCATCACCAGCTGGTTGATCGGCATCCGCGCCACCCGCTCGAGCAGGCGCTCGAAGCGGGCGTCGAGCTCGGCCGCCGGCGCCGCCTCGGTCGCCAGCCCCCACTCGGCCGCCTCGGCGCCGGTCAGCGAGTCGCCGGTCAGCAGCAGCCGCTTGGCCCGCATCGGACCCAGCCGGCTCGCCCACATCGCCGTCGTCGGCGAGCCCCAGACGCGCGCCGGCGGGTAGCCGATCTTCGCGTCTTCGGCGATCACCAGCAGGTCCGAGCAGAGCGCCATGTCGGTGCCACCGGCGACGCAGAAGCCGTGCACCTTGCAGAGCACCGGCTTGTCGGAGTGGAAGAGGCTCATGAAGCCGCGCACGTTGCGCGACATGAACTGGTAGTCGGTGACCGGGTCCCAGTTGCTCTTCGGCGCGTGGTTGGCGGCGATCGTCGCCGGGTCCAGCGGCGAGCCGGGCGGCGCCTCGGCGGCGGCGCCGAGCTCGCTCATCTCGCCCTCGGCCGAGGCGACGAGGTCGTAGCCGCCGCAGAAGCCACTGCCGTTGCCGGCCAGGGCGATCGCGTGCACCTGCGGGTCGAGGTTCGCCCGCTCGACGCACTCGGCCAGCTCGACCGGCATCCGCGGCGTGATCCCGTTGCCGCGCTCGGGCCGGTCGAGGGTGATCCGCGCGACCCGGTCCCCGGTCTCGTAGGTCAGGGTCTCGAGCCGCGCCACCCGCCGGCTCCTAGTTGAGCCGCTCGATCAGCATCGCCTTGCCCTGCCCGCCGGCGACGCACATCGTCTCCAGGCCGATCTGCTTGTCGTCGGTCTCCATCACGTTGAGCAGCGTGCCCATGATGCGGGCGCCCGTCATCCCGAACGGGTGGCCGAGCGCGATCGCGCCGCCGTGGGTGTTGAGCTTCTCTTCGGCGATCCCGGTTTCGGCCATGATCGGGATCACCTGGGCGGCGAAGGCCTCGTTGAGCTCGACCGCGTCGACGTCGTCGACCGTCATCCCGGCCCGGTCGAGCACCTTCTTGATCGCGCCGATCGGGGCGACGCCCATGTACTCGGGCTCGTTGCCGTGGGTGGCGGCGGTGATGATCCGGGCGCGCGGGGTCAGCCCCAGCTCCTTGGCCTTGCTGTCGCTCATCAGCAGCACCGCGGCGGCGCCGTCGTTGAGCGGGCAGGAGTTGCCGGCGGTGACGCCGCCACCGCCGAAGGCCTCCGGCAGTTCGGCCAGCTTCTCCAGGGTCGAGGAGGCGCGCGGGCCGTCGTCCTTGCTGACCACGGTCCCGTCCGGCAGCGTCACCGGCACGATCTCCCGGTCGAAGAAGCCGTCTTCCTGGGAGCGAACCGCGAGCTCCTGCGAGCGCTGCGCGTACTTGTCCATCTCGGCGCGGCTGACCTCGTACCGCTTGGCGACGTTGACCGCGGTCTCGCCCATCGCGATGTAGGCATCGGGCTGGCCGTTGTTGCCTTTCAGGTTGTCGTTCTGGTCCTCGACGCCGGCCGCCTCGGTGCGCTCGTTGTAGCGGCTCACCCACTCGACGCCCGCGGCGAGGTAGACGTCGCCCTCGCCGGCCTTGATCGCGTTGCCTGCGTGGCGGATAGCGTCGAGGCTGGAGGAGCAGTAACGGGAGACGGTGACGCCGTTCACCTCCTGCGGCAGCTTCTCCGAGAGCAGCGAGATGATCCGGGCGAGGTTGAACGCCTGCAGGCCCTGCGGCATGCCGACGCCGCAGAAGACGTCTTCGATCGTCGCCGGGTCGACCTCGGGGTTGCGCTCGAGCAGCTGGTCGACGACGTAGGCGCCCATCTCGTCCGGGCGCAGCTGCGCCAGCGACCCCTTGAAGGCGCGGCCGATCGGCGTGCGGATGGTGTCGACGATCACTGCTTCGGGCATTGCTATCTCTCCTTCTGAGAGCTCGGGGTCCGTTGAATTCCGGGGCGCAGCGTAGTCGACCCGCCATTCGGGGGTATTGTGCGAAAACGCACTAGGTAACCCCGACTCGTCCAGGGGCTGCGTTACATTCGCCTCAATCCACCTCACGCGCGAGTGTGAGTCATGCCGGGGAAGCGGCAGCGAAAGGAGGTCCCTTGATGCCTGAGGGCTACTGCGTCAAAGAGCGTAAGAAGGTCGAGATCAAGGACGCCAAGCAGGTGACCATGAAGAACGGTCGGCCGGCGATCCAGGGCGTGTGCCCCGACTGCGGGACCAAAATCTTCAAGATCGGGAAACTGTAGGAGCCTGAGCTTGAACCCGGGCCGCGTCCGCCCCACAGGCGGTCGCGGACGCGGCCCGGTCATTTGCGGTGCCGGGTCGCAGGAAGCGGCGGCGTGGACTCGAAGGGAGTGGGCGTCGTGAAGACGAGGACCAACGCGCACCTGCTGGCGGCGATCGCGGTCGCGGCCCTGCTGCTCGCCGGCTGCGGCGGCGGTGGCGGAGGGCACTACGGCGGCGGCACCACCGCCGACCAGACCACGGGCGGGGCCGAAACCCACACCCCCGCCAACGGCGAAGCCGAAGAAAGCGGCAACGCCTACGTCTCGCTCGCCAGCTCGCCCGGGCTCGGCCTGGTCCTGGTCAACTCCGAAGGGCTCGTCCTCTACGCCTTCGACAAGGACGAAGGCTCGACCTCGAGCTGCTACGGCGCCTGCGCCAAGGCCTGGCCGCCGCTGCTCACCGAAGGCCCGCCGCAGCCCAGCAACGGCGCCTCGGCGGCGCAGCTGGGCACGACGAGCCGCAAGGACGGCGCCGCCCAGGTCACCTACGCCGGCCACCCGCTCTACACCTTCAGCGCCGACAGCAAGCCCGGCGAGGCGGGCGGCAACGGCAGCTCGGCCTTCGGCGGCACCTGGCAGGCCCTCAAGGGCAACGGCCAGCCCGCCGGCTGACCCTCTCGCTCAGCGCTTGCGGTAAGGGGCGACCGGCGGGACGAGCGCGCGGATCTCGGCGAGCAGGCGGGCCGAGAGCTCGGCGGGGTCCTCGTCGGGGCGCGGCTGGCCCGCGGCGGGGTCGAAGAAGCGGACGCGGATGCGCGGGCGGCGGGGAAAGCCGGTGAGGTCGGCGGTGCCCTCGACCGCGGCCAGGGTGACGTGCGCCTCGGGCACTTCGAGCGCCAGGCGGCCGATGCCGCTGCGGGCGCGCAGCACTTTGCCGCGCGAGCGGGTGCCTTCCGGGAAGACGCCGATGCAGGAACCCTCCCGCAGCGCCTCGACCGCCTTGGCCAGCGCCTGCTTGTCGCCCTTGCCGCGCTCGATCGGGATCTGGCCCATCCCGTGCAGGATCGGCCCGAGGCCGCGGACGTCCCAGAGTTCGGCTTTGGCCAGCGCCCGGATCTGGCGCCGCCTGACGGCGGCGATCCCGATCATCACCGGATCCCAGTGGCTGTCGTGGTTGCCGGCGATCAGCAGCGGCCCGCTCGCCGGCAGCGTCTCCAGGCCCTCGACCCGCAGGCGGCCCCACCAGGCCACCGGCCGGTTGACGGCCATCGCCAGGCGGTAGGTGCGGGTCGGCTCGCGCATCGGCGCCGTGATTTCTACGCCTTTCCTCCGGCCGGGGCTCCCTGACCTAACTTTTGTCACCCACAGGGTGACAAAAGTCAATAGGTGAACGCTGAAGCGCGCGCCGCTCAGGAGGCGGCTTCGGCGGCGCGGCGCAGCAGGTCGCGGAGCGCCCGCCGGTCCGCCGGCGAGAGAGAGCGCAGCCACTCCGGCGGCTCGCTCAGCTCGCCCATCGCCCGCTGTCGCAGCTTCTCCCCCTTCGCGGTCAGCTCGAGCGCCTTCACCCGCCGGTCGGCTTCCGAGGGCCGGCGGCGGGCGAGGCCGCGGGCTTCCAGCGCGTCGGCGATCCCGGTCACGTTGGAGCGGTCGCAGCGCAGCTCCTCGGCGATTTCCCCCATCGTCCGCGGCTCGCCGAGCCGGGCGACGGTACCGAGCGTCGCCGGGGTGAGGCCGAGGCCGCGGGCGACGTCGATCAGCCGCGGCGGGTAGACGAGCGAGGCCAGCAGCCCCCAGGCCTCGGACGCGATCGGGTCGTTCTCGGTCTCCTTGGTCACACGCAATGCCCTCTCTCTCCGGCTCTTAACACTAGTGTAGCTCAACCTTTGATAACTTCAACTATTGACCTTGGCAGTCAACTTGGAGGAGCGATGGCAGCAGCAGACACCGCGGAGCGCAACGGGATCGAGGTCGAGGGCCTGGTCCGCGAGTTCAAGAAGGGGCCGCGCGCGGTCGACGGCATCGACCTCGAGGTCAGGCCGGGCGAGATCTACGGCTTCCTCGGCCCCAACGGCGCCGGCAAGTCGACGACCGTGCTGATGCTCACCACCCTCCTCCCTCCCACCGCCGGGTCGGCCCGCGTCGCCGGCTTCGACATCGTCACCGAAGGGCCGCGGGTGCGCTCGGCGATCGGCGCCGCCCTGCAGGAGGCGGCGCTCGACCCGCTGCTCAGCGGCCGCGAGCACATGCGCCTGCAGACCTCGCTCCACGGCATCCCCAAGGACGAGCGCGAGGTGCGCGGCGAGGAGCTGCTCGGCCGCGTCGGCCTCACCCAGGCCGCCGACCGCCGCGTCGGCGGCTACTCGGGCGGGATGAAACGGCGCCTCGACCTCGCCCTGGCGCTCGCCCACCGGCCCCGCATCCTCTTCCTCGACGAGCCGACCACGGGGCTGGACATCCAGAGCCGCACCGCGCTCTGGGAGGAGGTCTCGCGGCTCGCCGCCGAGGACGGGGTCACGGTCTTCCTCACCACCCAGTACCTGGAGGAGGCCGACGCGCTCGCCGACCGGGTCGGGATCATCGACCACGGCAAGATCGTCGCCGAGGGCACGCCGGCGGCGCTGAAGGCCGAGATCGGCCGGCCGACGGTCGAGGCGGTGCCGCGCGAGTCCGGCGACCAGGAGCGCGTCGCCGCCGTCCTCGCCCGCTTCGGCGAGCGCGCCGGCGGCTCGCCGAAAGGGGCCGCCGTCCGCCTCGAGGGCGGCGAGTCGCAGCTGGCCGAGGTGGTCCGCGCGCTCGACGCCGAGGGGATCGCGATCGAGCACCTGCAGCTGCACGCGCCCTCGCTCGACGACGTCTTCCTGACCAAGACCGGGCGCTCGCTGGAGGGCGCCGAGGAGGCGCGCGAGGAGGCCGCCGAGGAGGCCGCGGAGGTGGCGGGCCCGGCGTGAGCGGCGGTCTGCGCACCCAGGTCGGGCAGCTCGCGCGGCGCTCGGTGCTGCGCACCCTGCGCCAGCCGGCGCAGGTCGTGCCGGCGCTGATCTTCCCCCTGTTCCTGCTCGCGGTGAACTCGGGCGGGCTGAGCGACGCGACCAACCTGCCCGGGTTCCCGACCGACTCCTACCTCACCTTCGCCCTCGCCGTCCCCTTCATGCAGGGAGCCCTGTTCGCGGTGATGAACGCCGGCACCGACCTCGCCCGCGACATCGAGACCGGCTTCCTCAACCGGCTGGCGCTGACGCCGCTGCGCGGGGCGGCGCTGCTCGGCGGCCTGCTCGCCGGCGCCGTCGTCCTCGGCCTGATCCAGGGAGTCGTCTACCTCACCGTCGGCCTGCTCGCCGGCGCCGAACTCGCCGCCGGCGCCGGCGGCGCGCTGGTCATCATTCTGCTCGCCGTCGCGATCACCGTCGCCTTCGGCAGCATCGGCCTCTTCGCCGCCCTGCGCGCCGGCAACGGCGAGGCGGTGCAGAGCCTCTTCCCGGTCTTCTTCATCTTCCTCTTCCTCTCCTCGATGGCGCTGCCGCTGGAACTGATCCAGACCGACTGGTACCGCGCGATCGCCACCGCCAACCCGGTCTCCTACCTGCTGCAGGCGTTCCGCTCGCTGCTGATCGAAGGTTGGGACGTCGGCGAGCTGGCGCTCGGCTTCGGCATCGCCCTGGCGCTGCTGGCGATCGGCATGTACGCCGCCTCGGCGGCGCTGAAGACGAGGCTGGTGAGGACGTGAGCGAACGCCGCCCGCCCGGCCTGCGCACGGTCGCCCTCGCGGTCGCCTGGCGCAGCATCCACAACTACCTCTCCAACCCGGCGTTCCTCGTCCCCTCGCTGGTCTTCCCGCTGTTCTTCTTCGTCTCCTTCGCCGGCGGCCTCTCGGCGATCGCCAACGTCCCCGGCTTCGACTTCCCGACCGGCTACACCGCCTTCCAGTTCGTCTTCGTCCTGCTGCAGTCGGCCGCCTTCGGCGGCGTCTTCACCGGCTTCGGCATCGCCCGCGACTTCGAGACCGGGTTCGCCCGCCGCTACCTGCTCGCCGCCGGCAACCGCGGCGGCATCGTCGCCGGCTACGCGGTGGCGGCGCTGGTCCGCGCCGTGATCACCTGGGCGGTGCTGACCGCGGTCGCCCTGGTGGCGGGGATGAACGTCGACGGCGACGGGGTCGAACTGGTCGGCCTCTACGGGCTCGCCGTCCTCGTCAACCTGACGGCGACGATGTGGGCGGCGGGGATCGCGATGCGGGTGCGATCGATCCAGGGCGGGCCGCTGATGCAGTTCCCGGTCTTCCTCATCCTCTTCCTCGCCCCGGTCTACGTGCCGCTCGACCTGCTCAGCGGCTGGATCCACGCGGTCGCCTCGGTCAACCCGGTGACCGCGCTGCTCGAGGCCGGGCGCGGCTTCATCTCCGGCGACCCCGTCGTCGTCGCCCTCGCCTTCGCGATCGCTCTGCTGCTGCCGGTCGCCTTCGGCCTCTGGGCGCGCGGCGGCCTGCGCCGCGCCGAAGCCGCCGGCTGACCGCCCGTGGCGGGGCTTTGCCGCACCGAGTCCAGCAAAGCTCTGCCACGACCGGTGGAGGGCTGCTAGTACGGCTGGATGTGGGAGACGAGGCGGCCGTCGATCAGGCTGTGGACGGCGAAGGCGGGCGGGTCGCCGGAGAGCTCGATCTCGGCCAGGTCGTAGGCGAGCAGGGCCTGCTGGTAGGTGCTGGGAATCGCCAGCGCCGGCCGGCCGGCGACCTGGCCGACCAGCGTCCGGTGGACGTGGCCGGAGACCGTGCCGAGAACCTGGGGGTGGTCGGCCAGCAGCCGCTCGAGCCCGGCGCGGCTGCCGGCGTCGAGCCCGATCTCGTCCCAGACCGCGATCCCGATCGTCAGCGGCGGGTGGTGAAGGGCGACCAGCGTCGGCCGCTCCGGCGCCCGCGCCAGCTCCGCCTCGAGCCAGCCCAGGCGCGCCGCGTCGAGCTCGCCGCCGTCGCTGCCGGGACGGGTCGAGTCGAGGGCGAGCAGCCGCAGCGGGCCTAGCTCGGCCGCGTACTGGATCGGGTCCGCCCCCTCGCCCGGCAGCTCGAAGACGTGTCGCAGCGCGGCGCGGTCGTCGTGGTTGCCGGGGATGACGTAGACCGGCGCCTCGAGCCCGGCGAGCAGCTCGCGCGCCAGCTCGCAGTCGGCGACGGAGCCGCTCTCGCTGAGGTCGCCGCTGACGATCACCGCCTCGGCCGGCGCCGGGAAGCGGTTGACCGCGTCGATCGCCGCCCGCACGCTCGACACGGGGTCCCCCGCCGACCACTCGGCGCCGACGTGGAGGTCGCTGATCTGGATGACGAGCGGTGGCCGGACGGGCATGCTTAAGTGATGAAAGTCACGCTGGCGGGTAGGCGGGAGGTAAAGGCTGCCTTTCTACCTGCCTGCAGGGTAAACCCGGACGTCTATGTTCGGCCGGCCAGCCGGAACTAGAGTAAGCGGAGCATGTCGCAAAAGCCACTTGAGCTGATCCTCGCGCGCAACCTGATGTCGGCCCTCTCGACGCCGGCGTTTCTGGTCGACGAGGGCGGCCTGCTCGTCTTCTACAACGAGGCGGCCGGGATCCTGCTCGGCAAGCGCTTCGAGGAGCTGGGCCCGGTCGGGCCCGACGAGTGGGGCTCGATCTTCGGTCCCTTCGGCGAGGACGGCAGCCCACTCGCCTACGACGAGCTGCCGCTGGTGAGCGCGGTCCGCCGCGGCCAGCCCGCGCACGCCAGCTTCACGATCCGCTCGACCGACGGCACCACGCACGCGGTCGAGGTCTCCGCCTTCCCGATCCTCACCCCGCACGGCTCGCAGGGGGCGATCGCGATCTTCTGGCCGACCGCCGACGAGCCCGCCGGCAGCCTCAACGGCAGCGAGGCGGACGCGGCGTGAGGGTCAAGCTCTGGGGGACGCGCGGATCGATCCCGGCCCCCGGGCCGGAGACGGTGCGCTACGGGGGCAACACCTCCTGCGTCGGCGTCACCCTCTCCGACGGCTCGCTGCTCGCGCTCGACGCCGGCAGCGGTATCCGCAGCCTCGGCCTGGCGCTGCCCGAGGAGCCCGCCCGGCTGCACATCCTGCTCACCCACCTGCACCTCGACCATATCCTCGGCCTCGCCTTCTTCGCCCCCGCCTTCCGGCCGCAGACCGAGATCGTCGTCTGGGGCCCGGCCTCGCCGGAGGCCTCGCTGCGCGAACGCATCGCCCGCTACGTCTCGGCGCCGCTCTCACCGCTGGAGGTGCGCGAGCTGCCCTGCGACGTCTCCTTCCGGGCCACGCCGGAGACCGAGTGGGAGATCGGGCCGGCGCGGATCCGGTCCGCCGCCGTCGCCCACCGCGGGCCGACGCTCGGCTACCGGATCGACGACGGCGGCTCCTCTCTCACCTACATCCCCGACCACGAGCCGGCGCTCGGTGCCGACCTCGACCGGCTCGAGGACGAATGGATCTCCGGCTTCGAGCTCGCCCGCGACACCTCGCTGCTGATCCACGACGGCCAGTACTCCGACGAGGAGTACCCCGACCACGTCGGCTGGGGCCACTCGGCGCTCTCGCACACGCTCGCCTTCGCCCACCGCACCGGCGCCGAGCGGACCCTGCTCTTCCACCACGACCCGACCCATTCCGACGCCCGGCTCGACGCCCTGCGCGAGGAAGCGCGGACCGGCTGGGAGGCGCTCGGCGGCGACGGCGCGGCGGTCGACCTCGGGGTCGAGGAGGCGGAGTTCGAGCTGCCGGCAAGAGCACTGAGCGCTACCCTCCCGGGCAGTGTCTCCGGGTCGTGATTTTCTCCCGCAAATCGCCGGTCTCGATTCGCCCGCCCTGCGAACCGCGCTCGACCGCTCGCCGCTGGTCGCCGAGGCGCTCCTCGTCGCCCGCGAAGCGCACGCCGGCCAGGTCCGCAACGGCAGCGGCGGCATGCCCTACATCGAGCACCCGGTCGCCGTCGCCGCGCTGCTCGCCGACCACGGCGTCGGCGACGAGGTCGTGGCCGCGGCGCTGCTGCACGACGTGGTCGAGGACAGCGAGACGACGGTCGACGAGCTGCGCGAGCGCTTCGGCGAACCGGTCGCCGGCCTGGTCGACGCGCTCAGCGACGACGAAGGGATCGCCGACTACCGTGACCGCAAGGACGAGCACCGCGCCCGGGTGCTCGCCGCCGGCGCCGACGCGCAGGCGATCTACGGCGCCGACAAGCTGACCAACGTCGGCACCCTGCGGCGCACCTACGCCCGGCAGGGCGAGGCGGTGGCCGAGGAGTTCAAGGTCCCGCTCGACCTCAAGTGCTCGATCTGGCGCGCCGACCTGGCGATGCTCCGCGAGCAGCGCCCGCAGCTGCCCTTCCTCGACCGGCTGGCGGCCGAGCTCGACCTGCTCGACGAGGACCGGGTCGCGGCCGCGAGGCCGGCTGCCTGAGCGCGCCGCCCGGTGGCGGCGACGGCGCAGACGGCGGTCGTCCTCTTCAACCGCGACCTGCGGGTGCGCGACAACCCGGCGCTGGCGGCGGCCGCGGCGGCCGAGCGCACGGTGCCGCTGTTCGTACTCGACGAGCGCCTGCTCGGCTCGCGCTTCGCCGCGCCCAACCGGGTCGCCTTCATGCGCGAGGCGCTCGCCGATCTCGACGCCTCGCTGCGGCGGGCCGGCGGCCAGCTCTTCCTGCGCCGCGGTGAGGTGGTCGAGGAGGCGCTGGCGGTGGCGCACGAGTGCGGCGCCGCCGAGCTCCACGTCAGCGCCGACTGGAGCGCCTACGCGCGGCGCCGCGAGCGGGCGCTGGCCAGGGCCTGCGCCGGGGCCGGGATCGAGTTCGCCGCCCATCCGGGGACGACGGTCGTGCCGCCGGGCGCGGTGACCCCGGCCGGCGGCGACCACTTCAAGGTCTTCACCCCCTACCACCGCGCCTGGAGCGAGGCGCCGCTGCGGCGGACGCGCCGGGCGCCGCGCCAGCTGGCGCCGCCGAGCGGCCTGCGCGGCGGGCGCCTGCCGGCGCTCGCCCAGCTGACCGGCGGCCGGCCCTCGCCGGACCGGGCGCCCGGCGGCGAGCGCGAGGGGCGGGTGCGGTTGCGCGCCTTCCTCCGCGACGACCTTGCCTCCTACGAGGACCGCCACGACGACCTGCCCGGCGACGCGACCTCGCGGCTCAGCCCCTACCTGCGCTTCGGCTGCATCTCGCCGCTGCAGCTGATGCTGGCGGCGCGCGGCCGCCCCGGCGGCGACGCCTTCGTCCGCCAGCTCTGCTGGCGCGACTTCCACCACCAGGTGCTGGCCGCGACCCCGAGCCTGCCGCGCCGCGACTACCGCCCGCGCGGGGACCGCTGGTCGCGCTCGCGGCGGGCGCTGGCGGCCTGGCGCGAGGGGCGCACCGGCTACCCGCTGATCGACGCCGGCATGCGCCAGCTCGCCGCCGAGGGCTTCGTCCACAACCGGGCGCGGATGGCGGTCGCCTCGTTCCTCGTCAAGGACCTCTACGTCGACTGGCGCGAGGGCGCCTGGCACTTCTGGGACCTGCTCAGCGACGGTGAGATCGCCAACAACGCCGGCAACTGGCAGTGGGTCGCCGGCACCGGCAACGACACCCGCCCCAACCGCGTCCTCAACCCGGTCCGCCAGGCCGAACGGTTCGACCCCGAGGGCGAGTACGTGCGCCGCTACGTGCCCGAGCTGAGGAGCGTGCGCGGCCGCGACATCTTCCGCCCCTGGCTGGTCGACGGCTTCGACCGCCTCGGCTACCCACCGCCGATCGTCGACCACGACGAGGCCGTCGCCGCCTTCCGCGCCCGCCGCGGCGCCTGACCAAGGGCCGACGGGCCGATTTCCCGGGACTATCCCGGGAAATCGGCCCGTCGGCGGCTCGGGATAGGGTCAGCGCCGATGGGACGACTGGCGGTGATCCTCGGCAGCAGCGCCTTCGGGCCGGGCGGCGACCAGATCGCCACGGCGGCGGCGGAGCACGGCGCGGCGATCGTCCAGCGCCACAGCGGCGAGCCGTACCTGCTGCCGCACGAGATCGACCACGCCGCCAACCTGCGGGCGCTGGCCGAGCAGGGCTGCGACCGGGTGCTGGCGATCTCCTCGGTCGGCTCGCTACGGGCGGAGCTGCCGGTCGGCACCGTGGTCTGCCCCGACGACTTCATCGCCCTCGACGTCGCCCCCTCGATCTTCGACGACGGCCGCGCCCACACCGCGCCCGGCTTCGACCCGCGGTGGCGGACGGAGGTGATCGCCGCCTGGCGGGAGGGCGGCCACGAGGTGCGCGACGGCGGCGTCTACTGGCAGACGCGCGGGCCGCGCTTCGAGACCCCGGCCGAGATCCGGCTGATCGCCGCCCACGCCGACCTGGTCGGGATGACGGTCGCCGGCGAGTGCATCCCCGCCCGCGAGCTCGGCCTCCAGTACGCGGCGCTCTGCATGGTCGACAACCTCGCCAACGGCCTCGCCGCCGGCGAGCTCAGCGTCGCCGAGATGGAAGCCGACCGGGTCGTCAACGCCGCCGTCCTCCGCGACGGCCTCGCCGCAGTCCTCCCCCGCCTCGGAGCCGTCGGCCGATGAGCCTGACGGTGACGAATGCGCGCCTCGCCGGCGAGCGGGTCGGGGTGCGCTGCGCCGCGGGGCTGATCGAGGCGATCGGGCCCGAGGTCGCGGCGCAGCCGGGCGAGGAGACGATCGACGCCGGCGGCGCGCCGCTGGTGCCGCCGCTGCTCAACGGCCACACCCACGCGGCGATGACCCTCTTCCGCGGCTCCGGCGGCGACCTGCCGCTGATGGCGTGGCTCGAGCAGCGGATCTGGCCGGTCGAGGCGAAGCTCGACCGAGGAGGACGTCTACTGGGGCACGCGGCTCGCCTGCGCGGAGATGATCCGCAGCGGCACCACCCGCTTCTGGGACATGTACTGGCAGCCGGGGGCGGTGGCCCGGGCGGTCGCCGACTCCGGCATCCGGGCGACGATCGGGGCGCCCCTGTTCGACGTCGACGGCGACACCGAGAAGCTGCGCCGCTGGGCCTTCGAGAGCCTCGAGGTGCTGGAACCGGCGGCCGCCGAGAACCCGCGCATCTCCCCCGCCCTCGCCCCGCACGCGATCTACACGGTCAGCGAGAGCTCGCTGCGCTGGATCGCCGAGCTCGGCGCCGAGCGCGGGCTGCCGGTCCAGATCCACCTCTCCGAGACCTCGGGCGAGGTCGAAGAGTGCATCGCCGCCCACGACACGCGGCCGGCCCCCTACCTCGACCGGGTCGGGCTGCTGAACGAGCGCACCGCGCTCTCCCACGGCGTCTGGCTCGACCAGGCCGAGCTCGAGCTGGTCGCCGAGCGCGGCGCCACCGTCGTCGCCAACCCGGTCTCGAACATGAAGCTCGCCGTCGGCGGCACCCTCCCCTACCCGGCCGCCCGGGCGGCCGGCGTCGCGGTCGGCCTCGGCACCGACGGCGCCGGTTCCAACGACTCGCTCGACATGCTCGCCGACCTCAAATTCTTCGCCCTGACCCAGAAGCACGCCGCCACCGACCCGACCGCGGTCGACGCCGCCGACGCCTGGGCGGTCGCGACCGGCGCCCGGGCGCCGCTGCTCGGCGCCACCCCGCTCGCCGCCGGCGAGCCGGCCGACTTCCTGCTGCTGCGCGGCGACTCCCCGAGCTCGGGATCGGCGACCTGACCGAGGGGCTCGTCTACGCCGCGCACGGCACCGTCGTCGACACCACCGTGGTCGCCGGCGAGGTGCTGATGCGCGGCGGCGAGATCCCCGGCCTCGAGGAGATCGTCGCCCGCGTCGCCGAGCGCGCCCGCCGGCTGGGGCTCTGAGATGAGCGACGTGCTCGACAAGATCCTGCAGGGGTTCGAACAGTCGCTGCTGATGGCCTACGAGGTCTGGTGGGCGCTGGTCCTCGGCTTCACGATCTCGGCGATCGTCCAGGCCTGGGTGCCGCGCGAACAGATCGAAGGCGCCCTCTCGGGCCGCGGCTTCGCCCCGGTGGCGAAGGCGACCGGCCTCGGCGCCGCCTCCTCCTCCTGCTCTTACGCGGCGATCTCGATCGGCCGCTCGCTGTTCGCCAAGGGCGCCTCGGCGGTCACCGCGCTCGCCTTCCAGTTCGCCTCGACCAACCTGGTCTGGGAGCTCGGCCTGATCCTCTGGGTGCTGATCGGGTGGCAGTTCGCGCTCGCCGAGTACCTCGGCGGCATCCTCCTCATCGTCCTGATGGCAGGGCTGCTGCGCTTCTTCGTCTCGCCGCGGCTGGAGAAGCGGGCGCGCGAACACGCCCAGGAGGCCGAGAGCGGCCATCACCACCACGGCATGGCCGGCGAAGAGCACCGCAGCTGGCGGGCGCGCCTCACCTCGGCTGGAGTCCTGGACGGACGTCGCCCAGAACTTCCGCGGCGACTGGCAGATGCTGTGGAAGGAGATCACGATCGGGTTCCTGCTCGCCGGCTTCATCGGCCTGCTCGGCAACGAATTCTTCAACTTCCTCTTCATCACCGACGCGCCGCCGGTCCTGCGCACGCTCGAGAACGTGATCGTCGGCCCGATCATCGCCGTCCTCAGCTTCGTCTGCTCGGTCGGCAACGTGCCGCTGGCGGCGGTGCTGTGGTCGGGCGGGATCAGCTTCGCCGGCGTGATCGCCTTCATCTTCGCCGACCTGATCGTGATCCCGATCGTCCTCGCCTACCGCAAGTTCTACGGCACCGAGTTCGCGCTGAAGATCACCGCGCTGATGTTCGTGACGATGGTGATCGCGGCGCTGATCGTCGACGTCCTCTTCGGCCTCGTCGGGCTGATTCCGACCGGCCCCCGGCCCACCCGGACCGACATCTTCGGCTCGGTCGAGGTCGACTACAAGCTCTTCCTCAACATCCTCGGACTGGTGATCTTCGTCTCGCTGTTCTGGCTCACCCGCCGGCAGAAGGAGAAAACCGGCGGTTAGCGGGTATAGGGTCGGGCACAGTGCCCCCGGGAGAGGCCGTCATCGACATCCAGCCCGAGCCAGAGCCAGGCGCTTCCTCCGTCAGCTTCCAGGGAGCGACCAAGCGCTACCCGGGCGCCGACGTGGCGGCCGTCGACGACCTCACCCTGGAGGTCGAGGCGGGCGAGATCTGCGTCCTCGTCGGGCCCTCCGGCTGCGGCAAGACGACGGCGATGCGGATGGTCAACCGGATGGTCGACCTCAGCGCCGGCGACGTGCTGGTCGGCGGCGAGTCGGTCCGCGAGCGCGAGCCGGCGCGGCTGCGGCGCGAGATCGGCTACGTGATCCAGGAAATCGGCCTCTTCCCGCACCGCACGGTCGCCCAGAACGTCGGCGCGGTGCCGGTCCTGCTGGGCTGGGACAAGGAGCGGACCCGGGCGCGATCCGCCGAGCTGCTGCAGCTGGTCGGGCTCGAGGCCGAGCTCGGCGACCGCTACCCGGCGCAGCTCTCCGGCGGCCAGCAGCAGCGGGTCGGGGTGGCGCGGGCGCTGGCCGCCGACCCGCTGGTGATGCTGATGGACGAGCCGTTCGGCGCGATCGACCCGATCAACCGCGAGCGGCTGCAGAACGAGTTCCTGCGGCTGCAGGCGGAGATCCGCAAGACCGTCCTCTTCGTCACCCACGACATCGACGAGGCGATCAAGATGGGCGACCGGATCGCGATCCTGCGCGAGGGCGGCCAGGTCGCCCAGTACGCGACCCCGGCGGAGATCCTGATGGACCCCGCCGACGAGTTCGTCGAGGACTTCGTCGGCGCCGACCGGGCGCTGAAGCGGCTGGCGCTGATGCGGGTCGCCGACATCAACCTCTGGCGGGCGCCGCTGGCGCGGGCCGGGCAGCCGACCTCGGAGGTGCGCGCGCAGCTCGAGCTGCCCGACGTCGAAGTCCCCTACCCGCTGCTGGTCGACGCCGAGAACCGGCCGCTGGGCTGGCTCTCGGAGCGCGACCTCGCCGCCGATAGCGTGCCGGAGCGTCCCGACTCGCCGCTCGGCCCGCTGCTCGACCGCGACGACGTGATGCGCGACGCGCTCGCCGACCTGCTGCAGGGCGAGTCGCAGTACGCCGCGGTCGCCGACCGCAGCGGCCGGGTCGCCGGCGTGCTCTCGGTCGAGATCATCTCCGAGTTCCTCTCCTCCCCCGAGGCGAAGACCGAGGAGCACAGCGCCGCCGAGCGGCCGCTGGGCGAGCATGATTAGCGGCCTCACGTCGCTGCCGCTGGCGGCGACGGGCGAAGTGGGCGAAGGGTTCTTCAAGGAACGCAGCGCCGAAGGCCTCCCCTGCCAGGCGCGGAGCAGCCACCTCTTCTGCTGGGACTGGGCGCGCGAACACATCGACCGCTACGGAACGCCGACCCTGCAGCACCTCGAACTCGTCGTGATCTCGCTGGCGATCGGCTTCGCCATCGCCTTCGTCCTCGCCCTGCTCGCCCACCGCCAGCGCTGGCTGCAGTTCCCGCTGCTGGCCGGGACCGGGGTCCTCTTCACGATCCCCAGCCTCGCCTTCTTCTTCCTGCTGCTGCCGATCACCGGCCTCGGCCGGACCACCGCGATCGTCGTCCTCGCGGTCTACACGCTGCAGATCATCTACCGCAACACCGTCCTCGGGCTGGAGAACGTGCCCGCCTCGGTGATCGACGCGGCCCGCGGCATGGGCCTGACCGAGCGCCAGATCCTCTGGCGGGTCGAGCTGCCGCTGGCGACGCCGGAGATCATCGCCGGGCTGCGCGTCGCCACCGTCAGCACGGTCGCGATCGCGACCCTGGCGGTCTTCGTCAACGCCGGCGGCCTCGGCACCGAGATCTACGGCAGCGGCAACCTCACCTTCCCGACCGGGATCATCATCGCCGCCGCGATCGTGATCGCGATGGCGCTCCTCTTCGACGCCGCCCTGCTGACCTTCCAGCGGCTGACGACGCCGTGGCGGCGGGCGAGGGCGATCTGAGATGCCGTCCCCGGCCCTCCCTCTCGCCTCGTTCAGCGGCGCGCTCGAATTCATCTTCACGCCGCAGCCCTCCAACGTGACCGGTGGCGAACTGGTCGGCGGCTTCTCGCAGTCGATGGAACTGCTGCTCACCCAGGTCGAAGTGACGCTGCTGGCCCTGGCGCTCGCCCTGCTGGTCGGGCTGCCGCTCGGCCTCTACCTCGGCCACCGGGGCAGGGGCGAGCAGCTCCTGGTCGGGCTCGGCAACGCCGGCCGGGCGATCCCGGAGCTGGCGCTGATCGCGCTGGTCGCGACCCTGATCGGGGTCGGGCTGGTCACCGTCACCCCGGCGCTGGCGATCCTCGGCATCCCGCCGATCCTGACCAACGCCTTCGTCGGCGTGCGCCAGGTCGAGCCCGCCGCGGTCGCCGCCGCCCGCGGCATGGGGATGACCGAGCTGGAAGTGATCCGCCGGGTCGAGCTGCCGCTGGCGATCCCGACGATCATGGGCGGCGTGCGCAGCGCCGCGATCGTGATCGTCGCGACGGCGACGATCGCGCCGCTGGCCGGCGTCGTCACGCTCGGCGACTACATCATCAACGAAAGCATCTACGGCCCGGACGGCGTGCTCGCCGGGGCGATCCTCGTCGCCCTGCTGGCGCTCGCGCTCGAGCTCTCGCTCGCCGGGCTGCAGCGTCTGCTCACTTCGAAAGGGTTGAGGCTGCAGAAGACGTGACCGTTCGAAACCCACAGCAAGGAGGCGACTAGTGAGGATCGAGAAAACGCGGATGCGTGCGGCGCTGGCGGCGCTGCTGGCGCTGGCCCTGGCGTTGGGGGCGGTGGCCTGCGGCGGGGGCGGCGAAAGCTCCGGCAGCTCCGCTGCCGAAGAAGCGACCGGCGCCGAAGGCGAAGAAGGCGGCTCGGGCGAAGGCTCGATCGTCTCCAACCCCGAAAACGCGAGCGTCAAGCTGACGATCGGCTCGAAGAACTTCCCCGAACAGGAAATCCTCGGCGAAATCTACGCCCAGGCCCTGGCCGCGGCGGGCTACACGGTGAACACGGCGCTCAACCTGGGCTCCGAAACCGTGGCGCTGAAGGCGGTGAAGACGGGTCAGATCTCCGGCTACCCCGAGTACGCCTCGACGGCGCTCACCTCGTTCTTCGGCCTCGAACCAGAAGAAGTTCCCGCCGACGCCACCGAAGCGTGGGAAAAGGCGAACGAAGAATTCGAAAAGGAAGGCCTGGTCGCCTTCGAACCGACCCCGTTCGCCAGCGCCAACGCGGTCGGGACGCTGAAATCGACGGCGGAAAAGTACGAACTCGAAGACGTCTCCGACCTCGAAGGCGTCTCCGAAGAACTCTCCCTCTACGGCTCGCCTGAGTGCCGCCAGCGAATCGACTGCCTGGCCGGGCTGGAAAAGCTCTACGGCCTGAAGTTCAAGTCGTTCACGCCGGTCGACATCAGCCTGCGCTACACGGTGCTGGAAAAGGGTCAGGCCGATCTCTCGATCCTCTTCACCACCGACCCGCAGCTCGCGGCGGAAAGCGAAAAGTTCGTGATCCTCGAAGACGACAAGCACGTCTTCCCGGCGGGGAACATCATCTTCGTCAGCAAGAAGTCGACCGCCGAAGAAGCCGGCCCCGACTACGAAAAGACGATCCTCGACGTGCAGCAGGGGCTGACCCTGGAAGTGATGCAGGAGCTCGACGCCCGGGTCGAACTCGAAAAGGAAACGCCGAAGGCCGCGGCCAAGGCGTACCTCGAATCGGCCGGCTACATCGGCTAGCTGTAAGACCCGAGCGGGTTGTTTAGCTCGGCGAGCCGAGCTGCGGGCGTCTTGCGGCCGAGGGCGCCGTGTGGTCGCCTGAAGTTGTAGCGCCATAGCCAGCCCTCGAGCGCCGCGGTGCGCTCGGCGGAGTTGCGGTAGATGGCGCCGTAGGCCCAGCCGCCGAGCATGGTGCGGATGAAGCGCTCTGCCTTGCCGTTGGTCTGGGGTCGGTAGGGGCGGGTGCGCAGATGGCGGACCCCGAGTGCCCGGCAGGCGAGAGCGTGGGCGGCGGAGCGATAGGCGCTGCCGTTGTCGGTGAGCACGCGCTCGACCTCGATCCCGTAGCGGCCGAAGAAGCCGATCGCCCGGCGCAGGAAGCCGATCGCGGTGCGCGCCTTCTCATCGCCCAGGACCTCGACGTAGGCCAGGCGGGTGGCGTCGTCGACGCAGACGTGGACGAACTCCCAGCCGAGCTTGCCGCTGTCTTTGTGGCGCCCCGGCCCTCGGCCCAGGACCCGGTGGCCGGCCTGGCCGATCCTGCCGAGCTTCTTGATGTCGATGTGGATCAGCTCGCCGGGACGGGAGCGCTCGTAGCGGCGGGCTGGCTCCAGGCCCAAGCGGCCGAGGCGGCCGAGGCCGGCGCGGGTGAGGATGCCCGAGACGGTCGTCTCGGGCATCTGCAGGGCCTCGGCGATCTCCGCGCCGGTGAAGCGCAGTGCCCGCAGCGCGCAGATCGCAGCGATCCGCTCCTCGGCGGTGCGGTTGTGGACGTGGCATGCGGCCGACGGGCGGTCGAGCAGTCCCAGCTCCCCTTCGGCGCGGTAGCGACGGACCCACTTGCGGGCGGTCGGCTCGCTCACCTCGGCGGCAGCTGCCGCCGAGGTGAGCGACCAGCGCTCCTCGACTACGCGCTTGGCCAGGCGCCGGCGCTGGTTCAGGCTGAGGGCGGCGTTACCGTGGAGCTTCATCCGGGTCTTCTCCTTGTTGCTGGGTGGCTCGACACCTCCAGCCTTCAAGGAGGCCCGGATGAAACAACGGGCTCAGGGATTACAGCTAGCCCGCCGCCGCTCGCTCGCCGACGGGCCGATTTCCCGGGCACAACCCGGGAAATCGGCCCGTCGGCGCCACAGGGTCAGGCGAGGGCGTGCTCGGCGGTCTTCGGCTCGCAGGGTCGGTCGCAGGGACGCTCCGGCACGAGCAGTTCTTCGGTGCGGACGTCGGCGGCGCGGCGGCGACGCAGGCGGGCGAAGCTGGCGCGCGCGGCCCAGGCGGCGGAGAGGCCGGCGACGGCGGCGAGGACCAGCGCCACGCGCGGGTCGTAGGTTTCCGCCAGCCAGCCGCTGAGCGGGCCGCCGATCGGGGTCGAGCCGAGGAAGACCACCGAGTAGAGCGCCATCACCCGGCCGCGCATCTCGTCGGAGACGGCCAGCTGCAGGCTCGAGTTGACCGCCGCCGCGAAGGTGACCGAGGCGGCGCCGAGCGCGATCAGCGCCGGCACCTCGAAGGCCAGGGCCGGCATCGCCGCCGCCAGCAGCGCGCCGAGGCCGAAGGCGAGGGCGGCGCCGGCGATCAGCCGCGGGCCGGTGCGCCCGCGCGAGCCGTTGACCAGGGCGCCGACGATCGAGCCGACGCCCATCGCCGAGACCAGCACCGCGTAGGAGCCGGCGCCGCCGCCGAAGCTGAACTTGGCGAGCAGCGGCAGGACCACCTGGAAGTTGAAGCCGAGCGTGCCGACCAGCGCCATCAGCGCCAGCGGCACCGCCAGCTCCGGGGTGCGGGCGACGTAGCGCACGCCGGCGCGGATCGCGCCCCTGCCGCGGGCGGCGGGCGGCGCGCCGTGCAGCCGCCGCGGGTCCATCCCCCAGAGGGCGAAGATCATCGCCGCGAAGGTCAGCGCGTTGATCCCGAAGCAGGGGGCGACGCCGAAGGCGGCGATCATGATCCCGGCCAGCGCCGGGCCGATGATCCGCGCGGCCTGGACGATGACGCTGTTGAGGCTGACCGCGTTGACGACGCGGTCGGGGCCGACCATCTCGAAGACGAAGCTCTGCCGGGTGGGGTTGTCGACCGCGTTGGCCAGGCCCATCGCGAAGACGGCGAGGAAGACCATCCACGCCGCGGCGACGCCGGTCGCGGTGACGGCGAAGAGGAAGAGGGCGGGGATCGCCATCAGCAGCTGGGTCGCGATCAGCAGCCGGCGCTTCGGGAAGCGGTCGGCGAGCAGGCCGCCCCAGGCGCCGATCGCCAGCATCGGCAGGAACTGCAGCGCCGTCGTCAGGCCGACCGCGACGCCGCTGCCGGTCAGCGAGAGGACCAGCCAGAGCGCGGCGACGGTCTGCATCCAGGTCCCCGAGAGGGAGATCACCTGGCCGATGAAGAACCGGCGGTAGTTGGGGACCTCGAGCGAGTTGAAGGAGCGGCGCAGGTGGTGACTCACCCGCGGTCGCCCTCCCGCGGTTCGCCTTCCCGCATCCGGTCGAGGATCTCGGCGGCGCGCTCCAGCGTCTCCAGATCCTGCGGGGAGAGGTCGCGCATGCGGCGCGCAAGGTAGGCGTTCTTGCGCCCGCGCAGGCGGCGCAGCCGCTCGCGCCCGGCGGCGTTGACGGCGACCAGCGAGCTGCGGCCGTCGGCGGGGTCCGGGGTGCGCTCGATCAACCCGTCCCGTTCCAGACAGCCCAGCGTCCGCGTCATCGTCGGCCGCTTCACGCGCTCGATCTCGGCCAGCTCGCTCGGGGTCAGCGGGCCGTGCCGCTCGATCGTCGCCAGCGCCGCGGTCGAGGTCGGCGTCAGCCCGACGGTCTCGGTCGCGGCCTCCTGCCGCAACCGGCGCCCGGTGCGGACGATCGCCATCCGCAGCTTCGCGGCGACGTCGGTGAGTGAGATTTCCTTTGCTTCTGCGTGCATTAGTTAGCGTTGGTAATTAGTCTATCAAACTAGTTTCGCCGGCTCCAGTCGCCCCGCCAGCCGACAACCGGGCTTGGATAGCGTGCGGGGCGTGAGCGACGTGGCGATCAGCGTCAGCGGCCTGCGCAAGACCTATGGCGAGGCCGAAGCGGTGCGGGGGATCGAGTTCGAGGTCGCCGCCGGCGAGGTCTTCGGCTTCCTCGGCCCCAACGGCGCCGGCAAGACGACGACGATCGAGATCCTCGAGGGCTACCGCGAGCGCAGCGCGGGAGAGGTCTCGGTGCTCGGCGTCGACCCCGCCTCCCCCACCCGCGCCTGGCGCAACCGGGTCGGGCTGGTGCTGCAGGAGTGCGAGCTCGACCCGCTGTGGACGGTGGGCGAGGCGGTCGCGCTCTTCGCCCGCTTCTACGAGCGGCCGCGGCCGGTCGAGGAGACGATCGAGCTGGTCGGTCTCGGCGACAAGCGCGACGCCCGCGTCGGCACCCTCTCCGGCGGCCAGAAACGGCGTGCCGACGTCGCGATCGGGATCGTCGGCGACCCCGACCTGATCTTCCTCGACGAGCCGACCACCGGCTTCGACCCGACGGCCCGCCGCGATGCCTGGAACATGATCGAGGGACTGAAGGCGCTCGGCAAGACGGTCTTCCTCACCACCCACTACATGGACGAGGCCCAGCACCTCGCCGACCGGGTCGCGATCCTGCGCGACGGGCTGATCGTCGCCCAGGGCCGCACCGAGCAGCTCGGCGCCGAGATCGGGCACCGCACGGTGATCGGGTTCGCACTCGAAGACGGGCTTGGAGTCGAGGAGGTGCGGAGCCTGGTCGAGGCCCCGGTCCGGGTCTCCGGCAACCAGGTCGAGATCGAGACCGACGAGCCGCAGCGCGACCTCTACCGCCTGCTCGGCCTGGCCGAGGAGCGCGGCGCCGCCCTGGCGGAGCTCGAGGTGCGGCGGCCCAGCCTCGAGGACGTCTTCCTCGAGCTCACCCGGGAGCGGGAGCGATGAGGGACCGCGGCATCGTCCTCGCCCAGGCGCGGCTGGCGATCCTCGTCGCCCTGCGCACGCCGCGGGCGCTGATCTTCACCGTCGCCTTCCCGCTCGTCTTCCTCGTCCTCTTCAACTCGATCTTCATCAGCGGCAGCAACGACACGACGACGCTGCCGAGCGCGGTCAAGCTCAGCGTCCAGGCCTACTTCACCGCCGGCATCGTCGCCTACGCGGTCGCCCTCTCCACCTTCACCACGCTCGCGGTCTCGCTCACCACCCAGCGCGAGAACGGTCAGCTGAAGCGCTACCGCGGCACGCCGATGCCGCCC
>CAWEOH010000018.1:0-21775 GCA_963810455.1 uncultured Actinomycetes bacterium
TCCCCTGCGCGGGGCGGCCGCTGCTCGAGTGGTCGCTGGAGGCGTTCGGGGCGTGCGAGTCGGTGCGCTCGATAGTCGTCGCCGCTCCCGCTGGCCACATCGGCGACGTCGTCGCCACCCACCCCGACGTCGGCGTCGTCGCCGGCGGGACCACCCGGGCGCAGTCGGTCGCCAACGCGCTGGGGGCGGTCGGCACCGAGCTGGTCGCGATCCACGACGCGGCGCGGCCGCTGCTGACGCCGGGGCTGGTCGAAGCCCTGGTCGCCGACCTGGCGGCGGCCCCCGAGGCGGCCGGCGTGATCGCCGCCGCCCCCGTCACCGACACGATCAAGCGCGCCGCCTCGTCGCGTGGTTCCTTGTGGACGCACAGCGTCCACAAGGAACCACAGGACGGGCGCTCGCCATCGCGTGGTTCCTTACAGACCCATGGCGTCCAAAAGGAACCACGGGATGGGTTGGCGGTGGGGGAGACGCTGGACCGGGGGGAGCTGTGGCGGGCGCAGACGCCGCAGGTGTTCCGCACGGACGCGCTGCGCGGGGCGCTCGCGGTCGACGCGGCGACCCGGGACGCGGCGACCGACGAGGCGATGCTGGTCGAGCGCGCCGGGGGCGTGGTGCTGATCCACCCCTGCGAGGGGGAGAACCTGAAGGTGACGACGCCGTCCGACCTGCGCCTCGCCGAGATGCTGCTGCGCGAGCGCCAGGACGCAGCGCGGTAGAGCTTTCCCGCGCTATGCGCGGTTAATGTCTACCGCGGTCGTCGGAGCCGCCGCGGCGGTCGCTGAGCAGGAGCCAGACGAGGACGGCGACGAAGGTCAGCTGGCCGACGCCGAAGGCGGTGCCGAGGTTCACCGCTCCCAGGGCCAGCGCCAGCAGGGTGCCGCCGGCGAAGGCGGCGGCGAGGATCAGCAGCTGGCGGACCATGCGCGGAGCAGTCTAGGAGCGGTGGCCTAAGCGCAGGGTGGCGCCGCCGAGGGCGCGCTTGTCCTAGGCTCGGGGGGATGCTCACCGACTACCACCTGCACCTGCGCCCGGACGAGGAGGACACCACGGCGGAGCGCTACTTCACCGCCGCCAACGTCGAGCGCTACCTCGAGGCCGCCGCCGCGGCCGGGGTCGAGGAGATCGGCGTCGCCGAGCACGTCTACCGCTTCCGCCAGGCGCTCGACGTCTGGCGCCACCCGCTCTGGCTCGAGAACGCCCACGACGACCTCGACGCCTACTGCGAGTTCGTCCGCTCGACCCCGCTCAAGCTCGGGATCGAGGCCGACTACGTGCCCGGAGCCGAGCAGCGGACGGCTGCGCTGCTCGAGGGCCGCGGGTTCGACTTCGTCGTCGGCTCGGTTCACTTCATCGGCGAGGGCGACGCCGCCGTCGACCACGAGGGCTTCGACGTCTGGGAACGGGGCGGCGACGCGGACGAGATCTGGCGCCGCTACTTCGAGACGCTCGCCCACTGCGCCCGCTCCGGCCTCTTCGACATCCTCGCCCACCCCGACCTGGTCAAGGTCTGGGGCCGGGCCCGCCCGCTGCCCGAGCGCGACCTGCGCGGCTTCTACGAGCCCGCGGTCGAGGCGATCGCCGAGAGCGGCGTCGCGGTCGAGGTCTCGACCGCGGGCCTGCGCAAGCCGGTCGGCGAGCTCTACCCGTCACCCGACTTCGCCGAGCTGCTGGCCGAGGCCGGGGTGCCCTTCGCGCTCTCCTCCGACGCCCACCTGCCCGAGCAGGTCGGCTACGAATACGACCGCGCGGTCGAGTTCCTCGACCGGCTCGGGGTAGAGGAGATCTGCGTCTTCGAGGGGCGGCGCCGGACGCTGGCGCCGCTCGGCAGCCGGGTCGGGTAGGAGGAGGACGATGGTCGGGATCGGCTACGACAGCCACCGCTTCGCCGCCGGGCGGCCGCTGGTGCTCGGCGGGGTCGAGATCGAGCACGAGCTGGGGCTCGCGGGCCACTCCGACGCCGACGTCCTCACCCACGCGGTGATCGACGCCCTGCTCGGCGCCGCCGGCGGGGGCGACATCGGCACGATGTTCCCCGACGACGACGAGAGCTGGCGCGACGCCGACTCGATCGACATGCTGCGGACCGTGATCGGCACCCTGCCGGCGGCGGCCCTCAACGTCGACGCGACGGTGATCTGCGAGCAGCCGCGCCTCGGCCCCTACAAGGCGGAGATGGAGCGGGTGCTGGCCGCGGCGACCGGTGCCCGGGTCAGCGTCAAGGCGACCAGCAACGAGGGGATGGGCTGGATCGGCCGCGGCGAGGGGATCGCCGCGATCGCCGTCGCCATGCTGGAGGACGAGTAGGACCGGAGCGCGGCCAAGCGAATAGTCTTCACCGATCGATGGCGAGTGCAAGCGCGAACCTATCGAGCCTGAAGTCCTCGCTGGCGGACTCCGCCTTCGAGGCGCGGGTACTGCGCGAGGCGGGGATCCTCGGCGCGATGCGCCCCGACAAGGCGCTGCGGATCGGCTCGACCTTCCTGCGCTGGGGCGCCTCGCCGGCGACCGGCGTCGCCACCGCCGCGATCCACCACCCGCACGAGATCGCGGTGATCGACGAACGCGGCTCGCTCACCTGGGAACGCCTGCACCGCCGCTCCAACGCGCTCGCGCACTCGCTCGCGGCGCTCGGGATCGGGCCCGGCGACGGGGTCGGGATCATGTGCCGCAACCATCGCGGCTTCCTCGAGGCGACGCTGGCGGCGGCCAAGCTCGGCGCCAGCGCCCTCTACCTGAACACGATGTTCGCCGGCCCGCAGCTGGTCGAGGTGACCCGCCGCGAGGCGCCGAAGGCGCTGGTCTACGACGAGGAGTTCGCCGGCCTGCTCGACGGGGTCGACGACTCGGTCCACCGCATCGTCGCCTGGACCGACGGCGGCGAGGCCGGGGCGGAGGCGACGCTGGAGCAGCTGATCGGCGCCGGCGAGGACGACGACCTCAGGCCGCCGCCGGACAAGCCCCGCTTCGTGATCCTCACCTCGGGCACGACCGGGACGCCGAAGGGCGCCCAGCGCTCCAGCCCCAACGGCCTCTTCACGCTCGCCTCGCTGATCGACAAGATCCCCTACCGCAGCGGCGAGACGATGATGATCGCCGCGCCGCTCTTCCATTCCTGGGGCTTCTCCCACTTCGTCGTCAGCCTGCCGACCGCCTCGACCATGGTCCTGCGTCGCCGCTTCGACCCCGAGCAGACGCTGCGCGCGGTGCAGCGCAACCGGGCCGAGGTGCTGGCGGCGGTGCCGGTGATGGTGCAGCGCATCCTCGAGCTGCCGGAGGAGACGCTGCGCTCCTACGACCTCTCCTCGCTGCGGATCACCTCGCTGTCGGGCTCGACCCTGCCGGGGGAGCTGGCGATCGCCTGGATGGACCACTTCGGCGACAACATCTACAACCTCTACGGCTCGACCGAGGTCGCCTACGCGACGATCGCCACCCCCGAGGACCTGCGCGCCGCCCCGGGCACCGCCGGCAAGCCGCCGCGGGGGACGACGATCAAGCTCTTCGACGAGGACGGCAGGGAGGTTCCGCAGGGCGCCGTCGGGCGCATCTTCGTCGGCAACGACATGACCTTCGAGGGCTACACCGGCGGCGGCAACAAGGAGGTGATCGACGGGCTGCTCTCCAGCGGCGACGTCGGCCACTTCGACGGGGAGGGTCGCCTCTTCATCGACGGCCGCGACGACGAGATGATCGTCTCCGGCGGCGAGAACGTCTTCCCGCGCGAGGTCGAGGACCTGCTCGCCGACCTCGACGGCGTCGTCGAGGTGGCGGTGATCGGCGTCGAGGATCCGCAGTTCGGGCAGCGACTGAAGGCCTACGTCGTCGTCCGCGACGGGTTCGAGCTGGACGCCGAGCAGATCACCGCGCACGTCAAGGCGAACCTGGCCAGCTTCAAGGCGCCGCGCGAGGTCGAGTTCCTCGCCGAGCTGCCCCGCAACGCCACCGGCAAGGTGCTGAAGCGCGACCTGCATGCCCGCGAGGGACAGAGATCCGGCTGACCGGGTAGGTTTTCGTGGATGGGCGATCCGGCTAAGCAGCTGCAGGCGGTCGGCGAGGCGTCGGGGGCGATGCAGGGCGTCGCTCAGCAGGCGCTCGAGTGGGTCAAGGTCAGCGAGGAGCGGGTCGCCGCCGCCGAAGCGCGGACGGAGAAGGTTCGCGAGGAGCTGAAGAAGCGGGCGCTGGAGACGGTCAAGGGCTTCTCCGAGCAGGCCCGCGAGCGGGTCGCCTCCGAGCGACAGGCGCGCAAGCAGGCGGAGGCCAAGGTGGCCGCCGCCGAGCAGGCCCGCGACCGCGCCGAGCAGTCCTTCGAGGAGCTGCAGCAGCAGGCGCAGGCCGAGCGCGAGGAACTCGTCGCCCAGGCCGCCGCGGCGCGCCGAACCGCCGAGCAGGCCGCCGACCGGGCCCGGGCCGAGCTCAAGAGCGAGGTCGCGAGGCGGGTCGAGGAGGCGCGGGCGGCGATCGCCGTCGAGGCCGACCGCCGGATCGCCGCCGCCGAGCAGCGCGCCGCCGACGCCGAGGCGGCCGCCGCCGAGGCGCAGGAGACTGCGGTGCAGCTCGAGACCGAGATCGAGCGGCGGGTGATGGAGGGGACCAAGGAGGTCCGCCGCGAAGCCGAGGAGAGCGTCCGCAAGCTGGTCGAGAAGGTCGAGCACAACGCCGAGGAGGCGGCGCGGGCGCGCGCCGAAGGCCAGGTCAAGGCCGAGTCCGACCGGATCCGCGTCCAGGCCCAGAGGCGCGAGGAGCGGGTGCGCGAGGCGACCGAGGGCGAGGTCAGGGCCAGCGCCAGCAAGGCCAAGCGGGAGGCGCAGGCGGCGGCCGAGGAGATGGCGCCGACCTGGATGCGCAGCACCTCCCCGGCACCGGCCTCGCAGACCGGCTACCGGACCTTCTAGGCCGCGGGCCGCGGTCCGGGGCGGCCTTTTGCTCAGCGAAGTCTTAACCTAGCCCCGCGATGCGCGAGGTGAGGATCAGGGACACGCTGAGCGGCGAGCCGCGGACGCTCGACCCCGACAAGCAGGTCGGGATCTACGCCTGCGGGCCGACGGTCTACAGCCGCATCCACATCGGCAACGCGCGCCCCTACGTCGTCTTCTCGCTGTTCGCCCGCTTCCTGCGCTCGGAGGGCTACGAGGTGAAGCTGGTCGTCAACGTCACCGACGTCAACGACAAGATCTACACGGCGGCGGCGGCGGCGGGCGAGCCCTCCGACAGGTTCGCCCGGGAGATGACCGCGGCCTACTTCGAGGACACCGAGCGGCTCGGCCTCGGCCGGCCCGACGCCGAGCCGCTGGCGACGGCGACGATCGACGGCATCGTCGCGCTGATCGCCGAGCTGGTCGAGTCGGGGCACGCCTACGAGTCTGGCGGCGACGTCTACTTCCGCGTCCGCAGCTTCGCCGAGTACGGCAAGCTCTCCAACCGCCGCCCGGAGGAGATGGACCAGGGCGAGGAGGCGGGCTCGGCCTCGCTGAAGGAGGACCCGCTCGACTTCGCCCTCTGGAAAGCGCACAAGGAGGGCGAGGACACCCGCTGGGACTCGCCCTGGGGGCCCGGGCGCCCGGCCTGGCACATCGAGTGCTCGGTGATGGCCGAGCAGGAGCTCGGCGCCGAGTTCGCGATCCACGGCGGCGGCATGGACCTGGTCTTCCCGCACCACGAGAACGAGATCGCCCAGTCCGAGGCGGCGGGGCGACCCTTCGCCCGCGTCTGGATGCACAACGGGATGGTCGAGTCGGACGCCGCGAAGATGTCGAAATCGGAGGGGAACATCTTCCAGCTGTCCGAGGCGCTCGACCGGTACGGGCGCGAGGCCGTGGTGCTGTACCTGATCTCCGGGCATTACCGGCAACCGCTTGCCTTTGGGCCGGAGGAGATGGAGCAGTCGGTTGCTCGAGTCGAGCGGCTTAGGAACTTCTTCCGGGAGCACCCGGTGGGGGAAGGGTCCGGGGATGGCTCGTCGGAGCAACAGCGGGGAGGCTCCGCCGAGCCATCCCCGGACCCTTCTTCGACAGCGCGCCAGCGGCTCGAGAGCTTCCGTGAGGCGCTGGCCGACGACTTCAACACTCCCAGGGCTCTGGCCCAGGTGTTTGAGCTTGTGGGGGATGTGAACCGGGGTGAGGTCGACGATGGCGATGCTGTTCCCGTCCTGACGGAGATGCTCGGGCTGCTCGGGCTCGGCTCCCTCACCCAGCCGGACGAGGGTGCTGAGGCCGACTCCGCCGCGCAGGGGCTGATGGCCGAGCGGGAGGAGGCTCGCAAGGCCAAGGACTTCGCGCGGGCGGACGCGATTCGGGATGAGCTGGCGGCGATGGGGTGGGAGGTGCGGGACTCGGCCGAGGGGCCGCGGCTCGTGCCCCGCTAGTCGCGATGGCCACCGAGATCATCTACGGCAAGCAGCCGGTGCACGAGGCCGAACGGGGGCGGCGCCGGGTGCGCCGCGTCTGGCGGGCCCCGCAGACCTCGGCGGAGGAGCTGGAGCGGCTCTGCGGGTCGCCCGACCACCAGGGCGTGGTCGCCGAGGTCGACCCCTACCCGTACGGGGACCCGGTCGCGCTGCTGCGGCGAGAGGGGGCGCTGCTCGTCGCGCTCGACCAGGTCCAGGACCCGCGCAACCTCGGTGCCGTCTGCCGCTCGGCCGAGTTCGCCGGCGCCGCCGGGGTCGTCGTCCCCGAGCGCCGCGCCGCCGCCGTAACCGCTGCCGCCTGCAAGGCCTCGGCCGGCGCCGTCGAGCACGTCCCGGTCACCCATGTCCGCAACCTCGCCGACTGGCTGGGCGAGGCGAAGGAGGCCGGCTTCTGGATCTGGGGCGCCGACGCCGACGCCGATGCGACCCCCTGGGAGACCGACCTGACCGGCTCGACGGTGATCGTCCTCGGCGGCGAGGGCAAGGGCCTGCGGCCCCGCGTCGCCTCCTCCTGCGACGGGCTGATCGCCCTGCCGCGCCACGGACGGGTCGAGTCGCTCAACGTCTCGGCGGCCGCCTCGGCCCTGCTCTCCGAGGCCGTCCGCCAGCGCGGCTGAACTCGCTCGCCGCAAACTCCTCCTTTCGGGCCGGCGGGCGGGGCATATGCAACGGCGTTTGCAGAAATCCGCAATTTGGGGTTGACAGAACTCCGCGAAGCCGTAAACATGCCCGGCCACATAAGGCTTAACCTCAGCTTTAGTCTGAGGTTAGGTGGCTTTTGCATAGGCGGCGCCCCTGGGGAGGTAAGCGGCGCCACGACCCTTCAGCAAGGAGAAGGATCTGTGGCTCTACCGACCCCTACTCTCAGTCAGCAGCAGCTTCGGGCTAACCCTCAAGCTGAGCTTGATGATCACTATCTGGTCGCCCTCGCCAAGGAGGGCCGGCCCGACGCCTACGACATGCTCGTCCGCCGCTACCGCGGCTTCGTCCGGCTCAAGGCGTCCTCGTACTTCCTGCTCGGAGGCGAGTCCGACGACCTGATCCAGGAGGGCCTGCTCGGCCTCTACAAGGCGATCCGCGACTTCCGCTCCGACCGCGAGTCGAGCTTCCGCAACTTCGCCGAGCTCTGCATCACCCGCCAGATCATCACCGCGGTGAAGACCGCCACCCGCAACAAGCACACGCCGCTCAACCAGTACGTCTCCTTCAGCCAGACCCCGGCGGCGGCCGGCGACTCGGAGACGACGCTGGACGAGATCCTGCCCGGCCCCAGCGTCCACGACCCGGTCAACCAGGTGATCGCGACCGAAGAGCTGGAGAGCCTCGTCGCCTGCCTCGCCGGCACCACCGGCGTGCTCTCGGACCTCGAGAGCCGCGTCCTCTCGCTCTACCTCGACGGCCACTCCTACGAGGCGGTCGCTGAGCGGCTCGAGTGCGACACGAAGACCGTGGACAACGCGCTGCAGCGGGTCAAGCGCAAGGTCGGCACGCACCTCACCTCCCGCGAGGTCGCGGCCTAGTCGAGCACCGCCGGCGGCAGGTCGCCGAGGACGTAATCGAGCAGCTCGCGGCCGTGGTCCGAGGCGACGGCGATGTCGTCGGCCTTGACTCGGACCCGGTGCAGCGACTGCATGCGGAGGACGTCGCCGTCGGTGCGGGGGTTGGGGAAGACGCCGGAGTAGGAGACGCCGAGCCGCTCCAGGTGGTCGGCGACCAGCGCCGTCGCCGGCCGCTCCAGCGGCAGGTCGACGTAGACCGCGTCGAGGCCGCGCCGGTGGAAGAGGTGGTGGCGCTCGGCGCCGATCGCCTCCTCCAGGTCGGCGCCCGGGGTGTGGACGGTGATCAGGGCCAGGTTGTGGTCCTCGTCGACGGCGACGTGCAGCTCGCTGCGCGGTGCCAGTTCCGCGCCGGGCGGCGGCACCGTCAGCGTCCCGCGCAGCCCGCAGAGCGCCAGCGTCTGGCCGACGATCTCGTGATGGCGCGGCGGCGCGTAGACGCGGCGCTCGTGGCCGTCGTTCAGCTTCGCGTAGAAGAGCGCCGCCGACTGCCGCCGCGGCCGCTCCCCCTCGGCCGCGTCGTTGTCGACCGAGGTCGGGATCCAGCCGAGCAGGAAGCCGGTCTCGTGGGCGCCGAGGTCGATGTTGGCGCGCTGGCTGTAGGGATGGGCGGCGGTCGCCTCGGCGAACATGCCCGCCATGCCCTCCTCCCGCGCCCAGTCCATCAGGAAGCGCTTGGTCCGGGTGAAGAGATGCTGGCCGCGGGCCACCGGCATCGTCACCGCCTGGCCGGAGTGCCCGACCGCGTCGCCGGCCGCCGCCAGGCTCATTCCCTCGTGGCAGAGCAGCTCCCCCTCGCCGGTCTCGGCGACGCACGAGACGTAGCGCCCGTCGGCGAGCCGCGCCGACACCTCGGCCGGGTCGTAGACCCAGCGCACGTCGTAGCTCTGCCCGTAGGCCGCTTCGATCGCGCTCGTCAGCACGGTACCCTCATGGGGCCCCAAGAACCTGAAGTTCACGTCCATTTCCACGGTTTTAGCCACCACGCCCGCCTAGCTCAACCTGGGAGAGCACCTGATTTGTAATCAGGAGGTTGCCGGTTCGAACCCGGCGGCGGGCTCTCAGCTTCACAGGTCCACTCACTGACAGGGAAGCTTCTCGTCCAGGGACCCGGGGACCGGGGGCGGCAGGCGCGAGGGAGCGCGGTCCTGGTGGATGTTGCGCAGCTGTCGCGCTGCCGCCTGGGTCACGGACCTTCCGTTGCCGAAGATGACAACCGTGGTGCGGCCGGTGAAGATTTCCATCGGTGAGCCACCGCCGCCGCCCCCGGTGGCCTTCGCTCCCCGAAAGTCGTAGAGGTGGCGCTTGCGGGGACGGTCGATGGAGCCGAACGACCGAAAGCACGTGCTCCAGTTCTGGACCTCGAGCGGAGGAGCGCAGCTGCCCTCGCTTCCGGGCGAGGGCGTGCAGTCGCCGTAGAAGAGAACGTCCAGCGAACCGCCCGTTCACCCAGCCTGTCCGCCTTCTTCAGGTTCGACCTCGACCCGTTCAAGTCTTCGAGCGGGAGCCCGGCGACGTGTTCGCCCGCGTAGTAGACCGGGTAGGCGCCGAAGCTCCCTAGCGTTGACCAGGGTCACTTCGTCGCTCGAGCCGCAGCCCGGGAGCAGCAGGCCGGAGAAGGTGGCGAGGCAGGCGAGTGCGGCGATTGCGTGGAGGCGCTGTCGCGGGAACGATGTGGCGAGGCTAACGCCCTCAGCCGCCGCTCCCGCCGCCGAGGATCCGCGCCTTCTCGGCGGCGAACTCCTCGTCGGTGAGGATCCCCTTCGCGTGCAGTTCGCCGACTCGCTCGAGTCGCTGCAGGCGGGCGTCCTCGCCTTCGAGCGGGATCGTCTGGATCGGCTCGGTCGGCGCCTCGGTGGTCGGCGCCTCGGCGTTGGGCGGCTCCCCGGGGGCGCCGGGCGCCGGCGGGCGGCGCACTTCGGGCAGGCGGAATTTCGCCGCGCGCTCGCCGAGGTTGGCGCCTTTCACGGCGCCGACGACCCGGTCGCGGGTGCTGCCGAAGGTGTCGCTGAACTTCGCGTCGGGGAACTCCTCGCCGGTCTGCTTGCGCAGCTCGTGGATGCCGAAGGCCGCCATCCCGGCCAGGACGAGGGTGGTGAGGAACGAGCGCAGGCCCTGGCCCGAGGAGGAGAGGAAGTAGATGCTGACGACGATCGCCAGGCCGGTGTAGACCCAGGCGACGTAGCCCTCCAGCGCCGGCGCGAGCACCCTGCGCGTGGCGCGGGCCGGCTTGGTCGGCGAGGCGAGCCAGCCGGCGGCGGCGAAGAGGACGCCGACGATGATCACGGTGACGGCGATGCTGACCATCAGCGAGGTGCCGATCGACCAGGCCGCTTCGCCTGCCGGTCTCGCGCTTTCGGTCTTGACCAGCTGGTCGACGACGATGCCGCCGGCGATCTGGCGGACGACGATCACGGCGAAGCCGGCGGCGATCAGCCCGGCGCCGCTGAACAGAACGGTCACCCAGCGGCCGGGGCGCGAGAGGTAGATCGCGAGGCTGAAGACGAGGAAGGTGAGCAGCGAGAGGATCAGGGCCAGGCCCTTGATCGCGGCGACGATGTTCTGCGCGGTCTGCAGTTCGTCGGAGTGGAGGATCTCGATCTGGCCGGCGTCGGCCGGCAGCTGTTCGGCGACGGTCTTGCCGACCCCGATCTGGTCGGCGAGGTTGGTGATCAGGCTGCCGACGTTCAGCTTGACGTCGCCTTCCGCGGTCGAGACCGCGTCTTTCTTGTTTTCGATGACCGCCAGCAGCTGTTCGTGGGCGACCCGGTTGGCGTCTTCCCAGGCCGATTGCATCGCCGACGTTTCCAGGACCTTTTCCGCTCCCTGGCCGGCGAACTGGCGGACCGCGCCGGAGATCGGCCCGGCGAATTCCTTGGTCTCGCCCGGCAGCCGTCCTTCGAGTTCTTCTTCGACGTCGACGTTTTCGTAGAGCTGTTCGACCAGGTAATCGGCGAGCGCGGAGCGGATCTTCTGGTTCTGCAGCAGCCGCGAGCTGGTGTTGACCCAGTCGTTCGTGTTCAGCGCCTGACGCTCGATCCAGATCGCGAAGACGCTGAGAAAGGCGAGCAGCGACGCGAGCACGACCAGCGCTTTGACCGTGCGTCGGCGTCCGCGACTCATCGCCGCAATGCTATACGTGGGGCACGATGAAGCTGGAGGGCATCCACCACATCACGGCGATCACCGAGAACGCCCAGCGCAACGTCGATTTCTACGCCGGCGTGCTGGGGTTGCGGCTGGTCAAGAAGACGGTCAACCAGGACAGCCCGACCGTCTACCACCTGTTCTTCGCCGACGAGCAGGGCGACGCCGGCTCGGACCTGACCTTCTTCGAGTACCCCGGCGCCCCACCCGGCCGCGCGGGGGCGGGGATGGTGCACCGGATCGTCTGGCGGGTCGGCTCCGAGGAGGCGCTCTCCTTCTGGGCCGAGCGGCTGGCGGCCGAGGGGATCGAGTCCGAGCGCGAGGGCGCCGGCCTGCTCTTCGCCGACCCCGAGGGACTCGACCACGAGCTGCTGGTCGTCGACGTCCCCGACGCGCCGCTGGCCGCCGAGCACCCCGACGTCCCGGCCGAGCACGCGCTGCAGGGCTTCCACGCGGTGCGCGCCTACAGCGCCGCGCCCGACGCCAGCCGCGGCCTGCTCGAGGCGCTCGAGTTCGAGCAGGTCGACGGCGCCTGGGAAGCGCGCGGCGAGCAGCGCGGCGGCCGCTACCTCTACGACGAGCCGCCGGCCGAGCCCGGCCTGCAGGGCGCCGGCAGCGTCCACCACGTCGCCTGGGCCTCCTCGATCGAGGAGCACATGCAGTGGCGGGAGAAGGCGATCGCGGGCGGCGCCCGCCCGACCCCGGAGATCGACCGCTTCTACTTCAAGTCGATCTACTTCCGCGAGCCGAGCGGCGTCCTCTTCGAGATCGCGACGCTCGGCCCCGGCTTCACCGTCGACGAGCCGCTCGAGCACCTCGGCGAGAAGCTCTCGCTGCCGCCCGACTACGAGCACCTGCGCGACGAGGTCGAGCCGAACCTGCGGCCGGTCGTCAACCCGCGCTCGAGATAGCGCCCCGCCCACCCGTCCGGAGTCGCGGTAACCGGGGCGCCGCTGGCGTGTAGCGCTCTGCGTGACCGCCGAGCGACTCGCCTCCTACCACGCCTACACCCGCAAGCACAGCGTCAACTGGCTGCTGTACGCGCTGGCGCGGCTCTTCCTCGTTCCCTTCTTCCTCGTCTACTTCCGCTACTCGCGCCGCGGCCGCGAGCACGCCCGCCACGTCAAGGGCGGCCTGATCGTCGCCTCCAACCACCGCAGCTTTCTCGACCCCTTCGTCGTCGGCGGCTCCCTGCCCTGGCGGCGGCCGATGAACTACGTCGCCAAGGTCGAGCTGTTCGAGCGCCGCTGGCAGGGCTGGCTGCTCTCCCGCCTCGGCGCCTTCCCGATCCGCCGCGGCGAATCGGACGAGGACTCGGTCGAGACCGCGCGCCTGATCGTCGAGCGCGGCGGCACCGTCTGCATCTTCCCCGAGGGCACCCGGATCCGTACCGGCACCCTCTCCAACCCGCGCCGCGGGGTCGGCCGCCTGGCGCTGCAGACCGGCGCGCCGGTGATCCCGATCGCGGTGCTGGGCACCGAAAACGTGCGCCGCGGCTGGCGCATCCGGCCGCGCAAGGTCAAGGTCAGGCTCGGCAAGGCGATGACCTTCCCCCGCGCCGAGGAGCCCTCGAGGGCGCTGGCGGAGACGGTGACCGCGCGGATCTGGCCGAACGTGCAGCTGCAGTGGGAAGACCTCGGCGGGTTGCCGCCGCTGCGCCGGGCGGCGGTGATCGGCGCCGGCAGCTGGGGCACCGCGGTCGCCGTCCTGCTCGCCCGCGGCGGGCTCGAGGTGCAGCTCGGCGCCCGCACCCCCGAGCGCGTCGCCGAGCTGATCGAGGACGGCGAAAACCGCCACTACCTGCCGGAGATCCCGCTGCCGGAGTCGATCGACGTCCGCCTCGCCTCCGACATCGAGCTCGACGGGCTCGACCTGATCTGCCTCGCGATCCCCTCCAAGAACCTGCCGCAGGCGGTCGGCGCGATCGCCGACCGGGTCGGCGGGCGCTCCTCGATCCTGCTGATGACCAAGGGGCTGATCGCGCCGCGGGGCCAGCTGCCCTCCGAGTACGTGAGCGAACGGGTGCGGGCGCGGGCGATCGCCAGCCTCGGCGGCCCCGCCCACGCGCGCGAGGCGGTCTCCGGCTCGGCGGCGCTGGTGCTCGCCTCGGCCGACCCCGACCTGCGCCAGCAGCTCGGCGAAGTCTTCGACCTCGCCGGCCTCGTCTGCGAGCGCAGCCGCGACGTGATCGGGGTCGAGATGTCCGGCGCGGCGAAGAACGCCGCGGCGCTGGCCGCGGCGGCCGCCGAGCAGCACGGCCTCAACGCCGCCGGCATCGCCGTCGCCGAGATCTGGAGCGAGTGCATCGAGTACGCGATGGGCCGCGGCGCCGAGCTCGAGACCTTCGCCGGTCTCGCCGGGGTCGGCGACCTGACCGCGACGATGATGGCGCCGACCGGCCGCAACCGCCGCGCCGGCGAGCTGCTCGGCGCCGGCACGCCGGCGGCCGAGATCCCGGCCCTGATCGGCCAGGCCTCCGAGGGGCTCGACACGACGCCGCTGCTGGCCGAGGCGGTCGCCGGGGCCGGCGTCCCGTCCGAGGCGCTCGCCGGCCTCGCCGAGCTGATCGCCGGCGAGCTCGACGCCGCCGGCTGGGTCGCCGGGCTGCGCCGGGTCGAGCGGGCGAGGAGGGCCGCCTGATGCCCCGCGGAATAGTCTTTGCCGGTGAGCGGTGCCGAGGAGAACGTCGAGCCGGCCGAGTTGGACCCGGCGCAGAAGGCGGAGCTCGACCGCGCCTTCGAGGAGTTCTACCGCCAGCACCTGCGCGACGTCTACTCCTACGCCTACTACCGGGTCGGCAACCACCACGACGCCGAGGACCTGACCGAGCAGGCCTTCCTGCAGGCCTACCGGCACTTCGATCGCGCGCGCCGCGAGTCCGACGGGCGGCCGCTGCGGCCGTGGTTGATCCGGATCGCGCACAACCTCGCCTCGAACTACTACCGCGACCGCTCGCGGCGGCCGCAGGCGCCGCTCGACAGCGCCGACCCGATCGCGGCGCGCCACGACACGGTCGCGATCGCGGAGGGGCGCGAGGAGCTGCGCCAGGTGATGGCGAACCTCGACCGGCTCTCCGAGGACCGGCGCGAGGCGCTGATCATGCGCTTCGCGCTGGGGATGGACAACCGCGAGATCGCGCGGGCGATGGGCAAGTCCGACGGGGCGACCAAGGTCCTGATCCATCGCGCGATCAAGCAGCTGCAGGAGGAGATGAGCGACGATGAGTGAGGAGAATCCGGCGGCCGGCGGCTCGCAGGTCGAGAACCTGCTCGCCGACGCGCTGCGCCCGATCGAGCCGCCGGAGCGGCTCTCGGGCCGGATCGAGGACACCCTGGCGGCGATCACCCAGGCGGCGGCCGAGGAGCTCTCCGGCTGGGCCGGTGAGCTCTCCGACGAAGAGCTGCACGCGCTGCGCGACCCGCGCAACTGGGTGCGCCCGGTGGTCGCGGTCGGCGCCGGCAGCGTCGCCACCGGGGCGCTGGTCCTGCTCGAGCTGCGGCGCCGCAGCCGCCAGAAGAGCGAGAGCGGCCTACGCTCCCTCGCCGGCGGCCTGCGCTCCCGCCTCTGACCGATCCCGCGGTTCCTTTGTCGGCTGAGGCGGGACAAGGGAACCACGCGACGCGATGCGGGGGGTCGCCGCGGCGGCGGCGAGCCCGAGCAGGCCGAGGACGAGGTGCAGCGCGTCGTCGCCGCCGGAGGCGGGGAGGAAGCCGAGCACCGCGGCGCCCGGGTCGAGGGCGAAGCCCCAGACCGCGAGCACCGTGTAGAGGCCGCCGACCGCGAGCGCGTAGCGGCGCGAAGCGAGCCCGGCGGCGAGCAGCCCGAGGATCCCGGTCAGCAGGTGCAGCAGGTTGAGCCAGGCGTTGACGCGGAGCACGCCGAGCGCCGCCTCGACCTCGCCCGGGCCGCCGAAGGAGGCGCTGTAGAAGAAGCCGGCGATGCCGAGCGCGACGAGGAGGGCGCCGGTCGCGGCGGCGTACAGGCGGGCGGGGCTGGCGGCCTCCATCGGCGCCGATTGTAGGCTCCGTCACCCAATGCCCACCTGCTACCGCCACCCGGACCGGGAGACCGGCGTCTCCTGCTCGTCCTGCGGGCGCCCGATCTGCCCCGACTGCATGACGCCGACGCCGGTCGGGATGCGCTGCCCGGAGTGCGCCCGGCAGCGGACCAAAGTCGTCCGCAACCCGACCGGCACGCCGAGCGGCTTCAACGCATTCCCGGCGACGATGGTCCTGATCGGGATCAACGTCGTCGTCTACCTGATCGAGGTCGCTGGCGGCGGCGGTGGGCTCGGTGGCCTCAGCACGCTGCGGATCTTCGACATGGGCGGGCTGTTCGGCCCCGCCGTGGCCAACGGCGACTGGTGGCGGCTGATCACCAGCGGCTTCCTCCACGTCAGCCTCATGCACATCGGCTTCAACATGTTCCTGCTCTACCTCCTCGGCCGCCTGCTGGAGCCGGCGCTGGGGACGCCGCGCTTCCTCGCCCTCTACTTCGCCTCGCTGCTGGCCGGCTCGTTCGGGGTGATGCTGATCGACCCGAACGCGGTCTCGGCCGGCGCCTCGGGCGCGATCTTCGGCCTCGCCGGCGCCACCTTCGTGATCGCCCGCGGCCGCGGGATCGACGCACTCGCCGCCGAGATCGGGTTCCTGATCGTGATCAACCTCGTCTTCACCTTCACGATCTCCCACATCAGCGTCGGCGCCCACGTCGGCGGCCTGATCGGCGGCACCCTCTGCGCGATCGCGATCGTCGCCGGCGAGCGCGGCATGTACGGGCGCAACCGGCTCCCGGTCGAGCTGGCGCTGATGATCGCGATCGCCGTCCTCTGCTTCGCCGGCGGTATCGCCGCCGCCTGACCCGGCCGCTCCGGGAAGCCGCCTCAGCGCTTCCGCTTCGGCGCGTGCAGCGCCTCGAAGCCGCCGCCGGGCGGTGTGACCAGCGCGGGGTGGAGGAGGTGGGCGATGATCTCGACGCCGTCGACCAGGCGCGGGCCGGGGTTGGCGAAGGCGGCGTCGACGTCGACGGCGAAGATCCGGCCGGCGCCGAGCGCGACGATCCGCTCCCAGTGCTCCATCGCCTGCGCGTGGGCGTCGGCGAGCGAGCCGTCCGGCATCACGATCACGGCCTCGGGGCGGAGGCTGGCGAGCTCGCCCCAGCCGACCTCCGGCGGCTGCAGGCCGGGGTCGCCGGCGACGTCGACGCCGCCGGCGATCGAGATCATCTCCGGGATCCAGTAGCCGCCGACCCGCGGCGCGTCGAGCCCGGTCAGCGCCACCACCCGCGGCGTCGGCGCCTCGGAGACCGCGGCGCGGACCGCCGCCAGCCGCCCCTCCAGCTCGCCGCGGAGCTCGTGGGCATGCGCTTCCATCCCGGTCGCCTCGCCCAGCCGGATCAGCTCTTCCAGCATCTCGCTGAGCGTCGCAACCCGCATGATTTGCTCAATATCCCACTTCCGAACGGTGCTGCGGGGTGGGGCAGCTATATTGCGGTCGCCGCATGGCCGAGGATGTCCCAGACCGAAGTACCGGCTCGCATAGGCGATGAGCAGCGCCCTTTTGCTCGTCCTCCTGCTGCTGTTGATCGCGGTCAACGGCTTCTTCGTCGCGGCCGAGTTCGCGATCGTCCGCTCGCGGCGCTCGCGGCTCGAGCAGCTGCGCGACGAGGGCACCAGCCGGGCGAAGCTGGGGCTGGAGCTGATCGACCACGTCGACGAGTACGTCGCCACCTGCCAGGTCGGGATCACGATCGCCTCGCTGGGCATCGGCTTCCTCGGCGAGCCGGCGCTGGCGACGCTGCTGGAGCCCCTGTTCGGCCACGTCCTCGCGCATGCCGTGGCGCTCGGCGTCGCGATCGCCTTCGCCTTCGTGATCGTCACCTTCCTGCACGTGATCCTCGGCGAGCAGTCGCCGAAGATGATCGCGATCGGGCGCGCCGAGCCGACCCTGCTCTGGATCGCGCGGCCGCTGCGCTTCTTCCGCGTCGCCCTGCACCCGCTGATCGTCGCCACCAACGCGCCCGCCAACTGGGTGGTCCGCACCTTCTTTCGCATCGACCCCGACGCGGTCGCCGAGGAGACCTCGCCCGAGGAGCTGCGGCTGCTGATCTCCCGCGGCGCCCAGCGCGGCCGCCTCGACCCCGGCGAGGCGGGCATGCTCGGCGGTGTCTTCCACCTGCACGAGCAGGAGGCGCGCGAGGTGATGACGCCGATCCCGGCGGTCGTCACGGTCGACTCCTCGGACACGGTTGAGGCGGCGCTGCGGCGCTGCGTAACCTCGGGCCACACGCGGCTGGTCGTGATCGAGGACGAGAACCCCGACCGGGTGAAGGGCATCGTCCACAACAACAGCCTCGCTCGGCTCTACATGAGCGACGGGCCCGACGCGGAGATCGCGACCGTGATCCGCGACGCCCTGATCGTCCCCGAGACGCGCCCGCTCGACGACCTCCTGCACGACCTGCAGCTGCAGCGCACCTCGCTCGCGGTGGTCGTCGACGAGTACGGCCGCACGGTCGGGATCGTCGCCGTCGAGGACATCCTGGAGGAGGTGGTGGGGGAGATCGAGGACGAGACCGACCCGCGGGCGGCGGCGCTGCGCCAGCTGACCAACGGCGACTGGTTCGTCCGCGGCCACGTCTCGCTCGGCGACCTCGCCGACGCCGGGATCGACCTGCCGGTCGACACCGACGCCTACAACTCGGTCGGCGGCTACGTCTTCGGCGAGCTCGGGCGACTGCCGCGGCGCGGCGACTCGATCACCGCCAACGGCTACACGATCCGGGTCGAGGCGGTGCGCGAGAACCGGATCGAGGCGGTGCGGATCAGCAATTCCGTCCGTCCTGCCGCCTAGATTCTCCGGGCAACCCGCGATCCCCCGACAGTTGGAGGTACGGCATGTGGGTTGTACGCCTGACCGACAAGCAGCTTGAGGTGCTGCGCGCTTTGCTGCGATCCGAGGAGCATCTGGGCCCGGCGCTGAAGGGGTCGATCGAGGCCCTCGACCTCGCCCGCTGGGACGACCTGCCGGAGGCCGAGCTGCCCTGGGACCAGGTCGAAGAGATCGCCCGCCGCCAGCACATCTCGGCGGCGGACGTGATCTGGGACCTCTCCGGCAAGGGCAAGACGGCGAAAGCCGAGTAGCTCAGTCGTAGGAGTAGAAGCCTTGGCCGCTCTTGCGGCCGAGCTTCTCTTCGCCGATCATCTCGACGATCAGGCCGGGGGGTTTGTGGGCGTTGTCGCCGGAGTCGGCGAAGAGCTGGTCGCCGATCGCCTCGGCGACATCGAGGCCGACGAAGTCGAGCAGGGCGAGCGGGCCCATCGGGTAGCCGGCGCCGAGTTTCATGCAGGCATCGACCTCGCCGGCGCCCATCCCGGTCCGCTCGACCATCCGCACCGCGTCGAAGAGGTAGGGGAAGAGCAGGCGGTTGACGACGAAGCCGGCCTGATCGGGAACCTCGACCGCGGTCTTGCCGAGCGCCGCGCACCAGGCGAGGGCCTTCTCGCGGGCGCCGGCGGCCCCGTCGGGGAAGCAGACCTCGACCAGCTGCATCCGGGGCACCGGGTTGAACACGTGCAGGCCGAAGAGCCGGTCGGTGCCGGCGGCCTCGGCGATCGTGGCGATGCTGAGCGAGGAGGTCGTCGTCGCCAGGTCGGCATCCGGGCACGCTTCTGCCACGGTCGCGATCAGCTCGCCCTTCGGTTCCACCTTCTCGATGATCGCCTCGACGACGACGTCGCAGTCGGCGAGGTCGCGCGGATCGGTGGTTACTCGCAGCCGCGACGGCTCGGCCCCCTCGATCTTCGCGCAGGCGGCGACCACCTTCTCCTCCGCGCGCCAGGCCGAGGCCTCGCTGCGGGCGAGCAGGATCGTCTCCGCGGTCGTGGTCGAGACCGCGGCGAGCCCGGTGGCGATAGCCCCCGAGCCGGCGATCCCCGGACTGTCGTACCCCTGTTTTTCGCTCATCACAGCCGGAGTTCCTATCACGCTCCCTACCATTGTGACGAGTGGCCGATAATCCCGATTGACGAATCAATCGACTGCGAAAAACGGAGGGTCCTGAGATGGAAAACGGAAACAGCGGCTTCGGCGGCCGCGAGGTAGTGATCGTCGAGGCGGTCCGCACCCCGATCGGCCGCGGCCACCCCGAGAAGGGCTACTACCGCGACACCCACCCCTCGACCCTCCTCGCCCGCAACCTCGAAGCGCTGATCGAGCGGGCCGGGATCGACCCGCTGGAGGTCGGCGACGTGATCGGCGGCTGCGTGCAGCAGTTCGGCGAGCAGACCTTCAACATCACCCGCAACGCCTGGCTGCAGGCGGGGCTGCCGGAGGACGTGCCGGCGACCACCGTCGACCGCCAGTGCGGCTCCGGCCAGCAGGCGGTCAACCTCGGCGCGGCGCTGATCGCCTCCGGCGTGCACGACGTCGTCGTCGGCTGCGGCGTCGAGCACATGGGCCACAACTCCTTCGCCACCGGCGCCAAGGTGATGGAGGAGTACGGGGCGCCGTTCACGCCGGAGCTGCTCGAGCGCTACGAACTGATCCCGCAGGGCCTCTCGGCGGAGATGATCGCCGACAAATGGGAGATTCCGCGCTCCGAGCTCGACGAGCTCGGCCTGCGCTCCCAGCAGCTCGCCCAGCAGGCGACCGAGGAGGGCCGCTTCGAGCGCGAGGTGATGCCCTTCCAGGTCAACGGCGACACCTACCTCGCCGACCAGGGCCTGCGCGAGACGACGCTCGAGGGCCTCGCCCAGCTCAAGCCGGCCTTCAAGGAGGACGGCAAGATCACCGCCGGCAACTCCTCCCAGGTCTCCGACGGCGCCGCCGCGGTGCTGCTGATGGCGCGCGAGAAGGCCGAGGCGCTGGGGCTCACCCCGCGGGCGCGGATCTTCGACCAGACCACGGTCGGAGTCGACCCGGTGATCATGCTGACCGGCCCGATCCCGGCGACGAAGAAGCTGCTGGCGCGCAACTCGATGAAGATGGACGACATCGACCTGATCGAGATCAACGAGGCCTTCGCCTCGGTCGTCGCGGCCTGGCGGCGCGAGCTCGAGCCGGACATGGACCGGGTCAACGTCAACGGCGGCGCGATCGCCCTCGGCCACCCGCTCGGCTCCACCGGCGCCCGCCTGCTCACCACCCTGCTGCACGAGCTGGAGCGCTCCGACAAGGAGATGGGGATGGTCACGATGTGCTGCGGCGGCGGCCTCGGCACCGGGACGCTGATCCAGCGGGTCTGAGGGGTTCGGTCGTCGGAGTCCGATCGCTGAAGAGCTACGGGTGGCCGAGAAAAGACTTCGGTCGCCGGTGAAGCCGGTGCGAGCGGGTCCGATACCGTCCCGATCCTCGTCCTATCCACCCGAGGAGATCGATTTTGAGCAAGCTACTTCCGGCGGCCCTCGCCACCTTCGCAGCGCTATTCGTCCTCGCCAGCTGCGGTGGTGGCGGCGAGACGACCGCGGCGCTGACCAAGGCCGAATTCATCGCCCAGGGCGATGAAATCTGCGCCAAGGGCGACGAAGATGGACAGGCAAAGGCGGACAAGTTCGCCGAAGACAGGGACATCGACGTCGAAAATCCGACCGAAGCCGAGCTGGAAGAAGTCATGACCAAGGCCTTCGTCCCGGTGCTTCGACAGGAGGCCGAAGAACTGAGTGAGCTGGGGCTGCCGGAAGGCGAAGAGGAGCAGGCGGAAGCGATCGTCGCCTCGCTCGAAAAGGCAACCGAAGAAATCGAAGACGAGCCCGGTCGCGCCTTCTCGGCCACCGACACGCCACTGAAGGAAGTCAGCAAGCTCGCGAATGAATTCGGCTTCGAAAACTGCGGCTCCTGACAGCCTCTCTCGCCTGGGCTCCTGGCCGGCCGGCCAGGAGCCCAGGCGATCCTGGGTCGACCAGGCAACCCGCCTGCGAAAGGGCCTCGCCGGCTTCCTGACGGACATCGAGCAGGAGGGGTAGGCCAAGCCGCTGGTCCAGACGGTGACGATGTGCTGCTGCGGCCCCGGTCGCCGCCGCGACTTGACTCGTACCAAAACGCCGGTAAGTTCTCCGATTAGTCAATCGGTTTCACCAAAGGCGGAGGGGGCGGGACATGCGCTTGGGCGTCATCTTGTTGGGCTTGCTGGTGGCGATCTTCCTCGTCGCCGGCTGCGGTGGCGGCGGCGCCACCAACGGGGCGAGCAGCGGTTCGACCGGGTCGAGCACGAGCGAAGAAGCCAAGGGCGAAGAAGAAGGCAAGGAAGGCGAAGAAAAGCCCTCGTCGGAAAAAGCCGCACTGGTCAAGGCGGGCGACGAAATCTGCAGCACGGTCCCGCAGAACTACGCCGCGAAGCTGAAAGCGCTGGAAAAGAAGAACGGCGGCAAGAAACCGTCGACCAAGGAAACCAACCTGAAGGCGGCGGTGCCGCCGCTCTACACGGCGATCGAAGAATTCGAAGAGCTGAGCGCGCCGAGCGGCGAAGAGGCGAAGCTGGCGGCGATCGTCGCCGCTCTCGAAGCGGCGGCGGAGGGTCTGGAAGCGAAGCCGACCTCGGAACTGTCGGGACCGAAATCGCCGTTCGCCGAATTCCAGAAGCTGACCGGCGAATACGGGTTCAAGGTCTGCAGCCAGCTCTAGACGAGCAGGGACCGGTGGGCGGGCGGCGGCTCGGTCACTGGCCGGGC
>CAWEOH010000019.1:0-12354 GCA_963810455.1 uncultured Actinomycetes bacterium
GCTCGAGGGCGCCTACGCTCCGCTCGCCCGCGGAGCCGAGCACGCCGTCGCCGGCGGCGCCTGGCAGTACGGCTTCCTCCGCTCGCGCGCCAACTCGATCGAGGGCGGGACGACCGACATCCTCAAGAACATCATCGCCGAGCGGGTGCTCGGCCTACCGCGGCTGCGCTAGGGACGGGCAGCGGGAGCTTCTGCATGTACTTCGACCTCACCGACGAGCAGCAGGCGATCAAGTCGACCGCCCGCGAGTTCCTCGCCGCCCGCTTCAAATCGGAGCGGATCCGTGAGATCGCGGCGAGCGAGAGCGGCTTCGACGCCGACGGCTGGCACGAGATGTCCGAGCTCGGCTGGGCCGGGCTGGCAGTCCCCGAGGAGTGGGGCGGGCAGGGCCTCGGGATCGTCGACCTCGCCGTCCTCTTCGAGGAGCTGGGCTACGCGCTCGCTCCCTCGCCGCTGCTCTCCAACACGGTCGCCGCGATCGCGCTCAGCCTCTGCGGCTCCGACGACCAGCGCGAGCGCTACCTGCGGCCGCTGGCCGGCGGCGAGCTGCGCGGCACGCCGGCGCTCTGGGACGCGGGCTCGACGGCGACGCCCGGCGCCTTCAGGATGCCGGCCCGCGAGGAGGGCGGCGAGACCGTGCTCGACGGCGAGAAGGTGCTCGTCCTCGATGCCGCCGGCGCCGACTTCTTCCTCGTCGCCACCAGGGACGGCCACCGCCACCTGGTCGACGCCGGCGCCGAGGGCGTCAAGGTCACCGAGGAACCGTCGATCGACCCGACGCGGCGGATCTCCAGCGTCGCCTTCGACGGCGTCCGCGTTGCCGCCGCCGACACGCTGCCGGCGGCGGGCCACGAGTACGAGGCGGTCTTCGACCGGGTCTGCGTCGCGCTCGCGGCCGAGTCGACCGGGGTCGCCCAGCGCACCCTGGAGATGGCGGTCGAGTACGCCAAAGACCGACAGCAGTTCGGCCGCCCGATCGGCGCCTACCAGGCCGTCTCCCACCGCTGCGCGCAGATGCTGCTGGAGACCGAGAACTCGCGCTCGACCGTGTTCGGCGCCGCCTGGGCCGCCGACGCCGAGCCCGAGTCGCTGCGGGTCGCCTCCTCGATGGCGAAGGCCTACTCCTCCGACGCCGGCTGGCGCGTCCCCGACGCCTCGATCCAGGTCCACGGCGGGATCGGCTTCACCTGGGAGCACGACCTCCACTTCTTCCTCAAGCGCGGCCGCGCCAACGCCGCCCTGTGGGGCGACGCCCACTGGCACCGCGAGCGGGTCGCCGAGGCGGTGCTGAGCGGCGCCGCGGCGCCGGCGCCCGCCTGACGGCGGCGTGGACGGCGAGCCCGGGGCGCGGGAGCGGGAGGTGCTGGAGCGGGTGCGGGCGATCCCGCCCGGATTCGTGCGCAGCTACGGCGACGTGTCGCCGGGCGCTCCCCGCTTCGCCGGCAGCGTGCTGTTCGCCGTCGATGAGCCGGACCTGCCCTGGTGGCGCGTCGTCCGCGCCGACGGCTCGCTGGCCAAGGGCGTCCGCCAGCGCGCCCGCCTCGTCGCCGAGGGCGTCCCCTTCAGCGGCGAGCGCGTCGACATGTCCCGCGCCCGCCTCCCCGGCTAGCTCTCGTCAGGCGACGCGGCGGCGACGCGGGCCGCCGGCGGCGACGCAGAGCTCGGGCGCGGGACCGAGGACCATCTGGCGCTGCCAGACCGCGGCGTCGCCGGCGTCGGCGAGGACGGCGTCGAGGCCCTGGCCGCGCGGCTTGTGGCGCCAGCTCGCCGCCGCCGGGATCTCGGCCGCCCCGCGCACGATCGCGTAGACGCCGCCCCATCCCTCGCCGACGAGCGCCGCGGCGGCGTCGTGCTCGGCGCGGCGGCCGGCGTCCACGGCCGCCGCGTTGAGGCGGCCGAGCCCGGCCCAGTCGTCGACCAGGTACCAGTCCTCGTAGCCTGGCCGCTCGTCGAACGGCAGCTCGGCGACGTGGAAGCAGGCCGAGGCCGACTCGATCCGGGCGTGGAACCCGCGCTGCGCCTCCTCGTAGGCGCCGGCGTCGACACCCGTGCCCGGCCGGTGCCAGAACAGGTAGGCGAGCACTCAGCCGTTGCGCATCTCGCGCTGGACGTCGTCCTCGGTGATCTGGTTGCTCGGTCCGTAGGCGCGCCAGCCGGAGGTGACGAGGCCGATCGCGACGCCCAGCATCACCCACACCGGCCAGAAGTAGCCGCCGCCGCCGATCGCCCAGATAACGACGCAGACGACGATTGCCAGCAGGCCGCCGCCGAGCATCCCGCGGAAGTCCCGCTTCATCTTCAGCCGCGCCAGCGCCAGTTCGCGCGCGTTCTCGTCGGTGACGACGCCTTCCTCGGGAGCCATCGGCGTGTCGGTCATGGCGTGATCGTAGCGGCGCCGCCGGCGCGATGGAAAGGGTTCAACGCTCGTCCGAGGGGCGGAAGGCGACCGCCCTGACGCGGGCGGCGAGCTCGGCGACCCCCGCCGCGTCGAGGCTGGCGATCCCGAAGGCGCGGCCGAGGCCCTTCGCCGCCCGCGGGTGGTCGCGCACGTAGCCGGCGAGCAGCGCCACCCGTTCGGTCTCGTCGAGGAAGCGCTGGCGCGGAGCCCGCCAGCGGCGGCGGCCGACCCGGACCTCGACGGCGGGCGCCGCCTCGAGGTTGAGATACCACTGGGTGTGCGGGCCCCAGCCGGCGACGACCGCCGCCTCCTCGGACCGGTGGTCGAAGTGGACGACCTCGACCACGGTGCGGCGCAGCTTGCCGCTGCGGCGGCCACGGTGGACCAGGCAGAGGAAGCGGCTGCCGAGCAGCCAGCCCAGGTGGGCGCGGTACAGCAGGGTCGGCGCCCGCAGGAAGGTGCGCAGGACGGGGCCGGGCGGGCGGTCGCGGATCGCCGCCATCCGGTGCCTAGGGGAGCCCCGCGGCGAACGCTTGGAAGGCGTCCATGTCGGTCACCGCCGGGCCGTGGCCGGGCAGGATCAGGCTCGGCTGCAGCGCCGCCAGCTTGCGGATCGAGCGCCGGTTCTCGGCCGGGTCGTAGGTGAAGAGGTCCGGCGGCTGCTTGATCCCCGGCAGCGCGGTCGCGTAGCTCATGTTGCGGATCACGTCGCCGCAGATCGCGACCCGGTCGCGGTCGCGGAAGTAGACGACCTCGCCGCGGGCGTGGCCGGGAGCGTGGACGACGCGGAAGCCGGCGACCTCGTCGCCCTCCCGCAGCACCCGGCCGACCTCGTGCGGCGGGCCCTCCCAGAGGGCCCGGATCACGCGGTTCACGGGGTTCGAGGTCGCCGCCTCCTGGACCGGGCGCTTGCCTTCCATCGCCTCGACGTCGTCGGCGTGGCAGGCCAGCGGCACGCCGCGCGCCTCGCAGACGTCCTTGGCGACGCCCTGGTGGTCAGGGTGGACGTGGGTCAGCGCCACCATCGAGATCTCGACTCCCTCGAGCTCGGCGAAGATCCGGCGCCGGTCCCAGCGGCGGCCGGCGTCGATCAGCACGTCCTCGGCGAGGTAGACGTTGATCGTCGGGGCCGGGACCTCTTTCAGGCGCCAGACCCCGGGCGCCATGAACCGCATCGCCAGCCCTCCTCAGTGGGAGATGCCGAGCGTCCCGCGCGGGTCGCCGCTGTGCTCGGCGAGGTCTTCGAGGCGGGCGATCTTGCGTTCGCCTTCGACCCGCGCCGGGTGGCCGGGCGGCAGCGGCTCGATCAGGCGCTGGATCCGGTTGCGGACCTGCAGCGCGAAGTGGGGGGTGGAGGCGCCGGCGAGGGCGCGGATGTCCTCGGCGGTCACCTCGCCGGCCCGGCCGAGCAGCTGCGGGCTCTCGGATTCGCTCATTCTTCGCCGCCGAGCTTGGCCGTCTCGGCCAGTTCGCTTGCTTCTGCCTGCTGATTCACGTCGATCGCCTCCTGGTCGCCGATCACCCACACGTGGTTGTAGTAGGAGCGGGTCGGGTTCGTGTAGCCGGGCTTCACGTCGAGGAAGTAACTGCGGAGCTCGGCCGGGAGCTTAGTGGCGCTGTCGGTGAGCAGCAACGGTCCCCAGGTCCCCGAGCCCGAGAGCGCGGCCGCCGCGGCCGCGTCGAGCGGCGCTTCGGCGCGGGCGAGGACGAAGCCGTGGCCTGGGTCGTTGACGTTCCAGCCGAAGCTGCCGGCCCGGTAGCGGGCGAAGGCGAGCGCGTTGGCGACCGGTTCCTCGGCACCGACCCGCCTCACCGTGCCGGCGATCCGGCGGATCTTCGCGAGCACCCCGTCGGAGATCGCCGAGGCGGGTCCGAGGACGTAGACCGGAGCCCCGGGGTAGCGGCGCAGCGCGCTCGCGGTGGCCGGCGGCAGCTCGGTGGCTTCGGCGAAGAGGACCGGGTCGCCCGAGCGCGCCGCCCAGGCCGCCGCCGGGATCGCCAGTTCGGGCAGCGCCGCGGGCGCGACGACGACGTGGGCGGGGGGCGAGCCGACGAGGCGGTCGCGCAGCTTGGCGATCGCCGCCGCCTCCACCGGTGCCGGGCCCGCGGTGACGCTGGTCGCGTCGAGGCCGGCGGGGACGTCGGCGGCGCCGATCGCGAAGGCGGCGGCCCCGCCCGTGTCCCGGTCGCCAGCGGGGTCGAGCGCGGCGAGCGCTTCGGCGGTCGCGTCGGGGATCCCGCCGGCTTCGGTGACCAGCAGCGGCGCCCGCACCGGTTCGGCCATCAGCACCGCGCCGGCGACGGCACCGGCCCAGTCTTCCTCGCCCACCAGGGTGACCGCCGCGGGGCGCTGCGCTGGGGTGGTCGAGGGGAAGGCGGCGAACGCCGCCGCGGCTGCGATCGAGGCGGCGTCGGCGCCGCCGATCCGGGTCGTGTTGTTGGTCGCGAAGCCCGGGAAGCCGAGCTGCGCGGGGGCTTCGGCCGTGCCTTCGCCCGCCTCTTCGCCGCCGCCGGGCGGTGCGCCGGCCGGGGTGGGCGCGCCGCCTCCGGATCCCTCGTTCGAGCCGCCGGTGCCGCCGAGGATCGCGGCGACGATGAAGACGACCGCGATCACGACCAGCGCCGCGAGCAGCTTCGGGGTCAGCGGCTTCGGCTGGCGGCGGCGCGGCGGCGGCGAGCCGGTCGCCCCGGAACGCTGTTGAGCTTCGTCGCCCATATCGCGAGGAACCTCTACGGCGGCCGGGGGGGCCGGCTGGGTCGAGGCAGGGGGCTTCACCGACGTCTCGGCGACAACGCCCCCGCTCGGCTCGGGCTCGGGCGCCGCGTTCGTCTCCTCAGCCGGCTCGGGCGGCGGCTCGGGCAGGTCTGCGTTGATCGGCTTCTCCCGCTTCACCGTGTCAACGCTACACCGGACGTTTGCGGCATTTCCGGCGATTCGGCGCCGGTCGGGCTACTCGTTCAGGTACAGTTCACAGGGACTGGCTGACTGACCAGTCAATCGGTCCACCGGGCAGAAAGGCAGTGGAAAGGCAGCGATGAACTTCGAACTAACCGACGAGCAGCGCGACTTCAAAGACCGCTGCCGCGCGTTCTCGCGCGAGGTGATCCGACCCGCGGCGCGCAAGCACGACGAAGAGGAGAGCACCCCCTGGGAGGTGATCCGGGAGGCGCGCAAGCAGGGCTTCCAGGGCCTCGAGGCGCTGCAGCGCTCGGCCTCGGATCCGGAGGGTCAGATGCAGCTGATCGCGTCCGAAGAGATGCACTGGGGCTGCGCCGGGATCGCGCTGGCGATCGGCGGCTCCGGGCTCGCCGCCGCCGGCATCGCCGCCAGCGGCACGCCGGAGCAGATCGCGCGCTGGGTGCCGGAGTGCTTCGGCAGCGGCGACGAGGTCCAGCTCGGCGCCTACGCGGTCACCGAGCCGCAGGCCGGCTCCGACGTCAAGAGCCTGAAGACGACCGCCAAGCGCGACGGCGAGGAGTGGGTCCTCGACGGGACCAAGGTCTTCATCACCAACGGCGGCATCGCCGATGTCCACGTGGTCGTCGCCACCGTCGACCCGGAGCTCGGCACCCGCGGCCAGGCCTCGTTCGTGATCGAGAAGGGCACGCCCGGCCTCAGTCAGGGCAAGAAGGAGACCAAGCTCGGGATCCGCGCCTCGCACACCGCCGAGGTCGTGCTCGACGAATGCCGGGTGCCGATGGAGAACCTGCTCGGCGGCGAGGAGAAGCTGCAAAAGAAGCTGGAGCGGGCGCGCTCGGGACAGAGCTCGCGCTCGGCGGACGCGCTGGCGACCTTCGAGATCACCCGCCCGGTCGTCGGCGCCTCGGCGCTGGGGATCGCGCAGGCCGCCTACGAGTGGACGCTCGAGTACCTGCACGGCCGCGAAGAAGGCGGCACGCCGCTGCTCAAAGCGCAGCGGATCCAGCAGACGCTGGCCGACGTCGCGACCGAGATCGAGGCGGCGCGCCTGCTGGTGCAGCGGGCCGGCTGGATGGGCCGCAACGGGGTGCCGATGACCGGCGGCCAGGGCTCGATGTCGAAGCTCAAGGCGGGTGACGTGACGATGTGGGCGACGGCGACCCTGATGGACCTGGTCGGCCCCTACGCCCAGAGCACCGAGTGCCCGCTGGAGAAGTGGTTCCGCGACGCCAAGATCTACCAGCTGTTCGAGGGCACCGCCGAGATCCAGCGGATGGTGATCTCGCGGATGCAGGCGCGCGACTACGCCGAGCGGCTCGAATTCGGCGCCGCCGTCGCCGCCGAGGCGATGGCCCCGAAGGAGCCCGTCCCCGCCTGACCCTGCCCCGCCGACGGGCCGATTTCCCGGGCTATCCCCGGGAAATCGTCCCGTCGGGGTCCGTATGCTCGGGGAGATGCACGGGCCGGGCGGTCACAGCCACACGCTCGACACGCGGCGGGCGGACAGCCGGCGCCGGATGTGGATCGCGCTGGCGATCAACGTCGGGATGCTGGTCGCCGAGGCGGTCGGCGGGGTCATCACCGGCTCGCTGGCGGTGCTCGCCGACGCCGGGCACGTGCTCTCCGACGTCGGCTCGATCGCGCTGGCGCTGTTCGCCGCCCGGCTGGCGACCCTGCCGGCGGCCGGCCGGCGCACCTTCGGCTACCAGCGCTCGGAGGTGCTGGCGGCGCTGGTCAACGGCCTGACCCTGGTCGCGGTCAGCGTCGTGATCACGGTCGAGGCGATCGGCCGCTTCTCCGACCCGCCCTCGATCGAGGCCGGCGGCGTCCTCGGCCTCGGGCTGCTCGGGCTCGCCGGCAACGTCGCCGCGACCCTGGTCCTCGCTCGCGGCCAGCGCGAGGACATCAACCTGGAGGGGGTGCTGCGCCACTCGGCCGCCGACGCGCTCGGCTCGATCGGCGTGGTCGTCGCCGGCGCCTTCGTCCTGCTCGGCGGCTCCGACATCGTCGACCCGATCGTCTCGCTGCTGATCGCGGCGCTCGTCTTCGCCTCCTCCTGGCGGCTGATCAAGGAGCCGTTCGACGTGCTGATGGAGTCGGCGCCCGCCGACCTCGACGTCGAAGGGATGGGGCGGGCGATCTGCGGCATCGAGGGCGTCTCCTCGGTCCACGACCTCCACGTCTGGACGGTGACCTCGGGGTTCGGAGCAGTCGCCGCCCACGTGGTCGTCGCCCAGGGCGCCGACCGGGACTTGATCCGCAGAGAGTTGGAGTTCACGCTGCACGATCGCTTCGGCATCGAGCACACGACCCTGCAGATCGAGGAAGAGGCCGAGCAGGGTCTCCTGCACGTGGACAACGCTCCGGGAGGGTAGGGCCGGGGGCAGGGGCTCGCCGGACACTCTCCGTCCGCCGAGCCCCGCCCCCCGGCCCCTGCGCACCGCCTGAGCGCAACCCCGGTTGCAGCGCCTTTGCCGCCCTCGGCGCGGCGATCGGGCTTGGCTAGCCTCGCTGCGATGCCCCTGCCCCGTGCCGTCGCGACGGCGCTCGTCACCGTCGCCGCGGCGCTCGCGGCGTTGCTCGCCGCGGCGCCCGCCAGCCCCGCCGCCGACCTCCGCTCCCAGCTGGAAGCGAAGGAATCGAAGCTCGACCAGGTGCGCCACCGCAAGGGCGTGCTGACGACGACGATCGCCCGCGACAAGGCCCGGATCGAAGACCTCACCGACGAGGTGGCGGCGGTCCGTACCCGCGTCGCGGCGGTCCGCGAGCGGCTCGCCGCCAAGCAGGCCGAGCTGGGCCGGGCCAGCGCCGAGCTGCGCACCGCCCAGAGCCGGCTCGACGCCGCCCGGCGCCACCTGAAGCGGGCGCTGACGGTGTTGCGCGAACGCCTGGTGGCGATCTACAAGAGCGGCGACCCCGACGCCCTCAGCGTCATCGTCAGCGCCGGGGACGTCGGCGAGATCGCCGCCCGCACCGAATACCTGAACCGGCTGCGCGGGGCCGACGAGGCGGTCGCCGGCCGGGTCCGCGAGCTGCGCGACGAAGTGCGCCGCATCGTCGAGCGGCGGCGCGACTCGAAGCTGCGGATCGAATCGGCGCGCGACACGATCGCCGCCGAAGAGGCGGCGCTGGTCAGCACCCGGCGCGACCTCGCCGGCCGCCAGCGGGCGCTCCTCGCCGCGCGGGCGCGTCGCGAGGCCTCGCTCGCGCGGATCCGCCGCCACGAGGACGAGCTCGACGGCTCGGTAGCCGCGATCCAGGGCGAGATCGCCGCGCAGCTGGTGCAAGCCGGGTCGGCGCCGCTGCCGGCGGGCCCGATCCAGGAAGGCTCCGGCGGACTGATCTGGCCGGTCAACGGCCCGATCGCTTCCGGCTTCGGCGGCCGCGACATCGGCGCCGGCTACGAGTACCACCCGGGGGTCGACATCGCGGTCCCGGAAGGGACGCCGATCCGCGCCGCTGCCGCCGGCACGGTCGCCCTGCAGCAGCCGGAGTCCTCCAGCGGCGGCTACGGCAACTACACCTGCATCGACCACGGCGGCGGGCTCTCCACCTGCTACGCGCACCAGAGCTCCTTCTCGGTATCGCTCGGCGACTCGGTCAGCCAGGGCGAGGTGATCGGCTACACCGGCTGCACCGGTTACTGCCTCGGTCCGCACCTGCACTTCGAGGTGCGGATATACGGCCAGGTGACCGATCCCATGGGCTACCTTTAGCAGGGGTAGATGATTCGCCAGGCGCAGACGTACCTGGTCGGCGCGATGTCGGGAGCCACGTTGATCGTGGTCGCCATCGTGGGCTTCGTCCTGCTCGTCTCGGCGATGGTCTTCGAGAAGTGGCCGGTGGCGGCGCTCGGCGGCGGGGGCACCGAGGCCAACGTCGCCGATGCCCGCGCGGCAACCGGGTCGGCGACCGCGGGCCCCCGCGGCGCGACCGTGGCGGCCACCGCCGGCGGGGTCAAGGCCGGTGGCGGGGCCGCCAGCGGCGGCTCCGGCGGCAAGGGCGGCGGCGCGGGGTCGGCCGGCGGCTCGCCGCACAACGGCGGCGCGACCGGCGGCGGCAGCCCCGGCCAGGCCGGCGGTGAACCGCCGAGCGGCGGCGGCTCCGGCGGCGGCAACTCGACCGGCAGCGGCGGCTCGGCGGGCGGATCCTCACCTCGACCCTCGGGCGGCGGCTCGGCCGAAGGTGGATCCTCCGGCGGCGGCTCGTCCGGCGAAGGATCGTCGGGCGGCGGCTCGTCGAGCGGCTCCTCGCCCTCGTCCCAGCTGACCGAAACCGTGAACGAAACCGTCAACGGGGTCGACGAAACCGTGACCGGCGGCGCCCTGCACGAAAGCGGCATCACCGAAGTCACCGAAGGAGTCGTCAACGGCGCCGCCGGCCCCGAATCGCCGGTCGGGGAAACCGTCGACGAAACCGTCAGGGCCGTCGACGAAACCGTCGAAGCGGTCGGCGGCCTGCTCGGCGGGCAGAAATAGTCCGCGCCAGTCAGAATGCGCGTCCGTGGCAGCGGACGAACAAAGGGTGGGGTCGCTGGCGAGCGACGCGATCGAGGGCTCGGCGGTCTATCCCGCCGGCAGCCGCGTAAACGAGCGCGGCCACCTCGAGATCGCCGGCTGCGACGTCGTCGAGCTCGCCGAGGAGCTCGGCACCCCGGCCTACCTGTACGCCGAGGACGACATCCGCGCCCGCGCCCGCGCCTACGTCGAGGCGTTCGAGCGCCGCCACGCCGATTTCGAGGTCCTCTTCGCCAGCAAGGCGCTGCCCTGCACCGCCGCCTACCGGCTCTGCGCGGAGGAGGGGCTCTCCGTCGACGTCGCCTCCGGCGGCGAGCTGCACATGGCGCTGAGGGCCGGGTTCGACCCCGACCGCATCCACATGCACGGCAACAACAAGACCGACGAGGAGATCCTCTTCGCCGCCCGCGCCGGCGTTCGCCACCTGATCCTCGATTCCTTCGACGAGATCGAGCGCTGCGAGCGGCTGCTCGAGCGGCGCCAGCGGGTGCTGATCCGGGTGACGCCGGGGATCAAGCCCTCGACCCACGACTACATCACCACCGGCCAGCTCGACTCGAAGTTCGGCTTCGGGCTCGAGGACGGGCTGGCGGCGCGCGCAGTCGAGCGGGTGCTCGCCTCCGACAAGCTCGAGCTGGTCGGCCTGCACGCCCACATCGGCTCGCAGATCTTCGAGCTCGAGCCCTACACGCTGGCGATCCGCGCCCTCGGCGAGCTGGCCGGCGAGTGGTGCCGGGTGGTCAACGTCGGCGGCGGCCTCGGCGTCGCCTACACCGCCGATGACGAGCCACCCCCGATCGACGCCTACGTCGACGTCAAGGTCCGCGGCGTCGCCGAGGTCTTCGGCGAGGACGTGCGGATCCTGGTCGAGCCGGGCCGCTCCCTGGTCGCCAACGCCGGCGTCACCGCCTACCGCGTCGGCACGGTCAAGGAGATCCCGGGGGTCCGCACCTACGTCGCCGTCGACGGCGGCATGTCGGACAACCTGCGGCCGATGCTCTACGGCTCGCGCTACGAAGCGCTGGTCGCCGACCGGGCCGGCGCCGAGCCCGACACGCTGGTCACCGTCGCCGGCATGCACTGCGAGTCCGGCGACGTCGTCGTCCGCGACGCGATGGTGGCCGAGCCGGTGGTCGGCGACGTCCTGGTCACGCCGGCGACGGGCGCCTACGGTTACGCGATGGCGAGCAACTACAACGGGGTGCCGCGGCCGCCGGTGATCTTCTGTCGCGACGGCGAGGCCCGGGTCGTCGTCCGCCGCGAGACCTACGACGACCTGACCGCGCGCGATGTCTGAGGACGGCCCCAAACCGGTCCGGATCGGGCTGCTCGGCCGCGGCACCGTCGGCGCCGCCTTCGCCGAGCTGCTCGCCGAGAGCGCCGAGTCGGTCGAGGCGGCGACCGGGCGGCGGCCGGAGCTGGCCGGCACGCTGACCCGCTCCGAAGGCGACTTCGGCGACATCCTCTCCCGCTCCGACCTGGTCGTCGAGCTGATGGGGGGGACCGACCCGGCGCGCCAGTACGTGCTCGACGCGCTGCGCGCCGGGCGCCCGGTGGTGACCGCCAACAAGCAGCTGCTCGCTCAGCACGGCGACGAGCTGTTCGGCGTCGCCCGCGAGGCCGGGGTGCAGCTGCGCTTCGAGGCGGCGGTGGCGGCGGTGATCCCGATCGTCCGCACGATCCAGGAGAGCTTCGGCGTCACCCGGATCGAGAAGGTGTTCGGGATCGTCAACGGGACGACCAACTTCATCCTCACCGAGATGGGGGCGAGCGGCGCGCCCTACGAGGAGGTGCTGGCCGAGGCGCAGCGGCTCGGCTACGCCGAGGCCGACCCCTCCGACGACGTCAGCGGCGCCGACGCGGCGGCGAAGATGGCGATCCTCGCCCGGCTCGCCTTCCACACGCCGGTCGACCTCGCCGAGGTGCCCTACGAGGGGATCGAGTCGATCCAGCCCGACGACCTCGCCTACGCCAAGGAGCTCGGCCTGAAGCTGAAGCTGCTCGGCGTCGCCGAGCGGCGCGACGGCGGGATCAGCGTCCGCGTCTTCCCCTGCTTCCTCTACAGCGGTCACCCGCTGGCGCCGATCGAAGGTCCGTTCAACGCGGTGATGGTCGAGGCGCCGGCGATCAACGAGGTGACGATGTCGGGGCCCGGCGCCGGCGGCACGCAGACCGCCTCGGCGGTGCTCGGCGACGTCGTCTCGATCCTCGCCGGCGACACGCCGGTGCACGAGACCCGCACCGAGCTGCCGGTCGTCGCCGACGTCCCGTCCTCCTTCTACCTGCACCTCGAGGTCGCCGACCAGCCCGGCGTGCTGGCCCGGGTGGCGACCGTGCTCGGCGACCACGAGATCTCGGTGAAGAGCGTCGTCCAGCGCGGCATCGGCGAGGACGCGCGGCTGGTGATGGTCGTCCACGAGTGCCTCGGGTCGCGCTTCGCGGCGGCGGTGGAGGCACTCGACGAGCTCGGGGACATGCGGGCGCCGGCCCGCTACATCCACGTCATCGAGGAAGAGTTC
>CAWEOH010000020.1:0-68546 GCA_963810455.1 uncultured Actinomycetes bacterium
GTTGTGGGTTCGAGTCCCACCCCCGGAGCCTCTCGGCGGGCGCCTGCTCGCGCTCCCCGCCGCCACCGGCCTTCGCGGCGGCCAGCTCCTCGACCAGCGCGGCGCCGCGCTCGGCGCCGTCGTTCTCCCGGCCCCAGGCGGCGATCTCGGCCGCACGGGCGGCGAAGGCGGGGTCGCCGAGCAGGCGGCGCGCCGCCCAGCGCAGCGGCGCCGGTCGGCACAGGCGCCAGGGCAGCGCCAGGCCGCAGCCGGCCCAGTCGACCCGCATCGCGGTCTCGCCCATGTCGCCGGTGACCGGGGAGACGAGGAGGGGGGTGCCGGCGCCGAGCGCGCGGGCGACGGTGCCGTGGCCGCCGTGGGCGACGACCAGCGCCGCCGCCGGCATCAGCTGGCTGTAGCTGAGCCAGTCGACGAGGACGGCGTTGGCGGGGACCTCGATCGGCGTCCGCGGGCGCACCCGGTTGGTCGTCGCGACTACGCGCACCGGCTCCTCGGCGAGCGCCGTCAGCGCGGTCCGCACCAGCCGGTTCTCGGAGTCGTGGGCGGTGCTGGGGGCGACGAGGACCAGGGGCGCCTCGCCCGGCGGCAGCTCGACGTCCGGGTGGGGCTGCTCGAACGCCATCGGCCCGGTCACCCGCACGGCGGGCGGCCAGCGGCGGGGGTACTCGAGCTGGGGGTAGGTGCCGACCAGCGCCAGGTCGGCGCTGATGCCGCCGTGGAAGCGGATCAGCGGCGGCAGGCCGAGCCGGCGGCGCTGCTGGTTGAGGTCGCGGCGGCCGCGCTCGAGGCCGACGCGGAGCGCCCGCTGGCCGAGCCGCCAGCCGGCCCGCCCGAGCGCCGTCCGCGGTCGTCCGAGCCCGATCGCGAAGAACGGCATCTCCGGCTCGGTGACCGGATAGATGTGGGGGATAAGGGTGGCCAGCGGCACTCCGGCCTTCTCCGCGGCGAGCGCCGGGGCGAGGGTGAGGACGTCGTTGACGACGACGTGCGGACGCAGCTCCTGCAGCAGCGGCAGCAGCGCCCGCGCCGCCTCGGCGGCGTGGCGGCCGTCGTCGGAGTCGGGTTCCGGCGGCGGGAACATGCGGTATTCCTCGGCCGCGGCGAAGCCCAGCCCGGCGCCCTCGACCGCCCCCCGGCGCTCCTCCCAGGTCTCGACGACGACCTCGTGCCCGCGCGCCGCCAGCGCCCGCCCGAGCGCGATCGCCGGGAAGGAGTGCCCGGCGTCGCCGAAGGCGGCGACCAGGACTCTCAGGCCGTCAAGGGGCGTCGGGTCCCTCGCCGGGTCGGTTGAAGACGATCTCCGGGACGTGGCAGTTGGGCGAGAGCTCGAGCAGGAACTTGACCGCCGCGCCGATGTCCGACGGCTGGATCATCTTCTCCGCCGGCACCTCGCCCTTGACGAAGTCGGTCATCGCGGTGTCGACGAAGCCGGGGGCGAGCGCCGTGCACTGGATCCCGGCCCCGGCGGTTTCCCGCGCCGTCGCCTGGGTGAAGTTGATCACCGCGGCCTTGGTCGCGCCGTAGATCGAGAGGAAGGCCTGGCCGCCTTTGCCGGCGATCGAGGCGGTGTTGAGGATCAGCGCCTTGCCGTGCTCGGCGCCGGTCTCGCGCAGCAGCGGCAGCCCCTCGCGGGTGCCGATGATGAGCGAGCGCAGGTTGACCGCCAGCTGCATGTCGAGGTATTTGGTGTCGGTCTGCTCCATCGGACCGCCGATCCCGACGCCGGCGTTGTTGGCGAGGGCGTCGAGGCGGCCGTAGCGCTCCTTGTGGGCGGCGAAGACGGCGGTCAGCTCCTCCTCGTTGGTGACGTTGGCCGGCACCGTCTGCAGCTCGAAGCCGTCGGCGCGCAGGCTCTCGACCGCCGCTTCGAGTTTCTCCGGCCGCCGCGCCGAGAGCGTCAGCGCGTAGCCGCGTTCGCCGAGCGCACGGGCGATCGCCAGCCCGATCCCTCCCGATCCTCCGGTGATGATTGCCGCGCGGTCCGCCATCCACTCCTCCTCCTAGATTGCGCGGGGACCATATCTGGCGCTGCGGAACCGCGTTTCATCGCGGCCGGTCGTGCCTCGGAGTCTCAATAACATGGCGCGGATGCGCGCCGCCCGCCCTGCCCTCGCCTGCGCCTGCCTGCTCGCGCTCGGGGCCGGGCTCGCTGCCTGCGGCGGCGGCGACGGGACGAGCGCCGGCCCGGCGACGACCGCGCCGAGCCGTCCGGCGCCGCCGAAGAGCGCCTTCCCGGCGCCGGCAGGACGGACGCTGAAAACCTTCGTCACGCAGGAGGCCCAGAGCCCCACGGAACTGATCGTCGCCCCCGCGGCGGAAGTCTTCTACCAGGGCGAGAATCGCTACCCGCTCGGAATCCGCGAACGCGAAGGGGGCCAGATCGACGATGCCGAAGTCGCCCTCTACTACGCGAAGGCGCCGACGGTGAAGCCGGGAGCGGAATCGGCGCCGGGGAACAAGGGGCAGGTGGCGAAGGCGAAGGAGGGGGCGCTCGACCAGACGGCGGTCGGTCCCTTCCCGGCGCGGATCGAAAGCCTGGGCACGAAGCCGGCCTTCCGTTCGGCGACGGCCGATGACCCGGAAACGGCGCGGGTCGTCTACGCGGCCCAGATCCCGTTTCCGAAGGACGGCGAATACCTGGTCGAGGCGCTGATCCGGGAAGGCGACGAATTCAGCGCCAGGGCGGTCGGGACCGCCAACGTCGGCGAATACACCCACGTGCCGCGGCCTGGCGATCCGGCGCCGATGATCCATACCCCCACCGCGCAGGAAGTCGGGGGCGACGTCGCGAAGATCACGACCCGGGAACCTCCCGACACCCAGAACGAAGTCGACTACGCGGAAGCATTGGGAAAAGAACCGATCCTGCTCTTGTTTGCCACCCCCAAGTTCTGCCAGAGTCGGGTTTGCGGGCCCGTCGTCGACGTCGCAGAGCAGGCAAAGCAGGAATACGGAGAGAATGCGGCATTCATCCATATGGAGATCTTCAAACAGAACAACCCCGAAGCCGGCCCCGTGCACCAGGTGCGCGCCTTCCACCTGCCGACCGAGCCCTGGCTGTTCGCGATCAACCGCGAAGGCGTGGTCAGCTCGGCGATCGAGGGCCCCTTCGGGCTTGAATTGATGGACGAAGTTGCCGAAAAGGTGATCGCGGAATGAGCGACAAAGCAAAAGCCGAGCCCGAGAACGCGGAGCTGCTGGAGTCCTTCGCCGAGGAGGCGCGGCGCCGGTGCGACGTGATCTCCGCCGGGCTCGCCACGGCGACGACCGACTTCGAGACGATGCGGGCCGAAGCCCACGCCCTGCGCGGGACCGCCGGCGTCGTCGGTCTGCGCCGGCTCGCCGAGCTGGCCGGCCTGATGGAGTCCGACCTCGCCGAAGCGAAGAAGACCGGCGTCATCCGCGGCGGTCGCGACCACCAGATCGCCGACGCCGCCAAGGCGCTCGCCGAAGGCGCCGCCGCCGCGGCCAAGGGCGAGGAAGAGCCGCCGGACGTCGGCCGCTCGCTGGCGCAGCTGTTCAGCGCCTGAGGCATCGTGGCCGGCCGCGCCTTGCCGGATGCGGTCGTGGAGTGGGGGAGGCGCGGCCATCCCGAGGAGTTCCGCGGGCGCCGGATCCACTGCTTCCAGCAGGCGGGGGAGGGGCCGATGCTGCTCCTGCTGCACGGCTTCCCGACCTGCTCGTTCGACTGGCGCGAGCTGGTCGCGCTCGAGCCGGGGCGGGCGGTGCTCGCCTTCGACTTCCTCGGCTTCGGCCTCAGCGACAAGCCACGCGACCACGACTACGCGCTGGCCTGGCAGGCCGACCTGACCGAAGAGCTGGTGCGGCGGCACGGGGGCGGTCCGGTGCACCTGGTGGCGCACGACATGGGCACGTCGGTGGCGACGGAGCTGCTGGCGCGCGATATCGAGGGTCGCCTGGACATGGAGCTGGCCGGCGTCGTCCTCTTCGACGGCAGCGTGATCATCGAGCGCGCCAGCCTCACCCTCGGCCAGAAGCTGCTGCGTAGCCGCGGCGGGCCGCTCCTCGCTCACCTCTCCTCGGGCCGCTTCTTCCGCTGGCAGCTCGGCTCGGTCTTCTCCGCCGCCCACCCCCTGAGCCCCGAGGATGGTGCGGCCCAGTGGGCCCTGATGCGCCGCAACGGCGGCAACCGGATCGCCGACAAGCTGATCGGCTACACCTTCGAACGCGCCGCCCACGCCGAGCGCTGGCACGGCGCCATCCGCGACTGGCCCGGCCACCTCGCCCTGACCTGGGGCCTGCTCGACCCGGTGGCCACGACCCACGTCCTCGACGGCCTCCGCGACCTCCGCCCCAAGGCCCCCGTCCACGAGCTCCCCGACCTCGCCCACTACCCCCAGATCGAAGACCCACCGGCCTTCCACCGAGCGATGACCGCATCCCTCCCCGCGCGCTAGGCTCGCCCCGCGGGGCGGTAGCTCAGTTGGTCAGAGCACGGGACTCATAATCCCTTGGTCGCTGGTTCGAGTCCAGCCCGCCCCATTCGCTCCGTGCGCGACCAGTTGCTGCAGGGGGAGAGTTTCCGGCGCGCTGCCCTTAACCGGTTGTGACCATGTCCGAGCCAGGGATCCGTTCCGCCTCTCAGGAGCTTATGGAGGAGCTGATGGGTTCGGTCGTGGCGATCGACTTTGTGCTCCGCACCCTGATGAGCCTTCCAGCTGAGGTGCTCCCCGGCGACGACAAGTCTGAGGCGATCCGCGAGCTGTTGACCACGAGCGTCTATCGCGAGGCGACGGCCGTTGGCGAGGACGCGTGTCGGGCGGCGACTGCGCTGATTCAGAAGGTGGTCGAGAGGATGTCCGACGACGTCGATGTCGCCGCGCGGCTGGCAGACGCGTCCAGTCAGCGAGCCTGCTGACGGGTACTGCACGGCTTGTGTAGATCTGTGCTCACCGGGTAGCCTATGAGCGTGGCGACCAACCCCAAGCGAATCAACGTCACCCTTGATGAAGAGCACGCGAGCAAGCTCGCACGTCTTGCAGAGCGGACGCACGTCCAGGAGGGAACGCTCGCGCGGTCGCTCCTTTCGACCGCGCTGGACGATGCCGACCCCGACGCCTCCCGGATCACTGAGATCCTCGACGCGATTCCGGGTGCCTGGGAGCGCACCCAGGAGGGGCTTGCCCAAGCATCGCGGGGTGAGGGCACGCCGCTCGACGAGCTGGCCTGAGTGGCGCAGGTAATCGTCACCCCGCGAGCCAGGCGGGATGTGGAGGAGGCGATAGCGGCGCTCAATCTGCCCGAAGACACCTGGGCGCGGGTCGCGCGGTCACTTCGAGTCCTCGAAACCTTCCCGCAGGCGGGGCCTGAGCTGGAGGGGAAATGGGTGCCGGCAAGATACGTGCTCGGTCCCTGGTCCTGGATGATCCTCCTCTACACGTATGACGAGGCCTTGGATCAAGTCTTCGTCGTGGCGATGCACGACGCCCGGTCCGCCTCGGCGCCTCGGGCTGCTGGGCCGTGACAGCCCCGGCTCGCGTGCAGGGTCCTGACCGATCGGGTCCGCCCTCGGTTCGAATGCCGTCCAGTTAGTCCCATCGCTCAGGTGCAGGGCAGGAACCTGCGGGAGGGCCAACGCGAAGGGGCCCGCCGCCGGCGGGTCTGGTTTACTCAGCCGCCTGCCGGGTGATCCGACCCCGGACAATCGGCCCGGCCAGGCACAACGTCGAAGGGGAGAGCGATGTCGATCAGGACCGCATGCGGTTGTAGGAACTGGAGATCGGCCCTCTTGGTGCTGGCCGCAATCGGCGTCGTCCTGCTCCTCTGGGCGCCCCGGGCGCACGGCGCCTCTCCTCCTGCAGGCGCCGCGGCGCAGCGCCAGGGCGCCGCCAATCAGGTCTTCGTCTGGGCGACGACCGGCGGCGGCCGCCGCCTCGCCAGGCCCCACCATGCGGTGGTGCGGATCCGCTCGCACGGCAAGGTGATCGGCAGGGGGAAGACCGGTGTGCGCGGGATCGCCGTCGTCAAGCTGAAGCGGGCGCCGCGCCACTTCTCGGTCCAGGTCAGCGGCGGCGTCTTCAGGGGCCAGCGGCCGAAGCACGTCCGCGGCTCGCTGCGCGCCCGCGTCTCCGGCTACCGCGGCGGCCCGGTCTACGTCAACCCGGCGACGACGCTCCTCTACTACTACGCCTCGCTGCACCCCAAGCGGTCGCTTCGCAGGGACGGCAAGCGCGTTGCCCGCTTCCTGAGACTGCCGCCCGGCCACGACCTCGAAGCCGACATGATCAGCTCCGCCTCCTTCAACGGCCGCCATTACATGCGCCGGGCGCGGCGGCGCGGCGGCCTCGACGTCTACAGCCGCGCGCTGGCCCGCCGGGTCGACGCCAAGCGCGCCCGGGCCTCCTCCTCGATCGAATCCCCGAGCACCCTGGGCACCCTCGCCTCGCTGAGCAATTCCCTCAACACCTACAGCGGGCTCTTCAGGGCGATCAGCAGCGTCAGCGGGGCGCTGAGCATCGTCAACACGACGATGACCCTGGCCGGGGTGAGCCCGCTCGACAACGAGATCAGCGAATTGAGCCAGGAGATGGGCCAGCTGCTGCAGGAGATGCAGGTCGTGATGAACGACCTCGACGCGATCCAGACGCAGGTGACCAAGCTGTCCCAGCAGGACGCCGAAGGCACCTACGCGGTCCTGGCCCGGCAGCAGACGACGCTGATGGGGCAGATCGACGAAGCGCGGACGATCTGGGTCGCGATCGCCAACCTCGGAGCCCAGATCAGCTGCCCGAACGGCACCGCGAACTGCCCCGAAGCCAAGCCGGTCAAGCAGGTCTGCGCCGCCGCCAAGGCCGAAAAGGACTCGAAGACCGAAGAAAGCTGCACCAAGCTGGAAGGCCTGTACACCGGGCGCAGCGGGTTCGTGGAAGTCATGCAGACCGCGGGGCTCACCGATTACTCGAAGGCGCGCGGCCTCGCCGCCGCGATCGGCGACAACGGCCTGATCAAGTACGCCTCGCTCGCCACCGCGTCCGGCCAACGCTTCTACAGCAGCGCGCAGAGCGCGCAGGCGGTTGCCGGCGCCGACTACTACCTAACCCAGCTCAGCCTGCTGATCAGCCTGATCGGCGCCTACCAGACGGCTCCGACGATCGCGACCCCCACCGCCAACATAGAACTCGGTCTCGGGGGGGCGACCGAAGCCGCCCGGCCCCTGCCCGCACAGGTCCCGAGCGTGTTGCCCTCCGCCAACGTGATCGACATCTCCACCGGCCTGATGTGGCAGGCGCAGCTTGCTGCCCACGCCGTCCTCAGCAGCAGCGAATGGCTCAACTGCCCCGAAAACGCGCAGGAAAGCGGGGGGCTCTTCCCCGAAATCGGGGCGGCGTTTTGCCTTAGGTACCAGTACCCTGGACTGACGGCATCGCGAGGAGCGACTCCGTCGCAGATGGCCAAGGTCAGCCGGTTCACGTACCTCCCTCAGGAAGGGATAAACCCCGCCCGATGGATCGCCGTAGAATGGAGCGGAGGGGCAGAAGGGTTCGTGGGGCTCTCGGCGACCGTGGGCGACGATGCGCCGACGAGCCTCGGGTTTGAAGATTGGAAGCCCGCTCCGCAGAAGGCGTTGGAAGGCCTGGCGGCGGGAACGAGCTTCGAAGAGATGCGCCAAGCGGGCTTTTCTTACAAGCTCTTCGTGACCGAAGAACGCGGAACCCCCCTGTCCGGCGAAGGCGAAAACCTCTCTGTGGCGGATGTCCTGACGCTGCCCGGCAACGGCGCTCCCGCCGAATTCGACTTCCCCAACTACGCCGGTTACTTCAACTTCAAGGCCGGCGACGTCGGCGTCGGGATGTACTACGTCGAAGATCGGCTGAGGGAAGTGGGCGCCAACTACCTGATGGAGCGCACCCCCGCAGCCTCGGAGTGCTGGTACTACGCTCCGCCCGAAAAGCCCGCCAGTTGCTGACCGATCGGGTCCGCCCTCGGTTCGAATGCCGTCCAGTTAGTCCCACTACCTGAAGAGTTCTTCGACCGATTCGCGAAACGACGCCGGGTCGATGGCGGGGAACCGGTAGAGCTGCGGCTCGATCGCCTCGAACTGAGCGATGGCGTCGGCGGGGTCGACCATCCCGCTCGCGATCATCTGGTTCACATCCAGCCGATCCTGCTCATGGCCACGCTCCGCCTTCGCGAGGGCCTGGGCGACCGGGTCGAAGTGGTGGAACGAGATCTTGCCCTCCCGGCGGATGAGGGGGCTGCGCTCCTCCCAGCCCGCTGGAACGGGAATGAAGTCCGACGGGGCGGCGAGCTCCACGTTCAGATTGAGCTGCTCCTTCAGCCTCGGAATCTCGCGCAGCACGTCATCGCTGTCGGGAACCACCTTGATGTCGACGTCGATCGTGCTCTCGCGCCATCCATGCAGCACGGCAGTGGCGCCACCGGTCAGGTAGACCCGACCCTCCGAGGACGCCGCCCGGCCCAGCGCCCGCATGAACTGGTCGATGTGCGATTCGTCGGCTAGGTCGCGCATTGCGCTGCTCGCTCGAAGCTGACGAGGCGGCGAATGAGCGCGTTGTAGGCCGAGTGTGCCCCGTTGCCCTTTTCCTGGGCCAGGCGCAGGTAAAGGCGGTGCTCGGGGGAGTCGAAGGTGGAGCGCACCTCGAAGCCGAGCGCTCGCAGCCGCGCCGCGCCAATCGACACGAGCAAAGCCTCCGCGGTCTCCCGCTGCGCTTCCAGGTCGGTGAGCCCGCGGGCTATGAGGTCCGCCCCTGGTAGCGACCGCTCGCGCTCGGGCACCGCGTTCATGCTGCTGAGGCTAGCGAGCCGATCGGGCTGCCGGCCCGCCTGGCACCGGCGCGGCCCCGTTGCAGGCGGAATGCAGGTGCCCGACGGAGGGCTATGCCATCAACGATGAGTCCAACCGCTGGTGGCCGGGGATACGCTCGACAACCCGGTCACGGGGGAGTTCGGCGTCCTCGTCAAGGGCCCGTGGGAAGGGGAGGATCGCTCGTTCGAAGGCAATCTCACCGTCCAGCCCGGCGGCGCGGTGATCGGCGAGCACGTCCATCGCAACTTCGACGAGCGCTTCACCGTCACCGCAGGCCAGATTACCTTTCGCCTGGACGGCTCCAAGTCGGTCGCCGGGCGACGTGGTCGAGATCCCGAGCTGCCACTGGCACGATTGGTGGAACGCAGGCACGGAGAAGGCCATTGTCGTGACCCACGTCTCCGAGGGCGACCGCTTCCTGCAGATGATCGAGACGATCTGGGGCCTCGCCCGCGATCGCCGGCCGCCGGCCGCGGTCCAGTCGGTGCTCTTCGGCCTGCTGCGACCGATCGCCAAGGCCCGGGGCTACCGCGGCACCTATCCGCAGTACGGCCGCTCGCTGCTGGCGGCCGAGTAGCTATCGACCGAGCTTCCGGCGATTGCCTCCTCGTCGTCGCAAGGCTCAAACGCTCGATCCGTCGGCGCGCCGCGAACCCCCGGGTCCTGGGGGCTTCCCCTCTCGCGTGCAAGGCACTGGCGGCTCCAACGCGGCGGTCCAGGGGCCCGAGCGCGGGCTCGCGCAACACGGCTCAGAGCGGGTCGAGGACGAGGAGCGGGATCTGGCGCTCGCCGGCGTTCTCGCGGAAGAACTCATAGCCTGGGAAGAGCTCGACCAGTTGGGACCAGAGGCGATCGCGCTCAGGGGGGTCGGCGACGCGGGCACGGACCTCGCGCAGCTCGGGACCGACCTGGACGATGGTCTAGGGGTTGGCGAGGAGATTGTGGTACCAGGCGGGGTTGGTCGGTTGGCCGGCCTTGGAGGCGGCGACGAGGAACGAGTCGCCGATCCGCTTGTACATGAGCGGCGAGGTGCGGCACTCACCGCTGCGCGCGCCCGTGTGGTCGAGCAGGAGGATCGGGACCTCGGGCCAGCCCGGCAGGTGTGCGCCGATCCGCCCGCCGCTGCGGCGGTAGAGGGCAACGTGCAGGGGGGTCGAGCGCGGTCCCAGGTAGAGGCCGCGCCTATTGGCGGCCTGCGACGCGGCGGCGGTGAGGCGGCCGTAGAGCGAGGGCACGCGATCCTCCTTGGGCGAGTGGCGCGGACCTCGGTGAGGCTATCTAGTCCCGTTCAGGCGAAGTCCGGCTTCCGCGCGGCTCGATGCCGAGGGGTCGCCGAGCTCGACGGCGGCGTCGCGAGCTTCGCTCGATATCTCGGAGTCTGAGACGCTTTCGAGATCGCCGTTGCGTCTTCGACACGCAAGCAGCACGCGCTGGAGATGTTCGCCGAGCTGCCTCGCAGCTACGACGAGGTCGCCGCCGCGCTCAGCTTCTTCCAGGACGGGCGCTGGCGCCGGGCGGCGGTCGGGGCGGTCGGGGCGGGGCCCGATGACCGCGTCCTCGACGTCGCCTGCGGCACCGGGCTGGTGACCGCGGCGCTGGTCGAGCGCTGGGGCTGCAGGGTGGTCGGGCTCGACCAGAGCGAGGCGATGCTGGAGCGGGCGCGGTCGAAGGCGGCCGCGAACCCGCGCCTGGCGGCCCGGGCGACCTTCGTCGAGGGCGAGGCCGAGCGGTTGCCCTTCGCCGACGAGGAGTTCGACCACCTCACCTTCACCTACCTGCTGCGCTACGTCGACCAGCCCGGAGCCACCCTGCAGGAGCTGGCGCGGGTGGTGAAGCCCGGCGGCACCGTCGCCAGCCTCGAGTTCTGCGTCCCCTCCGGGGCATGGCTCTGGCCCTGGCGTGCCTACACCCGGGTCGGCCTGCCGGCGCTCGGGCGGCTCGTCTCGCGCGACTGGTACGAAGCCGGCCGCTTCCTCGGGCCCAGCATCGAGGGTTTCTACCGCAGCTTTCCGCTGCACCGACAGCTGGCGCTTTGGCAGGCGGCGGGGATCCGGGCCGTCGTCGCCAGGAGGATGAGCCTCGGCGGTGGCGTCGTGATCTGGGGCACCGTTGCCCCCTGAACCGCGGCCCCGGCCCGCGTTTTACGCTCTCTCGTCGGGCGGCTGGCGCGACCTGGTCACCGTCCTGCACCCTCCCTACACGCTCTGGAACGTCAGCAACGTGGCGATCGGGGCGGCGATCGCGCCGCACGTCTACGCCGGCCGCCTGCTGGCGGCGATCGCTGCCTTCTTCCTCGCGGTGGGGGTCGGCGCGCACGCGATGGACGAGCTCCACGACCGGCCGCTCGGCACCGGGCTCTCGCGGCGCGCGCTGATCGCGCTCTCCGGCGTCGGCCTGGGCGGGGCGCTGGCGATCGGCGTCCTCGGCGCGGTCATCGTCTCCCCGACGCTGATCCCGCTGATCCTCGCCGGTGGGTTCATCGCTCCCGCCTACAACCTCGAGTGGTTCGGCGGCCGCTTCCACAGCGACTTCTGGCTGGCAGCCTCGTGGGCCGGCTTCTCCTGCTTCACCGGCTGGTGGGTGAACGCCCTCGGGCTTCACTCGGTCAGGGAAGCGGTTGCGATCGCCGCCGCCGTTCTCGCCTGCTGCTTTCTGGTCACCGCCCAGCGCCGTCTCTCAACCCCCGTCCGCCAGCTTCGCCGGCGGACCACGGCCGTCGACGGCGAGCAGCGCCTCGCCGACGGAACGGTCATCCCGCTCAGCCGCCAGCGCCTTATCGCTCCCCTGGACGGGGCCCTGAAGGTCCTTTCAGTCGCGGTCCCACTGCTCGCGGTTGCCCTCCTCGCGATCCGGACCTAGGTCGCGAGCGCACGGTCCAGGTCGGCTGATTCAGCTGAGCCAGGGGTGTCGGCTGGGGTGCACAGGGAGATATGGCCCGTGAGACAGAAGTGACCGCTGCTCCTCGTGGCCACGTTCGCTCTTCTCCTCGGCCTGGCCCTCCCAGTCGGCGCGGCCGGCGCAAGCCCCTGGGCCGGCAACGGTCTGGGGGCGGTCTGCGAGCAGATCGAGGGGGAACCTGGCACGCAGCTCGCTTGCATGCGCGAGCCGCCACGTCGAGGACACGCGTGCTTTCGATGCGATCTGCGAGCGGGTGCTCCACGGGGTCGTCATCGAACTGCTGGCCAACCTGCGATACGACAGTCGTCCCCGACGGTTGGGCCTGCAGGGTCCAGCAGCCTCTTTGATCGCCGCGAGATCGCGATCTACCGGGCACCGAAGCCGCGGCTTCCACCTGTCCAGCATCGCTTCCGGCTCGGTGGCGAAGCCGACGTAGATGATCCCCCCAGCCGCGGCGACAACGCGGCCGAGGCCAGCATGAGGGAAGACGCCGGGGATGGGGCAGGGCCTTCCCCAGACGACCGCGAAGGTCCCAACGAAAAAGAGGCCCACAGCTGTGGGCCTCTCGTGTCCCGTCAAAGTCGGCATTTAGGCCAGACGGGAAAGTCCTGTACGCCCCACAAGAAGTAAAGGGGTCTATTAGACGTGCATCATCAGTTGCGCAGTCCATCACATGCGCAGACTACGCATTATAGTCCCTTTTTTGCTCAGAGGGGAGGGCGCTTATGAAGTTTTCAAGATCGCTCGCGCAGAGCCCAATCGAAACGTTGTCGGCTTTCGTCTTGGTTGGGGTTGGCGTCTACGTGTCCTCGATCGGAAGTTCGGCAGCGTCGCATAAGACTGGCCTCCTCGTGGCGGGGGGGCTGCTGACCACCTTCGGAGGTGTCCTGTTCGCGTGGGTCGTGTCGAAGGCGTTTGCGACGGAGCGGGCGCGAGCAGAGTTCCAGCAGCAGCTCGGGCATCTAAGCCGAAGTCTGGGTCAGGCTGCCGGTCAGATAAGCCGCGCTGTCGAGCAATCGCAGACCGAGGACGTATCGTCTGAGACCGGTCTGGCTCTGATCTCCCAGGCCAACCGGATTATCTACGGGCAGGTCAGCGAGATCTCGGTGATCCGGGGGACTGGCTTCGATCCGGCGTACCTGCTTGAGACGGCGACGACTCTCGATGACCTCGCGCGGCAAATGGCGTCTGATGGCGACCGAAGTGGCGAGCTTGAGAGTGTTCGTCGGCAGCTCCAAGAGGTGCGGACGAGCCTAGGTGGGGCTGACCCTGCTCGAACGTACTCGATTTCCTCGGTCAAGTGCCCAGAGTGCAGGGAGCCGATGGAGGTACGGCTGGGCGATGTTCCTGGTGAGACCGCTGCAACCGTTTGTGCAAGTTGTGGGATTAGATTCAACGCGCACCGCGGCGCTGACGGGATGGCCTTCAGCCGGCCGATAGGGCCCGCGGTTGGGTCGACGGCCCCGAAGAAACAGGAGCGTTGGAGGTTTACGTGCCCGGAATGCGGGCGGTCGGCGTCGGCCGCAGGGGGCGAAGGACTGAAGACGATGGTGTGCTTCGGCTGCTTCAAGCCACTGGAAGTGGATCTCGGAGCGCACTCGGTGTTGGTCGGCGAGGGTCGCTTTGAGCATGGCATCGCGACTATCACGGGCACGAAAGGGGCTCGGCCGCTTCTTGAGTGCCCGACGTGTCATGAATCCTTCAACGCGTTTCTGCGAGTCGGCGACGACTTGGCGGCAATCTGTTATCGAGATCGGCAGGTCCTGCTGGTTGCGCATGCCGTTTTCGAGGCTTGGAAGGCTGGCAATGGCAGGGCGTCGGGGGGTGAAGGCGAGCGTCTCGGGTCCGGTGGCGGAGAGACGAGCTTGTCCGAGTCAGGATCCTAGTCGGACCGGCTCGGGTCGCTCCCTCCGGCGCCGGCCCGGCCGCCGCTACCGCGCCTGCGTGCCGACCTGGGTCACCGGCGTGGTGCCGAGGACGTCGCCGTTCGCGTCCAGTCCCCGCATCGCGACCAGGGGACGGCGGGTAGATGCCCTGACTTCGGTCTCGAAGCCGGTGCGGGGCGCGCTACCGACGACGGACATCGAGCTTTCGCTGCGGCCCGCCAGCAATTGCCAGGTGGCGACCCGGGTGTCCCCGTTCCAGCTCGCCCACGCCTTCACGGTGCCGTTCGACCCCGCTTCGGAAGCGATCGCGGGGCGTTCCGTCGGCCGGCCCGTCCAGCGCATGCGGAAGCAGCGGTAGGAGGAGTTGGAGGCTTCGAAGTGTGCGTCGAGCAGAACCTTGCCGTTGCGGGAGTACTCGGTGCAGTAGGGCTGCGATCCCCAGCCGACGAAGACGTTGCCGTTGTGAAGCAGCTCGACGTTGCCCTGGCTGTTGGCGAGGACCTTTTCTGGCTGGACGTACTGGCGTGCCAGGGTGGCGATGCCCTTGCGCCACTTGAGGCGGAGGATCACGCCGCGCGAGTGGTTGCGAAGCGGCTTGCGCGCCGGCGGCGCGTCGCTGTTGTCGAAGAGGACGAGCCGGTGGTGGCTAGCCAGGTGCGCGTCGTGCTGCCAGGCGAACCGGGCGTCCCCGCGGAGCTTGAGGTCGCTGTGTTTGCCGCCGACCTGCCAGATGATCTTGCCGGTCCGGCGACTCACCTTGTAGACGGCGAAGGTGTCGCGACCCGAGATCAGGATGTTTCCGTCGGGAGTGGGCTCGACCGAGTTGATGTGGAAGTAGTCGTAGGGCTCGTCGGGGTGCTGCGACGCGGGGTTGAAGGAGTCGCGCAGCGGCACGTGGTCGAGGCTGTGCCACTCCCAGACCACCCGACCCGTCTTGACGTCGACCTCCTGCGCGATCGAGTCGAGGACGACGCCGTCGCGGCGGCCCCCCAGCGAGCTCAGGTTGCGATTGACCGCGTGATAGGCGGTGATCATCGCGTCGCCGTTGGGCAGCAGGAGGAACTCGTGCAGATCCCCGCCGTAGCCGTGCCCGGCCTTGAAGCGCCGGATGACCTTGTAGCGCCGGTTGGCGATCACGTAGGTCGGCCGTTTCTGCGCGCCGGAGGGGGCTTCCCACCAGGTCAGGACCTTCCGGCCCCTGTACTTCTGCGCCCGGAAGTTGGAGATGTCTCCCGGGCGGTACCAGACCAGGTTGCCGCGGTCGTCGACGATCATCGGACCGTTGGATTTGGGCGCGAGGAAGATGTCGCCGCCCGCGGTGCCTTGCGCGGCCAGCGCGGTGCCGTGGGCGGCGACGTCCACCTTCACCGCAGGGACGTCCAGGTCGGGTCGGGAGCGATAGCGCGCCTGCCCGGCCTTGCTGGCCTGCGCGCTGTTTTGGCGGGCGAGCGACGAGCCGAGGCTGGAGACGCGGCCGGTGGGATCCGAAGGCGCCGTGGCCTCCAGGACGAGCAGCAAGATGGCGAGGCCGCCCACCAGGGCGGCACCCGCCATCCAGTGCCGCAGAGACCGAGCCTTACCTCTTCTGTTCGCCAATCTGAGTTACCGCCGTCGTGCCGAGGACGTTGCCGCTAGCGTCGAGTCCCTGCATAGCAACAAAGGGGCCGGCGGTAGTTGCGGTGACTTCGGTCTCGAAGCCGGTGCGGGGCGAGCTGCCGACCGCGGCCAGCGCGGTTTCGCTAGGGCCGGCCAGCAGCCGCCAGGTGGCGACCCGGGTGTCTCCGTTCCAGCTCGCCCACGCCTTGACGGTGCCGCCGGGCACCGCTTCGGAGGCGATCGCCGGCCGCGCGGTCGGCCGGCCCACCCAGGGGAACCGGAAGCTGCGGTACGACGAATTGTGAGCGGAGAAGTGCGCGTCGAACAGCACCTGGCCGCTGGGGGAGAATTCCGTGAAATACGGTTCCGAGCCCCAGCCGACGAAGACGTTCCCGTTGGGGAGCACCTGGACGTCGCCCTGGCTGTTGGCGAGCAGGCCTTTCGGGTGGCTGAACGCTTTCACGACCTTGACGGTCCGGTTCTTCCCGCCCAGTTCCAGGAACAGGGCGCGCGAGGCTTTGTGTTTGGGCGGCGCGGATCCGTTGTCGAAGATCGAGATCAGGCCGTTTTCGTCGCGCAGCACGTCGTGCTGCCAGAACGTGTTGGTGCCGACGTCGCCGATCCTCTTGAAGCTGGAGTGCTTGCCGCCCAGCGTCCACATGATGTTCCCGGTCGCTTGGTTGATCCGGTACGCGGCGCTGGTGTTGCGCGCCGAGACGATCAGGTTCCCGTCCGGTTCGGCCTCGGCCGAGTTGACGTGGAAGTAGTCCCAGGCGCTTTCGGCGGTTTCTGGGGCGGGGACCATGCTGTCCTTGAGCGAGACGTTGCCCAGCGAGTGCCACTCCCAGATCACCAGGTTGGTCCGCAGGTCGACCTCCTGCACGATCGAGTCCAGCACGGTGCCGTTCTTGACCCCCCCGTACGGGCGCAGGTCCTTTTTCACGGCTTTGTAGGCGGTGAGCACGGCGGTTCCCTGGTTGGTCAGCCTGAAGTCGTGCAGGTCGCCCGTGTAGCCGTTGCCGGCCCTCACCCGCTTGATCAGCTGGTAGCGGCGGTTGAGGATCAGGTAGGTGCCGTCGCCGACGCCGTTGGAGCGGAAGGGGCCCTGCCACCAGGTCAGGACCGGCTGGCCCTTGAACTGCTGCACGCGGAAGTTGGAGGTTTCGCCCTTGCGGTACCAGACGAGGTTGCCCTGGTTGTCGACGATCATCGGCCCGTTGATCTTCGGCGCCATGAAGACGTAGCCCGGCGCGGATTCGGCGGAAGCCGGCGTGTCGATCGTCACCTTCGGAACCTTGAGATCCGGGCGCGAGTGGTAGGTCGTCGCTTCCGGCGGCACCTGTCCCTCTTTCGGCAGGCCCTTCGGGGGCTTGGACGCCTTGGTCCGGAAGTTGCCGATTTTGAACCAGTAGTTGCCGTGCCTGGCGAGGCGCAGGTTGAGGTCGGTCTTGACCCTGACCACCTCGTTGGAGGCGAACGGCTTGTGGAAGATGAGACTGAGACCCTTGCCTCCGGTCTGCTTGACGAACTTGCCGCGATGGCGCCCGGTCTTGGACCCGATCACGACCACCTTCGGGAGGCGTTCGGTCGAGACGCCGCGGAAGCTGAGCGTCGTGGTCTGCGAGGCGACCCTGGTGTGGGGCGCCGGAAAGACGCTGACCTCGCGGGCCAGCGCCGAGCTGGCCAGCATTCCCAGTGCGACCATGGCGACGGCCAGGCCGCAGGTCATCCGAAAGCTACGTGCGATCACGAATCTCCCCCTTCGGCTGCCAAGTAACCCCGCGAAGGGGCGGATCGGGCAGCAAGTTGTCCTTCACTTGTCTTCTTCTTCCCCGGTGCGCTGGTGGCGGTGCGTTTCCCGCTTCGCCGATTTCTGCATCGGTGCGAAGCAAACGACAAGTGCCGCAATCCAGGGCGGCTTTGAGCAACAATAACGCCCCTTGGCGACGGATTGCCATTCAGCGGTGCGACAGACGGTCGAGAAGATCCGGCCCAGATCGCATCGAACAGTCGCCGATCAGCGCACGTTTTCCGGTAGAACATGCGGCCTCAAACCTGCCACAGCCCCGGTCGACGCGATCTCGCTGTCAGCTTTCTGACGGTTCTCGGCCTGTGGCATTCCGCCGGGTAGTCTCGCCGGTCCAGTCGACGAGAGGGGAGAGATCGTGGCCAGGGCGATGCGAAGCGCGGTGATCGAGGCTCCGGTCGAGGACGTGTGGAAGACGATTCGGCCGTTCGACGGGTTGCCCGCGTGGCATCCGCTCTGCCCCGACACGCAGATCGAAGGCGGCGGCAGCCCGCTGGAAGTCGGCGCCGTTCGCAAGATCGAGCAGACCGACGGCCAGAAGTTCAGGGAGCGCCTCTTGGCGATCTCCGATGACGAGCACAGCCAGACCTACTCGATGATCGCGCCCCCTCACTCGGTGACCAGCATGGTGACCACGATGCGCCTGCGCCCGATTACCGACGGGGATCGGACCTATCTCTCATGGTCCTCGGAGATCGCAGCGGACGAGAAAGAAGACGAAGCGAGCTTCGTCGAATTCGTCGAGGACGCCTACATGACCGGGATCCGGAACCTGCAGAAGATGTTCGGCGCAGGCGGGGCGTAGGCGTAAGCGTTCCGCGGGCGCCGGGCCAGACCGTGCCTGGTTAGACCCCGGCGGCCTCTGCCAGGAGGTCGACCTGACCCGGGTCGGTGGCGCAGGGGAAGAGAATCAGCTCGTCGCAGCCGGCGGCGGCGAACGCGGCGAGCTCCGCCTGCACGCGCCCGGTGTCCGTCGCGGCCGCGGCGGCGATCGCCGCCGCCGTCTCCTCGCCGAGCCAGGCGTAGTACTCGGTGAGGTAGGAGGCCGCGGTGGGCTCGGCGGCGGGGCCGAGCGAGAAGTAGATCAGCCCGATCAGCCGCGGCCGGCCCTCGCGGCCGTGCGCGTTCCAGGCGGCAGCCACCTTGGCGGCGCTGCCGGCGAATTCGTCGGCGGTGACGCCACCGGCGATCCAGCCGGCGCCGAGCCGCGCGGCCCGGTCGAAGGAGGCCTCGACGCCGCCGCCGACGACGATCGGCGGCGGCGCGACGTCGGGCCCGATCGCCCCGCTCGCCCAGATCTCGCGCATGTGGACGATCATCGCCTCCAGCTCGCGGCCGCGACCGCCGAACGGGACCTCGGCGGCGGCGTAGTCGGACTTGCGGCTGCCAAGCCCGACCCCCAGGGTCAGCCGTCCGCCGGAGAGCCCCTGCAGGCTGAGCGCCTGCTTGGCGAGCTCCCCGGCGCCGACCCGCAGCGGGCCGATGGCGATCGCCGTGCAGAGCCCGATTCGCTCGGTGACGCCGGCGGCGAGGGCGAGCGAGATCAGCGGCTCGTGGCTCGGGTACGCGACGCGGTCGTTCGCCGCCAGGCTGGAAAAGCCACGGCCCTCGGCGCGGCGCGCCCACTCGGCGAGCTGCGCGCCGCTGGCGCCCGGTACCGCGTTGGGCAGCGCAACGGCGACGTCCATCGGCCGCGCCTAGGCGGGCGGCGGGGGCGGTGGGGGGGCTGCCGAGAGGTCGCCCGCCGAGAGGTCGTAGTACATGACGCTGGCGGTGAGGGCGTAGACCGGGGCGGTGAGGACGGTCGAGATCACGGCCGCGACGATCATCGCGCCGCCGCCGATCGGGTTGGCGATCAGGGCGAGGACGAAGCCGATCAGGAAGACGATGACGAAGACGATGACGAGGACCCCGAAGACGGTCCAGGCGTCGCCGCGGACCAGGCGCCAGCTGCGCCCGAAGGCCTCGAACGGACCGAGGTTCTCGACGACGAGCGCCGGCGCGCCGACCGCCCAGAACGTGGCGAGGATCAGGCCGGGAATGATCAGCAGGAAGAACCCGATCCCGACCAGGACGCCGAAGACGATTCCGAAAACGATCAGGTTGAGGATCGAGGGCATCGCGGCTTCGAAGAGGTCGCCGACCGACTGGTCGCGGCGGCCGTCGCGGACGTCCTGGACGAGCCGGACGACGAAGCCGACATAGATCGCGTAGCCGACCAGGCGCACGATCGCGGCGAGCAGGTTGCCGACCAGCCCGCCCGAGTTCTGCAGCAGCCCGGCGACCACCCCGACGACGACGAAGACGATCAGCGAGCCGCCGATCAGCGCCCCGATGTTCTTGCTGTAGGTGTCGAACGCCTCGTTGATGACCTCGCCGACACGGATCCGACCACCTGCTGAGTTTGGTTCCATGCGCGCCACCCTAGCCCCCCCGTCGGTCGCCCCCGCGCCAGCGAAGCGCGGCGTGCTCAGCGGACGGCGGCGTCTGGCGGTGGGCAGTCCTGCGGCAGGTCGGGGCCGCCGAGCCGCTCGGCCGCGAACAGCTCGTTGATCAAGCGGATCGCGGCGGAGCCCTCGCCGACCGCCGCGGCGACGCGGTTCATCGAGGCCCTGCGGACGTCGCCGGCGGCGAAGACTCCCGGCATGCTGGTCTCCAGGGCCAGCGGGGCCCGCTCGAGCGACCAGGCCGGGGTGCCCGCCAATTCTCCGCCGGTGCGGATGAACCCGCCGGCGTCGCGCAGGACCTCCCCGGGCAGCCACTCGGTGTTGGGCCGGGCGCCGATCATCAGGAAGAGGGCATCGGCCTCGACCGTCTCGACGGCGCCGGTCTCGCGATCGCGCAGCTGCAGCCGCTCCAGCGAGGCCTGGCCGCCGCCGCCCGAGACCTCGGTCCCCAGCATCACGTCGATGCTGGGCGATGCCTCGATCTGCTGGACCAGGTAGTGCGACATGCCCGCCCCGAGCGAGGCGGCGCGGACGACCAGGGTCACCCGGCGGGCGTATTCCGCCAGGTGAAGCGCCGCCTGTCCGGCCGAGTTGGCGCCGCCGACGACGAAGGCGTGCCGGCCCACCATTCCCGGCGCCTCGGTCGCCGGGCCGCCGTAGAAGACCCCCGCGCCCGTTAGCGCCATCGCCTCGAGCGCCTCGACGCCGAGCCGGCGGTAGGAGGCGCCGGTTGCGAGGATCACGGCGCGGGCGCTGATCGCGGGGAAGTCCGAGAGGCTGACGACGATCCGCTCGCCGTCGCGGCCGAGGCTGGTCGCCGTCTGCATGAAAGCGAACCGCGCCCCGAACCCCCACGCCTGCTCGTAGGCCTCCTCGGCCAGCCGCCGCCCGCTGATCCCGCGCGGGAAGCCGAGGTAGTTGCGGATCAGCGAGCTGAGGGTCGCCTGCCCGCCGATCCCGCCCGAGTCGATCACCAGCGTGCGGAGCCCCTCGGAGGCGCCGTAGACGGCGGCCGAGAGCCCGGCCGGTCCGGCGCCGGCGATCACCACGTCGTACTCGAGGCCCTCTGGCACGGTCGGCCCCCCGGTCGCCGTCATCAGCTCGGCGTCGGTCGGATCGGCGAGCACGGCCCCGGTGGGAAATATCACCAGGGGCAGGGGCCCGTCCGCGCCCGTCTCGGCGACCAGCTCGCGGCCTTCGGGCGAGTCGGCGAGGCAGAAGGCGTGCGGGAGCGCGCAGCGGCCGAGGGCCTCGCGCAGCTCGTACGCCCGCCCCGACCACGAGTCGCCGACGATGTGCACCGTGTGGGTCGAGAGCCGGCGGGCATGCGACCACTCCAGCAGGAAGGTCGATATCGCCTGGTGGAACAGCTCGTCGGGGGTGCGGATCGGGCGGATCAGGTAGTACTCGATCTGCCGCGCCGCCATCGCCTTGAAGATGATCGCTCCGGTGCCGGGCTGTCCCCAGCCGTCGTATTCGATCAACAGGCCGCGCTGCGCGTGCGGATGGCGCCTGCGCACGCCGCCGAGGAACTCGCTGCCGGGCGTCCCGCCGAGCGATTCCCCGGCGAGGACCAGCACGAGGTCCTCGCCCGCGTCGGCGAGGCGGTCGAGCTCGGCTTCGGCTTCGGAGGCGGAGCCGAGGCAGACGATCCGATAGCTGCGCTCGTAACGGTCGCGCAGCTCCCGCTCGACGTCGCGCAGGAACGTCTCGTCTTCCTCGACGGCGAGCAGGACGGGACGAGACATGGTGCAACCGTACCTCCCGCGCCCGGGTTGGTCGAGATGATCAGTGGGCTCTCCAAGTAACGAGGCTGTAACACGGGCCGACGGGAGTCGGGGCACGGTGAACGGGTGCCGCAGATCGCAGACATGGGCACCCGCGCGCCGTCGCCGCGGCTGGGTGCCACCGTCCGGCAGCGAAGCCCGGGCGAGCTGCGCGCCGAGGTGGAGGAGCTGCGCGCCGAGGTGGTCGCGGTCGGTGGCGAGCTGCTCGAGTCATGGCGGCCGCGGGTCCGGCGCGAGGAGTACCTGGCGAGCGCTCGCAATCTCGCCCACTACGTGGCGCTGCGGCGCCACGAGCTGCGTGAGCTGCAGCTCGAGCTGATGCCCTGGGGCCTCTCTTCGCTGGGCCGCTGCGAGGCCCGGGTGCTGGAGACGCTCGACGCCGTGATCGGTGCCCTGGTCCGGTTCGACCCCCAGCACGCCGGGTCGCAGGTCGAGCCTCGTCCGGCCGCCTTCTTCCGCGGGAACGAGCAACTGCACGAGAACACCGAGCTGGCGCTCGGCCCGGCCCCGCCGGGGCGCGGTGTGCGGATCATGGTCACCCTGCCGACCGAGGCGGCGACCGAGTACGAGCTGGTCCGCGGCCTGCTCGCCGGCGGCACCGACCTGGTCCGCATCAACTGCGGGCACGACGACGCCGAAGTCTGGCGGTCGATGGTCGAGTACGTGCGCCGCGCCGAGCGGGAGCTGGGGCGCGCCTGTCGCGTCTGCATGGACCTGAGCGGCCCGCGCGCCCGCACCGGCGGGGTCGCCGCGCCGCCCCACCTCCGCCTGCGTCCCGGCGACCGGGTGCTGATGACTGCGTCGACGCCCCCGCGCGGTGAGGATCGGGCGGCGTTCGAGTGCCTGCCGGAGGGGATCTTCGACAGCCTGCGACCCGGCCATCCGGTCCAGGTCGACGAGGGCAAGCTCAGCCTCGTGGTCGAGGAGCTCTGCGGCGAGGGCGCGGTGCTGCGGGTCACCGCGACGCCCCCGAAGGGGGCGAAGCTGCGCGCCGACAAGGGCCTCAACTTCCCCGAGACCGAGCTGCAGCTGCCGCCGCTCACCGCGAAGGACCGCGAGGACCTCGACGTCGTCGCCGAGCTGGCCGACGCGGTCGGCTACTCGTTCGTCCAGCGCCCCGACGACATCCGGATCCTGCAGGAGGAGCTCGCCGCCCGGCTCGAGCGCCCCGAGGCGATCACCCTGATCACCAAGATCGAGACCGGGTTGGCGATCCGCAACCTGCCGGAGCTGATCGTCCAGGGCGCCGGGACGCAGCCGCTCGCGGTGATGATCGCCAGGGGCGACCTGGCGGTCGAGGTCGGCTTCCGGCGGCTGGCCGAGCTGCAGGAGGAGATGCTCTGGCTCTGCGAGGCGGCCCACGTGCCGGTGATCTGGGCGACCCAGGTGCTCGACCGCTTCGTCCACAAGGGCGTCGGCGCCCGGGCTGAGATCACCGACGCGGCGATGGCCGAGCGGGCCGAGTGCGTGATGCTGAACAAGGGCCCGTTCGTGCTCGACGCGATCGAGCTGCTCACCGACACGCTCTCGGCGATGGAGGGACACCAGTTCAAGAAGGTCTCGCGGATGCGCGCACTACGCTCCTGGTAGCGGCAGTCGAGCGACGGGGGGTAACCGTGAGTCGGTGGGAGACGAGCAGCACCCTGGAGGGGGAGGCGACTCCGGCGGCGATCTGGGAGAGGGCCTACGCGGACGCGGGCGCCTGGCCGGAGTGGAACGGTGAGGTCAGGCGGGCGGAGCTGGACGGGCCGCTCGCTCTCGGCGCCGAGGCACGGATCGTGTTCGGGACCGGTCTGCGCCTGCGCTTCCGGGTGGTCGAGTTCGAGACGGGTCGCCTGTTCACCGATGAGGCGCGCCTGCCGGGCGCCCGCATGGGGCACCGGCACCTGGTCGAGCCGGTCGACGGCGGCAGTCGCCTGGTCAACACGATCTACATCGAGGGCGCGCTGGCGCCGCTCTGGCGGCGGGTCATGGGACCGGCGGCGGCTCGCACGCTGCCCGAAGCCCAGCGCGCGGTGATCGAGCTGGCCTCGGCCCCCGCCGAGGGATAGGACGGACCTCGCGCTCGGGCGGCGAGAGAGAGGTTCTTCCCGGCATGCGGGAAGAACCTCTCTCTCGATCGAGGTAGCGCCCGCCCGGCGAACCGCTAGCGTGCGCGGCCATGCGCGAGCAGCTCAGCGCCGAGACCGTCTTCTCCGGCCACCTCTTCGACGTCGTCGTGCGCCGCTACCGTCGCGCCGACGGGCGCGAGTACGAGCGGCAGGTGGTGCTGCACCCCGGCGCGGTGGCCGTCGTCGCCCACGACGACGGCTTCCTCCACCTGGTGCGCCAGCCGCGCGAGGCGGTGGGGGAGGAGGGACTGCTCGAGATCCCGGCCGGGACGCTCGACGTCGACGGCGAGAGCGAGCTCGAGTGCGCAAAGCGGGAGCTGGTCGAGGAGGTGGGAATCGCGGCGGAGCGCTGGGAGCTGCTGCGGGCGATCTACCCGACTCCCGGCTGGGCGGAGGAGACGACGACGATCTTCCTCGCCACCGATCTGCGCGAGGTCGGCGCCGAACCGGACGAGGGCGAGGAGATCGAGATCGTGCGCTGGCCGCTCGACGACCTCGACGGCGCCCTCGCCGAGGTCAAAGACGCGAAGACGCTGGTCGGCCTACTGCTGCTCCGCCGGCGCCTCGCCGGCTGACGGTCTGGCTGAGGCTAGGGCTCCGACGACCCGCCGGCGCCGGTCGCCGCGGCCCGCCTTCGTCCCCACCAGCCCTGGGTCCAGGCGAACCAGACGGCACCGGCGATCGTCACCGCGCAGGCGACGAAGAAGTTGAGGCGGAAGCCGAGGATGTAATGGGAGGGGTCGACCCGCAGCAGCTCCTCGAAGATCCGGAACCCGGCGTATCCGGTGACGAAGAGGGCGAAGAGCCCGGGCGGGCGGAGCGAGCGATGGTGGTCGAGCCAGATCAGGACGGCGGCGAAGCTGAAGTCCCAGGCCGACTCGTAGAAGTTGGTCGGCTGGAAGGTCGAGTACTGCTCGTAGCCGGCCGGCCGGTGGGCGGGTTCGATTTCGACCGCCCAGGGCAGGTTGCTGGGGCCGCCGAACAGCTCCTGGTTGACGTAGTTGGCGAAGCGGCCGATCCCGAAGGCGACCAGAGCCGCCGGCGCGATGACGTCGAGCGCTTTCGAGACCGACTCGCCGGCGCGGTGCACGCGCCACAGCGCGACGCCGATGCCGGCGCTGAACGCGCCCCAGCTGCCGAGGCCGCCGTCCCAGATCGCGAACACGCCGTACCAGTGCGGCGGGATTTCGCTGCTGCTGGTGATGTCGAAGTAGATGCGGCCGCCGATCAGCCCCGCCGGCACGCCCCACAGCAGCGCCTCGTAGACCAGGTCTCGCGAGCCGCCCTCGGCCTCCCAGCGCCGCACGATGATCGCTCCGGCGACGATGATCGCGATCGCGTAGATCAGCCCGTAGGCGTGGAATACGAATGGCCCGACGTGGAAATCGTTGGTCGACGGGCTCGGGATCGCGGCGATCACTGCCGGGCAGACTATTCGGACGGCTGTCCGGCCCGCGGCGGCGGGCTCGGCGCCTCCTTCTCCTCGCCCTGCCCCCAGGAGACGACCGCGGCGACCAGCATCACCACGATCGCGGCGTCGATCGCCAGGTCGGCGAGGTTCATCGACTTGGTCAGCGAGGTGATCCGCAGCCAGTCGACGACGCCGCCATGGAGGGGGGAGGGTTCGCGGAAGATGCGGTCGAGGAGGTTGCCGAGCGCGCCGCCGAGCAGGAGGCCGACGGCGACCGCGGTGAGCGTCGCGGTGACCCGGAAGGCGACGGCGACGAGGACGGCGACGGCGAGGATCGCGAACAGGGAGATCAGCACCGTGTGGCCCTGGAAGAAGTTGTTGGGGCCGGCGAAGTTGCGGTAGAACTCGAACTGGAAGAGGCCGCCGAGCACTTCGACCTTGCCCTCGCCGCTCAGGTACTGGGTCGCCGCCCACTTGGTCAGCGCGTCGAGGACGACGACGCCGGCGGCGATCGCGGCGATCAGCGGCAGCCTGCCGCCGCCGAGCCCGCGGGACCTGGAGGGCGACTGCGAGGATGCGGGCGGCGCTGGCACGACCGCCCATGATCGCGGAAACGCCTGCCCGACCGGCGCCGGCGCGACCGGCGGCGACGCCGGACGGTGAGGCTCAGACGCTGATCATGTCGTGCAGAACGCTGCCCAGCGGCCGGTCGACTTCGGGCGCGCAGACGACCGTCGTCCCCGTTTCGTCCTGCTCGATCCGGGTCAGCTCGGCGCAGTGGGCGCACTCCGCGACCGATTTCCAGTCGCAGCTGTGCGGACAGAGGACCTGCCCTTCGATGGCGCTGAGGCGGGTGTGGACTTTCATCGCGGATCTCCTTCGCGGCGGGGTGTGTTCGGGAATCGTCGCCGCTGCCGGGCCGCCGCACATCATCCGTCGCCACATCGCGTGCTGCGGGGCACTACTGAGCCGAGCGCCGCCCGCTAGGCGGCCGTTTCGACCGCGATCGTGAAGCTCGCCGTGAACGAGTCGCCGGGCGCGACCAGGGGCAGCTCCGGGCCGCCGCTGACCAGGGCATTGGTCGGCGCCGTCATCGGCTCGAAGGCGATCACGGCGTCCTCGGCCGGGGCGAAGACCTGGGCGAAGCGGTACTCCGGGCCGAACCGCACCGCCAGCCGTCGCCCGCCGCCGGCGAGGACGAAGGGCTCGCCGGCGGGCGGCGCCGCGAAGGCGTCGTCGAAGGTGCGCTCGGCGAGCGGGCCCGGCGCGACCGAGACCGGCTCGGTGGCGCCGATCGGCAGCATCGAGCGGTCGAGCAGCAGCTGCTCGCGGACCGGGACCTCGACCTCCCAGGCCTCGCGCTCGATCCCCGGCAGGCAGAAGTACGGGTGGAAGCCGAAGGAGACCGGGACGGCCACCCCGCGGGCGCCGATCGTGACGGCGATCGTCAGCTCGCCGCCGGCCAGCCGTGCCTCGTAGCGCAGCCGATGCGGGAAGGGGAAAGCGGCGAGGAGCTGGCGGTGCTCTTCGAACTCGAAGCTCGCCGCCAGCACGCCGCCGTCGCCTTCTGCCTCGTGCCTGTCGACCCGCCAGCCGCGGGCGCCGGCGAGCAGGCCGTGGATCGGCAGCCCGAGCGGGTCTGTGGAGAGCGGCAGATCGGAGGCGGTGAGGTCGATTTCGCGGCCGGCGACGGCGAAGCGGCGCTCGCCGAGGCGGTTGGCCCAGGGGTGCAGCAGCGGGATCCCCATCGTCTTGCCCTGGGCGGCGTAGGCGGCCAGGCCGTGGCGCTGCCCGAGCAGCTCCTCGCCGCGGTGGCGCAGCGAGCAGCCGACCATCCCGGCCTCGGGCACGAAGGCGACCTCGACCGGGTCGGTGCCCTCGCTCGCCAGGGTCAGCGCCGTGAATCCCTCCACCTGCCGCTCGCCGATCACTCCGCCGTCTCCTCCCGTTTGCGCTGTTTGCGTTTGTCTCGCATCTCCTTGCTCTTCACCTTGGCGTCCGCGTAGGACGACTCCACCAGCGCCTTGCCTCCGCTCCAGCCGAACACCCAGGAGACCATGATCACGGCGAAGAGCACGTCCCAGGCGGAGATCACGAGCTGCTGGCCGATCGAGTAGGCGGTGGCGGTGCCGGTATCGACCGACCCACGCAGCGCCGCCGAGTTCATCGCCTGGGTGACGCCGACCCCTCCCGGCGTCGCCGAGACGCTGTTCGAGATCGAGTTGGAGGCGGTGACGGTGGCGACGTTATGGAAACTCACTGGGATCCCGTAGGCGCCGAGGAAGACGGCGATGATCGCGAGCCGCGCCAGGTAGCTGCCGAGCTCCGGCAGGACGAGCCGGGTGAAGGTGCGGTGCGGGCTGCGCAGGATCGCGCCGCCGGTGGCCACCTCGCGGCGCAGCTTCTCCAGCCGCGGCCAGAAGGCCCGCACCAGCAGCGCCACGAGCAGGACGGCGCCGGCGAGGATCAGGAGGACCAGCCCGGCATGGTCTTCGAGGAAGCCGAGCTTGATCCCGAAGGAACCGCTGACGCTGAGGAAGAGGTAGAGGTAGAGGGCGACGTTGAAGACCGAGAAGGGGATCTTCTCGACGACGATCGCCGAGAGCACCATCGTCAGCGTCGCCGCGGCGAACAGGGCCGTGAACATCAGCAGCATCACCCAGGTGCCGAGGTTGGCGGGCAGGAAGGTGTTGAGGGCGACGGCGACCGCGTAGCAGGCGAGGATCAGCCGGTAGGAGACGCGTTCGCCGGGCAGCGCCGCGCGCAGGATCCCGTACCAGGCGAGCGCCGCCAGCGACGTCTGCGCGGTCTCCAGCGCCACCCCGGCGACCACCGCCCAGAGGGGGATCTGGCGGACCTTGCGCAGCAGTTCGCGGATCCAGTCGGAGGCCGGGACGCCGAGCAGGTTGAGGACGAAGAGGACCAGACAGACACCGCCGATCCAGATCGCGATCCGCGCCAGCCGCCGCCCGATTGGATTAGGTTGTGGGCGTGAGTTCCCTCCGTCGCTCGCTGCCGGCTCGCGCGCTGCTGCTGCCACTGGCGCTGACTGTATTGCTGATCGCCGTGCCGGTGGCCACCGCGAAGCCGGCGCCGGTGAAGCGCGGAGCGCCGGTGAAGGTGACGCGGGTCGTGGTGACGCCGCCGCGCCACGGCCGCAGCGCGCTGCTGGTCCAGGTCCGCTACCCGATCGCGATGCTCGGCCACCGGCTCAGCCTCCGTGTCTTCGCCCGCGACGCCAGGGGCAGGACGATCCGGTCGTGGCGGCTGCACCCGCTGGCCAGCGCCGGCAAGCCGCGCGCCGGAGAGAAGCGCCGCCGCTTCCGCTTCGTCCACCGGATCGGCCTCAACCGCCAGCTGACGCGCAGGGCCGCCTCCGGGCTGCGCTTCCGGGTCGAGGCGATCGGCTTCCTCGACGCCAACCAGGACGGGAAGCCGGAGCTGATCGCCGGCGACGGCGAGGTCGGCACGCTCTCGCTCAAGGCAAAGCGCCCGCGTCTCTGCTCGAGCGTCCCGCAGCGGCGGGTCGGACGGGCCCGCACGGCCGTGGTCGCGCTGCCGGCCTGCACGATGGGCCGGCGCTGGGCCCTGATCGGCCCGCCCGCCCACGGCAGGGCGCTGGTCCACGGCGGCAGGCTGATCTACAGGGCGGCGAAGGGCTTCCGCGGCACCGACTCGGTGCAGCTCGTCGGAGCGCCGCCGCGCGGCACCCGCTTCAAGGGCAAGCGGGCGCTGACCCCGGTCACGGTGGTCTTCAAGGTCAAGCCCGCGGCGAAGGCGGTGGTGCGGGCGATGGGCGACTCGGTCACCGCCGGCTTCGGCTACTACGACACCGGGAAGACGATGTCCCTGCTCGAGCTGCCCGAATGCAAGCCCGGCTCGGTGACGCTGGTCGACGCCTGCTCGTCGAACTCCCTAAACACGAACAACTACGCGAGGAAGCTCAGGTTCGCCCCCGACTACGGCCTCTCCAACAACGTCTCCTGGGCGGCGCAGTGGGCGAACGAGTACGGCGTCACGAACTACGAGAACCTCGCGATCAGCGGCGCGGAGCCCGGCCAGTGGGCGCCCGGCGGCCCCCTCTATCCGCTGACGAAGCAGATCGAGTCCGAAGACCCCGACTACATCCTGATGACGATCGGCGCCAACCCGCTGCTCTCGGAAATGCTGTTCGGGATCGACCACATGGGCTGCGCGATCTTCGCCGACATCTTCGGCGACTACAGGGCATGCATCGAAGAAGCCTTCGCCAAGATCGGGTTGCACGAAAACCTCGAACACCTCTTCCGCGAGCTGGTCGAGAAGACGAGCGCGACGATCTATCTGATGCAGTACCACCTCTCGATCCCGTCCAGCGCGCTCGCCTACAGCTCCGTGCAGATCGCCCAGATGGCAGAGATGATGAACGCGGAAATCGCCGCCGTGGCCGCGGCGGTCAACCCCGGGCGACTGCAGGTGGTGACGCCGCCGCACTTCAACGTCGGCGTCGACCTCGAACCGGTCTACCCGTCGAGGTACTCCTGCTCGCGGCTGGGCTACAAGGTCGATGGCCCCAGCGTCCAGTCCACGCTGACCCAGGACGAGCTACAGATCACTCACCCGCTCTCGTTCTGCTCGGGCCCGGTCCACGGCCCGCCCTGGGTGATCAGCGGCGACACCGGGATCCACCCGAGCGCCACCGGCTACACGCAGATGGCCTCGCAGGTGCCGGCGCCCAGGTAAGCGCCGGCAGCCCCGCGTGCCCGGCGGCGGGTGGGGGAAAGCCCGCCGCCGCCCGGCTCATTCGCCGAATTCTTCGAGGTACTTCTGCGCTTCTTCGAGGCCGCGTTCGGCTCCGGCCTTGCCTTCTTCGAGGCCCTTTTCGGCTTTTTCGATGCCTTCTTCGAGGCCCTTCTTGGCGCTGCCCTTGGCTTCTTCGGCCTGCTTCTTCGCTTCTTCCAGGCCCTTTTCCGCCTGTTCCTTGCCTTCTTCGAGGCCCTTTTCGGCTTCTTCGCTGCCCTTTTCGAATTCTTCCTTCGCCTTTTCGGAGCTGGAGTTGGCGCTTTCGTTGCCGCAGGCCGAGAGCACGACGCCACCGGCGATCAGCGCGATCACGGCGAGGATGGCGCCGCGGGCGCGCAGTCCGGTGGTGGGCGATCGATCGTCTTTCATCTTGGTCTCCCCGCTGGTTGGGTTCGGTCCCGGCCGGCGCCGGGCCACGAAGGTATTGCATGCTTTGAGGTCGATGGCGGATGAGCGGCAGATGGACGAGTTCGAAGCGCTGGTCGCCGACGCGATCGACGGCCTGCCGGAGCAGTTCCAGCGCGTGCTGGAGAGCGTGCCGGTGGTCGTCTCCGAGATCGGCGCCGAGCGCCGCGCCTACGGCGAGTACTTCGGCGACGGCGTCGCCCGCGACGCCTGGGAGGACCGGATCGTGATCTACCGCGACACGCTCGAACGCGACTTCGGCCACGACCGGGAGCTGCTCGCGCGCCAGGTCGAGCGCACGCTGCGCCACGAGCTGGCCCACCACCTCGGCTGGGACGAGCGCGGGGTCGGCGGCCTCGGGCTCTAGGGAGCGGCCGGCACAGCTCGGGCGGGCTAGGGTTGAGCGATGATTGAGCGGATCGCAGGCCAAGCGAGCGACGCAAGGTGAACTTCGCCACCCGCCACCTCACCTTCGAGACGCCGAACCGGCGCGAACTGATCCGGATCACCGACGAAGTGCAGGACGTGGTCGACGAGGCGGGGATCGCCGAGGGGATGGTGCTCGCCTCGGCGATGCACATCACCGCCGGGATCTGGGTCAACGACGACGAGCCGGGGTTGCACGAGGACGCGATGGAGTGGCTCGACAAGGTCGCGCCGCCGAGCTGGGCGCCGCCCGCCGATCGGGTCGCCGAGGAACTGCTGCCCTCGCCCGGCGACTACCGCCACCACCGCGGCGGCGAGGACAACGGCGACGCCCACCTGAAGAACCTCCTCGTCCACCACCAGGCGATCGTCCCGGTCACCGCCGGCCGCCTCGACCTCGGCCCCTGGCAGCAGGTCTTCTACTGCGAGTTCGACGGCCGCCGGCCGAAGCGGGTGGTGATCAAGGCGATGGGGGAGTGAGGTGGAGAACCTGGCGCCGCGGCTGCAGGGGGAGCTGGTCGCGCTCGAGCCCCTGCGCGCGGACCATGCCGAGGAGCTCTGGGAGGCCGCGCAGGCGCCGGAGATCTGGGACTGGCTGACCAACCTCGGCGCTGACCGCGCGGTGCTGGAGCAGTTCATGGAGGTCTCGCTGGAGGCGGCCGCGGCCGGGCGCGAGGGCGTCTTCGTCGTTCGCCGGCGCGCCGACGGGACCGTGGTCGGCAGCAGCCGCTACCTCAACGTGCGTCCTGCCGACCGGGTGGTCGAGATCGGCTGGACCTGGTTCAACCCGGGAGCCTGGCGGACCGGCGTCAACCTGGAGACCAAACTGCTGCTCTTCGGCCACGCCTTCGAGACGCTCGAGTGCGTGCGGGTCGAGCTCAAGACCGACGCTCGCAACGGGCGCTCGCGCGCGGCGATGGAAGCGCTGCCCGCCCAGTTCGAGGGGGTCCTGCGCAAGCACATGATCGTCCCCGGGGTCGGCCAGCGCGACACCGCCTACTTCAGCGTGATCGACACCGAGTGGCCCGCGGTCCGCGCCAACCTCGAACGCCGCCTCTCCCGCGGCGGCTGACTCAGTCCTTGTCGCGGCGCGTCGGGTCGGCGGCGTGGGCGACACGTTCGGCCCGCTGGCGCATCTCTTCGGTCGCCTCGCGGGTCGCCGCGAACGCCTCTTCGGTGGCGGCGGCGACGCCCTCGTTCGGCTTGCCGCCGACGATGTCGCGGAAGGCGTTCTTGAACTTCTCGGTGCGGCGGTCCGGTGGGAAGCGCGCTTCGGCCCGCGCCTGCTTGTCCGGCCGCCGCTCGCCGTAGCGGCGCCGCGCCCAGAGCGAGTCGGGCTTGCCCAGGCGGCAGGCGCCGTAGAGGGCGATCGGGAAGATGAAGAAGCCGACCGTGCCGTGCAGGACGCGCCCCTTGGAGAAGCAGATGAAGACCCAGGCGAAGAGCAGGACGGCGGTGAGGACGCTGCCGATCACGGCGCTCGCCGAGCCGGTCTCGATCGCCACCGGGCTGAAGCCGAGCAGGATCAGCAGCATCCCGGCGGCGGCGATCACCGTCGCGTCGATCGAGCTGCGCCCCTCCTCGGACCAGTAGACGTCGTCGAGGTGGACCCAGAGGGCGAACTCGTCGATCGTCAGCCCGGCGCCGATCCCGAAGAAGGCGGCGGCGATCTCGGTCTGCGGGCTGCGGCCGAAGAAGAGGAAGCCGAGGGTGCCGGCGACCATCATCGTCACGATCCCGAAGACGAGGTGGTGCAGGTGCACGCCGCCATCGCTGACCACGCTGCCCGGCCACCAGGGGACCCTGGGGCTCCGCATCAGCCGCGTGCTCATGCGGATGAAGGCGAAGGACCCGATGAAGCCGGCCAGCACCAGGAAGAGTCCCTGCTCTTCGTGCTGGACGAGGTTGGCCCAGAAGTCCGAGAAGATCGAAGCGGTAATCATGCGCGGCCCGGCTCCGAGTTTAGACGCGGCCCGTCGCCGTCCTTGAGGTGGATCAGCTCGATCGTCAGCAGCACCGCGGCGACGGCGAAGAAGGGCGAGAGGATGATGTTCGAGGCCGACTCGGCGAGCCAGGCGGCGAGGAAGCTGTGGCCGAAGAGGGCGTGGACGCCGGCGGCGACACCCTCGCCGAGCGCGTCGCCGACGATCTCGATCGGGACCATGATCCAGAAGACGAACCAGAAGTTGCCGCGGACCAGTCGCACGCTGCGGGCCAGGGAGTGGCGCACCTTGCTGTTCTCGAGCTCGACTATCGGTCCCGCGAGCCCGAGCCAGACGAAGGCGAGCACGCCGGGCACGAACACCAGCAGCAGGCCGACGGCGACCAGCGCCACGTAGAGGAGGTCGACGGCGATCAGGCGGCCGTAGCTGAGCTCGCGGGCGACGTGCGAGATCGGCGGCGGCCCCTCGTGCTCGGAGTGGGTGAGCGAGACGGCGACGACGCCGCTGAAGAAGACCTCGCCGAGCAGGCCGGTGGTGACGAGCGCGCCGACGGCCAGCATCACGGCGGCGACCTCGATCCCGCTGCTGATGTCGAGCGCGTTGATGTCGACTTCGATCGCCAGCGCGTCGAACAGGCCGAGCGGGATGAAGGTGATCAGGCTGAGCAGCAGCAGCGCCGGCATCCAGGCGACGTAGACGTGCCAGATGCGCGCGTAGGTGCCGCCGACCCGGCGCAGCAGGCTCTTCACTTAGCGGCGCCTGCGGCCGGACCTGACTCGGCCCCGGGCCTCGAGCCGCGACTGGCTCGACTCCGCGGCGGGCACCCGCTTCAGGTTGGTCAGCTCCGGGATCAGGATTTCTTCGGCGCAGCGGCGGTGCCAGTGATGGTGGTCGGTGCCGCCGAGCCGGCGCACGAACTGGACGATCGTGTGCTCGTCGCCGACCTCGATCTCGCCGTGGCAGCCGGGACAGCGGTAGAGCTTGCGGGCGATGCCGCGGATCAGCCAGGCCTCGTCGCCCTCGTCGTTCAGGCCCCGCAGCGACCAGCGCATGCTGGGCTGGCCGTCGAACTGGCCCATCTCAGCGCCTCGACATCCAGGCGAAGCCGGCGGCCATGGCGACGTTGGCGACGCCGGCGAGCCGCAGCCCGGCCTTCGCTCCGGGCCGGCTGACCGCCGGCGAGTTGGCCCACAGGGCGTCGGTCGCGATCTCGGTCCCCCGTAGCCAGGCGAGCGCCTGCCAGTCGCCTGGCCGGCCGCGGCGGTCGGCGACCGCGTGGGCGGCGGCGAAGGTCAGCCAGATCGGGCCGCAGCGCCGGAACAGGTGCTTGGCGTCGGGCGAGGGCTCGTCGTGGCCCAGCACCCGCAGGGTCGCCGCCGGCGCCGCGATCGCGGCGCTGCCGAGCACCAGATCGAAGCCGACCATGAAGCGGTTGGTGAGGCGCAGCGTCTGCTCGAGCGTCATCGGGCGAGTTTCTCAGAAGGGAAAGCGTCGAGGTCGGCGAAATGGACGGCCGTGACCAAGACTGCAACGAAGTCCCCCCAGCTAAAGAGTCTCTCTGACTACATCCAGGAGCGTTTCGACGAGTTCTCGCGCTCCCAGAAAGACGTCGCCCGCTACATCGTCGATCACCTCGACGAGGCCGCGTTCCTCACCGCCGAGGAGCTGGCCAGGAGAGCGAGCACCTCGTCCTCGACGGTGGTGCGCTTCTCCCAGGCCCTCGGCTTCGAGGGGTACCCGGAGCTGCAGCAGGCGGCGATCGAGGAGTACCGGACGACGATCGCCACGGCGGCCGCGCCGGGCGGCGGGGGGGCGCTGTTCTCCTTCGACCACTCCGAGCTGGAGGCCTCGCTGGGCGCCGACTACTCGAACCTCGAGGAAACCGCGCGCAAGCTGACCACCGAGCAGATCGAACACTCGGTCACGGCGCTGGCCACGGCGCAGCGGATCGTGATCGTCGGCGTCGACCAGATGGCCTTCTTCGCCAGCTACCTGCGCCACACGCTCAGCCTGCTCGACATCCGCTCGGAGATCGTCGCCTCGACCGGCGGCGAGTCGCTGCAGCGACTCGGCCGGATCGACGACCAGACCCTGGTCATCACCCTCTCCGCCGGCCGCGCCCACCCGCTGCTGCTGCGGGCGATGAAGCTCGCCCTGCACCGCGGCGCCCGCACCCTGGCGATCTCCGACGCGACGATGTCGGAGGTCGGCGAGCACGCCGAGATGACGCTCTACTTCTCCTCCAACAGCCCCTCGTTCACGCGCTCGAACACCGCCTTGATGGCGCTCGTACAAGCTTTGGCGCACGGGTTGTACGCGCGGGATGAAGCCGCGCACAGGGATCGCATCCGCGCGTACAAACTGAAGTAGCCCCGGGTGCGAGCCGGCGGCCCGCACCCGTAATATGGGCTCGATGAGCGAGCGCGCGACTTTCCGGCTGAAGACCGGCCTGGCGGAGATGCTGAAAGGCGGCGTGATCATGGACGTGGTCACGCCCGAGGAGGCGAAGATCGCCGAGGAGGCGGGCGCCTGCGCGGTGATGGCGCTGGAGCGCGTCCCCGCCGACATCCGCCGCGACGGCGGCGTCGCCCGCATGTCCGACCCGGCGATGATCAAGGGGATCCAGGAGGCGGTCGCGATCCCGGTGATGGCGAAGGCCCGGATCGGCCACTTCGCCGAGGCCCAGGTGCTGGAAGCGCTGGAGGTCGACTACATCGACGAGTCCGAGGTCCTGACCCCGGCCGACGAGGTCAACCACATCGACAAGCTCGCCTTCGAGGTGCCCTTCGTCTGCGGCGCCACCAACCTCGGCGAGGCCCTGCGGAGGATCGGCGAGGGGGCGGCGATGATCCGCTCCAAGGGCGAGGCCGGGACCGGCAACGTGGTCGAGGCCGTCCGCCACATGCGCGAGATCAACTCCGGGATCAGGCGCCTGGCCCAGCTGCGCCCCGAGGAGCTCGCCGCGGCCGCCAAAGAACTCCCCGCGCCGCTGGAAGTCGTCCAGGAGGTCGCCGCCGCCGGCCGCCTGCCGGTCCCCCTCTTCTGCGCCGGCGGCATCGCCACCCCGGCCGACGCGGCGCTGATGATGCAGCTCGGCGCCGAGGGCAACTTCGTCGGCTCCGGAATCTTCAAGAGCGCCGACCCGGCGCGGCGGGCGAAGGCGATCGTCGAGGCGACCACCCACTTCAACGACCCCGAGCGGGTCGCCGCCGCCTCGGTCGGGCTCGGCGAGGCGATGAGCGGCCTGGAGATCGCGCCGCTGGAAGCCGAAGACGCCCTGCTGCAGCACCGCGGGGGCTGAGCTGAAGGTCGGAGTCCTAGCGCTCCAGGGGGGCTTCGAAGCCCACCTCAGCACCCTGCGTCGGCTCGGCGCCGATGCGGTGGAGGTGCGGACCCCCGAGCAGCTCGAGCGGCTCGACGGGCTGGTCATCCCCGGCGGCGAGAGCACGACGATCGGCAAGGGGATCGAGGCGGGCGGCCTGGAGCCGGCGCTGCGCGCCCACCACGAGGCGGGCCGGCCGATCCTCGGCACCTGCGCCGGCATGATCGTCTGCGACGCCGACCATCTCGGCTTCATCGACGCGACGGCGCGGCGCAACGCCTTCGGCCGCCAGCTGCAGAGCTTCGAGGCCGACCTCGAGATCGCCGGGATCGGCGACGAGCCGCTGCGCGCGGTCTTCATCCGCGCCCCCTGGGTCGAGACCTGGGGCGAGGGGGTCGAGGTGCTGGCCAGCTACGAGGGCCACCCGGTCGCGATCCGCGACGGATCGGTGCTCGCTTCCGCCTTCCACCCGGAGCTGACCGACGATCCGCGCTTCCACGCGATATTCATGGCGATGATCACGAGCGCCGGCGAGCGTGCCGCGGGCGCAGAGGAGGAGGCGAGGCGATGACCGGTGGCGACCCGAGAACCAAGGCCCTGGCGAAGATCCTGGTCGGGTACTCGACCGCGGTGAAGGAGGGAGACGTCGTCTCGATCGACGGCGAGAGCGCGGCGGCGCCGCTGCTCCTCGCGGTCTACGAGGAGGTGTTGAAGGCCGGTGGCAACCCGGTGCTCAACGTCGCCCTCGACGGACAGATCGCCGCCTACTTCAAACACGCCTCGGATTCGCAGCTGGAATGGATCTCGCCATTCGCCGAGTGGGTCGCCGACCACGTCGACGTCCGCATCGCGGTCGGCGCCAGCACCAACACGCGCGAGCTCTCCGGGGTGCCGCCGGAGCGCCAGACGCTGCGCCAGTCGGTCACCGGCGACCTGATGAGGCGGGCGATGAAACGCGCCGCCGAGGGCAAGCTGCGCTGGGTCTACACGCTGTTCCCGACCAGCGCCTACGCCTCGGAGGCGGAGATGAGCCTGGCCGACTACGAGGACTTCTACTACGGCGCCTGCCTCGCCGACGGGGGCGACCCGGTCACCGCCTGGGAGGCGGCCTCGGCGGAGACCAGGCGCCTGGCGGAGTGGATCGAGGGCCACGAGGAGGTGCGGGTCACCGCGCCGGGCACCGACATCCGCCTCGGGATCGCCGGGCGCAAGTTCATCCCCTGCGTCGGCGACCACAACATGCCCGACGGCGAGTTCTTCACCGGCCCGGTCGAGGACTCGGTCGAGGGCGAGGTCAGCTTCCACCTGCCGGCGGTGATCGGCGGCCGCGAGGTCTCCGGGGTGAGGCTGCGCTTCGAGTCCGGCAAGGTGGTCGACGCCAGCGCCGAGCGCGGCGAGGAATACCTGCTGAAGCTGCTCGACACCGACGACGGCGCCCGCACCCTGGGCGAGCTGGGGATCGGCACCAACTACGGGATCGACCGCGGCACCCGCGAGGTCCTGCTCGACGAGAAGCTGGGGGGCACCGTCCACATGGCGGTCGGCGCCAGCTATCCCGAGTCCGGCGGCCTCAACGAGTCCGCCGTCCACACCGACCTGGTCTGCGACCTGCGCCTCGGCGGCAAGCTCGAAGTCGACGGCAAGGTGATGCAAGAAGACGGCAAGTTCGTCATCTGACCTGACGCCGCGGGACCGGCGCATGCCGGCGTCCTCGCTCGGTCACGTGCAGAGCACGCTTCGCTCCGTCGTCCTTGGCCTGCTCGGCCAGGACCGTCAGATGACGAATTCGGCGTCAGGTCTGGACGAGGATCGCGGCGATGATGCCGAGGAAGCCGACCAGGAGAGTGCCGATGAGGGCAGCGAAGAGCTGGTTGAAGGATCGCTGCATCGCCCCGATTTCCTGCCGCGTCGCCCGGAATTCGGCGCGCATCTCCGTGAAGCCGGTGTCGACCTTCTTGTTGAGGTCGTCGAGTCGCTCGTCGGTCCGGGTCTCCCTCGCCATCACGGCCATGGTCCCACGTTACCCGGATCGGCGTCACGTCTTGTCTGCGAAACGAGAAAGTCTCCAACCGGCTCTGTGACCAGACCCGCGCGCCCGTCGTCGGCGGCTACTGATTTGGGATCGGGGACCCGGCGAGGACGAAGAACCAGACGGTGAGGGCGAGCGCGGCGAGCATCACCGAGCCCATCAGGCAGGCCTCGACGACGGTGACCGAGTTCTGCGCCGGCGGCGTGTCGCGCATGCTGCGCAGCCAGGTCGGCCGCATCGGTCCGAGCCGGTTGGTGCCGGTGATCTGGACGTAGAGCTGGTTGAGGCGCCCGATCAGCCAGGCGACGACAAGGACCGAGACGATGATCCCGACCGCCACCACGGCGTACGGACCGCCGCTCGGGAACTGGGTGTGGGAGACCTTGGAGGCGATGTAGACCCAGCTCAGCGGGATCGCCGTCCAGAGCGAGAAGGCAGCCAGCAGCATGGCGACGAAGACGAGCCCCGCGGCCAGCCCCCGTGCCCGCTCGTGAGTGTCGGTCCGGTTCGCTGCCATCTCCCTCCACATAGAATGACACCGATATGTCCGGACACTCGAAGTGGCACTCGATCAAACACAAGAAGGGCGCCGCCGACGCCAAACGCGGCAAGCTGTTCAGCAAGCTGGCGCGGGCGATCACCGTCGCCGCCCGCGACGGCGGCGGCGACGTCGACGGCAACCCGACCCTGGCGACGGCGGTGCAGAAGGCGAAAGACGCCTCGATGCCGAAGGACAAGATCCAGAAAGCGATCGACGTCGGCACCGGCGCCGGCTCCGACGGCGCGGCGATCGAACGGATCGTCTACGAGGGCTACGGCCCGGCCGGGGTCGCCGTCCTGGTCGAGGCGCTGACCGACAACCGCAACCGCGCCAGCGCCGAGATCCGCCACGCCTTCTCCAAACACGGCGGCAACCTCGGCGAGCCGGGCTCGGTCGCCTGGATCTTCGAGCGAAAGGGCTCGATCGCGGTCGACGCCGGCCGCTACGGCGAGGACGACCTGATCGCGGCGATCGACGCCGGCGCCGAGGACGTGGTCGAGGACGGCGACCAGCTGCGGGTGGTCTGCGAGCCGGCCGATCTGACCGCGGTGCGCGAGGCGCTCGAGCAGTCGGGGGTGGAGTACGTCTCCGCCGGGCTCGCGATCGAACCGAAAAGCACCGTCGAAGTGAAGGGCCACGACGCCGAGCGGCTGCTGAAGCTGATCGACGAGCTCGACGACCAGGACGACGTCGACGAAGTCTTCGCCAACTTCGACATCCCCGAGGAAGTCCTCGAAAAACTGGCTGCCTGAGCCGGCGCCGGAAGGCATCCGGCGCGGTGCCCAGAATCACTACCAATGCAGGTAGTGATGGGCGTCGACCCGGGCGCCGCCAACCTCGGATTCGGAATCGTGCGCGTCGAGGGCAACCACATGGTCGCGCTCGACGGCGGCGTCGTCGAGACGACGCCGGAGCTGCCGATGGAGCGGCGGCTGCGGCGCATCCACGAGGCGCTCAGCGAGCTGCTCGCCTGGCACGAGCCGAAGGCGATGGCGCTCGAGGAGGTCTACTTCGGCAAGAACGTGCGCTCGGCGATGGCGGTCGGCCAGGCCAGCGGCGTCGCGATGCTGGCCGCGGCCCAGGCCGGCGTCGCCTGCTTCGCCTACACGCCGCAGGCGATCAAGATGGCGGTCTGCGGCTCCGGCGGCGCCGACAAGCGCCAGGTGCAGCGGATGGTCGGCACCCTGCTCGGGCTGCCCGAGCCGCCGACCCCCGACCACGCCGCCGACGCGCTCGCGGTCGCGATCTGCCACGGCGGCTCCGGCGGTCACCGCTCCGCCGTCGCCGCCTCGACCGGCGCCCGCCAGCCGACCCGGGAGCGGGTCGCGGGATGATCGCGGCGGTCCGCGGCGAGGTGATGGTGCGGCGTGCCGACCACGTCGTGATCGACGCCGCCGGCGTCGGCTACCGGCTAACGGTCTCCGCGGAGACGCTGAAGGCGGTCCCGGCCGCTGGCAGCGAGGCCTTCCTCCACGCCGAGCTGATCTCGCGCGAGGACTCGCTCGCCCTCTACGGCTTCGCCGCCGAGGAGGAGCGCGACCTCTTCCGGCTGCTGATCTCGGTCAGCGGCATCGGCCCGAAAGTGGCGATCGCGGCGCTCTCGGGCGGCAGCTCCCGGGTCCTCCTGCAGGCGATCGCCGCCGGCGACGCGAAACGCTTCCAGGCGGTCCCGGGGATCGGCAAGCGGACCGCGGAGCGGATCATCGTCGAGCTGCGCGAGAAGGTCGCCGGCACGCTGATCGAGGAGGACGTGGCGTTGGCGGCGAGCGAGGGCGGCGACGCCCGCGTCCTCGCCCGCGAGGGCCTGGTCAACCTCGGCTACGCCCTGGCCGAGGCCGAGCAGCTGCTCGACGGCCTCGACGGCGACGACCCGCAGGAGCTGCTCGCCGGCGCCCTGCGCAAGGCGGGCAGCGCCCGGTGACGGACCAACCCGATATCGGGGGGAACCGGATCCGGACCCCGGGGCTCGGCGACGAGCCGGTGCCGATCGACGCCGAGGTCAGGGTGCACGACGCGCGGGCCGACGTCCCGGACGAGGACCTCGACCGCTCGCTGCGGCCGCCGACGCTCGAGGACTTCGTCAACCAGGAGCAGGTGACCGAGCAGCTCGGGATCTTCATCGAGGCCGCCCGCCGCCGCGGCGAGCCGCTCGACCACGTCCTGCTCGCCGGGCCGCCCGGGCTCGGCAAGACCTCGCTGGCCCACATCGTCGCCGCCGAGCTCGGCGTGCCGATGGTGCAGACCGCCGGCCCGGCGCTCGAGCGCAAGGCCGACGTCGCCTCCTTCCTCACCTCGCTGGAGCCCGGCTCGGTCTTCTTCATCGACGAGATCCACCGCCTCGGCCGCGCCGTCGAGGAGACGCTCTACCCGGCGATGGAGGACGGCGAGCTGCCGGTGGTGCTCGGTCAGGGGGCCGGCGCCCGCACGGTGACGCTGCCGCTGCCGCCGTTCACCCTGATCGGGGCGACGACCCGCGCCGGCCTGTTGACGACGCCGCTGCGCGACCGCTTCGGGGTCTCGCACCGGCTCGAGCACTACAGCGACGGGCACCTGGCGACGATCGTCGAGCGCTCGGCGCGGATCCTCGAGGTCGAGATCGACGCCGAGGGGGCGCGCACGATCGCCTCCCGCTCGCGCGGCACGCCGCGGGTCGCCAACCGCCTGCTGAAGCGGGTCCGCGACTTCGCCGAGGTGAAGGGGACGGGGGAGATCGGCGCCTCGATCGCGGCGGACGCGCTGGCGATGCTCGAGGTCGACGCCGGCGGGCTCGACCGCGCCGACCGCGCCCTGCTCGACACCGTCGCGACCAAGTTCGGCGGCGGCCCGGTCGGCCTCTCCACCCTGGCGATCGCGATCGGCGAGGAGCAGGACACGATCGAGGACGTGCTGGAGCCCTACCTGCTGCAGCAAGGCCTGCTGAAGCGGACGCCGCGCGGCCGCGTGCTGACCCAGCGCGCCTACGAGCACCTCGGGCTGCCCGCTCCCGAAGGCGCTGCAAGTCTCTTCTAGGCCCGCTCGTTTAGCCTGTCATCGATGGCTTTCTTCATCTGTCCCAACTGCGGCCACCGCGAGTCCGGAAGCGACCGGACCGCCGGCTTCAGCACGAGGCCGAAAGGCTGCTCGAAATGCGGCTTCGGATTCGTATTCGAATTACTCGACGATTATTATCCGGCTCCTAATGCTGCGTTCTTCGTGTGCGATCAGCAGGGGAGGGTCCTGGATGCCGGCAAAGGGAGCTTCGAGTTGACCGGGCTCACCGACGAGGACGTGATCGGGCGACCGGTCAGCGAGGTCCTCGGCCTCGCCTGGATCGACACCGGCGACGGCGGTGCCGGCGCCGACACCAACGGCGACGGCGTCACCGACCCGATCGAGACCTCGCTCGAGTGGGGCGTGCGCTCGCTCGGCAAGCGCGTCTCGGTCAACGCCGAGGGCGACCTGCCGGCGCAGGCGGTGGCTGACGTCTTCCCCGCCTACGACGACGACGGCGGCCTGCTGCTCGTCCTCACCCCGGAGGGCTGAGGGCGATGGGCTCCAGGCGGCGGCACCTCTTCGTCCTGCTCTTCGTCCTGGGCCTGGTGGTCGTCTCCGCGCTGATCATCGTGAAGAAGGAAACGCAGCTCGGCCTCGACCTGCAGGGCGGCCTGGAGCTCGTCTACGAAGGCCAGCCGACCGAAGAAGGCGGCGAAGTCACCGGCAGCGACATCGAAGACTCGATCTCGATCATCGAAAAGCGGGTCAACGAGCTCGGCGTCTCGGAGTCCGAAGTCGCTCGCCTGGGCAATGAAAACGTCACCGTCGCGCTGCCCGGGATCACCGACCCCGAACGCGCCGCCGAACAGGTCGGCAGCACCGCGCAGCTCTACTTCTACGACTGGGAGCCGAACCTGATCGGGCCCGAGCGGGCGATCGCCGGCGGCTCCGAAGCCTCTGAAGAAGCGATCAAAGAATCCGAAAAACGGTGGACGGAAGCGGGGCGCAACCCGAAGAAAGAACAGAACCAGCGGCTGATCTTCGAAGGCGCCTACCCGAGCGCGTACGAGGCGGCGCTGCTCGCCTCCAAGCAGGAACCGATCGAACCGTGCGGCGAATGCTCGGTCGAACGGCCGCGCTACTACCTGTTCGAAAAGGAAAAGCCGCACAAGCTGATCGCCGGGCCCGAGTTCAAGAAGGAAGACCTCTACGTCAGCCCGACCGGGGAAAAGATCCCGAAAGACGGGATCGTGGTCGAAGTGCCGACCGGCTACGTGCTCGTCTCCGAATACCCGACCGACGAAAACGGCAGCTTCGAAACCGAAGGGCAGCCCGGATGGTGGGTGATCAAGGACAAGCCGTCCCTCAACGGCAACGAGATCACCAACCCCGAACAGGCCTACGCGCCGACGAGCAACGAACCGATCGTCAGCTTCGAATTCACCGGCGAAGGGCAGAGCGCCTTCCACGAAGTCACCCGCAAGATCGCGCAGCGCGGCCAGGCCAACGCGATCGGCCCGGTGAGCAACGAAGAAGCGGCGGCGCTCTCGGGCCACTTCGCGGTCGTCCTCGACGACGAAGTCCAGTCGCGGCCGATCATCAACTTCAAGGAAAACCCGGACGGGATCGACGGCCGCACCGGCGCCCAGATCTCCGGCGGCTTCAACAACCCCGACGGGCTCAAGCAGGCGCAGGAACTGGCGACGACGCTGCAGATCGGCGCCTTGCCGGTCAGCCTCAAACTGATCAGCGAGACCCAGGTCTCGGCGACCCTCGGCTCGCAGGCTCTCGACGACGGGATCAAGGCCGGGGTCATCGGCCTCGCCCTCGTCGTCATCTTCCTGCTGGTCTACTACCGCTTCCTCGGCCTGATCGCGTCGATCGCCCTCGGCGCCTACGGGGTCATCTTCTTCGCGCTGATCGACCTGATCCCGATCACGCTGACGCTGCCCGGGATGGCCGGCCTGGTGCTGACGATCGGCGTCGCCGCCGACTCCAACATCGTCATCTTCGAGCGAATAAAGGAGGAGGTGCGGGCTGGGCGCGCGATGTCGAGCGCGATCGCCGCCGGCTACAAACGCGGGATCGCGACGATCATCGACGCGAACGTCGTCACCCTGCTCACCGCCTTCATCCTCTTCGTGCTGGCGACCGCCGGGGTCAAGGGCTTCGCCTTCGTCCTCGGCATCGGCACCCTCGTCTCGCTGCTGACCGCGGTCGTCTTCACCCAGTCGCTGCTCGGCACGATGAGCCGCTCGCGGCTGTTGCGCTCGCCGAGCGCCCTCGGCGCCTCCGGGAAAGGCCGCCAGTGGCACTTCGACTTCATGGGCGCCAGCCGCTGGTTCTTCTCGATCTCCGGCGTGATCCTGCTGATCGGCGCCCTGGCGCTGGCGACCAAGCAGCTCAACTTCGGGATCGACTTCGAGTCGGGGACGCGGATCACGGTCGCGCTCGAAAAAGAAACGAACGAGGAATCGGTGCGGGAAACCCTCGACGCGGCCGGCGTCGGCGGCGAGGAGATCCAGCAGGTCTCCGACCCGGTGCTCGGCGACAACGTCTTCCAGATCCAGTCGAACGAGCTCGAACCCGAACAGGTGAAAGAAGCGCGCAACGCGCTCGCCAGCGAATACGGGATCGCCGAAAACGGGTTCGAGAGCACCAGCGTCGGGCCGACCTTCGGCGAACAGGTGGCGAACAACGCGCTGAAGGCGCTGATCTTCTCCCTGCTGGTGATCTGCGGCTACATCGCGTTGCGGTTCGACCCGAAGTTCGCGGTCCCGGTGCTGATCGCGATCTTCCACGACATCCTGATCACGGCGGGTGTCTACTCGCTGACGGGGAAAGAGGTGACCAGCGGAACCGTCGCCGCCTTCCTAACCATCTTGGGCTACTCGATCTACGACACGATCATCGTCTTCGACCGAATACGAGAGAACGTGCCGCGGATGCCGCGGGCGGCGTTCTCGCAGATCGTCAACCGCTCGATGAGCGAGGTTCTGAACCGCTCGCTGGCGACCAGCTTCTCGACCCTGCTCGCGGTCGCCTCGCTGCTCGTCTTCGGCGGCGCGACGCTGCAGGACTTCGCCTTCGCGATGCTGGTCGGGATCATCTCCGGTACCTACTCGTCGATCTTCATCGCCTCGCCGGTGCTGACCGCCTGGAAGGAACGCGAGCCGGGCTTCATCCGGCGCCGCCTGCGGATCGCCGAAGTCGAGGGCGGCCTGGTGCCCGCCTACGCCGACGACGTCCAGGCCGGGATGCTGGCCGAGGACGCCAAGGCCGAAGGCGACGAGCAGCCCGAAGAGGTCGACATGGAGGCCGAGGTCGCGGCCGAGGCGCGAACGGAGGCGGTGGCGACCGCGGAGCGCGGCAGCGAGGGCAACGGCGGCGACCCGGAGGCGGCCAGGAGCGCGGCCGAGGAAGCCTCCGCCGAGCGGCGGGCCCGCAACGAGGAGCGCCGGGCCCGGCGCCAGCAACGACGCAAGCACGGGAGGAACCGCTGATGGAGGTCACCGGCTGATGGCTCTGCTCGTCTTCTTCATCATGGGCATCGCCCTCTGGCACTTCACCGTCTTCCTGCCCGACCACTTCTGGCAGGGGATCGTCGGCGCCTTCCTCGGCGCCGTGATCGGGTCGGTCGTCTTCGGCCTGATCGTGCAGGAGGTGAGCGGGAAAACCCTCGGCGAAACGAACATCGTCACCGCGCTGATCGCGATTCCCGGCACCGCGATCGGGCTCGGCATCGTCTACCTGATCGGCCTGCGCCAGCAGCGCGCGCTGCAGTAGCGCCTCCGTCCGCGGTCCTTCTTAGTTTGGGGGTCATGAGCCCCGCCGCCGCATTCGCCGCCGAGCCCTACGAGTACGCCGACGTCCGCGCCGTCGCCGCCGCCGCCGGCGTCTCCGAGCCGGTTGCGGTGACGCTGGTGCGCCGGGGCTACCGGACGCCCGAGCAGGCCCGCGCCTTCCTCGCCGCCGACGAGTCGCACCCGCCGGCGGCCTTCGGCTCGATGGCGGAGGTCGTGGAGCTGGTCCAGACCGCGATCGAGGCGGGCGAGCGGATCGCCGTGCACGGCGACTTCGACGTCGACGGCGTCTGCGCCACGGCGCTGACGGTGGCGACGCTGCGCCGCCTCGGCGCCGATTGCGACTGGTTCATCCCCGACCGGATCGCCGACGGCTACGGGCTGACCGCGGAGAACGTCGAGCGCCTGGCCGAGCGCGGGACCGGGCTGCTGCTGACCGTCGACTGCGGCATCGCCTCGGTCGAGGAGGTGCGCCTGGCGCAGGAGCTGGGCATGGAGGTCGTCGTCACCGACCATCACCAGCCGGGCGAGGAGCTGCCGGCCTGCCCGATCCTGCACCCTCAGGTCTCGGGGTATCCCTTCGAGTCGCTCTGCGGGACGGCGGTCGCCTGGAAGCTCGCCTCAGCGCTTGGCGCGGACCCGGAGATCGATCTCGACCTCGTCGCTCTGGCGACGGTCGCCGACGTGGTGCCGCTGGTGGGGGAGAACCGGTCGCTGGTGCGGCGCGGTCTGGCGGAGATGCGGCGCGGGCGACGGCTCGGGTTGCGGGCACTGATGGCGGCGGCGAAGTGCGAGCCGACGACGCTGGACGAGGGCGACCTGGCGTTCCGGCTGGCGCCGCGGATCAACGCGGCGGGGCGGCTGTACCGGGCCGACGCCGGGGTCGAGCTGCTGCTGACCGAGGATGCCGGGCGAGCCGAGCAGATCGCGGCCGAGCTGAGCCGGGCCAACTCCGAACGGCGGGCGACCGAGCGCGAGGTCGACGCGGCGGCGGAGGCAGACCGGCGGGCGCTGCCCGAGCAGCTGCGCGAGGCGCCGGGATTGGTGCTGGCCGGCGAGGACTGGCACCCCGGCGTGGTCGGGATCGTCGCCTCGCGGCTGGTCGAGCGCCACCACCGCCCGGTTGTCGTCGTCTCGCTCGACGGCGAGGGCGGTGGCCGGGGGTCGGGGCGCGGCATCCCCGGCTTCGATCTGCTGGCGGCGCTGCAGGCGTGCTCCGAGCACCTCGAGGGGTTCGGGGGCCACCGCGCCGCGGCCGGGCTGACGCTGCGGGCCGAGAACCTGGAGGCCTTTCGCGAGGCCTTCGCGGCCCACGCGGCGTCGGTGCTGGGGCCCGAGGACCTGCGCCGGACCGAGCGGATCGACGCGATCGTCGGCGGTGTCGGCCTCGGCCTGGAGCTGGCCGAGGAGCTGCGGCAGCTGGCGCCGTTCGGGATGGGCAACCCCGGCGTGCGGCTGATGGTCCCCTCGGCGCGGTTCAGCGACGTGCGGACGATGGGCGAGGAGGGCAAGCACGCGCGCTTCAGCCTCCACAGCGGCGCCCATCGCGCGGTCGGCGTCGCCTTCGGCCGCTCCAGCCTCGGCGTCGGCAAGGACGAGCCGATCGACGCCGCGGTCCGCCTCGAGGTCAACCACTGGAACGGGTCGGTCGAGCCGCGGGTGGTCCTGCGCGAGCTGTACCCGCTCGGGGGCGGGGAGGAGTCGAGCGGCGGCGAGAAGGCGCGGACCGAGAGCGCTGCCGCGGCGGCGAGCGGCGCCCACGCCTGCGAGTGCGAGGAAGCCGAGTGGTGGGAGCGCCTCGAAGCCGAGCTGACCCGCGACGTGTCGAGTCTGCCTGCGGGGGGCGAGCAAAGGCGCCACGACTCCGAGCGAACGGTGGTCGCGGGGAGCGGCTCGCCGCTGGTCGCGATCGCCGAGCTGGTTTCGAGCGGGGCGGGGGTCCTGGGGGTCTGCGCCGACGCTTCGCGCCGCGCCTCGCTCGCCGCCGGCGCCGCCGGGCTGGCGCGCTTCAACGGGGGGAGCGGTCGGGTGGCCTGCATGCGCTGCGGCGGCGCCGCGCTGGACGGCGTCGTGGCGAAGGCCGAGAGCGGCTTCGCGCTGGTCGATTACGCGACCCTGGCGCGGCGCCCCGAGCTGGCCGAGCGCTTCGAGCACGTGGCCCTCGTCGATCCGCCCGCGGCCGCGGCCGCGGGCGGCATCGCCGGGGCCGGCTACCTCCACCAGCTCTGGACCGACGCCGAGCGCGAGTTCGCCGCCCAGGCATACGCGGCGTTCGCTCCCTCGCGGCAGACGCTCGCCGCCGCCTTCCGGCGCCTGCGCGAGGTCGGCGAGGCGAGCGGCTCCGAGCTCCGCGCGGCGCTTGCCGGACCCGGTCCGCAGCCGCTCTCCCCGGAGACCGCGGGACGCTGTTTGCGGGTCCTCGGCGAGCTCGAACTGGTTGCCGGCGAGCCGAATCGCGGCGAGGGACCTGTCAGGGTCGTATCCTCAGAGGGAACCGAGCTGGAGCGCTCAGCCGCGTTCCGCGCCTACAGCGAAGATCTCTCGGAGGCCAACCGATTCCTCGCAAGACCCAGATAGCAGTCGACCACAAGGAGCTCCTCGCCGACCTGTTCGCCGTGGTCGAGGAGTTCGACTCGGCACCGAGCGGCAATGGCGCCGGGCCCGAAGGCGGCACCGCGGTCGCGGTGGCGACGATCGACCGAGTCGAGGTCGAGCGCGCCTTCGACTTCGCCTGCGAGCGGCACGCCGACCAGGTCCGCTACTCCGGCGACGAGTTCATCACCCACCCGGTCGGGGTCGCGCAGATCTGCGCCGGAATGCGGCTCGACACCGAGACGCTCTGCGCTGCCCTGCTCCACGACACGGTCGAGGACACCAGCGCCAGCCTCGACGAGATCCGCGAGGAGTTCGGCGAGGAGATCGCCCAGCTGGTCGACGGCGTCACCAAGCTGACCGGGATGACCTTCGAGAGCCGCGACGAGCGGCAGGCCGAGAACTACCGCAAGATGATGGTGGCGATGGCCACCGACGTCAGGGTGATCCTGATCAAGCTGGCCGACCGGCTCCACAACATGCGGACCCTCGGTGCGCTGCCGAAGCAGAAACAGACGGCGAAGTCGCACGAGACGCTGGAGATCTACGCGCCGCTGGCGCACCGGCTCGGGATCCACGCGATCAAGTGGGAGCTCGAGGACCTCGCCTTCGCCACCCTGCACCCGCGCAAGTACGCGGAAATCAAGCAGCTCGTCGCTCAGCAGCGCAACGAGCGGGAGGTCTACGTCTCGAAGGCCGGCGAGTTCCTCGCCGAGGAGCTCGAGCAGGTCGGGATCGAGGCCGAGATCTCCGGCCGCGCCAAGCACTTCTACTCGATCTACACGAAGATGGCGAAGAAGGGGCGCGAGTTCAACGAGATCTTCGACCTCACCGCGATGCGGGTGATCGTCGGCTCGGTCAAGGACTGCTACGGCGCGATCGGCGTCATCCACTCGCTCTGGAAGCCGCTGCCGGGTCGCTTCAAAGACTTCGTCGCGATGCCGAAGGCCAACATGTACCAGGCGCTGCACACGACGGTGATCGGGCCCGAAGGCAAGCCGCTCGAGATCCAGATCCGAACCGAGGAGATGCACAAGCTCGCCGAGTACGGGATCGCGGCCCACGTCGCCTACAAAGAGGGCGGCGGCGGCGACCCGAAGCGGGAGAAGATGACCTGGCTGCGGCAGCTGGTCGAGACCGAGGGCGAACAGGACCCGACCGAGTTCCTCGAATCGCTCAAGGTCGACCTCTTCGAAGACGAGGTCTTCGTCTTCACCCCGAAGGGCGAGGTGAAGAACCTCTCCGCCGGCTCGACCCCGCTCGACTTCGCCTACGCGGTCCACACCGACGTCGGCCACAGCTGCGTCGGCGCCAAGGTCAACGGCAACATCGTGCCGCTGCACTACCAGCTGCGCTCGGGCGACATCGTCGAGGTGCTGACCGCGAAGCAGAAGCGGGCCCCCTCGCGGGACTGGCTCAAACTGGTGCGGACCAGCCGCGCCCGCAACAAGATCCGCGCCTGGTTCAAAGAGGAGCGGCGCGAGGACGCCGAGCGCCATGGCCGCGAGGGCCTGGAGGAGGCGCTGCGCAAGCGCGGGTTGCCGATGCAGAAGGTCGCCGGCTCGCCACTGCTTGCCGACGTGATCCGCGAAATGGGCTTCCAGAAAGCGACCGAGTTCTACATCGCCCTGGGTCAGAAGAAGATCTCGACCAAGACCGCCGCCAACAAGGTGATGCAGCGGCTGAAGGCGGGCGAGGCGGTCGAGGAGCAGCCGAGCGGGCTGGTCGGCCCGCGCGAGGACCGTGCCCGGCGCACGAAAAACGCCGCCAACTACGGGATCGCGGTCAAGGGGGTCGACGACGTCGCCGTGCGCCTCGCCAAGTGCTGCCGGCCGGTGCCCGGCGACGAGATCGCCGGCTACGTCAGCCTCGGCCGCGGGATCACGATCCACCGCGCCGACTGCAACAACGTCAGGGCGCTGAAGAAGTCGCCGGACCGGTTCGTCGACGTCGCCTGGGAGGGCGAAAACGAGGCCTCCTACAGGGTCGAGCTACAGATCGACGCCTACGATCGCACCCGCCTGCTGGAGGACCTCTCGCGGACCTTCTCGGAGGCTGGGATCAACATCATCGGCGCGACCTGCACGACCAACCCGCCGATGGTGAAAAACCGGTTCGTGATCGAGGTGGGGGATACCGAGCAGCTGAAGCACTGCATCTCGCGGCTGCGAAACATCGAGTCGGTGTTCGACGCCTACCGGATGACTCCGGCCGCCTGAGGCGGCATGGCTCTTACGGTTGCAGTCACGGGACCGACCGGTGAGATCGGCAAGGCCTTGCTTGCCGAGCTCGAGCAGAGGGATGAAGTGGGGGAGGTGCGGGGGATGGCTCGGCGGGCGTTCGACCCGGCCGTCGAGGGCTGGGAGAAGGTCTCCTACCGGCGCGGGGACGTGCTCGACCGGGGGTCGCTGGCGGCGCTGTTCGACGGCGCCGACGTCGTCGTCCACCTCGCCTTCTCGATCTTCGGCGGCCGCGAGGCGACCCGCCGCGTCAACCTCGAGGGCTCGCGCAACGTCTTCGAAGCGGCGGCCGCGGCTGGCGTGCGTCGCCTCGTCTACACCTCCTCGGTCGCCGCCTACGGCTTCCACCCGGAGAACCCGCAGCCGCTGACCGAGGACGTCCCGGCCCGCGGCAGCGACCGCTTCTACTACTCGGCGCAGAAGGCCGAGCTGGAGACCGTCCTCGACGAGGCGCTCGCCGGCAGCGAGGTCGAGGCCTACCTGTTCCGGCCCTGTCTCGTCGCCGGCCCGCGGGCGACGATGCTGATCCGCCAGACGGTCAGCGCCGCGCGCCTCGGCGATCCGCTGCCGCGCCTGCGCCGCGGGCTCGGCCGCCTGCCGCTGCCGAGCCCGGTGCTGCCCGACACCGGCGTCCGCTTCCAGCTCGTCCATCACGACGACGTCGCCGCCGCGCTCGCCGCGGGGATCGCCGGCGCCGGCCCGCCCGGTGCCTACAACCTGGCCGGCCCGGGGCAGGCGGGGGTGGCCGACATCGCCCGCGCGATCGGGTGGCACTCGATCCGTGTCCCCGGTTCGGTGGCGGGCGCCGGCACCGCCGCCGCCGGCCGCCTCAGCTTCGTCCTGCCCGAGCTCGAGTGGGCGACGGCGCTGGCCACGCCGGTGCTGATGGACACCGCCAAGGCCCGCCGCGACCTCGGCTGGCGCCCGCGCTTCGACGCCGAGGAGACGCTGCTGCGCACCGCCGTCGCCGCCCGCGAGAGCGGTCTGCTCGACTGATCGCCCGGGCCCTCAGGCGACGATCGTCAGGCCGGCGGGGAGGACGCCGAGGGCGACGTTGGTGCGGTCGCCGATGTAGTCGCCGTCGACCTGGACCGGGAAGCCGCGCGGCGCGCCTTCCTTGTCGGTCGAGATCGAGGTGACGGTGGCGGCGGTGACGTCGTCGAAATGGGCGACCTGCTTGTGGCCGGCGGCGCTCTTCTTGCCGCTCAGCAGCCGCGCGATCAGGCTTGGCATGTCGCGCTGGGCGGCGCGCTTGAGCACCGCCACCGAGATCGTGCCGTCGTCGATCGCGATCCCCTCGCAGACCCGGATCGGTTTGCTGGCGAAGTAGGTCAGTGGGTCGGAGTTCTGGGCGATCGTCGTGATCCCCTCGACCGACTCGCCGTCGACGTCGACCCGCATGCGTACCGCTTTCAGCAGGAAGCGGCGGTAGAAGCCCGAGATCCCGGCCCAGCTGAAGTAGTACGGGCCGGCTTTCGCCTTCAGCTTCGGGTGTTCGTCGACCCGCCGCACGACGGTCGCGTCGATCCCCATCCCGCAGGCGAAGACGAAGTAGCGCTCGTCGACTCGGCCGAGGTCGATCTGGCGCGGCTGCCAGTCGTCGGCCAGCGAGAGCAGGTGCTCGGTCGCGTCGACGACGTCGTTGGGGATCCCCAGCATGCGGCAGACGACGTTGGTCGATCCGCCGGGAAGGATCGCCAGTGGCAGCTCGGAGCCGGCCAGCCCGTTGGCGACTTCGTTGAGCGTGCCGTCGCCGCCGAAGGAGACGACCACGTCGTAGCCCTTGCCGCGCGCCTCGCGGCTCAGCTCTGTGGCGTGGCTCTGCGCCTCGGTCGAGACCGCCTCGACGTCGAACCGCCCCTGCAGGGCGTAGACCACCAGGTTGCGCAGGCGATTGGAGACCGTGGTCGCGTACGGGTTGACGATGATCAGCATCCGCTTCTTGTGCGGCTTGCGGTGGAGGCGGTCGCGGAGTTTTGCGGTCATCGAGGACTGGTGCGCCAGCATCTGGCGGCAAGAGCACGGTGGCGGTGGGAGCCTAGTCGTCCGCCCATCCTTCGGCAGGCACGGCGAGGACCCTGCGCCTGGCATGCTTGCGACCGTGGATTGCTTCTGCGGTTGCGGAACCCGGGTGTCGTCGCGTTCGGTCGACGCCAACCTGCTCGCCAGCCGGGTGGCGCTCGAGCTGCTCGCCTGGGACAAGGCGCGGACCCGGGGCGGCCTCGGCGCCGACGCCGTCGAACTGGAATCGCTGATCGCTCGCGGTGAAGGCTGCTACCGGCGGATTCTCCTGCTGCTCCACGGCGACGGCGCGCCCGACTCGGTGAAGGAGGGGGAGGCCTGGCTGGCGGAGTCGTTCGACCACCGGGCCGGCCGCTCCGAGCTGACCGAGAAGGGGGGACTCTTCACCCGGCCGAAGCTGCGGCTCGGGGAGGACGACTACGAGCAGCTGGACCGCGCCCATCCGGGGCAGAGCTTCAGCGGATCTGCGCGGCCGGAGACTGGCGGCGTCGATCTCGCCGGGCAGCTGGAGCGGCTCGGCGCCCTGCATGCCGAAGGCGTCCTCAGCGACGCGGAGTTCGCCGCCGCCAAGGCCCGCGTGGTCGGCGGTCAGACCGCTTCGTAGCGGATCACGCTGCCGTCGTCGACCTCACGCACGCGGCCTTCGTTGACGAGGAGGTCGGCGTGGCCGATCACCTCGGAGAGGGTGAGGAAGGCCTGGGTGACGGCGACGTTGCCCCAGATCGCCTGCGCCAGCTCGTGGCCGGTGCGGGTGCGCTCGGCGATCAGGCCGTAGATCTTCTCCTTGCGGCGATCGTGGGAGGCGAGCCGGGCGTCGATCAGGGCGACGTGGTCGGTGATCGGCTCGCCGTGGCCGGCGAGGACCAGCTCGGCCGGCAGCTCGCGCGTCTTGCGCATCGACTCGATGTAGGTGACGAGCGCCTGGGTGCGGCGGTCGGAGCCGTCGAGCGGGCGGCTGATCAGCGGGTTGGAGGAGATGTGGGAGAGCAGGTGATCGCCGGCCAGCAGGATCCTTCGCTCCTCGTCCCAGAAGAGCGTGTCCGAGGGGCTGTGGCCGGGCCGGTGCAGGACTTCGAAGCGGCGGTCGCGCAGCGCCACCTCGCCGCCGTCGGCGAGCGGCCGCGTCACCTCGACGTGCGAGCCCCAGCTGCGGAAGCTGCGCGAGACGCTCTGCAGCGCCACCGTCACTTCCTCGGGGATCCCGTTGCGCAGCATCACCTCGACCGCGAACTGGTCCTCCTCCTCGGCGTCCTCGTCGAAGGCGGCGAGGCGCTCGGCGGCGGCGCCGAGCGCGGCGACCTCGGCACCGGAATGCTCGACCAGGATCTCGACCAGGCCGAGGTGGTCGATGTGCTGGTGGGTGACGACGATCAGGTCGAGGTCGGCGATCGAGTGGCCGCGCTCGGCGAGCATCCCGGTCAGCTCGTCGAGCGACTTGCCCGAGTTCGGCCCGGTGTCGACCAGGGTGAGCGGCTCGTCCTCGATCAGGTAGCAGTTGACCCGGCCGACCGCGAACGGGGTGGCGATCGGCAGGCAGTGGATCCCGGCCAGCGCCGCCTGCTCGAGCGCCTGCTCGGGAGTCGCCGGCTCCGGCGCCGCGGTCATCCCCGGATCAGCCCCAGGATTTCGTCGCGGCGGCGTTCCATGTCCTCGCGGGAGACCAGCGACTCGAGGTTGAGGCGCAGCAGCGGCTCGGTGTTGGAGGGGCGGACGTTGAAGTGCCACTCCGGGTAGTCGACCGAGACGCCGTCGAGGTGGTCGATCTCGCCGTCGGCGTAGCGGGACTCGAGCTCGGCCATCTTCGCCGCCCCGTCGGCGACCTCGGAGTTGATCTCGCCGGAGATGAAGTACTTCGAGCGGAACTCCTCCATCAGCTCGCCCAGGGCGCGGCCGTCGAGAGAGAGCAGCTCGAGCATCAGCAGCGCCGGGATCGTCCCCGTGTCGGCGTTCCAGAAGTCGCGGAAGTAGTAGTGGCCGGAGACCTCGCCGCCGAAGGCCGCGTCCTCCTCGCGCATCCGCGCCTTGAAGAAGGCGTGGCCGACGCGCGAGAGGTCGGAGCGGCCGCCCTCGGCGGCGACCAGGTCGGGGACCGCGCGGCTGGAGCGCGGGTCGTAGAGGATCGTCGCGCCCGGGTTCTTGCGCAGTACCGAGCGCGCCAGCAGGGCACAGACGAAGTCGCCGTCGCAGAACTCGCCGCTGCCGTCGATGAAGAAGCAGCGGTCAGCGTCGCCGTCCCAGGCGATCCCCAGGTCGGCGCCGGTCTCGCGCACCCGCTCCATGATCAGCCGCCGGTTCTCCTCCAGCAGCGGGTTCGGCTCGTGGTCGGGGAACTCCCCGTCGGGCTCGAAGTACATCCGCTCCAGGTCGAGCCCGAGCTGGTCGAGGATCGGTCCGACCATCGGGCCGGCCATCCCGTTGCCGCCGTCGACGACCACCTTCATCGGCTTCACCGACGACGGGTCGATGAACGAGAGCGCGTGGGCGCGGAACTCGTCCCAGACGTCGACCTCCTCGAAGGAGCCGCCGCCGGGCGCGTGGCCGAGACCGGCTTCGATCTCCGCCTTGACGTCGCCGATCCCGGCGTCGCCGGAGAGCGGCAGCGCCCCCTCGCGGACCAGCTTGACCCCGGTGTAGGCCTTCGGGTTGTGCGAGGCGGTGACCATCGCGCCGCCGTCGAGCTCGCGGGAGCCGACCAGGTGGTAGAGCATCTCGGTCGCGACCATGCCGGCGTCGAGCACGGTCGCCCCCTCGAAGATCAGCCCGTCGCGCAGCTCGGCCGCCATCGACGGCGCCGTCAGCCGCATGTCGCGGCCGAGCCCGATCCGCAGCTCGCTCGGCTGCTTGCCGCGCAGCCGCGCCAGCACCCGGGCGAAGGCGCGACCGACGGCGTGCGCCGTGGTCTCGTCCATCTCCTCGCCGTAGAGGCCGCGGATGTCGTACGCCTTGAAGATCCCCGGCGGCGCCAGGGGGGTCGTCTGCTCGCTCACCAGTCGGCTCCTTTCAGCGCCTCGTAACTCTGCTCGATCGTCTGCGGCATCACTTTGGTGTCGGCGATGACCGGCATGAAGTTGTTGTCGCCCGCCCAGCGGGGGACGACGTGCATGTGGATGTGGTGCTCGACGCCGGCGCCGGCGACCCGGCCCTGGTTGAAGCCGACGTTGTAGCCGTGCGGCTGGTAGACGCCCTCCAGCCGGTCCATCGCCCGCTGCGCGAACCCCATCATCTCCGTCAGCGTCTCCGGCGGCAGCTCCTGCAGGCGGCCGATGTGGTCATAGGGCGCCACCATCAGGTGCCCGTTGGTGTACGGGAAGAGGTTGAGGATGACGAAGCTGCGCTCGCCGCGGTGGACGATCAGGTTCGCCTCGTCGTCGTCCGCGCGCGGCTTGGCGCAGAAGATGCACTGCTCCTCGATGTCCTTCGATGCGTCCTTCACGTAGGCGAGGCGCCACGGCGCCCAGATGCGGAAATTTGCCACGGGCGACGCATCCTACGCGGAGCGCTGACGCTCAGAGCCAGCGCCGGCGGCGGAAGTAGACGACGAGGGCGACCAGCATCGCCAGCATCGCCCCGAGCAGGATCCAGAAGGCGGTTTCATTCGCCTCCCCGGGAACGTGGACGTTGGTGCCCCAGATGCTGGCGATCAGGGTCAGCGGCAGGACGATGACGCTGATCGAGGTGAGCACGCGGAGGATGTCGTTGAGCCGGTGCGAGATCACCGCCTCGTTGGTCTCCTCCAGCGCCTCGACGACCTCCTTGTAGTTCTCGAGGATGTCCCAGATCCGCTCGTGGGCGTCGATGATGTCGTCGAAGTAGATCTCGAGGTCGAGGTCGCTGATCAGGTAGCGCTGTTTGACCTTCTCGAGGTCGCGTAGGACCGGCCGCTGCGGCCGGATCACTTTGCGGAAGTTGATGATCTCCTGCTTGACGTTGGAGATGTCGCGGACGACTTCGGAGCCGCGTTCCTCGAAGATCGCGTCCTCGAGCGCGTCGAGCTTGTTGCCGATCTTGCGCAGCATCGGGAAGCAGTAGTCGAAGCTGTCGTCGACCAGCCGGTAGAGCAGGTAGCCGGAGCCGCGCGAGAAGAGCTGGTCGCGCAGCTCCTCTTTGGCGCGGCAGCGCTCGAACAGGTACTCGACCGGCTGCAGCGGCTGGTTCGGGATCGAGACCAGGTAGTCGGAGCTGACGAAGAGGTCGAGCTCGCCGGTCCCGAGGCGGCCGGCGGTGCGGTCGAAGACCGGCAGGTGGAGGACGATGAAGAGGTAGTCGTCGTAGACGTCGATCTTCGGCCGCTGGTTGCGCGAGAGGACGTCCTCGAGGTCGAGCGCGTGAAACTCGAAGTGCTCCTCGAGCCAGGTCCGCTCCAGCGAGCCGGGGCGCTCGATGTTGATCCAGCGCAGGCCGGGGCCGTCGATCTGCTCGACGTTCGGGGTCTGGGGCTCAGGCGGCGGCTCGGGCCCGATCAGGTCGCGACGCCGGGTTCCCCGCCGCAACCGTGGTTTCGGAAGGTTCGGCATCAGGAGGGCCAATCATCTCGGGGTGCGGCAGCGTCATCGTGAAGCCTAGGTTAGCCGTCCGGCCCGGCTGGAAAGCCTTCTGCGGCGGCTGGTAGGCTTCTCCCAACATAAGCGCCACATCTAGAGGGGTGGAGGGACTGGCCCAGTGAAGCCCCGGCAACCACTTCGAGCTTAGGTTCGAGGGGAGGTGCCAACTCCAGCAGGTCGCCAGCGTAGGACCTGAAAGATGTGGGGAGACGTCCGATCGGACCTCGCCCCACGTGGCGGAGGTCGCTTTTCAAGAAGAGAGGATCGGATGTCAATCGAAAGCCTGAAGTGCAAGGAGTGCGGTTCCCCGGCCGAGCTGGGCGCCAACTACGTGTGCGAACAGTGCTTCGGCCCGCTGGAGGTCGCCTACGACTTCAGCGGTCTCGAAGCGGCCGCGGTGAAGCGGCGGATCCAGGCCGGCTCGCAGGGGATCTGGCGCTACGCCGACTTCCTCCCCTTCGAGGGGCGCCCGCACGACCCGCTGGAGCCGGGGATGACGCCGCTGGTGCGCGCCGAGCGGCTCGCCGAGCGGCTCGGGACCAAGGCCGAGATCTGGATCAAGAACGACGCCGCCAACCCGACCCACTCGTTCAAGGACCGGGTCGTCGCCGTCGCCGTCGCCAAGGCGCAGGAGCTCGGCTTCGAGACCGTCGCCTGCGCCTCGACCGGCAACCTCGCCAACGCGGTCGCCGCCCACGCCGCCGCCGCCGGGCTCGAGTCCTACGTCTTCGTCCCCGCCAACCTCGAGGAGCAGAAGCTGCTGGCGACCGGGGTCTACGGCACCAACCTGGTCGGCGTGCGCGGCAACTACGACGACGTCAACCGGCTCTGCACGCAGCTGGCCGAGACCCGGCCCTGGGCCTTCGTCAACGTCAACCTGCGCCCCTACTACGCCGAGGGATCGAAGACGCTCGCCTACGAGACCGCCGAGCAGCTCGGCTGGGAGCTGCCCGACCGGGTCGTCGCTCCGATCGCCTCCGGCTCGCTCTTCACCAAGCTGGGCCGCGGCTTCCAGGAGTGGCTCGACCTCGGCCTGGTCAGCGGCACCCAGCCGGCCTTCAACGGCGCCCAGGCGGAGGGCTGCAGCCCGGTGGCGACCGCGTTCACCGAAGGCTGGGACGTCTGCAAGCCGCAGCGGCCGGAGACGATCGCCAAGAGCCTCGCGATCGGCGACCCCGCCGACGGCCCCTACGCGGTCGAGCACGCCCGCAGCACCGGCGGCGCGATCGACTCTGTCAGCGACGTCGAGATCCGCGACGCGATCAAGCTGCTGGCGGAAACCACCGGGATCTTCACCGAGACCGCCGGCGGCGTCACCGTCGGCGTCCTGCGCAAGCTCGCCGAACGCGGCGAGCTCGGAGCCGGCGAGCGCGTCGTCGTCTACATCACCGGCGAGGGTCTGAAGACCCTCGACGCCGTGCGCGATACGTTCCAGATGCACGAGATCGATCCGCACCTCGACAGCTTCGAGGCCGAGTTCAGCCAGGAGGTCCCAGTCTGATGCCAGTCACCGTGAAGATCCCGACCCAGTTGCGCGCCGCGACCGGGGGGCAAGCCGAGGTCGAGGTCGAGGGCGCGACCGTCGGCGAGGTGCTCGACGCGGTCTTCGACAGCTACGGCGACCTGCGCGAGCGGATCACCCAGGACGGCGACCTGCGCCGCTTCGTCAACGTCTACGTCTCCGGCGAGGACATCCGCTTCCAGCAGGGCCTCGACACCGGCATCAACGACGGTGACGAGGTAACGATCCTCCCCGCAGTAGCCGGCGGCTGAGAGGGGCCGTGGCGCTGCGCATCTCGGCGTCCTCGGTCGCTTGCGTGCAGAGCACGCGGCGCTCCCTGCGTCCTTGAGCTGCTTGGCCACGGCCCCTCTCAGGAGCTGAACGATGGGAAAACCACCTGTCGTCATTCTCTGCGGGGGACGCGGGACGCGGCTGCGGGAGCGGACCGAGTCGGTGCCGAAGGCGCTGGTCGAGATCGGCGGCCGGCCGATCGTCTGGCACGTGATCCAGATCTACGCGGCGCAGGGCTTCGACCGCTTCCTGCTCGCGACCGGGTACCTCGGCGAGGCCGTTGCCGAGTTCGCGGCGGCGCAGCGCTGGCCGCGGGGGGTCGAGGTCGAGTGCGTCGACACCGGGCTCGACACGCCGACCGGCGGCCGGGTCGCGCGCCTGCGCGAGCGACTCGCCGGCGGCCGCTTCTGCCTCACCTACGCCGACGGGGTCGCCGACGTCGACCTCGGTGCGCTGCTGCGCTTCCACGACGAGGGCGGGGCGCTGGCGACGATGACGGTGGTCCGGCCCGAGCTGCAGTGGGGCGTCGCCGAGCTCGACGGCGAGCGCGTCGCCGGCTTCGTCGAGAAGCCGCGCAGCGAGCGCTGGATCAACGGCGGCTTCCTCTGCTGCGAGCCGGGCGTGCTCGACCGCCTCGACGCCGACAGCGTGCTCGAGCGCGAGCCGCTGGCCCGCCTCGCCGCCGCCGGCGAGCTGCGCGCCTTCCGCCACGAGGGCTTCTGGGACTGCATGGACACCTACAAGGACGCCGTCGTCCTCAACGACCTCTGGGCCGCCGGCGAGGCGCCCTGGCGGATCTGGGACGCCGCCGCCGCGGAGGCGCGTTGAGGCGGGCGCTGGTCACCGGCGCCCACGGCTTCGTCGCATCCCACCTGACCAGGGCGCTGCTGGCGGAGGCCGGCGCCGTGCGGGTGCTGGACCGGCCCGAGCCGCGGCTGACCGACCTCGGCGGCCCGCGCCGCTCGGGCCTGGAGCTGCTCGGGATCCGCGACGAGGTCGAGGTGGTCGAGGCCGACCTGCGCGACGCCGAGGGCGTGGCCGCGGCGGTCGCCGGCTGCGACGCGGTCTTCCACCTGGCGGCGCAGACGATCGTCGGCGTCGCCCGCGAGGCGCCGCTGGAGACGCTCGAGGTCAACGTCCGCGGCGCCTGGAACGTGTTCGAGGCCTGTCGCGCGGCGGGCGTCGAGCGGGTCGTCTTCGCCTCCTCCGACAAGGCCTACGGCGCCAGCCCCGAGCTGCCCTACCGCGAGGACTTCCCGCTGCGCGCCGCGACCCCTACGACGCGAGCAAGGCGGCGGCCGACGTGATCGCCCGCAGCTACGCGCACGCCTACGGCCTGCCGCTGGCGGTGACCCGGTTCGCCAACATCTACGGCGGCGGCGACCTCAACTTCTCGCGGCTGATCCCGGAGACGGTCGTCGCGGTTCTCGACGGCCGGCCGCCGGCGATCCGCTCCGACGGCAGCCCGGAGCGCGACTTCCTCTACGTCGACGACGCGGTCGCCGCCTACCTGGCGATCGCCGCCGCGCTCGGCGGCGCGGGGGAGGGAGCACGCGGCGAGGCGTTCAACGCCGGCGGCGAGCGGCCGCACTCGGTGCGCGAGGTGGTCGACCTGATCGCCGCGCTCGCCGGCTCGGAGGTCGAGCCCGAGTACCGCGGCAGCGGCACGCCGAGCGGCGAGATCGACCGCCAGCACGTCGACTCGACGAAGCTCCGCGAGCTGACCGGCTGGGCGCCGGCGATCGGCCTGGCCGAAGGCCTCGAGCGCACGCTCGAGTGGTACGACGCGCACCCCGAGGCCCGGCCGGCGGTCTGACCGCTCGGCCCGTCCGGGTAGCCGCTCTGCGGCCGCCGCTACGCTGGCTCCCATGTGCGGGCGGTTCACGGTCACGACCAAGGACACGAAGAAGATCGCCGACCGCTTCCAGGTCGAGCTGGAGAAGGCGCTGGAACGGGGCGGGGCCGGGGCGCCGGCGAAGGAGAGCGTCGCCGACGGCGCCGGGGGGGACGCTGACAAGGCCACCGAGGGTAAATCGCCGCCCGGGCTCGGTCGCTTCAACGTCGCGCCGACGCAGGAGATCCTCGTCATCCGCGCCTCGCCCGACCCCGAGGAGGCGGCGGCGGGGGCGCGCGAGGCGCGGCTGATGCGCTGGGGCCTGGTGCCGCGCTGGGCGAAGGACCTCAAGGTGGGCTACCGGATGATCAACGCGAAAGCCGAGAACCTCGGCTCGAGCCGCGCCTACTCGCCGCTGGTCGGCAAGTACCGCCACCGTTGCCTGATCGTCGCCGACGGCTTCTACGAGTGGATGCGGGCCGAGGACCCCAAGCAGCCGCGCCAGCCGTGGCGCTTCACCGTCGACGGCGGCGAGCCCTTCGCCTTCGCCGGGCTCTGCACGCGGAAGGAGTGGGAGGACCCCGCGGACCGCGGCGTCGACGACGGCTGGCTCTACAGCGCGACGATCGTGACGACGACGCCGAACGAGGTGGTGGCGCCGGTCCACGACCGGATGCCGGCGATCCTGCCCGGCGCCGAGGCCGAGGCCGCCTGGCTGCGTCCCGACCTCAGCGCTGAGGACGCGGTGGCGATGTGCGGGCCGATCGAGGCGGCGCGGATGCGCGGCGAGCCGGCCAATCCGAAGCTGAACAAGGTGGGAAAGGGGATGGCGGAGGGGCCGGACCTGCTGGTCGCCCCGGAAGCCGCCTGAACCTCATTCTCCTCCGGCTTCTTCCCGTTCCTGTTCTTCGGCTTCGCGTTCTTCGGCCCGGTGCTTTTCGGCTTCTTCGTCGATCGGCGGCGAGACCCGCGGCAGCGCCCCGGCGGTGCGCGTCGTCGCCTGCCCGGCGCTCGTTTCCAGCGTGCAGGCGATTTTCGCCGCGGGCGGTTCTTCCTTGGCCTTCCAGACGGTGTAGAAGGGCAGCACCACGTCGCGTTCGGGCTTGCCGACCGGGAGGTAGTACTTGAGGCGCTCGACCCGAGGCGTGTATTCGGGCCAGCCGGTCTTGACGCCGCGCACGCTGGTGAAGCGTTCCTGCTTGACGTCGTCGACCTCGAGCACCGCGAGCCCGCCGCCATGCGAGCTGAACTTGAGTAGCAGCGTTTCCGGGACTCCCTGGCCCCAGATGCCGTCTTCCGAGGAGCGGGGGTAGAGGGTTCGCAGCCCCCGGGACGAGTGCGCGATTTCGGTCCGCGACCCGACTCTGGTCTTGCAGAGGATGGCGCCGCGGCCGACCGGCGAGCCGGCGGTGATGTCCAGCGTGGTCGCCACCCGGAACAGCGAGTAGCCGCTGATGTTGGAGCCCGTCGCCTGGATCCGGCCTTCGGTCAGCTGCATCGTGCCGCCGCCTCCCGGGACCTCGGCCGGCTTGGAGTCGGCGATCTTGCCGGTCTGGACGAATTCCAGGTGGGGAGCGGCGCCTTCCCCCTTACCGGCCGTCAGCAGCGCCGCCGCGAGCGTCGCGATCAGGCCGACCGCGACGACGGCGAGCACACCGCGCGGCATGCGCGAGTCCTGGGGCTCCTGGGGCACCTCGTTCATGCGGCCGCGACAGTATTGGAATCGGCGGCGCGCCTCCCCGCTCGCCGGCCCTCCGGCGTCGAGGCTCCCGACCCGACAATGCTCCGGTCCATCGACGCGCCCGACAGGATTCGAACCTGTGGCCTCCGCCTCCGGAGGGCGAGCGCTCTATCCAGCTGAGCTACGGGCGCAGAGGGGACAGCTTAGTCCGTGGCTGCGGCGCGGCGCGGTAGAGCTATTGCCCGGATAGCGAGACAAACCTCTACCGCGTAGGCTCGCCGCCGTGAACCTCGCGGTGATATTTCTCGGTACCGGCGGCTCGGTGCCCTCGGCGCGGCGCTCGACGGCGGCGGTGCTAGTGGCGCGCGGGGGGGAGCGGCTGCTGTTCGACTGCGGCGAAGGGACGCAGCGGCAGATGCAGCGCTCGCTGGGGCTGACCCAGGTCGACGAGATCTACCTCACCCACTTCCACGCCGACCACATCCTCGGCCTCCCGGGGTTGCTGAAGAGCTACGACCTGACCGACCGCGAGCGGCCGCTGCGGGTCTGCGGGCCGCCGGGGCTGCGCGACCTGTTCGCCAACCTCAAGCCGCTCGTCGGACGGCTGGGCTTCGGTCTCGACCTGGTCGAGCTGGCGCCCGGCGAGTCGGTCGGCCACGATGGGTACGAGGTCCAGGCCTTCGAAGCGCGCCACAAGGTGCGCGCCAACGGCTACGCCCTGGTCGAGCAGGCGCGGCCCGGTCGGTTCGACCCCGGTGCGGCCAGGGCCGCAGGCGTCGCCGAAGGGCCGGCGTTCGCGGCGCTGCAGCGCGGGGAGGAGGTCGAGGGGTCGGCGGGGACGGTGCGGCCCGAGCAGGTGATGGGGCCGAGCCGGGACGGCCGCACGATCGTGATCAGCGGCGACACCGCGCCCTCGCCGCAGACGGTCGCCGCCGCCGCCGACGCCGACCTGCTCGTCCACGACGCCAGCTTCGCCGAGGAGGACGCCCAGCGCGCCGCCGAGACCGGCCACTCGACGGTGGGCCAGGCGGCCGCGGTCGCCGCCGAGGCGCACGTCAAGCTGCTCGCCCTCGTCCACATCTCCGCTCGCTACCACGTCGGCAAGGTGCTGGAGGAGGCGACCGACGTGTTCGAGCCGACCGTCGCCCCGCGCGACTTCGACGTGATCGAAATCCCCTTCCCGGAGCGAGGGGAGCCCGAGCTGGTCCCGGGCGGAGCTGTCGAGCGAGGGCGGGTCGGGGTAGGCCCTCGTCGGAGCGACAGCGGGGAGGCTCCGTCGAGGGCCTACCCCGACTCGCCTCCAGACGTCAGCTGGCGATCCCGGCGACAGCGTCGGCGACCTCGGCTGCTTGGTCCTCCTGCAGGAAGTGCTTGGCGTCGAGAAGAGTTGGCTCCTCGACCCTCAGCGCCGCCTGCACCGCGGCGCGGCGCCGCTCGCCGAGCGCCGGGTCGCGCCGCCCCCAGACGACCTGCGCCGGATACCCGCGGCGGCCCAGTCCTTCGAGGAGGAACCGTTCCTTGGCCTCGGTCAGCTCGAACCCGCGCATGATCCGCAGGAAGGCACGGCCGCCGTCGCTGCGGCGCAGCAGCGCGTGGTGCGCGTAGACCTCGGTACGCGGCACCGCTTCGCGGTCCTCGACGCCCTGCAGGTAGAAGAGCTCGGAGAAGAGGAAGCGCGGGGTGGCGCGCAGCCAGACCTCGCCGACGCCGCGGACCGAGAACGGGTGCATCGTCCAGGGCCGGTGGAAGTGGGCGGCGTCGACCAGGGTGTTGAGCGCGGTCAGCGAGAGCACCCGCTCGGGGTTGCGGATCGCCCACTCGAACCCGACCGGACCGCCGATGTCGTGGACGACGAGGTGGCAGCGCTCGATCCCGAGCGCGTCGATCGCGGCTCCGGTCCAGGCGGCGAGGCCGCTCCACGAGTAGTCGAAGCCCGCGGGACGCTGGGCGAGCCCGAGCCCCGGGAAGTCGAAGGCGACGCCGCGCAGCCCGCGCGCGGCGAGCGCCGGCACGACCTTGCGGTAGAGGTAGCTGCTGACCGGGACGCCGTGCAGGAGCACCACCGGCTCGCCCGTGCCGGCGGACAGCGCGAAGCTGCCGACCCCGGCCGCCTCGAAACGGCGGCCTGCCGCCGCGTGCCCCTCGATCGCCTCCCGCACTTCCCGCAACACCGGCGCAAGCCTTTCACGTCCCGGCGGGCACGTCGAGTGGCGCTGCTACGCTGCGGGCGTCCTTTAACCAGGTCCCGCGAGGCCAGGAAGGAAGCGAAAAGTGAGTGAGAAGGTCGTGCTCCAGCACGATGACCTGCGGCGAACCCTGCGACGGATCGCCCACGAGATCGCCGAGAAGAACCCCGAGCCCGAGGCTCTCGCGATCGTCGGCATCCACACTCGCGGCGCGATCCTCGCCCGTCGCCTGCACGACCTCCTCGCCGAGCTGACCGGCACCGAGCTGCCGATCGGCGACCTCGACATCAGCTTCTACCGCGACGACGTCGCCGCCAAGGACCCCGCCCGCCAGCCGGTCGTCCACGCCTCCCACATCGAGTTCGACCCCGGCGAGCGCACCGTCGTCCTCGTCGACGACGTCCTCTTCACCGGCCGCACGGTGCGCGCCGCGATCGACGCCCTCTTCGACTACGGCCGCCCGCGCCGCGTGCAGCTCGCCGTGCTCTGCGACCGCGGCCACCGCGAGCTGCCGATCCGGCCCGACTACGTCGGCAAGAACCTGCCCACGGCCCGCGGCGAGCGGGTCAACGTCCGGCTCGAGGAGAGCGACGGCATCGACCAGGTGACGATCTCCGAGCCCCAGACCGCGGAGGTGGTCGCATGAAGCACCTGCTTTCGATCGAGGGCCTCGAACGCGAGCAGATCGAGGCGATCCTCGATCGTGCCGAGAGCTTCGCCGAGGTCGGCCGCCGCGACATCAAGAAGGTGCCGACCCTGCGCGGCCGCACCGTCGTCACCCTCTTCTACGAGGCGAGCACCCGCACCTCGAGCTCCTTCGAGCTCGCCGCCAAGCGGCTCTCCGCCGACCTCGTCTCGGTCAAGGCGGCGGGCTCCTCGGTGGACAAGGGGGAGTCGCTGAAGGACACCGTCGCCACGCTCTCCGCCTACGACCCGGCGGCGATCGTGATCCGCCACCCGTACGCGGGGGCCGCCCAGATGGTCTCGGGCTGGACCTCGGCCGCGGTCGTCAACGCCGGCGACGGCAAGCACGAGCACCCCAGCCAGGCGCTGCTCGACGTCTACACCCTGCGGCGCCGCCTCGGCTCGCTGGAGGGGACGCGGATCTGGATCGTCGGCGACGTCCTTCACAGCCGCGTCGCCCGCTCCAACCTGATCGCCTTCCAGCGGATGGGCGCCGAGGTCACCGTCTGCGGCCCGCCGACCCTGATCCCGCGCGGGATCGAGGAGCTCGGCTGCGAGGTCTCGCACTCGCTCGAGCGGCTCGGCGAGGCCGAGGTCGTCTACGCGCTGCGGATGCAGCAGGAGCGGATGACCGAGAGCTTCGTCCCCTCGCTGCGCGAGTACGCGGCGACCTTCCAGGTCGACAGCCGCCGGCTCAACCCGCGCCAGCTGCTGATGCACCCCGGCCCGGTCAACCGCGGGGTCGAGCTCTCCGGCGAGGCGATCGACTCGCCGCAGTCGCTGATCGCCGAGCAGGTCGCCTCCGGCCTCGTCGTCCGCATGGCGATCCTCTACGAGCTGCTCGCCGGCTCCGAGCGGCCGGTGCCCGCCGGCGAGCCGGCCGGCGGCGACGCCCCGACCCCGATCGGCCAGCCCGCATGAGCGAATCGCCGGCGCAGCTGACCGACGTGCTCGACGTGCGCGCCGCCGAGCCGGCGCACCTGATCCTGCGCCGCGCCACCGTGCTCGATCCGGTCGCCGGCATCGACGGCGTCCACGACGTCGTCGTCCGCGACGGGCGCCTCGCCGAGCTCGCCGCGCCCGGCGAGGCCGAGAGCGAGGGGGCCGAGGTGGTCGAGGCGGAGGGCCTGCACGCCTTTCCGGCCTTCTTCGACCCGCACGTGCACCTGCGCACCCCCGGGCACGAGCACAAAGAGGACGTCGAGACCGGCACCCGCGCGGCGGCGGCGGGCGGCTTTTGCGGCGTGCTGGCGATGGCCAACACCGAGCCGCCGGTCTCGACCGCGGCCGACGTCAGCGCCCTGCGCGGGCAGGCGCGCGCCGGCGCCTCGGTCCCGGTCGGGTTCCTCGCCACCGTGACCAAAGACATGAAGGGCGAGGAGCTGACCGAGATGGTCGAACTGCGCGAGGCCGGCGCGATCGGGTTCTCCGACGACGGCCTGCCGATCCGCAGCGCCCGGGTGATGCGCCGCGCCCTGCAGTACCAGCGCCTCTGCGGCGGCAACATCGCCCTGCACGAGGAGGACCCCGAGCTCTCCGGCGACGGCGCCATGCACGAGGGGCCGGTCTCGGCGGCACTCGGGCTCGCCGGGATCCCCTCGGTCTCGGAGTCGACGATGGTCGCCCGCGACGCCGCCCTCGCCGCCTACGAGGAGGCGCGGATCCACGTCCAGCACCTCTCCGCGGCCGAGTCGGTTGCGATCGTCCGCGCCGCCAAGGCGGCCGGCGTGCAGATCAGCGCCGAGGCCAGCCCGCACCACCTCTGCCTCACCGACGAGCAGGTCCGCGAGCTCGACCCGCACCGCTTCAAGATGAACCCGCCGCTGCGCCGCGAGTCCGACCGCCAGGCGCTGATCGAGGGCCTGCGCGACGGCACGATCGAGTGCATCGCCACCGACCACGCGCCGCACCAGGCCGAGGAAAAGGACGTCCCCTTCGAGCAGGCGGCGATGGGCGTGACCGGACTGGAGACCGCGTTCGCGGCGCTCCACACCGAGCTGGTCCTGCCCGGGGTCATCGAGCTGGCGCTGCTGGTCGAACGGCTCGGCGGCGGCGCCGCCCCGTTCGGGATCGCCCGCCCGACCCTGGCTCCCGGCTCGGAAGCCAACCTCGCCCTCTGCGACCTCGGCGCCGAGTGGACGGTCGGCGAGGGCGGCTACGAGAGCCGCTCGCAGAACTCCTGGTGCGCCGGCCGCGCGCTCACCGGCCGGGTGCTGATGACCGTCGCCGCCGGCCAGGTCGCCTTCCGCCTCCGCGCCTTTGCCCTGGGAGCCGCCTCGTGAGCGGGCAAGGCGCATTTGTTCGGACGCCCCGAGCAAAGGCGCCACGGAAGGGATCGCGATGAGCGCCTATCTGCTGCTCGAGGACGGCACGCGGCTCGACGGGCTCGCCTGCGGCCACGGGGCGGCGGTGACCGGCGAGGTCGTCTTCAACACCTCGATGACCGGTTACCAGGAGGCCGTCACCGACCCCTCCTACGCCGGCCAGATCATCGTCTTCACCTACCCGCTGATCGGCAACTACGGGGTCTCCGCCGAGGCGATGGAGTCCGACCGGGTCCACGCCCGCGGCGTCGTCATGCGCGACGCCAAGAACGGCGAGGACGCGGCCTCCTCCGAGGGCGGCTGGCTCGATTGGCTGCAGAACTGCGGCGTGCCGGCGATCTCCGGTGTCGATACCCGCGCCCTCGTCCGTCACCTCCGCGACCGGGGGGCGATGCGCGGCGGGATCTTCCCGGCCTCGGTGCCCGAGTCCGAGGCCCGCGAGTCGATTGCCGCCGAGCCGCGCATGTCCGGCGCCGACCTCGCCCGCACCGTCACCCCGGACGCACCGGTGCGCTTCGACGGCGACGGCCCGCACGTGGTCGGCATCGACACCGGGGTCAAGCTCAGCATCGTCCGCCAGCTGCGCCAGCGCGGCTGCAGGCTGACCCTGCTGCCCTGCACGACCGGCGCCGCCGACGTGCTCGCCGAGCAACCCGACGTCGTCTTCCTCGCCAACGGCCCCGGCGACCCGGCGGCGCTCGGCTACGTCGTCGACACCGTGCGCGAGATCGTCGGCAAGCGGCCGGTGTTCGGCATCTGCCTCGGCCACCAGCTGCTCTGCCGCGCGGTCGGGCTCGAGACCTACAAGCTGCCCTTCGGTCACCGCGGCGCCAACCACCCGGTCAAGGATCTGCAGACGGGGCGGATCGACATCACCTCGCAGAACCACGGCTTCGCGGTCGAGGGCCCCGGCGGCGAGCCGCGGATCGAGGGCGACGAGCCGGTCCGCTGGGAGACCGACTTCGGCGTCGCCGAGCTCTCCCAGCTCAACCTCTACGACCGCACCGTCGAGGGGCTCGTCCTCCGCGACGTCGCCGGCGCCACCGTCCAGTACCACCCCGAGGCCGGGCCCGGCCCGCACGACGCCCGCCATCTTTTCGACCGCTTCCTCGCGCTCGCCGGGGAGCCCGCCTGAGGAGCGATCCGATGCCCCGACGCGACGACATCCACAAGATCCTGCTGATCGGCTCCGGCCCGATCGTGATCGGCCAGGCCGCCGAGTTCGACTACTCCGGCGTGCAGGCCTGCAAGGTGCTGCTCGAGGAGGGCTTCGAGGTGATCCTGGTCAACTCCAACCCGGCGACGATCATGACCGACCCGGAGTTCGCCACCGCGACCTACATCGAGCCGCTGCTGCCGGGCCCGGTGACGAGGATCATCGAGAAGGAGCGGCCCGACGCGCTGCTGCCGACTCTCGGCGGTCAGACCGCGCTGAACCTGGCGATGAGCCTCTACGAGGACGGGACGCTCGAGCGCTACGGGGTCGAGCTGATCGGCGCCGACTCCGACGCGATCCGCCGCGCCGAGGACCGCGAGGAATTCCGCAAGACGATGACCGAGGCGGGGCTGCGGATCCCGTGGTCGATGACCGTGGAGAGCGTCGCCGAGGCCGAGGAGGCGCTCGCCGACGGCCGCGTCACGCTGCCGGCGATCGTCCGCCCGGCCTTCACGATGGGCGGCCAGGGCGGCGGCGTC
>CAWEOH010000021.1:0-21305 GCA_963810455.1 uncultured Actinomycetes bacterium
GCTAGGCTAGTCCCTAGATGGCTTCTTTCGGCTTTCTGACGCGGTTTTCTTCGCCTCATCCCGAACCTCTTTCGGGAACAGTTTTTTCAGCAACTCTTTGTCTGTCAGGTCTCTTGACTTCTTCTTTGGCCTAGCCATATGAACCTCCCTGAACTGATCGAGCAATACGGCACCGAGGATAGGTGCCGTGAATACCTGGAAGACCTGCGTTGGCCCAACGGCGTGTTTTGCGCGCGCTGCGGCGACATGTCCACGTCGTGGATCGAGAAGCGCAAGCAGCACGAGTGCAATTCATGCCGCTACCAATTCTCGGTGACGGCCGGGACTGTCTTTCACGATTCCCATTTGCCGCTCTGGAAGTGGTTTCTCGCCATCTACTTGATCGGGGAGAGCAAGAAGGGGATCAGCGGCAAGCAGCTTCAACGGACTCTGGGCGTGAGCTACAAGACCGCGTGGTATCTCGGGCATCGGGTCCGCTCCGCGATGGAGGAGGATTCGCCCGTTCGCTTCACGGGATCGTTGAGATTGACGAGACGTTCATCGGCGGCAAGTACCGCGAACACGGGTAAGCCGCGCCAGGGGCCGCACGCGAACAAGCAGATGGTCTTGGGGGCGATTGAACGGGACGGAGAGGTCCGATTCAGCGTCCGCACCGGGCCAGCCCGCAAGAAGCGCGAGAGCTACCGAGACTTCGTAGAGCAGACCGTCCACGACGACGCCGAGGCGATCTACACGGACTCGGCGAAGGCTTGGGGCGACCTCTCAGACCACAACACCGACCATGAGAAGGTCAACCACAGCGCCGAGGAATGGGTCCGGGCTCAAGTCCATACGAACACGGTCGAGGGCGTTTGGAGCCTGCTCAAGCGCTCCGTGATAGGCACCTATCACCAGCTGAGCGCCAAGCACCTTCGGCCTACCTGGACGAGATTGCATTCCGCTTCAACAACCGCGACAACGAGTACCTGTTCCGCGACACGCTGCTGCGGATGATCGAGGGCGAGACCTTGCCCTACGCGGAGCTAGTAGCCGAGAGTTAGGGCCTCCGGCGTCGAGATTCCCCCGGTGGCGATGTCGTGGCCAAGTCCCAAAAGAGGAAGTAGAACTCGGGGTCCTCGAAGTAGCCCCAGATGCGCCACCTATGGCGGAGTAGGTGCAGCTGCCAAAGCCCTTCCTCTTGCTCGTTGACTTCCCCCAACGCCTTCTGGCCCTTGGCCGTCATTTCCGCGACGGGGATGAACTTCAGCCACCTTTTGCGCTTCAACATGTAGATCGGTTCGTCTTGGAAGACCTCTAGCTCGGTCTCTAGCTCCGCCGAGTCAGCGGCAAGCAATTGCTGGCAGTTGAACTGAGTCGCATGATCGAGACGACCAAAGCGCCAGACCAAATGCCCGTACTTCGTCGGCTCTGGCGCGGGACGGGGCACCACCTTCTTTGGTCGCGACTTCCCAGTATTTCCCTTGACGCGCTTTCCCCCCCAATGCGCGAGAAAACTTATCGCGAACCGTAGTAGGAGGCCAGGGCGTCTCGCGTTATCTCGTTTTCGCTCGGTGCTCCGGCAGGAACGCCGAGCCGGGCCTCCCTCCATGGGCGCTCCTTGTGGGTCAGTTCGCGGAGGGCAAAGCCCGTCCGGCGGCCATAAGAGCGGAGAACCACGTCGATGGATTCCTTCTCGCCTTCGGTGAGGTTCATGCGACTGCCCTTCGGCCAGCGATCCATCTTGAATTTGCCTTTGTGCTCCCGAAACAGCTCAGGCACGACGGGGCCATTCGACCAAGCCTCGATTCTGGCGGCGAACAGGGGCTTGTTCTCCCAGACGAGGTGCCATGCCTGCGAGTAGTACACGAGCTTTTGGAGCTTCCACGTATCCATGGAGCCTTTGCGCTCAAGTATGTAGGCCGCGACATCGTGCGCCGAAGCCATGCCAAATCCTCTCCATTGGTCGGGTTGAGTCGGGGCGCATGCTAGCTCGCTTCCTCGATGCCTATCAAGCATCTACTCGGCTTTTACCTAGAACTTGCCCCCTAGCCGTATCCCGAAGTGCATCAGCCGCTCGGCCACGTGAAGCATCTCGACCGCTGCTCTTTCTCGGCTAGTTGGCGACCCATCTGACCGACTAACGGGAATGCTGCGGATCGTGTCTCGCTCTTCCCGGGAAATATGGTCCGATTCAAAGAGGTCAGTGGCACAGCGATAGACCTTCCGGGCGCACCGATGCTCGTATGCGTGTTCGACTTTTGCGAATTCGGCGTCCGTCATGGCCTTGAGCCGCTTCAGGGCCGTGCTGCTGCTCTTGGGATCATGTTCGCCGGACAGGGCTGCGCCCTCGGTGATTTTGAAGCCGATGACGGCGAAGCACCGCACGATTTCCCTGCCGCTCTCAACACATTCCTGGCCCAGTCGGGCTTCCCCGTGCCGCCTGCGGTAGTCACGGAGAGGGACTCTTACGAGGGCTACTGCGACGACGACAAGCACGACTGCTGCCAAACCAACGCTCGCGCCGATGGCGGCCGCAATGACGCGATCCCAGGCTGAGTGCCCGGGCGAGATCGCCGCGCCGCCAATTGCCGTAGCCAGCGTGATGAGGACTACTCCGATAGTCCAATGCCGGAAAAGCCTCCCGCACTCGCGCCGTAGCTCCTCCACGGCTCGAACCCTATCCCGCTTTGAGCAATCTGCTTGCCATGCGGCAAGAGAGGATAGCGGTTGCCCTGTATCAAAGGGATAACCCCCAGTTATCCTCCAGCCACAAGTTGTGGTTCCTTTTGGACCTATGCGGTCCAAAAGGAACCACGGGATCGCGGCGCGGGGGCGAGTTGCGTTCCGTGGTTCCTTTTGGACGCCCAGCGTCCATAAGGAACCACGGGATTGGCTAGGTGAGGAGGGAGTGGCCGGTCATCGCCTCGGGCTGGGCGATGCCGAGCAGCTGCAGCGCGGTCGGAGCGACGTCGGCGAGGATGCCGTGGTCGCGCAGCGAGGCCCCCTCGGCGGTGACGATCAGCGGCACCGGGTTGAGCGAGTGGGCGGTGTTGGGCGAGCCGTCGGGCTCGAGCATGTGGTCGCAGTTGCCGTGGTCGGCGGTGACGATGCAGGCGCCGCCCTTCTCCAGCACCGCCTCGACCACCTTGCCGAGCTGCGCGTCGACCGTTTCGACGGCGGCGACCGCGGCCGGGATCACGCCGGTGTGGCCGACCATGTCGGGGTTGGCGAAGTTGATGATCCCGAAGCGGTAGGAGCCGTCTCGCCAGTGCTTGACGAAGGTCTCGGCGGCGCCGGTGGCGCTCATCTCCGGCTTTTCGTCGTAGGTGGCGACCTCGCGCGGCGAGTCGACCAGGAAGTGCTCCTCGCCCTCGTACTCCTGCTCGACGCCGCCGTTGAAGAAGTAGGTGACGTGGGCGTACTTCTCGGTCTCGGCGACGTGCAGCTGCTGCGCGCCGGTGGCGGCGATCGTCGCCGCCAGCGTCGTCGCCGGCCGCTGCTCGGGGAAGGCGACCGGGTAGGGCCAGCCCTTGCGGTACTCGGTCATCGTCGTCAGGTCGAGCGGCGCGCCGCCGGCGCGCGGGAACTCATCGAACCCGGGCTCGGCGAGGGCGCGGCTCATCTGCCGGGCGCGGTCCGGGCGGAAGTTGAAGAAGATCGCGACGTCGCCGGCGGCGGCGCCGTCGTAGCCGCCGATCACCGTCGGCTTGACGAACTCGTCGGTGTCGCCGCGCTCGTACGACGCCTCGATCGCCTCGGCGGCGGTGGCGGCGCGCAGCCCCTGGGCGTGGACGATCGCGTCGTAGGCGAGCTTCGTCCGCTCCCAGCGGGTGTCGCGGTCCATCCCGTAGTAGCGGCCGCCGACGGTCGCGATCCGGCCCGCCTGGCGCAGCCAGCGCTCGAGCTCGGCGAGGTACTCGCGGCCGCCGTGCGGCAGCGTGTCGCGGCCGTCGGTGAAGGCGTGGACGACGAGGTCGGGGACGCCCTCCTGGGCGGCCAGCTCGATGCAGGCCTCGATGTGCTCCCAGCCGGAGTGGACGCCGCCGTCGGAGACCAGGCCGAGCAGGTGCAGGCGGCCGCGCGGGCTGTTGCGGGCCCGCTCGCAGGCGGCCAGCAGCACCTCGTTGTCGAAGAAGCTGCCGTCGCTGACGGAGTCGTCGATCCGCGCCAGGTCCTGCTTGACGATCGCCCCGGCGCCGAGGTTGAGGTGGCCGACCTCGGAGTTGCCCATCTGCCCGTCGGGGAGGCCGACGTCGCGGCCCTGGGCGGAGAGCTGGGTGTGCGGGTAGGTCTCCCAGAGGCGGTCGAAGACCGGCGTCTCGGCCTGCGAGATCGCGTTGCCCGGCCCCGGCGGCGCCAGCCCCCAGCCGTCGAGGATGACCAGCGCCACCGAGGGGACGAGCGGGGCCACTACCCGGCCGCCTCGACGATCGCGGCGAAGTCGTCCGGGTCGAGCGCCGCGCCGCCGACCAGGGCGCCGTCGACGTCCGGCAGCGCCAGCAGCTCGGCGGCGTTGGCCGGCTTGACCGAGCCGCCGTAGAGGATCCGCACCTGGTCGGCGCCGGCGCCGCGGGCGCGCAGCACGTCGCGGATGAAGGCGCAGGCTTCCTGCGCCTGCTCGGGGCTCGCCGTACGACCGGTGCCGATCGCCCAGATCGGCTCGTAGGCGACGACCACGCGCGGGATGTCGACGGGCTCGACCGCGGCCAGGTCGGCCTGCAGCTGGCGCTCGAGCACCGCCTCGGTCTCGTCGTCGTCGCGGGCCTGCTCGCTCTCGCCGACGCAGAGGATCGGCTCCAGGCCGGCGGCGAGCGCCGCCGGCACCTTGCGCGCCAGCGCCTCGTCGGTCTCGCCGAAGTACTGGCGGCGCTCGGAATGGCCGAGGACCACCGCCTCGACGTCGAGCTCGACCAGCATCGGGGCCGAGACCTCGCCGGTGAAGGCGCCCGAGTCCTCCTCGTGCATGTTCTGGGCGGCGACCCGGACGGCGGTGCCGTAGCGCCGCTCGACCACCGCGGCAAGCGCCGTGAACGGCGGGCAGACGACGACGTCGGACTGGGTCGCGGCGATCCGCGGCAGCAGCGCATCGACGAACTCGGCCGCCTCGGCGACCGTCTTGTTCATCTTCCAGTTGGCGGCGATGTAGGGGGTGCGGTCAGCCATCGTTCTCCTCGGTCTCCTTGCGGTCGATCAGGGCCTCGACTCCCGGCAGCTTCTTGCCCTCGAGCAGCTCCAGCGAGGCGCCGCCGCCGGTCGAGAGCCAGTCGACCTCGCCGTCGAGGCCGAACTGCCTCAGCGCCGCGACCGAGTCGCCGCCGCCGACCACGGTCGTGCCCGGGGCCTTGGCGACCGCCTCGGCGACCGCCCTGGTGCCGGCGGCGAAGGGCTCCATCTCGAAGGCGCCCATCGGCCCGTTCCAGAGCACGGTGCCGGCGCCGGCGACCGCCTCGGCGTAGAGCGCGGCGGTGCGCGGGCCGACGTCGAGCCCCATCCAGCCGTCGGGGACCTCGACCCCGTCGCTCTCGCGAAGCTCGGTGTCGGCGTCGAAGCTGCGGCCGAGGACGAGGTCGACCGGCAGCACCAGCTCGGCGTTGCCCTCCTCGCGGGAGCGCTGCAGGGCGCTCTCGGCGAGCGGCACGCCGTCCTCCTCGACCAGCGAGTCGCCGGTGCCGATCCCCTGCGCGCGGAAGAAGGTGAAGGCCATCGCGCCGCCGATCAGGATCTTGTCGGCGACCTCGAGGAAGCGGTCGATGACGCCGATCTTGTCGGAGACCTTGGCGCCGCCGAGGACGACGACCAGCGGCCGCGCCGGCGACTCGATCACCTTGCTCAGCTCTGTCACCTCGCGCTCCAGCAGCAGCCCGGCGTAGCCGGGGATGTAGCGGGCGACGCCCTCGGTCGAGGCGTGGGCGCGGTGGGCGGCGCCGAAGGCGTCGTTGACGTAGAGCGCGGCGAGCGAGGCGAGGCTTTCGGCCAGCTTCTGGTCGTTCTTGGTCTCGCCGGGCTCGAAGCGGACGTTCTCGAGCAGCAGCACTTCGCCGGGCCCGAGCGCGCCGCAGCTGAGGTCGACGTCGCCGTCGACCACCCCCCTGCACATCCGCACCTCTGTCCCCAGCAGCTCTTCCAGTCGCCTGGCGACCGGCGCCAGCGAGAGCGCCGGGTCGACCTTGCCGCCGGGGCGGCCGAGGTGGCTGACCAGGATCAGCGCCGCGCCGCGTTCGCGCAGCAGTTCGATCGTCGGCAGCGCCGCCCGGATCCGCGTGTCGTCGGCCACGACCCGGGTGCCGCCCTCGTCCTTCAGCGGCACGTTGAAGTCGACGCGGACGAGGACCCGGCGGCCCTTGACCGCGGCGTCGCGGACGCTGGCCTTGGCGAATCCCCCCATCGCGCAGCCCCGCCCGGCTAGGGCAGGACCTTGCCGGCCAACTCGACGCAGCGGTTCGAGTAGCCCCACTCGTTGTCGTACCAGCTGATCACCTTCGCCATCCGCCCGTCGCCGATCGTCATCGTCGACCCCGCGTCGATGATCGAGGAGTGCGGGTCGCCGACGATGTCGGTGGAGACGATCGGGTCCTCGGTGTAGTCGAGGATGCCCTTCATCGGCCCCTCCGCCGCGGCCTTCAGCGCCGCGTTGATCTGGTCGACCTCGAGCGGGTCGGGGGTGGTGAAGACGAGGTCGACGGCGGAGCCGGTCGGGACCGGGGCGCGCATCGAGAACCCGTTCAGCTTCCCGTTCAGCTCCGGCAGGACGAGGCCGACCGCCTTGGCGGCGCCGGTCGTCGTCGGGATCAGGTTGAGGGCGGCGGCGCGCGAGCGGCGCGGGTCCTTGTGCGGCATGTCCTGCAGCCGCTGGTCGGCGGTGTAGGCGTGGATCGTCGTCATCAGCCCCTGCTCGATCCCGAACGCCTCGTGCAGCACCTTCGCCATCGGCGCCAGGCAGTTGGTCGTGCAGGAGGCGTTGGAGATGACGTCGTGGCTGGCCGGGTCGTAGTCGGACTCGAAGTTGACGCCGAGCGCGACGGTCACGTCCGGCTCCTTGGCCGGGGCGGAGATGATCACCTTCTTGGCGCCCGCCTCGAGGTGCTTGGCGGCGTCGGGCCGGGCGGTGAAATGACCGGTCGACTCGATCACCACCTCGACGCCGAGGTCGCCCCAGGGCAGCGCCGCCGGGTCGCGCTCTTCGAACGCCTTGATCTCCTTGCCGTCGACGCTGAGCGAGCCCTCACCGGCCGCGACCTCGCCGGGGAAGCGGCCGAGGATCGAGTCGTACTTGAGGAGGTTCGCCATCGTGGCGGTGTCGACGAGGTCGTTGACGGCGACGAACTCGATGTCCGCTCCCGCCGCATGCGCGGCGCGGAAGATGTTGCGCCCGATGCGTCCGAAACCGTTGATGCCGACCTTCACAGCCATGAAGTCTCTCCTCCTGATCTCTTTGGGGCCGATGTTATGGAGTAGTGGGGAGCCCGATGTTATGCAGTTGCCGGGCCGGGACGCTGTGGGTTTGCCACATCGTTCCGGTCAGTCGGACCCGATCGTGATCTCGATCTCGTAGCCGTCCGGATCCTGCAGGAAGGCCGAGTAGGAGCCCGACCCGGGCGAGCGGCGCGCGCCCGGCTCGGTGACGCTGGTCCCGCCGCCCCTGATCCCGTTTTCCCAGGCCGCCTTGACGGCGACGATGCCGAGCGCCGAGAAGCTGAGCAGGCCGAAGCCGGGGCGCGGCGGGTGGTGGGCGGCGACGAAGAAGACCGGCTTGGCGATTCCCCAGCCGATCGTCTGATCCTCCTCGAAATGGCGGCGCCATCCCAGCGGGGCGAGCATCGTGTCGTAGAACGCCGCGCTGCGGTCCAGGTCGGCGACCTCGAGGAGAACGTGGTGAAGCATCGAGTGGAGAGGCTATACCGGCGCGGGAGCCGAAGTCGCCTGATTAATTTCGGCTAACCGCTGCGGGGGGTCCAGCGGAAGAACCGGACGGCGAGCAGGAGGCCGACCAGGCCCCAGGCGGCGACCACCGCGAGGTTGTCCCAGGAGATCGCCGCGCCGCCGGTGGGGACGTAGGCGTCGAAGAAGGCATCGAAGAAGTGGCGGACCGGGAAGACGTCGGCGAAGTGGATGACGCCGCTCGGCAGCTGGTCTTCGGGGATGAAGACGCCGGAGAGGAAGTAGAGCGGCAGGAGCAGGGCGTTGACGATCGCGGCGGCGGCGTCCTGCGAGGGGATCGCCGCGGTGAGGGCGATGCCGAGGCAGCAGAAGGAGGCGGCGCCGACGACCAGGGCGACGACGATCGCCGGCGCCCGGCCCCAGGGCACCGGCACCCCGTAGAGCGCGGCGCCGATCGCCGCCAGCAGCACCATCATCATCAGCGCGACGACGATCGAGTTGCCGACCCGGCCGGCGATGAAGACCCAGGGCGGCATCGGGGTGCCGCGGCCGCGCTTCAGCCGGCCGTCTTCGCGGGCGATCACCAGCGTCATCGCCAGCGTCTGCATCGTCGCCGAGATGATCGAGAGGGTCATGATCGCCGGCACGTAGTAGGTGGTCGCTTCCACCCCGCCGCGGACGTCGACCGTCTGACCGTTGAAGACGACGGCGAGGATCAGGAAGACGATCACCGGGAACATCACGGTGAAGAAGACCGAGGCCGGGTTGCGCCAGAACGCCTTCTGGTCGTAGCGGAACTGGTGGCCGATCAGGGCGAGCCCGCTCACTGCGCCTCGGCCCCCTCCGCCTCGGATTCCGCGGTCAGCTCCAGGTAGACGTCCTCGAGCGTCGGCCGCGTCACTTCAAGCCCCTCCAGGGTGTGACCGTTGGCGAGCGCCTTGCCGGTCAGGTCGTGCAGCATCCGCACCGGGTCGCTGGTCTCGACCGCGACCTCCTCGCCGTCGCGGCGGTAGCGGATCGTCGTCTCCCCCTGCCGGCGCCGGCCGAGGTCCGCCGGGGTGCCGCGGGCGACGATCTCGCCGGCGGCGATGATCGTCACCCGGTCGGCGAGGCGCTGCGCCTCGTCCATGTAATGGGTGGTGAGGAAGACCGTCTTGCCGAGGTCGCGGAGGCCGGCGATCACGTCCCAGGCCTGGCGCCGGGCGGAGGGGTCGAAGCCGGTGGTCGGCTCGTCGAGGAAGAGCAGCTCGGGGTCGCCGACCAGGGCCATGCCGACGTCGAGCCGGCGCTGCTGGCCGCCGGAGAGCTTGCGCGCCCGCTCGTCGGCCTTGCCCTCGAGCCCGACCAGGGCGATCACCTCGTCGGTCGGGCGGGGGCTGCGGTAGTAGCCGGCGTAGAGGTCGAGCGACTCGCGCACGGTCAGGTAGGGGTCGAGCCGGCAGCTCTGCAGGACGATCCCGATCCGCTCGCGCCAGCCGCGGCCCGCGCGCTGCGGGTCCTCGCCGAGCACGCTCACCTCCCCCCCGGTCCGCCGCCGGTAGCCCTCCAGGATCTCGACCGTGGTCGTCTTGCCGGCGCCGTTGGGGCCGAGGAAGGCGAACACCTCGCCCGGCATCACCTCGAGGTCGATGCCGCGCACCGCCTCGGTCTCGCCGTAGGACATGCGCAGGCCTTTTATGGAGATCGCGGGATCAGCCAAAGCTGGCCGATTCTAGGTCGCGGGCGTTCCGGCCCCCCGTCAGGGTCCTGACCCCGGACCTCTGCTAGGCGTCAGTCGAGGTCCAGATCGCGGTGCTTCACTCGCACCACGACGTCGTCGCGGTTGCCGAGAGCGCGGCGGATCCGGTCGGCGACGGTGACCGAGCGGTGGCGGCCGCCGGTGCACCCGATCGCGATCGTCAGGTGGCTCTTGCCCTCGGCGACGTAGGCCGGCAGCAGGAACTCGAGCAGCGGCAGCAGCCGCCCGTAGAACTCGCCGGCCTGCGTCCCCGACTCGACGTAGGCGCGGACCGCGGCGTCCATCCCGGTCAGCGGCCGCAGCTCGTCGTCGTAATGCGGGTTGGGCAGGAAGCGGACGTCGAGGGTGAGATCGGCGTCGCGCGGCGGCCCGTTCTTGAAGCCGAAGGTGAGCAGGGTGAGCGCCAGCTTGCCGCCCTCCTCCTCGCCGAGGATCTCCTCGGCGATCCGCCGCCGCAGCTCGCCGCCGGTCAGGTCGCTGGTGTCCATGACGACGTCGGCGCGCTCGCGCAGCGGCGCCAGCAGCTCGCGCTCGAGCCGGATCCCGTCGACGATCCGCCCTTCCGGCGCCAGCGGGTGGCGGCGGCGCGTCTCCTTGTAGCGGTCGAGCAGCGTCTCCTCGTCGGCCTCGAGGAAGAGCATGGTCGGGTCGAGGCCGTCGGCGCCGAGGTCGTCGAGGACCTGGACCAGGTCCTCGAAGTACTCGCCGCCGCGGGCGTCGGAGACGACCGCGGCGTTGCGGACGCCGCTGCCCTCGTGGCGGAAGAGCTCGCCGAGGCCGCCGATCATCCGCGGCGGCAGGTTGTCGACGCAGAAGTAGCCGCCGTCCTCGAAGGCGGCGATCGCTTCCGACTTGCCGGCCCCCGAGTGGCCGGTGATCACCACCAGGTTGACTTTGTGCTCGCTCACGTGCTCAGCCGATCCGGTTCAGTTGCTCGTGTATCTCGCGCCCCACTTTGCCAGGCAGGCCGGGCACCGACTCGAGCTCCTCGCGGGTGGCGGCGAGAAACCGCTCCGGGGAGCCGAAGTGCTGCAGCAGCGCCCGCTTGCGGGCCGGCCCGATCCCCTTCAGCTCGTCGAGCACCGAGCCGGTCATCGCCCGGTCGCGGCGGCCGCGGTGGTGCTCGATCGCGAACCGGTGCGCCTCGTCGCGGACCCGCTGCAGGAGCTGGTTGGCCTCCGAGCCGGCGCTCAGGTCGAGCGGCTCGGCGCGGCCCGGCAGGTAGATCTCCTCCTCGCGCTTGGCGAGGCTGGCGACGGTGACGCCGCGCTCGGCGAACGGGGCCAGCGCCCGCATCCCCGCCGCCAGCTGGCCCTTGCCACCGTCGATCAGGATCAGCGAGGGCAGCGAGGCGAAGCTGGCGTCGCGCTTGCCGTCGTGGGGCGAGAGGTCGGCCTGTTCGAGGTAGCGCGCCATCCGCCGGCTCAGCACCTCCTCCATCGAGGCGAAGTCGTCGGGCCCGGCGGCGCTCTCCGGGTCGCGCAGGTCGCCCCGCACCTTGAATCTCCGGTAGTCGGCCTTCTTCGTCGCCCCGCCCTCGAAGACGACCATCGAGGCGACCGTGTGCTCGCCGCCGATCGTCGAGATGTCGAAGCCCTCGATCCGCACCGGCAGCTCCTCCATCCCCAGCGCCTCCTGCAGCGAGGAGAGCGCCTCGACCCGGCGGGCGCGGCGGTGCTCGCGCCGCAGCTTGTCCTGATCGAGGGCGAGCTTCGCGTTGCGCTCGGCCAGCTCGCGCAGGCGGCGTTTGTCGCCGCGCTCGGCGGCGCGCACCTCGACCGGCGAGCCGCGGCGCTCGCTCAGCGCCTGGGAGAGCAGCGCAACACGCTCGCGCCCCAGGTAGGGCCCGACGACGACCATCGGCGGCATCGCCGGCGAAGCCGAGTAGTACTGGCCGATGAACTCCTCGGCGACCTCGGCCAGCTCGCGCTCGCCCTGGTTCTCGAGGTAGAAGCTCTGGCGCTCGGCGAGGATCCCGTCGCGGACCTGGAAGACCTGGGCGTTGGCGTCGGCGCCCTCGACCGCGACCCCGATCAGGTCGGCGGTGCCGACCGAGCCGCCGGCGACCCGCTGGCGCTCGAACAGCGAGCGGATCGCCTTGAGCCGGTCGCGGTGGACCGCCGCCCGCTCGAATTCCTCGGCCGCGGCGGCGCTCTCCATCTTCTCCCGCTCCTCGTCCTCGACCTGGCGGTAACGGCCGGAGAGGAAGTCGACGATCGCCTCGATGTTGCGCCGGTACTCCTCCTGGCTGACGTGGCCGACGCAGGGCGCCCCGCAACGCTTGATGTAGTAGTCGAGGCAGGGGCTGCCGGAGCGGCGGCCCGGCTCGCGGCCCTCGCAGGTGCGGAACTGGAACAGCTTGCCCAGCAGGTCGAGCGTCTCCCGCACCCGCTTGGCGGAGGAGAAGGGGCCGAAGTAGGCGCGGCCGGAGCGGTGCTTCTCGCGGGTGAAGTAGACGCGCGGGTACTCCTCGTCGAGGCTGACGGCGACGTAGGGGTAGGACTTGTCGTCGCGCAGGCGGATGTTGAAATGCGGCCGGTGGCGCTTGATGAAGCTCTGCTCGGCGAGCAGCGCCTCGGCCTCGGTCTGAGTGACCAGGGTGTCGATCCGGTCGATCCGCGTGGTGAGGCGCGTGTTGCCGCCGGAGAAGTGGGAGGCGACGCGTTTGCGGATCGAGCGCGCCTTGCCGACATAGAGCAGCTCGCCGTCGGCGCCGTAGAAGAGGTAGACGCCGGGAGCGTCGGGCAGCTCGCGGCGGCGCTCGGCGATGCGCTCCGCGCGGGACAGCTGCCGGTTCTCGGGGGCGGCGTCGGCCATCGCAGCAAAGGGTAGGCTGCGGCCCACCCAGGCAATTGAGGAGTCGTCCGTAATGCGGGAGAGGGAGGAACGATGAGCGGTGGGGAGCCGGTGCCGCCGGAGCTGAAGACGATGCGGATCGAGGTCGGGGAGGACGGGGTCGGGGTCCTCACCCTGGACCGGCCGAAGGCGTTCAACGCGATGAGCCCGGAGCTGATCGCCGAGCTGCCGATCGCCTTCTCCTGGTGCGCAGACCAGGCGCCGCTGCGGGCGCTGATCGTGACCGGCGCCGGCGACGCGTTCTGCGCCGGCGGCGACATCAACTGGTTCATGAAAGGCGCCGAAGACGAGAGCGTCGACCTCCCCGCCAGCGTCCGCCACGGGGCCGACGTGCTGCACCAGGGGATCATCGACCTGCGCCGGATCCCGTGCGCGGTGATCGCCGCGGTCAACGGGCCGGCCGCTGGCGCGGGCTTCTCGCTGGCGCTCGCCTGCGACCTGCGGATCGCCGCCGAGAGCGCCTTCCTCGCCCCCGCCTACGGCCGCATCGGCGCCTCCCCGGACGGCGGCATGACCTACTTCCTGCCCCGCGTGGTCGGGCCGAGCAGGGCGCTGGAGATCCTGCTCGAGGACCCGAACATGCCGGCCCGCGACGCCCTCGCCGAGGGCCTCGTCTCCGAGGTGGTCGCGCCCGAGGCGCTGATGGAGAGCGCCCGCGCCAGGGCGCGGAAGCTGGCGGCGATGGCGCCCCACTACGTGCGGATGGCGAAACAGCTGGTCGGGGTCAGCATCGAGAACCGGATCGCCGACCACCTGCAGCTGGAGCGCCACGGGATCGCCGACAGCATGGCGACCGAAGACCTGCGCAAGGGCATCAAAGCCTTCTTCGGCGGCGAGAAGCCCGAGTTCCACGGCCGCTGAGCGGGCTGAGCCGCGGCACCGCCGCTCCCGTATCGGGATAGAGTGATCAAGAGACTTTCCCGGGAGAAAGGAACGCCATGAAGAAGGTCGCGGTCGCACTGATGCTGGTGGTCGTCGCGCTGCTCGTCGCCGCCTGCGGTGGCTCCAGCTCGAGCGGCACCGAAGCGACGGGCGGCGCCGAAACGAGCGCCGAAGAAGCCGGCGGCGAAGGCGGGGGCTCAGGCGGGAGCGAAGAATCCGAAGCGGGCGAAGAAGCCGCGGGCGGCGGCCACCCGACGCTGAAGATCGCCGCGGCCGAATCCGGCCTCGCCTACGCCAGCGACACGGCGAGCGTCGAAGCCGGCGAGGTCACGATCGAATTCGAAAACCCCCAGCCGATCGCCCACGACGTCGCGATCGAAACCTTCAACGGCGAAGTCCTCGGCCAGACCGAAACCATCGCCGAAGGCTCCGACTCGACCGAAATCGAGCTCAAGCCCGGCACCTACAAATTCTTCTGCACCGTCCCCGGCCACCGCGAAGCCGGGATGGAAGGGATCCTGACGGTCGAATAGCGCCTTTGCGCGGGAGATCATGGTCGCCTTTCCGACTATGTGCACCCATAGGGGCGAAAAGTCGGAAACGCGCTCGTTGCTCTGAGAATCGACGATCACAAGCTATCGCTGTCGAAATCTTCGACCCCAATCCGAATGAGATCTCCCTCTTGGAGCCCACGGTTGTCGATTCCAAGATCTCTTCGCATGGCCTTGACAAAAGCTTCAAAGCGCAGCGAGCTCGCTCGCCAGAGGCTGGAGTCGGCCTCGGGGTCGTCCGGAATATCTAGGACGCCGGACGGTCGCGATCAGCCAGAACCACCACTTTTGCGGCATTTCACCCCTTATAGGGGGTGAAATGCCGCAAACGGCGCGGCGAAATCAGGGACACTTCTGGTGATGGCGACGCTCGACGGATCCCCGCGCACGTTCTCCTCGGCCGGCGAGGCGGCCGCGGACGTGCTCGGGGTCGCGCGGCGGGCGCGGCCGCTGCTCGGGACCTACGCCCGCGGCGACCTCGACCCGGCGCTGCGCGAGCGGGTGATGGTCGCAGTCAGCCACGTCAACGCCTGCCGCGGCTGCACCTACGTGCACGAGCGCTGGGCCGACCGTGCCGGGGTCAGCGCCGCCGACCTGGAGGCGATCGGGATCGGCGACCTCGAGGCGCTGGACGAGCGCGACAGGGCGGCGGTCGCCTACGCCGCCGCGCTGGCCGAGGCGCGCTTCCGGGAGCCGGTCGACCCCGAGCTCGCCGCCGCGGCCGCGCGGCACCTGTCGCCGCGCGAGCTTGCCGCGGTCGAGGCGGTGGCGCGGATGATGGCCGTCGCCAACCTGACCGCGAGCACGACCGAGGAGCTGCTCGACCGCTGCTCGGTCAGGACCGGAAGGCGTGGCGCGCGGTCAGTGCGCCGAGGCCGCTGATCTCCGGCTCGCCCAGTCGCAGTCGCCGCCCTGGATCAGCCCGCCCAGCACCCAGGCGACCGTCCACACACCCCTTTTGCAGGAGTTCTCCCTCTAAAACGATCGGCCTGGCTAGGCGCGAAGCCGGAGCACATCCTCGAGATGGCCGAGGAGGACGTCGACGACCCGGGGGTCGAACTGGGTTCCCCGCCCCTCTCTGATCACCTCGACCGCCTGGTCGACGGACATCGCCGGCCTGTAGCTGCGGTCGCTGAGAAGGGCGTCGAAGACGTCGGCGACGGCCGCGATCCGACCCTCGAGCGGAATCTCCTCGCCGGCCAGCCCACTGGGGTATCCGCTGCCGTCGTAGCGCTCGTGATGGGTGAGGGCGATCGTCGCGGCGAGGCGCGACAGGTCGCTTTCGAAATTCGCGAAGATCTCGTGCCCGACGGTCGTGTGGCGCTCCATCTCGGCGCGCTCGGCCTCACTCAAGGGACCAGCCTTGCCGAGGATCGCGGCGGAGGTGCCGACTTTTCCGATGTCGTGCATCGGGGCGGCGGCGCGCAGGAGTTGGACCTGCTCCAGGTCGAGCCCGAGCCGGGCGCCCAGGAAGGCAGCGATGGTGCCCATCCGCTTGACGTGGTCGGCGGTGGGAGAGTGGTGCAGCTCGATCGCCTTCGCAAGTCCTTCGATCGCCTCCAGGTGAGAGTGGCGCAACTCCTCGATCGCCTTGCGCTGGGTATCGGCCAGCTCGTCCCGGAGGCGGACCGCCTCGCGCTCGGCGGTGATGTCGACCGAGATCCCTCCGGCCGCGATGATCTCACCCTCCTCGTCGAGGAGCGGGAACCTGATCGTCTTGAAGGTCTTCTCCACTCCGCCGAGAACGACGGAGTCCTCCTGCTCCTGAACGACCCCCTCCACGAACACCCGCCGGTCTCTCTCGAAGCCAGGACGCGCCTGCTCGGGAGGCATGAACGCATCGTCGATCCGTCCCATCAGCCCTCCCGGCCCCAGTCCCGCGAGCGCGTCCGCCTCCCTGTTCGCGACGATGTAGCGGCCCGATCTGTCTCTGGCGTAGATGGCGACCGGCGCCATGTCGATGATCGTCTGCCGCCTGTCCTCCAGGTTTCGGCTGTGGGCCCTGGCGACGATCTCGAGCTTGCGGCGCCGCAGGGCGCTGAGGACGGTGATCAAGAGCTGTCCGGGCAGGAACGGCTCGACCAGATAGCCATAGGCACCGAGATCGAATGCCCGTTTCGCGGCCTCCGGCTCGTCCTCCCCGGTGGCCAGGACCACGGTCGCCGTCGACGGGAAATCGCGGACGATCTCCGCGGCGAGTTCCAACCCCGACCCGTCCGCGTGGTCGAAGTGGCAGAGGGCTATATCGAACCTGCCGAGAGCAAGCCTCGCGTGAGCTTGTCTGACACTGCTCGCGAACTGGCACTCGAAATGGTCGCCCAGGGCGCGATCGACCAGGTTCCGCATCTCGGGGCGGTCATCGGTGACGAGGATGCGGGCCTCGACTGGCTCTCCGGGCGAGCTGTTGTCCGCTCGACCCGACCATTCGAGCCCAGGCAAAGTCAGGTTTTCCACTGGAGCCCTCCCTTCTTCTTGTCGTAGAAGGAGCGGGAATCCTTGTATTCCTTGCTACAAGTTACACCAGCTCGGCCGAGGTGGCGCGCCTATGCGACCGGGATCAGGGCGCGGGATCGTGCACAACCACCGTGTTTCGACCCTCGGCCTTGGCTTGGTAGAGGGCGTCGTCAGCGTCACTCAACAGCGGCTCGAAGCCGGCGCGCGCACCGCTGTGGCGGACCGCGACGCCGATGCTGATCGTCACCACGTCGGCGGGCTCGCCACGTGGATGGGCGATTGCCAGCGATTCGACCGCGAGCCGCATCCGCTCCGCCGCCGCGGCGGCAAGCGCGGCGCCCTGGCCCGGGAGGACGACGAGCAGCTCCTCGCCGCCATAGCGGTAGGCCGCGTCGCCCCTCCGGCAGGTCCGCAGAATCGCCCCTGCCACGGCCTCGAGGACATCGTCCCCCGCGAGGTGACCGCAGCTGTCGTTGTATGCCTTGAAGCGGTCCACGTCGCAGAGCGCGACCGCGTAGCCGTTGCCGTACCGCTCGACGTTGGCCTCGATCGTCTCCAGGTCCTCCTGCATCCGCAGCCGGTTGCCCAACCCGGTCAGCGCGTCCTGGCGGGACTGCTCGAAGAGCTGGCGGTTCAACCGCTCCAGCTCGTCCTGCTGCTCGGCCAGCTTCCGGTAGAGCCCGGTGACCCGGGTCGCGGCGACCAGGCAGGCCTCGAGCTCGTCCTCGTCGAGCGGCTTTTCGAGGTAGTCGTCGGCTCCCGCCTCCATCCCGCGCATCACGTTCCGCTTGCCCTCGAGCGCCGTGAAGAGGATGAAGTAGGCATAGGGCCGGTCGCATGCCCTGATCCTCCGGCAGAGCTCGTCACCGTCGATCCCGGGCATCATCCAGTTGCTGATCACCACGTCGGCGCCCTCGGCCTGAAACATCTCCCAGGCAGCCAGCCCGTCGGCCGCCACCAGGCACTCGTGGTCGAGCCTCCTCACCGCGGCCTCTAGCACCCGCCGGTAGGCGGCAGAGTCGTCGACGACCATCACCTTCACGGGGCGCCCTCCGACTCTCCCTGCAGGCGCGCCGCGCAGGCGGCGGCGACATCCGCGAGGACGACCTGGTCGAGGATCACCCGATGGCGCTCGTCCTCGGGGTCGAGCGTTCGCAGCGCCTGCGCGTAGGCCCGCCGAGCGGCCGGTGGGTCGTCGCCGGCGTCGTGGGCGCGGCCGAGCTCGAAGGCCGCGAGCCCGAAGGTAGGGTCGAGGTAGAGGGCCCTGCGCAGCGACCCGATCGCCGCGCCGAGGTCGCCGCGATCGAGCTCGACCAGGCCGCGGACGAAATACGCATCGACCATCGTCGGATCCTCGACCAGCAGCGCCTCGACGATCTCGAGCGCCGCGTCGAGGTCTCCCCTGTCGGCCGCCAGCAGGGCGTCCTCGACCCTGTCCTCGGCCCGCCGGCGCGGGACCAGCGGCCGCTCGGCCGCCGCCGGCACGGCGACGGCGGCCGGCGGGCCCGCCTCTTCTCCCGGCCTGGGGTCGAGGCCAAGCGGTCGCCGCAGCGCCGGCTTCACCGGCCCGCGCCGACGCCGGCGCTCTGCCTGACCGGCGAGATCTCGCCCGAAGCTCCCCACGGTCGTGAGGCGATCCGCGGCACCGAGGATCAGGCGACCGCCTGGCCGCAATCCCGCTTCGAGCGAGCGCAGCGCCCGCTCCACCGTCGGCGGGTCGAAATAGATCAACACGTTGCGACAGGTGATCACGTCGAACACCACCTCGCCCAGCGGTGGCGAGGGGTCATCGATCAGGTTGTGATGGCGAAACCGGACCAGCGACCTGAGGCTGTCCTTGACGTGGTAGCGGCCGTCGTCGAGGAACAGGTAGCGCTCCCTCAGGCCGACCGGCAGATCGCGAACCGAACGCTGCGAATAGCCACCTCCCGCTTCCGCGCGCCTGAGCACCCCGTGGGAGACGTCGGTGGCGAGAATCGTGACCGGCGTCTCCCCTCGCCCGAGTGCCTCGCTGGCGAGGATCGCCAACGAGTAGGCCTCCTCGCCGGTCGAGCAGCCGACGACCCATACCCGCACGGCCCCGAAGCCCCCTTCCCTCGCCGCCTCCACCAGGCGCCGCCAATCGATCGCCTCCAGCTCGCGCCGCTCGCGGAAGAAATAGGTCTCGGGCACGGTCACCTCATCGACGAGGCGGTGCCAGAGAGCGCCCGGCGCCCGGCCGGACAGCTCGGCCAGGAATCGCTCCGCGCTCATCCCCGGAGCGGCTCGCCCGATCGCCGCCTCCAGAGCGGGCAGCTGCGCGTCCTTGACGACCATCCCGGTCTCGCGCCTGACCCGCTCGGCGACCGCCCTCACCGCCCCGCCGCTCATCCGAGGCTCCGCACCCGCAGCGCGGCCAGCCGCCGCGCCAGCTCCTCGAGGGGGAGCACGAGGTCGACCCCCGCCTCGATTGCCGCGGCGGGCATCCCGAACACCGCCGAGGTCTCCTCGTCTTGGGCGATCGTCAGTCCACCCGCCGCTGAGATCCTCCGAATTCCCTCGGCGCCGTCGCGACCCATTCCGGTGAGGACGACGCCAACCGCGTCCTCCCCCGCCGCCGACGCGAGGCTCTCGAAGAGAACGTCCACCGAGGGACGGTGCGCGCCGCGCTCGCTCTCGCGATCGAGGCGCAGCCTCATCGTCGGTTCCAGGCGCAGGTGGGCCTCCTCGGGCGCCATCCAGATGCCGGGCCCGAGCGACTGACCATCGCCGGCGATCGCCACCGGGGGCAGCACGCTTCGGTCCAGCCACGCGGTGAGGCCCTCGCCGAAGCTCGGTGCCATGTGCTGAACCACCAGCACCGGTAGCGGGAAGTCTCGCGGCAACCGGCCGAGGACCTCGACCAGGGCGGGAGGCCCCCCGACCGAGGCGCCGATCCCCACGGCGCGGTAGCCGGGCCCCGGTCTCCGCCAGGGCAGTGGCCCCGGCGCCGCGGCAGTCGGATTCCCCTCGCCGCGGCGCGTTTGCACGTTGGCGAGGCGCTTGACCCGGCTGCGCAGGGCCACCGCCCAGAGGCTCTCCGGGTCGTCGAGGCGCAGCCGGTCCTCGGTGATCGCCTCCAGGGCCCCGGCGGCGAGCGCCCCGGCGATCCCCTCCTCGTCGCCTTTCGAGCGGGCGCCGATCAGCACCACCGGCAGGCCACGCTCCCGCGCCAAGGGCTCGACGGCGGCGGCGACATCGGCTCCGGCCGTCTCGAGGTCGAGGGCGATCAGATCCGGGGCCGGCTCCTCGATTCCCGCCAGCATCTCCCTCACTCCACCGAACCTGCCGGTGACCTCGAGGCCCGGATCGCGCTCGAGGAATCCGGCAAGCTCCCGCGCTCGCGTCTCGGAGAGGTCGCAGATGACGATCCGCCGGGGCCGCGCCATCGCGCTAGCTGCCGACCAGGCGCCCGATCGTCTCGAGCAGGGATTGCTGGTTGAACTCCTGCTTGACGATGTAGGCGTCGGCGCCCTCCTCCGCACCCCGCTGCCGGTGCTCCTCACCCCCCTTGGAGGTGACGATCACGACGGGCAGCGACCCACGCGATTCGTCCTCGCGGATCGCCCTCAGGAGCTCGAACCCGTCCATCTCCGGCATCTGGACGTCGGTCAGCACGAGATCGATTTCGGGGTCCGCCAACACCTTCTGCAGAGCCTCGCGGCCATCCCGCGCGACCTCGACCCGATAGCCGGCGGCCTCGAGGATGCCGCGCTGCAGCTGGCGAACGCTGAACTGGTCGTCGACGACCAGCACCGTTGGCGCCCGGCGGCGCGCGGCCGCGACGGGGACGGGCGCCCGCGGGGCCCGGGCTTCGAGCAGGTGGTTGGGGTCGACGATCAGCGCCACCCTTCCGTCCTCGCGGATGCCGGCCCCCAGATACCCCTTGGTCCCGGCCAGCAAGGGGCCGAGGCCCTTCACCACCAGCTCGCGATCGCCGATGACCCGATCGCAGGCCACCGCGACCGCCCGGGTCGACGTCGCCACGACGATCGCCGGCGGCCGGGACGGGAGCGGGGGGCCGGTGGCGCCGAGCAGGGCCGTGAGGTCCGCGAGCGGCACCACCCTCCCCCTGTGCTCGATGCGCGCCTCTCCCTCCAGCGATGCGGTCTCCGTCACGGTCACCACCTCGCCCACGCTGGAGACCGGGAGGCCGAAGGCCTGACCGTCGCGTTCGAAGAGCAGCACGTCGAGCAGCGCCAGCGTCATCGGTACCAGCAGGATCACCTGCGTCCCGCGACCCGCCTCGCTGAGCACCTCGACCCTGCCGCCGAGCGCCTCGACGTGGCTCTTGGCCGCGTCGAGGCCGACGCCGCGCCCGGCGAGATCGCCCACCTCCACCGCGGTCGAGAGACCCGCGGTGGCGAGCACCTCGGCGAGCGAGCCGGTCGCGCCCCCCGCTCGATCAGCTCCGGCGAGACCCCGCGGCCGTCGTCGGCAACCTCGATCGCGACCATCCCGCCCCTCTGCTCGGCGCGCAGCTCGATCCGCCCGCGCCGGGGCTTGCCGGCCGCCTCGCGCTCCTCCGGCGGCTCGATCCCATGGGCCACCGCGTTGCGGAGCAGGTGGACGATCGGATCGGAGATTCCCTCGAGGATGACGCGATCGAGCTGCGTCTCGGAGCCGGTGACGACCAGGTCCGCCTCCTTGCCCTCCGCCGTCGCGATGTCACGAACGGCGCGGGGGAAATGGCCGGTGATCGAGGAGACCGGCAGGGTTCGCATCGCGATCACCGCGTCCTGAAGCTGGGCGAGCAGGCGCTCGCCACGGTCCATCTCTTCCTCCGCCTCCTCGCCGGCGGCGAGGATCCGATCGCCGGCGATGTGCTCCAGACGGCGGCGGTGCAGGACCGTCTCGCCGACCGCGTCGAGCATGCGGTCGACCCTGGCGGGGTCGACGCGCATCGCGGCGTGGCGCAGCTCCGCGGTCGGCGCCACGGGTCCCGGCTG
>CAWEOH010000022.1:0-49204 GCA_963810455.1 uncultured Actinomycetes bacterium
TGCTCGCGGGTCATGTTCGACTCGAACTCGGGCGGCTCGCAGGCGGTCGGCGCGGCAGGGGTCGGGACGGCGCCGCGCAGGCGCTCGCGCATCGTCGCGATCGTCGCCGCCGCCCGCTCGTAACCGGCCTCGATCCCGCCCTCGTCGTCGGCGAAGGCGCAGGCGAGGATCGTCAGCTCGTGACGCAGGTGGTCGAAGATGAGCATCGCGTCGGTCACCATCAGCGCCAGGTCGGGCAGCCCGAGCGGGTCGGGGTTCGGCTCTCCCAGCGGCTCGACGGTCCGCACGAGGTCGTAGCCGAAGAAGCCGACGGCGCCGCCGACGAACGGCGGCAGATCCTCGACCGGGGCCGGCCGGTAGGCGGCGAGGCGCTCGGCGACCGCGGCGTAGGGATCGGGCGCGGGGTCGCTGCGCAGCGGCGCGACGCCGGCGGCGGCTCCCTCGCCGCTCCATTCGGAGAGCGTCCCGTCGCTCCAGCGCAGCACCGCCCGGGGGCGCAGGCCGACGAACGAGTAGCGGCCCACCTGGCCCTGCTCGGCCGACTCGAGCAGGAAGCACGGCGCCCCCGCCGGCTCGCCGGCGCGCAGCTTGAGGAAGGCCGAGACCGGAGTCTCGCAGTCGTCGACGACGCGGGCGCGGACCGGGACGACGTTGCCCTCGCGGGCGAGCTCGCGAGCCCGCTCCAGGCTCGGCTCGAGCGTCAGCTCGGAATCCCGCGCTCGCGCTCGCAGGGCGTCGGACATCATCAGACCGTCACCGCCACCCTGCTCGGCTCGCTAGCCGCTACGGGCATTCAGCACTTCCATCACCTGCGCCTGCGAGACCCCGCGCTGGAACAGCAGCACGCTGAGGTGGTAGAGCACGTCGGCGGCCTCCTCGGCGACCCGGTCGTCGCTCTCTTCCCGCGCCGCGCGGGCGACCTCCTCGGCCTCCTCTTCGACCTTCTCCCCGATCAGCGGCGGGTTCTCCAGCAACTTCACCGTGTAGCTGCCCTCGGGCCGCTCGATCGCGCGGCTGCGCAGCGTCCGTTCCAGCGCCGGCAGCGCTTCGTAGGTGACCGGGAACGGCTCGCCGGGGGCCGGCGGGGCATCCTTGCGGATCGAGGCCGAGCCGAGCACCTCGCGGTAGAAGCAGCTGCGCTGGCCGGTGTGGCAGGCGGGCCCGGCCGGGTCGACCATCGCGACGATCGCGTCGCCGTCGCAGTCGTAGCGGAGCTGGCGCAGGTGCATGAAGGCGCCCGAGGTTTCGCCTTTTTTCCAGAGCTGGTCGCGCGAGCGGCTGTGCAGGTGCAGATCGCCGGTCTCCAGCGTCAGTTCCAGGGATTCCGCACTGACCCAGGCGAACATCAGCACCTCGCCGGTGGCGAAGTCCTGGACGATGCACGGCGCCAGCCCACGCTGGTCGAATTCGATTTCTCCAAACACGACGGTCAATCGTAGCGGCGCCGCAAAATGCGGACCTCGCGGGGCTCATTCGATTCCCAGGCGGTCGAGCAGGTCCTCGTCGCGGCGCCAGTGGCGGCGCACGCGGACGCTGAGGTCGAGGTGGACCCGGGTCCCCAACTCGCTTTCGAGCGAGCGCCGCGCGGCGGCCCCGATCTCGCCGATCTTGCTGCCCCCCTTGCCGATCAGGATCCCCTTCTGCGACTCGGTCTCGGCCCAGATCTCGGCCCGCACGGTGACCAGGCCGTCCTCGCGCGAGTCGACCTCGCCCACCGCGACCTCGACCGAGTGCGGGATCTCCTGCCGGGTCCGGTTCAGCACCTGCTCGCGGATCAGCTCGGCCAGCAGCAGCTCGCTCGACTGGTCGCTGCGGTCCTCCGGCGGGTAGAGGTACGGGCCCTCGGGGACGAGCTCGCCGAGCCGCGCCAGCAGCGCCTCCAGGCCCTCGCCGGAACGGGCGCTGATCGGGAAGACCTCGTCGACCCCCTGGAGCTCGGCGGCCTCGGCGAGCACCGGGACGAGCTCGTTGGGGCCGACCGCGTCGACCTTGTTGACGGCGCAGATCACCGGCAGCTCGGCGCCGGCGTCGAGCAGCGCCTTGACGATGAAGCGGTCCCCGGGCCCGACCCCCTCGGCGCCGTTGATCACGACCACGACGACGTCGGAGTCGGCCAGCTCGCGCTCGACCCGGCGCTGCATCCGCTCGGTCAGCACGTCGCGCGGCCGCTGCACGCCGGGCAGGTCGACGAGGACCAGCTGCCGCTCGGCCTGCAGGTCGGTGGCGACGCCGCGGATCGCCCGGCGCGTGGTCTGCGGCCGGGTCGAGACGATCGCGACGTGGGAGCCGACCAGGGCGTTGACCAGCGTCGACTTGCCGACGTTCGGCCGCCCGGCGAGACCGATGAAACCAGCTCGCGTCATCGCAGCGAGGCGAGGACCTCGGCCTGCAGGGCCAGCATCTCGCCGTCGTCGGTCTCGTGGTCGTGGCCGCAGAGGTGGAGGGCGCCATGGACGGCGGCCTCGGTGACGTCGCTGCAGTGCTCGGGGCAGATCGCGACGTCGCCGAGCTCGCGCGGGCCGGGGACCGCGTCGCGTTCGTCGATCGGGAAGGCGAGCACGTCGGTCGGCGCGTCCTTCCCCCGGTGCTCGCGGTTCAGCTCCCGGATCCGCTCGGCGTCGACGAGCTCGACCGCCAGGTGGCCGTCCTCCACCCCGGCCGCGGCCAGCGCGGCCGCCACCGCCTCGCGCAGCTCCGCCGGGACGTCGGCGAGGTCGGCGCTCACCCGGATCTCGGCGTCGGCCCGTGTTCGGCCCGCGCCGCGCCCTCGCGGTTGCCGTGCGCGTCGTAGGCGGCGACGATCCGCTGCACGAGCTTGTGGCGGACGACGTCCTCGCCGCCGAACTCGACGAAGGAGACGTCCTTGACCTGGCGGAGGATCTCGCGGACCACGATCAGGCCCGAGCGCTGATCGGTCGGCAGGTCGATCTGGGTGATGTCGCCGGTGACGACCATCCGCGAGTTGAAGCCGAGCCGGGTGAGGAACATCTTCATCTGCTCGGGGCTCGTGTTCTGCGCCTCGTCGAGTATCACGAAGGAGTCGTTGAGGGTGTTGTGGGTAAGCAGGAAGTCGTCGGTGACGTAGAGGGAATCGGCGGCGGCGACCTGGATGCAGACGGTCTCCGCCTCGCCGGCCGGCTCAATCGAATCGATGAACCGCATCGGCCGACCTCCGCCGTCGCGCCGGTATGCCTCGCGCTTGCGGGCGAGGCGGAACGGTTCGATCCCCGGCGGCAGGCGCAGGTCCATCACGAAGGCGTCGACCCGGTGGTGCACCGGCCGACCGTTGGCGCGACCGGGAGCGCGGCCGACAGCGACCCGCGTGCGGCGGTACGCGACTCCACCGAGCGACCGCACGAGGAAGGTGACGTCGTCGCGCAGGCGCTCCGAGCAGGTGCCGAACTGGATGCGGCAGCTGCGTCCACGCTGGGCGACTGGCCCGCCGTCGCTGTCGAGCAGTCCCTGCAGCACCGCCAGGCGGATCGCCGGCGTGTTGTGCAGATAGATCTCGGGGACGAACTTGGTCTCCGACCTGGTCCCGAGCAGGCCCAGCTTGCGCAAGGCGGCGGTCACAGGGTTGGCGACGATGACGCCGCCGCGGTGGCCGTGAACATGCCGGAGGACGTAGTCGTACCCGCCCTTCGGCTTCAGCTCGATGCCGTCGAGCGCCTTCTCCAGGGAATCGGCCAGCTCCGGATCGGCGGTGGCGAAGGTCGGGGTCGTCTTGCCGGTGATGCAGCCATCGCCGAGGAGGAGGCCGAGCGCGTAGGGATCGAGCGGGACCTCGCGCGGCGCCATCTTCACCGGCGAGGAAAGCAGCGGAAGCTCGTAGCGGCGCTGATGCGCCGACCGCAGGTTCCCGACCATCTCGCGGGTCTCCAGGACGCGGCCGGGCTTGCCCCGGCGGCGGTCGGACGCGGTGAAGACATGCCAGAGGTGCTCGGCGCAGCAGAGGGTCGAGGCACCGTCCTGGGTGCTCACCCGGAGCACCTCTTTCCGGCCCTGCGGATAGACGCCGAGCACCGGCGTCGGCGAGCCGCCAGAGCCGACGACCATGTCGCCTACCTCGAGGCTGCCGATCGGCCTGAAACCCGACGGCGTGAGCACCGGCTGGTCGACCGGCTGCGCCCTGCCCCGCATGAAGGCCAGCGGCGCCACCTCGATCACATCGCGCTCGAAGTAGCCATTGACGCGGTCGGGGTCGATCATGTCGTAGAGGGCGTCGAACAGCGGCCGCAGATAGGGGTCGACCTTGGCCTGGATGTCGCCGGGCAGGAAGCCGAGCCGCTCCCCCGCCTCGACCGCCGGCCGGGTGAGGATGATCCGCTGCACCTCGCGTTCAGTCAGCGCCGCGGCCGCCATCGCCACCGCGAGGAAGGTCTTGCCGGTGCCGGCCGGACCGATCCCGAAGGTGATCGTGTTGCGGCGGATCGAGTCGACGTAGCGCTTCTGGTTCAGCGTCTTCGGCGCCACCTTGGTGTTGCGGTGGCGCCAGACGACGTCCTCGAGGATCTCGGCCGGGTCCTCGTGCGCCTCGAGCGCCCCGGTCACCGCTTCGATCGTCCCCGGCGCCACCTCGTGGCCCTGCTCGATCAGCTCGACCATCTCGTCGACCACGTGGGCCGCCTGCTCGACGTCGTCGGGTTCGCCCTCGAGCGTCAGCACGTTGCCGCGCAGGTGCAGCTCGGCGTCGAGCTTGCCGCGCAGCGCGCGCAGCACCGAGTCCTCCGACCCCGCCAGCTCGGCCGCCACCGTGTTGTCGAGCGTCAGCTGCCGCCGGGCCAACTAGCTACCCAGCTTCTGCCGCACCGCGGCGCTGACCCGCTTGCCGTCGGCGCGCCCGCCGACCTTCGGCATCAGCGCCGACATCACCTGGCCCATCTGCCTCTGCTCGCTGGCACCGGTCTCGGCGATCGCCGCCGCCACCAGATCGTCGAGCTCGGCGTCGGAGAGCTGCTGCGGCAGGTAGCCCTCGATCAGCTCCGCCTCGAAGCGCTCGGCGGCGGCCTGCTCGGCGCGGCCGGCGCCCTCGTAGGCCTCCGCCGCCTCGACCCGTTTCTTGCGCTCGCGCTGCAGCACCGCGACCTCGTCGCCCTTGCCCAGCTTGGCGTCCTGCTGGAGCACGTCGACGACCAGGCGCAGCGCCGCCACGCGCTGGCTTTCGCGCGCTTTCATCGCCGTCTTGACGTCGCCCTGGACCTGTTCGAGAACGCTCACGGCACCAAGGTTAAAGGGCCGCGTCGGGCGCGACCTCGAAGAGCGTGAGATCCATTGCGTGGCGCGCGGTTCGTGCCAACTATGTGCCGGCTCCGTGCCGGTTCAGGCAACGGAGCCGAGGTCGACGCGCTCGACCTCCCCCAGCGGCATCTGCAGGAAGCGGGTGCCGATCGCGTGGAAGGCCCCGGGGTCGCCGGTGCAGAGGAAGTCGTAGCGGCCCTCCTCGCTCCCCGCGCGGGCCAGCCCGGCTCGCTCCAGGGTGCGCTGGACGGCGGCGGCGACGGCGTGGCCGCCGGCGACGAGGCGGACGTCGCGACCGAGGATCCGCTGCAGCATCGGCGCCACCAGCGGGTAGTGGGTGCAGCCGAGGATCAGCGTGTCGACCTCGGCCGCCTTCAGCGGCGCGCAGTAGCCGCGCGCCATCGCCATCGTCTCCTCGTCGAAGAGCGAGCCCTCCTGGATGAACGGGGCCAGGCGCGGCGCCTCGACCTCGGTCACCTGCAGCGCCCGCCCCTGCGCTTCCAGCGCCCGCCGGTAGGAGCCGCTCTCGACCGTGTTCGGCGTCGCCAGCACGCCGACCCGGCCGCTGGCGGTGATCGCCGCCGCGATCTCGGCCTGCGGCTCGACCACCGGCACGACCTCGACCCCGGCCGCGGCGGCGACCGCCCGGGCGACGTCCTCGCCGACCGAGGTGGCGGTATTGCAGGCGATCACCAGCAGCTTCGCGCCCCGCCCGAGCAGCAGCTCGGCGATCCGGGCGATCCGCTCCCGCAGCCGCTCCGGGTCGCGGCTGCCGTAGGGAAACCAGGCGGTGTCGCCGAGGTAGACGAAGTCCTCCTGGGGCAGTGAGACCAGGCACTCGTGCAGCACGGTGAGGCCACCGACGCCGGAGTCGAACATCGCCACCGGCAGCGAGGGATCGAGCTGGGCCGCCGCCCCGGGCACCGCGCCCGTCAGGGTTTGACGATCATGAAGAAGATCGTCACGACCACGATCAGGCCGGCGACCGGACCGACCATCCCGAGCCGCCTGGCGACCTCCATGTACTCCTCGCTGAGCGTGTCGCCCGCCTCGAGGTCGCGTTCGGCCAGCGCCTGCGCCTTGCGGCCCTGCGGCCGGAAGAACCCGTGCTGCATCCCGAAGAGGACGATGATCGCGAGGAAGCCGATCGTGATGAACGCTTCGCTCGATTCCCAGGGACCTTCGGCGAGCAGGTAGATGCCGGCGAGCAGGATCACGATCATCCCCGGTTCGAGCAGGTACCTGTCGACCTTGCGGGTCGCTTCGAAGAGGGCCGGCGTCGCCCGCGGGTACTTGCCCGAGAGCGAGAAGATGAGCCCGTAGCCGAAGGTCGGCCCGAAGGCGACGACGACCGCGAGGACGTGGATGAAGAGGCCGACGCTGTAGTCGGTGATGTTGGCGAGGACCATCGGCGAAAACCCTATAGCTCAGGGGCGACGAAGCAAGATGGCGGCCCAGTCGCCCTCTCTCCGGCGGTCGGTCTCCCGCAGGCCCGCGGGCGCGAAGGCCGCCGCGACCTCGTCGAGCTCTGAGGGGAGCAGGCCCGAGCAGACGAGCGTGGTGGGGCTCCGGGAGGGGGTTCCCGGAGCAACAGCGGGGAGGCTCCGGGAACCCCCTCCCGGAGCCCCTTCCCGATTCGGTAGCTGGGCGGCTACTGCTTTCAGGATCGGGGAGGTGAGGTTGGCTACCACGGTGGGCGCGAGAGGAGGTAGGGCTTCGCGCAGGTTCATGCGATGAAGCTCTAGCTGAGCTTCGTTGGCCTTCGCGTTCAGCTCCGTTGCCTCCAGGGCGGTGGGCTCGTGGTCGTAGCCGCTGACCGGGGCCCAGCCGAGCTTCGCTGCCGCGATGGCGAGGACGCCCGAGCCGCAGCCGAGGTCGGTGAGGGGGCCGGTGGCCTCTCCGGCGGCCTGCAGCTCGAGCAGGTACTCGAGGCAGAGGCGGGTGGTGGGATGGGCGCCGGTGCCGAAGGCGCGGCCGGGGTCGAGGACGAGGTCTACCGCGCCGGTGCGGGGCTCCTCCCAGGAGGGGCGGAGCCAGAGGCGCTCGCCGACCAGGAGCGGCTTGTGGAAGTCGCGCCAGCGGTCGGCCCAGTCGTCGGGCACCTCGGTGGCGCTGACCTCGACCCGGCCGGCGCCGACCGCGGCGTCGATCTCGCCCAGCTCCGGCAGCTCCCCCTCACCGCCGTAGATCGCGTACTCGACGTAGCCCGGCCCGCGCTCCTCCTCGACCCCGTTCGGCGCCAGCACCGTCAGCTCGGCGAGCACCAGCTCGGCCTGGTCGGGGGAGCAGCGGACCGCGAGGCGGATCACGGCGGGCGCCCGCCCCGCTAGCCGAAGGCCTTGCGCACGCGGCTGAAGATGCCGTCGCCGTGCTGGGGCGCGAGGTTCTCCTCGCCCAGCGTCTCGCCGAGGCGGCCGGCGAGGTCGCGCTGCTCGTCGCTGAGGTTGGTCGGGACGACGACGTTGACGATCACCCGCTGGTTGCCGCGCCGGCGACCGCCGAGCCGCGGCAGCCCGGCGCCGCGTAGCGTCTCCTCATGGCCCGGCTGGGTCCCCGGCCCGAGCTCGATCTCCTGCTCGCCCTCCAGCGTCGGCACCGTCACCTTGGTGCCGAGCATCGCCTCGGTCGCGGGGACGGAGACGAGGCTGATCAGGTCGTTGCCGTCGCGGCGGAAGCGCTCGTCGGCGGCGACCCGCACCTCGACGTAGAGGTCGCCCGGCGGCGCCCCGACCTCGCCGGCGTGGCCGGCGCCGGAGACGCGCAGCGTCTGCCCGTCCTCGATCCCGGCCGGCACTTCGATCTCTTTGGTCACCTCGGCCGGGGTGCGCCCGGCGCCGCGGCAGACCTCGCACGGCGTCTCCGGGATCTTGCCGGCGCCGTTGCAGACGTCGCAGACGACGGCGCGCGCCATCTGCCCAAACGGCGTCCGCGAGACCTGGCGCAGCTGGCCGGCGCCGCCGCAGCGCTCGCAGGTGGTGATCGGCGTCCCGGGCTCGGCGCCGTTGCCGCGGCAGTGCTCGCAGACCGCGACCGCGTCGTAGCGCACCTCGCGCACGGCGCCGGTCGCGACCTCGGCGAGCTCGATCTCGACCTCGGCCGCGATGTCGCCTCCGGCCGCCCGGCCGCCGCCGCCGCCGAAGCCGAAGCCACCGCCGAAGAAGGCCTGGAAGATCTCGTCGATCGAGCCGAACTGGCTGCTCGGGTCGAAGCCACCCGAACGCAGCCCCTCGTCGCCGTAGGCGTCGTAGGTGCGGCGCCGCTCGGCGTCGGAGAGCACCTCGTAGGCGGCCGCCGCCTCCTTGAACTTCTCCTCGGCCTCGGGGTCGTGGTCGTTGACGTCGGGGTGCAGCTCGCGGGCGAGCTTGCGGAAGGCTTTCTTGATCTCGGCCTCGGAGGCGTCACGGGAGACGCCGAGGACCTCGTAGTAGTCGCGCGGCATGGGTTGGCTCAGTCGTCGTAAACGGTTTCGAAGTAGCTGGAGAGCTCGCGGGCGGCGGCGCGGACCGAGGCTATCGCGGTCGCGTAGTCCATCCGCCGCGGGCCGACGACGCCGACGGCGCCGAGGTTGCGGTGGGCGAGCCCGTAGTTGGCGCCGACGACGCTGACCGAGCGCAGCTGCGGCTGCGGGTTCTCGTCGCCGATCCAGACGTAGACCGAGCGCTCCTCGAGCGAGGAGCGCAGCATCTGCAGGACGTCGGCGCGGCGCTCCAGCACGGTCATCAGCTCGTCGGCGCGCGGCAGGTCGGGCAGGTGGGCCTCGGAGAGCAGCCGCGAGGCACCTTCGACGTAGAGGTCGCCGCCGCCCTGCGGCGCGAGCTCGGTGAAGGCGGAGCCGAGGGCACCGACGAACTCGGCCTCGACCCGGTCGAGCTCGGGGTTGGCGAGCTTGCTGGCGATCATCCGGGCGCCGACCGCGAGACCGGTGAGCGACTCGTTCAGGTAGCTCGAGGCCCAGGTGACGAGGCCGGGGTCGACCGGCTGGCCGAACTCGAAGATGCGGCGGGCGACGTCGCCGGTCGAGGCGATCGCGATGACGACGATCCGGTGCGGCGCCAGCTGCAGGACCTCGACCCGGTGGATCGTCGTCCCGACGCTGGGGGCCGGCGCAGTCGCCATCGCGACCAGGTCGGTGACCTGGGCGAGCGCGACGGTCGTTTCCCGCATCGCCTCATCGACCTCGCGCCGCAGCCGCGAGATCTCGAGCTCGGCCTCGGGCACCGTCGCCGGCGGCGCCGACATCAGCGCTTCGACGTAGAGGCGGTAACCGGCGTCGGTGGGCACCCGGCCGGCAGAGGTGTGCGGGTGGGTCAGGTACCCCTCCTGCTCGAGCGCGGCGAGCTCGGAGCGGACCGTCGACGGCCCCCATTCGACCTCGCGCCGCTCGGCCAGCTCCCGCGACCCCACCGGCCGCGCCGAGGCCAGATAAGCCTCGACCACCAGCCTGAGGATCAGTTCTTGCCGCTCCGAAAGCACAACTCAGAGTCTAGGAGGAGCGCCGGGTGGGCCTCCCGAAGCCTGGTAGGAGGGTCGGGTGACCCCTCCCAAAACACTCAAGCGAGGCGACAGCCGAGCGTTTTGGGAGGGGTCACCCGACCCTCCCCGCTACAGCTCCAGCTCGGCTTCCGCGTTGCGGATCAGACGATTGTCGCCCTGCGCCGCCTCGGTCTCGACCACGACCCGGTCGCCCTCCACCGACTTGACGGTGCCGGTGACGACGATCTCCTCCTCGGGCATGCCCATGCCGCGGAACTGGACCGAGAGCCGCTTCAGGGCTCGCGGGTCGCCGCCGGCCAGCCCCTGGGCGTTGGCTTTGGCGACCAGCCCCATCGAGTAGAGGCCGTGCAGGATGTTGCGCGGCAGGCCGACCGCTTTGGCGAACTCGTCGTCGATGTGGATCGGGTTGAAGTCGCCGGAGGCGCCCGCGTAGCGGTGCGGCAGGTACTTGTCGGGCGTCACCCGCATCTCCGGGATCGAGTCGCCCACCTTCACGTCGCTCATCTCAGACTCCCCTCACGATCAGGGTCCAGGTGCCGCGCACGACCTGGGCGCCGTCCTGGTTGACCGAGTTGGTCTCGAACACGTAGAAGCCTTTGCCCATCTTCTCCTCGATCGAGAGGCACTTCGCGGTGGTCGTGACCTCGTCGCCCGAGCAGGCCGGCTCGTCCCACTCGAAGGTCTGCCCACCGTGGACCATCGCCGCGAAGTTGAGCTCGACGTCGGGGTCGAACATCGCCGGGCCGACCGCCGGGCTGCTGTAGACGACCGCGAACATCGGCGGCGCGACCACGTCGCGAAAGCCGGCCGCGCGGGCGGCCTCGACGTCGAAGTGCACCGGGTTCTCGATCCCCAGCACGCTGGCGTACTCCTTGATCTTCTCCCGCCCCACCTGGTAGGTCGTCGCGGGCCATTCCTTGCCTACCGCCTCAGTCTTCAGTGCCAATGGACTACTCCTCCCGGGTCGCTGGCCGGGCACTCTACTGGCTGTGCAGCCAGGGGGTCACTCGTCGATCTCGAGCACGGCGAGGAAGGCCTCCTGCGGGACTTCGACCCGGCCCACGGCCTTCATCCGTTTCTTCCCTTTTTTCTGCTTCTTCAGCAGCTTCTGCTTGCGGGTGACGTCGCCGCCGTAGAGCTTCGCGGTGACGTCCTTGCGCAGCGCCTTGACCGTCTCGCGGGCGAGGATGTTGGAGCCGACCGCGGCCTGCACGGGGACGTCGAAGAGCTGGCGCGGGATCGTCTTGCGCAGCCGCCCGACCAGCCGCTTGCCCTGCTCGTAGGCGAACTCGCGGTAGACGATGATCGAGAGCGCGTCGACCTTTTCGCCGGCCAGCAGGATGTCGACTTTGACCAGGTCCGAGGCGCGGTTGCCGATCGGTTCGTAGTCGAGCGAGGCGTAGCCGCGGGTGCTGCTCTTCAGCAGGTCGAAGAAGTCGAGGACGATTTCGGCGAGCGGCAGGTCGTAGCGGATCTGGACCCGCTGCGGGCTGAGGAAGTGCATGTCGACGTGGGTGCCGCGACGCTGCTGGCAGAGCTCCATCACCGCCCCGACCTGCTCCTTCGGGCAGATGATCGTCGCCCGGATGAAGGGCTCTTCGATCGACTCGATCGTGCCCGGGTCGGGCAGCTCGGTCGGGCTGCGGACCTCGACCTCCTCGCCGGTGACGAGGTGGACGACGTAGCGCACGTTCGGCGTCGTCGCCAGCAGGTCGAGGTCGTACTCGCGCTCCAGCCGCTCGCGCACGATCTCCATATGAAGCAGGCCGAGGAAGCCGACGCGGAAGCCGAAGCCGAGCGCCTCGGAGGTCTCCGGCTCCCAGGAGAGCGCGGCGTCGTTCAGCGCCAGCTTCTCCAGCGCGTCGCGCAGGTCCTCGTAGCGGTCGGTGTCGATCGGGAAGAGGCCGCAGAAGACCATTGGCCTCACCTCGCGGTAGCCCTCGAGCGGCTCGCTCGCCGGCTCGGCCTTCGCGGTCAGGGTGTCGCCGACGCGCAGCTTGGTCACGTCCTTGATCCCGGTGATCAGGTAGCCGACGTCGCCGGCGTCCATCCCCTCGACCGCGGTCATCGCCGGGCGGAAGAAGCCGATGTCGTCGATGTCGGCTTCGTTGCCGTTCTGCATCGAGACGATCCGCTCGTGCTTGCGGAAGCGGCCATCGACCATCCTCACGTAGGCGATCACGCCCCGGTACTGGTCGAACTCGGAGTCGAAGATCAGGGCGCGGGTCGGTGCGCTGCCGTCGCCCGCGGGCGGCGGGATGCGGGCGACGATCGCCTCCAGCACCTCCTTCACCCCGATCCCGGTCTTGGCCGAGATCCGCAGCGCTTCGTCGGGGTCGCCGCCCAGCAGGTCGGCGATCTCCTGCGCGACCCGGTCGGGCTCGGCGCCGGGCAGGTCGACCTTGTTGATCACCGGGATCAGCTCGAGCCCGTTCTCGATCGCCAGGTAGGTGTTGGCGACGGTCTGTGCCTCGACCCCCTGGGCGGCATCGACGACCAGCAGCGCGCCCTCGCAGGCGGCGAGGCTGCGCGAGACCTCGTAGGAGAAGTCGACGTGCCCCGGCGTGTCGATCAGGTGCAGGTGGTAGGTCTGGCCGTCGTCGGCTTCGTAGGAGACCCGCACCGCCTGCGCCTTGATCGTGATCCCGCGCTCGCGCTCGAGGTCCATCGAGTCGAGCAGCTGCGCCTGCATTTTCTTCGGGTCGACGGACCCGGTGAGCTCGAGGATGCGGTCGGCCAGGGTCGACTTGCCGTGGTCGATGTGGGCGATGATCGAGAAGTTGCGGATGTGCTCCATCGAGCTGCGGAGTATGGCCGACGGAGCGCTCCGGCCGGCGGGTCCTGGCCTGGACACTCCGGGCCGGCGGGTCCTGTCATGGGGGAGGGTCCTGCGGGCGGGCGGGTTCGTCCGTTCTCGGACCCTCCCCCATGCCACCCACCGGCAGGGGCGGATCCGCAGGACCCACCGGGCAGGGACAGGTCAGTCAGGCGGGCACGCCGATGGGGACAGCCGTCCCTTCAGCTTGAAGACGACCGTGGGGGGTTTCCTGAGGACGACTTCGGTCTGGGGGGATTCGGTCCAGCGGGCCGTGGCGGGGTAGGGCGGCTTGCCGGGTTCGAGGCGGTCGCGGCTGGTGACGACGTAGTCGTAGCCGCCTCGATTCAGCGCGCGACGCCAGGCGGGACAGGTCGACGGCGCCTCGAAGCCGCCGTGCGGCCGCTCGACGCCGACGAACTGGACGTGGTTGGAGAGGTCGGTGCCAAAGAGCGGGTACTGGCGGGTGCTGGTCGTCGCGATCCGCGCCCCGGAGCTGTCCCGCGCCCACTTGAAGGCGGCGTTCAACCCCGGCGCGGCGAAGGTCGGGTTCGCGTACCGGTCCCCCAGGTAGTGCCGCTGCACGGGGTAGCCGACCGCGACGACGAGGACGGCGAGCGCAACGACACCCGCCGCGATCTGTCTCCTCCCAGCGCTGTTGAGGTTCCTCGGTCTATCGGCGAGTAAGCTCAACAGCGCGGGACGGGACGCAGGCCACGCGCGCAACCGAGGGGCCGCCGGGAGCAGGGCGAGGCCGAGGACGAGCGCCGGAGCGAGATAGCGGAGGCCGGACTCGAACCCGCGCGGCATCCCCTCCGGACCAGAGGCCGAGGTCGGCGCGACCAGCCAGGCCAGAGCCGCGGCCAGCCCCACGACCCCGGCCACCGCCAGCAACCGGTCGCGCGGCTTGAGCAGCGCCAGCACCAGGCCGGCCAGAGCGGCGGCGCCCAGGAGGGGCCAGACGATCCAGAGGCCGGCGTGGAGGCCAGGGAGGAACCAGTCCGACCAGACGGTGCCGTCGGTCAGGTAGGAGAGGACGGTGTGGGCTTCGCGGCCCCCGAGCGCCTGCTCGGGAGCGGGCAGCGTAATCGGGCCCAGGTGGTGAATCCAGGGCAGCGGGTTGCCGCTGTGGGCGAGGTTGCGCAGGTACCAGTAGCCGCCTCCGGCCAGTGCCGCGACGCCCGGAACCCACAGCGCGCGCCACCGCGCCCTCTTCGGTGCGACGGCCGCCAGGCCCACCACCAGCACCGCCGCCGGCAGCAGGAAGTTGAGCTTGGTCCCGGCGGCGAGGCCCGCCGCCAGACCGACCACGGCCAGGGCACCGACCGAGAGGCCTCGCTCCGCGCGCCGCGGATCATCCGGCTCGGCACCGCCCTCCGGCCCCTCCTCCCCGCCTGCCCCTTGCCCGTCCCTCGCCGCGGTCCAGGCATTCACCGCCACCGCAACCGCGGCGAGCAGGAAGAAGATGCCGGCGATGTCGTTCCTCGCTTCTCCCGCCTGGTCGTGCAGCGCCGGCACGCTCAGCGCCACCGCCCCCAGCGCCAGCGACCACGCCCCCACCCGGTAGGGCCGCCCGATGCACCAGCACGCCACCAGGCAGCCAAGGAACCACCCCAGGTTCAGCAGCGGCGAGAGCAGGTCGCGGGAGAAGGCCAGCATCCCGGCCGCGTGGAAGATTTCCGCGTTCGCGGGATAGAACCAGGCGAGGAACTGGGGCGCGATGAGGTGCAGCCGCCAGGTATCGCCTTCCTGGAAGAACCCCGCCGCGAACGGCCCGTGGTACCAGGTCGAGTCGAACCCGGTCATCCCGGTCGAGAGCTTGGCCTTGACGCCGAACCCGAAGTGGATGACGGCGATGGCGGCGATTGCCAGCGCGATCAGCGTCGCGCCCAAGGCTTCTCCCCGGCCTTCGTCCCGCGCCCGTTCATCCCCACCGCCCGCCCCTGCTCTCGGCGCCAGCCACCAGGCCCCCAACCCCACAACCGCCACCAGCCCGAGATAGGGCACCGCCTCCCAGGCCCCAAAGCTCCCCAGCAGCTCCGCGCACCAGATCAGCAGCGCGGCGGCGATCACCGACGTCGCCAGGCCACCGACCACCCCGCCCAGCTCCGGCACCAGCCAGCGCCGCACTCGCCACGCCCCCAGCCCGGCGCAGCCGAGCAACAGGAGGAGCTCGGCGACCCCCAGCAGGTAACGACCCGGGCCCAGCACCGGCGCCGCTAGCCCCGCCTCAGCACCAGACGCAGGATCTGGTCGAGCTCGGCGATCCGCAGCAGCTTCGCCACCGCTACGTAGACGACCCCACCGACCGCGAGGCCGGCGCCGAGCGAGACGATCTGGCCACCCAGCCCGCGCCCGACCGCCTGGTCGAGCAGGTCCCAGACGACCCAGCTCGCCCCGGCCAGCGCCGCCGCGGCGATCGTGATCCGCACTCCGGTCGAGAGCAGCCGTCCCAGCTCCAGGCCGCGGAAGCGGCGGCGCAGGATCAGCGCCTGGGCGAGGACCGCGACGGTCGTCCCGATCCCGGTGCCGGCGACGATGCCGCCGACCCCGTAGGGCCCGTAGAGCGCCGCCGCGGCCGCCGCCGAGACGATGAGGTCGAGCGCCGCCAGCGCCGTCGCCCGCCAGGGCTGCTGCAGGCTGAAGAAGGTGCGCGTCTGCAGCAGGTAGACGCCGTTGGTCGGCAGCGAGAAGGCGAACCAGAAGAGCGCCGTTCCGACCAGCACCGTTTCGCTGGCGTGGAATTCGCCGCGCTGGTAGATCAGCCGGATCATCGGGTCCGAGAGGACCAGGATCGCCGCCGCCGCCGGCACCAGGACGAAGAGGATCTGCCGCATCCCGTTGGCCATCGTCGCCCGCAGGTTGTCGATCTCGCCGGCGTTGGCGAACCGCGCCAGGGTCGGGAAGAGCACCGTCGCGATCGCCACCGAGAAGATCCCCTGCGGCAGCTGGTAGATGCGGAACGCCTTATCGATCGCCGCCGGCCCCTCGTTGGAAACGAGCGAGCCGAAGAGGCTGTTGATCAGCATGTTGAAGTTGATCAGGCCGAGGCTGATCGTCACCGGCAGCATCAGCAGCAGCACCCGGCGCACGCCCGGATGGCGCCAGTCGAGGCTGAAGCTGAACTTGAAGGGCGTGTTGCGCAGGTCCCAGGTCGGGATCAGCAGCTGGACCAGGGTGCCGACCAGGATCCCGATCGCGTAGGCGTAGATCCGGTCCTGGCCGTGGAAGAGCGGCTCCAGCACGACGAGGACGGCGATGATCGTCAGGTTCCAGAACAGCGGCGAGATCGCGAAGGCGCCGAAGCGGTCGTAGCTGTTGAGGATGCCGACGACGACGCCGCTGACCCCGAGCATGATCAGGATCGGGAAGAGGACCTGCGAGAGGGTGACCGTGAGGTCGAGGATCGGTTCCTTGAAGCCCGGCGCGAAGAGGGGCATGATCACCGGCGCCAGGAGGACGAAGAGGGCGGTGATCGCGCCCAGCACCATCGTCGCCAGCAGCAGCAGGGTCGAGGCGAGGCGGAAGGCCTCGCGGTAGCGCTTCTTGCCGACCAGTTCGGTGAAGACCGGGACGAAGGCCGGCTGCAGGGCGGCGTCGGCGAACAGGGCACGGACCAGGTTCGGCACCTGGAAGGCGACCGTGAAGGCCGACATCGGGCCCTTGACGCCGAAGTAGTTGGCGGCGACGACTTCGCGGCCGAGACCGGCGATGCGCGAGGCGCCGGTGGCGATCGAGAAGAACGCGGTCGAGCGGGCGATCCGTCCTGCCTGGCGCCCGGGGGCCGGCTCGGCGATCGGTTCCTCGGCGGCTTCGAACGCCTCGGCGCGGCGGATCGCGACGTCCTCCGCCAGCGGCAGGTCGGCGTTGATCGGCCGCTCCTCGAATTCGTGGATCTCTGGTGCCTCGGGCCTCACGATGGGATTTCAGGTTCGGGGGCGCCCCGCGAACTCCTCAGTCGCTATAGTCGGCGGCCGCCCGCAGCCGGCACGGCGCCTGCTGGGGCTCTGAGACATGGCCAACATAGCCTCACAGAAGAAGCGGATCCTACGCAGCGCGCGCGAGCGCTCTGAGAACCGGCTGCTCACCAGCACGGTCAAGACCCACTTCCGCCGCCTCGAAGCGGCGGTCGAGGGCGGCGACGCCGAGGCGATCGCCAGCGAGCACCGCACCCTCGTTTCGAAGATCGACAAGGCCGTCCAGAAGGGCGCCCTGCACAAGAACACGGGCGCGCGCAAGAAGTCGAAGGCGGCCAAGCTCGCCGCCTCGACCTCCTAGTCGGCAGCACCAGCCATCTCTCGCAACGCCAGGGTCAGCGCGAGCTCGTCGCCGTAGGCCCGCTCGCCGCGGCACCACAGCTCCAGCTCGGCGAGGGTCTCGGTCGCCGCGCGCAGGTCGGCCAGCTCGGCCTCGCGCAGGCGGCCGACCAGCAGCTTCGCCGCGTAGGGGTGCATCTTCAGCGACGATTCGACCTGCTTGGGGGGCACGCCCGCCTCGAGCTGGGCGGCGGCGGCGCAGGCGCCGCGCAGGCGCGAGGCGAGGCCGTAGATCAGGCCGGTGACGTTCTCCCCCTGGGCGATCAGCCGCTCGCCGGTCCGCAGCGCCGCCGCCGCGTCGCCGTCGAGCAGCGCGTCGGAGAGGGTCCAGACCGCGGCCTCCTGCGTGTCGGCCACCATCGCCTCGAGCGCGGCGAGACCGACCTCGCCCCCCTCCCCCGCCCACAGCGCCAGGCGGTCGAGCTCGTTGGCGAGCCGCACCGGGTTGGCGCCCATCCGCTCGACCAGCAGCCGGGCGGCGGCCGGGTCGAGGCGGAAGCCGCGGCGCTGCGCTTCGGCAACCATCTGGCGGGGCATGTCGCGTGCCTTCGGCGCCTCGAACTCGTGGATCTCGCCGTCGGCCGCCTTGACCGCCTTGGTCAGCTTGGCCGGTGCCTTGCCGCGGGAGATGAAGACGACGGTGAGGTCGGGCGGCAGCGCCGCCAGTGCCGCGAGGACCGGCTCGAGCTGCTTGTCGCGCCAGCGCTCGACCCCGTCGGCGAGCAGGTAGCGGCGCGACTCCATCAGCGACATCGCCGGGATCGCCGCCAGCAGCGCCCCGTGGTCGGGCATGCCGCGGCCCTCACCCGGCTCGAAGACCTCGAGCGCGGCGGCGCCGCCCTCGCGTTCGGCACGGGCCCGCAGGCGGCCCCGCGTCGCGTCGATCTTCGCTTCGTCGGTGCCGCCGATCAGGTAGAGGGCTCGCATCCCGTCGGCCACGCGGCCGAGTCTAGATGGCGGCCCGGGCAGGCCCCGGAGTCGGCGCTCCTCAGTGCCAGCCCGAGCGCCCGCGGTCGCCGCCGCCCCAGCCGCCGCCGTGACCCCAGCCGCCGTCGTGGCCGTGCCAGGAGCCCGGCGAGCCACTGCCGGACGGCGGCGAGGGGCTCGGGGCCGGCGGCGCGGACGGAGCGGACGGAGCGGGCGGAGCGGGCGGCGGAGCCGGCGAGGGGGACGGTGAGCTGCCGTAGCCGGAGTCGCCGCGGTGGGACGACGGGCCGCCTCCGTGACGAGACGAGCCGCCGTGCCACGACGAGGACCCGTCGCCCGAAGACGAGCCGCCTTGCCAGGACGAGCCGCCGTGATCGTGGGAGTGCAAGTGGCCCCAGCCCGAGCCCCAGCCGGACCCCGAGCCCGAGGACGGGTCCGAGCCTGAGGACGGGTCGGACCCGGTCGAAGAGGTGGTCGATCCACCGCCACCCGAGGAGGCGGTCGTGTCGGCAGAGGTGGGCGTCGCGCTCGTGGCAGGAGCGGCCGGTGGGGCGGCCGGCGCCGGCGCCACCGGGGCGCTGGGTTCCGGCGCCGGTGCCGGGCTGGAGGCCGGCGGCGCGTGATGGCCGCCACCCGCCGGCTGCTCGGGGGGCCCCTTCCGGGGACCGCTTCCCGTCGCCGCCGCGGGCCCGACCGACCCCGCCGGCGGCTCGACGCGACCGGCCTGCGTGCCGCCGCCATGGCTGCCGCCGTCTCGAGCGGGGATTGCGCCGCCCCCGTGCGCCGCCGTGTGGCTCTGCGGCGTTCGCGAGGTGAGGGCGACGCCGCTGTGGACCGCCTCCCTGGTCGAGGGTTCGGAAAGCGGTCCGAGCGAGCGCAGCGGCCAGCCGGGCTGAGAGAAGAGGACGACGAGGCCGAGACCCGCGGCGGTGGTGATCCCGAGCATCGCGAAGGTGGTGCTGCGAATCCGTTCGGGCAGCCGCCGGCCGGCCCAGCTCGGGAGCCTCGTCGACAGCTTGCGCAGCATCGGAGCCACCATGACCGCCATCGGCGCACCCCCGCGGAACCCGTAGGCCGCCGCCGGGATAACCCCACTTTCGATTCGTCCATTCGTCGAGACGCCCGAACCGGTCCTCAGCCCGAGTCGACCGCGATCCTGCCCCGACGCACCGCGATCTCGACGGTGCCGTCGCGGTCGGTGCGCAGCACCGGCACTCCGTGCGCGGCGAGCGTCGCCAGCGTCGCCGCCGTCGGATGCCCGTAGGGATTTCCTGCGCCGACCGAGATCACCGCGAGCCGCGGCCGCGACCGCGCCAGCAGCGCCGCGAGCCCGGTGTCGTCGCTGCCGTGGTGGGCGACCTTGAGGACGTCTACCGGACCGGGGTCGAGCGGCACCGCCTCGGCCTCCGCGTCGGCGGTGAGCAGCATCGCGAAGCCGTTCCAGCGGGCGAGCATCACCAGCGCCTGGGTGTTCGGATCGGCGCCGCCGAGCGGCCGCCCGAGCAGCTCCGGCGGCGGCCACAGGACCCGCAGCCGCAGCCGCCCGGAACGCAGCACCGCCCCGGCCGCGACCCGGAGCGGGGCGGCACCGGCGCCGCGCGCCCGCGCGAGCGGCCGGCGGCCGAGCCGGGCGAAGACCAGGCGCGCGATCGGCACCCGTCCCAGCAACTCCTCGACCCCGGCGGCGTGGTCGGACTGGTCGTGGGTGATGACCGCGGCGCCGAGCCGCGCGACGCCGAGCGCGGCGAGCTTGCCCGCGAGGCCGTCGCCGGGAGGGCCGCCGTCGACCAGCACCGCCGGCGCCGCGCCCGGTCGCAGCAGGATCGCGTCGCCCTGGCCGACGTCGAGCACGTCGATCCGCAGTTCCCCGGGTCGCGGCGCGGGCTCCGCGCCGGTCGCGAATGGGTTGGGCGCGAGCAGCGCCACGACCGCCAGCGCCGCGGCGGCCGCCACCAGCAGCGGCCGCCGCGGCCGCGTGCCGACCTTCGCCACCCCCGGTGAACAAAGGCGCCAGGGGTGGCCGCGAGCCGCCGCCAATCGCCGGGCGCGGGCGATCCGTGCCGTCCCCGCGACCACCGCGACCAGCGCCGCGTACGAGGCGATCAGGCCGCCGAGGCCGAGGTGGACGTGGAGCTCGGCCCAGCCCGGGGCGGCGCACCACCGCGCGACCTGGGCGATGTAGGCGAGGAGCAGGGCGTCGAGGCCGTTGAGCGGCGCCAGCGGCAGGCCGGGGACTTGGGAGGCGGCGGCGGAGACCATCCCCAGCCACATCGCCGGCGCCACCGCGGGCAGAGCGAGCACGTTGGCGACGAGGCTCGTGGTCGAGAGCTGTTCGAAGTGAAAGGCGATCAGCGGCGCGGTCGCCAGCGTCGCGGCGACGGTGACCGCGACGCCCTCGGCCAGCGCCCGCCGCCAGCGCCCCGTGCCGAGCCGCGCCACCAGCCCCTGGCGCAGCGGCGTCGCCAGCAGCAGGATCCCGAGCACGGCGGCGAAGCTGAGCTGCCAGCCCACGTCGCCGGCGACGCCGGGGGCGACGGCCAGGGTCACCGCCGCCGCCAGCGCCAGCGCGTGCAGGCGCGATGCTCGCCGCCCGGCGAGCGTCGCGGCGAGCCCGGCCGCACCCATCACCGCCGCCCGCTGGATCGAGGGGCCGGCGCCGGCCAGCGGCACGTAGACGGCGATCAGCCCGAGCAGCCAGAGCAGCCGCTCGCGCAGCGGGATCCCGAGCAGCCCGAGGACCGGCAGCGCGAGCAGGCAGAGCAGGGTGACGTTCTCGCCGGAGACCGCGAGCAGGTGGCTGAGTCCGGAGCGGCGGAAGTCTTCCTCGGTCGCGGCGTCGATCCCCTCGTCGGCACCGAGGACGAAGCCGCGCGCCAGCGCCGCCTCGCGCGCCGGCATCCCCTCGCCCAGCCCGGCCGCCGCCCGCGCCCGGATCTCGCCGGCGTGGGCGAGGGCGAGGAGGACGACGGCGAGGATGCCGGCGACGACCGGCCAGCGCGGCCGCGGCGAGCGCCCCTCCCCCACGCCGCCTCAGGGCGTCAGGCGCTCGCGCAGCGCTTCCATCGTCGCCGGCCCGATCCCGGAGATCTGGTCGAGCTGGTCGACCGAGGCGAGGCCACCGTGCTCGTCGCGGAACTCGACGATGTCTTCGGCGGTGACCGGGCCGATGCCGTCGATCGTGTCGAGCTGCTCTACCGTCGCCGTGCCGAGGCTGATCGGGCCGTCTTCGCCGCCGCCGCTCGCCGCCGCGCCGGCCGCTCCCCGCTCGGGGACGACCACCTGCTGACCGTCGGCCAGCCGCGCCGCCAGGTTGACCGCTTCCAGCTCGGCTCCGCCGGTCGCCCCGCCGGCCCGCTTGACCGCGTCGTCGACCCGACTCCCGGCCGGCATCCGGTAGACGCCGGGCCGCGCCACCGCGCCGGTGACGTCGACGACCAGGTCACCGGCTTCGCCGCTGACGGCGAATTCGCCGCCCGACCCGGACCCCCCGGCCGACCGCGCCCCGGCCGCCGCCTCCGCGACCGAGCCGCCGGAACCGCCCTCGGCCCGGATCGCCCGCGCCCCGACCAGCAGCAGCGCCACGGCGACGGCGCCGTAGACGAGGACCTGGGTGCGGCTGAGCTGGGACACACCCCCGAGCTTGCCCGCCACCGGCGCACGCGTGGCGCGCACCGTGTGCCAACTCTCACCCCAAGGCGTGACCGCGGTGCGCCGCTCTGCGCGCCTCGGTCAGTCTTCTTCGTCGTAGCCGGCCACCTCGGCCAGCTGGTCGCTGTACAGCTCCCCCGCCGCGACCGGCGGCGACTGGATCGAGACGCAGGCGAAGTCGCCGTCGCTGTCGTTGCCGATCGAGTGCTCGGTCGCGGGCGGGACGAGGATCAGGTCGCCTTCCTCGACCTCCTGGGTGTCGCCGGCGACCGACATCGTGCCCGAGCCGCGGACCACGACGTAGGCCTGCTCGGACCCCTCGTCGCTGTGCAGGGTCTGCTTGGCGCCGGCGGGGATCTCGAGCCAGGTCACCGACAGGTTGCGAGAGCCCAGTTCACCGGCGTCCATCAGCACGTGCGCGCTGAGCCGGTGCCACTCCTCGATCGCCGCTTCTCCAAACCTTCTGACTAGCATGCGGCCGCTTTGTACCAGAACTGTGTCCGCCGCGACCGGCGAACGTCAGCGGACGACGAGGTTGACCAGCTTGCCGGGGACGACGATCTCCTTGACCAGGTCCTTGCCCTCGATGTAGCCGGCGACCTTCTCGCTCGCCTTGGCCAACGCCAGCAGCTCTTCCTGGGGCGCCTCGGCCGGGGCCTGGACGCGGTCCCGCAGCTTGCCGTTGACCTGGACGACGAGGGTGACGGTGTCGCTCGCCAGCAGCTCGGCGTCGGCGACCGGCCAGGGCTGCTCCCAGAGCCGCTCCCCCGTCAGCCGCTCGTAGATCTCGGTCCCCAGGTGGGGCGCGAAGGGGAAGATCAGCGAGGCGGCGGTGGCGGTCGCGACGCGCACCGCGGCGCCGCTCCGCAACTCGGCGTAGAGGCCGTCCTTGAGCCGGTAGGCGTCGTTGACCAGCTCCATCACCGCCGAGATCGCGGTGTTGAACTGGAAGCCGCGCTGGAAGTCGCGGGTGACCTTGTCGATCGCCCAGTGCGCCTTCGCCACCAGCTCGCGCGCCTCCGCCACGCCGAGGTCGGGGACGGCCGAGGGGGCGGTCCGCTCCTCCGCCTCCTCGGCCAGCCGCCAGAGCCGCGAGAGGAAGCGGTTGACGCCCTCGACGCCCTCGTCGGTCCAGTCGCCGCCGCGCTCGGGCGGGCCCATGAAGCAGACGTAGGTGCGGGCGGTGTCGGCGCCGTAGCGCTCGACGTACTCGGCCGGGCTGACCGTGTTGCCCCGGGACTTCGACATCTTCGCCCCGTCGCGGGTGATCATCCCCTGGGCGAACAGGTTGGCGAACGGCTCCTGCGCGCCGAGCAGGTCGAGGTCGGCGAGCGCCTTGGTGAAGAAGCGCGCGTACATCAGGTGCAGGATCGCGTGCTCGACGCCGCCGATGTACTGGTCGACCGGGAACCAGTGGTCGACCGCCTCCCGCCCCCAGGCGGCCTCCGTGTTCTGCGAGTCCAGGTAGCGCAGGAAGTACCAGGAGGAGTCGACGAAGGTGTCCATCGTGTCGGTCTCGCGGCGCGCCGGACCGCCGCAGCGCGGGCACTCGGTCGCCACCCACTCCTCGGCCGCCGCCAGCGGGCTGCGGCCCTGCGGCGCGTAGTCCTCGACCTCGGGCAGCTCGACCGGCAGCTGCTGGTCGGCGACCGGGACGATCGCCGCCGCGCCGTCGGAGCCGCAGGCCTCGCAGTAGACGACCGGGATCGGCGCCCCCCAGTAGCGCTGGCGGGAGACCAGCCAGTCGCGCAGGCGGAAGTTGACCGCCGGTTCGCCGCGCCCCTCGCTCTGCAGCCAGGCGACGATCTCCGCGTAGGCCTCGCGGTTGCCCTTGCCGTCGAAGCGACCCGAGCCGGTCATCGGCCCGTCGCCGGCGTAGGGCAGGCCCAGCTCGTCGCGCGCGGTCTCGGGGTCCTCCCCCTCGATCACCCGCTGCACCGGCAGGTCGAACTTGCGGGCGAACTCGTAGTCGCGCACGTCGTGGGCGGGGACGGCCATGATCGCGCCGGTGCCGTACTCCATCAGCACGTAGTCGGCGACGAACATCGGGATCTCCTCGCCGTTGACCGGGTTGACGACCGAGCGGCCGAGCGGCACCCCGGTCTTCTCGCGGTCCTCGGCGCCGCGCTCGGAGGCCGACTCGCGGGCGATCCGGTTGACGTACTCGCGCACCTCGTGCTCGGCCGGCGTCCCCTCGACCAGCCGCATCAGCTCCGGGTGCTCGGGCGCGAGGACGAAGAAGGTGGCGCCGAAGAGGGTGTCGGGGCGGGTGGTGAACACCGGGAAGTCGAGCCCGACCTCCTCGCAGCGGAAGACGACCTCGGCGCCCTCGGAGCGCCCGATCCAGTTGCGCTGCATCGTGATCACGTGCTCGGGCCAGGACTCGAGCGCCTCGAAGTCGGCGAGCAGGCGGTCGGCGTACTCGGTGATCCTGAAGAACCACTGCTCGAGGTTGCGCTGGATCACCTCGGTGCCGCAGCGCTCGCAGCGGCCGTCGATCACCTGCTCGTTGGCGAGCACCGTCGCGTCGACCGGGCACCACTGGACCGGCGCCTCGGCACGGTAGGCGAGCCCCTCCTCGAACAGCCGCAGGAAGATCCACTGCGTCCAGCGGTAGTACTCGGGCGTGTGGGTCGCCAGCTCGCGCGACCAGTCGATCGAGATCCCCCACTCGCGCATCTGGCGGCGGAAGGAGGCGATCGAGCGCTCGGTCGCCACCCGCGGCGCCTCGCCGGTCTTGATCGCGTTGTTCTCGGCCGGCAGGCCGAAGGAGTCGTAGCCCATCGGGTGGATCACCTGGAAGCCGTGGCGGCGGCGGAACTGGGCGATCGCGTCGCCGATCGCGTAGTTCTTCAGGTGGCCGACGTGGGGCTCGCCCGAGGGGTAGGGCAACATCTCCAGCACGTAGGACTTCGGCTTGGCACCGTCGAAGCCGGGCTGGCCGGGGTTGGCGACCTCCCAGGTGCGCTCCTCGTCCCAGACCTGCTGCCACTTGCGCTCGATCGCTCTCGGGTCGTAGCCGCTCATCGGCGGCGATCTTACGCAGCGGCGGCGGCGCTCAGCGCAGCGAGTAGTGCACCGAGGAGAGCGACTCGAGGATATGCGGCCAGACGTAGACCTCGATCGTCGCCGCCACCAGCAGCGTCGGCACCGCCAGGGCGACGGTGACGAAGGTCGCCGCCAGCAGCTGGTTCCACTCGCCTCGGCGGCTGGCGATCAGCCAGGCCGCGAGCGGCAGGAACAGCGCGGTGAGCTCCGGGATCGCGTGCGGCAGCACGCTGACGATCAGCTCCAACCGCGAGATCTGCAGCTGGTAGGCGATCGTCGAGCCCTGGAAGCCGAGGTAGAGCGCCTGGGTGCCGAGCGAGAAGAGGGTGACGGCGGCGACGAAGAGGATCGCCAGCTCCCCGGCCTTGACGTGGACCCAGCGGGAGAATCCGGTGCGCTGGGCGGCGGCGATCGGCATCGAGGCGCCGGCGATGAAGCCGGCGACGCAGGCGGTCGCGTGCAGGGCGAGGACCAGCGCGTTGCGCCAGAGGATCGGCAGCAGGTCGGCGGCGTCCGCCGGTTCGGTGTAGCCGGGGAGGTGGATCGGGGTGACGTCCGGCGTCAGCAGGCCGGAGACGAGCCAGACCGCCGCCAGCAGGGTCAGCGCGATCGTCAGGCTCAGCGCCAGCCAGCCGCGCAGGACCGTCCAGGGCCGCTGGCCCCAGGAGTCGATCGTCTCCCGGGTGTCCCGCATCCCGTGCTGGAACACGTGCTCGTCGACGGTGCTCATTTCGGTCTCTCATCGGCAGCGACGGCGAAGGCGTTGAGCGGCAGGGCGCCGCCGCGGCGCGAGCGTCCCCGCGGCGGGGCCGCGGGCGCACCGAACGGCGAACCGCGGTGTGCTTGACACCCGCTGTAGCAATCGGGGACGCTCGAATACCTAAATGGAGTACTGGCGTCTCAAGGACGAGGACCTGATCGACGCCGCCGACCGCGGGCGGGTGCGAGACAACCTGGCGAAGCTGCGCGCGCAGCTCGACCAGGAAGTGCCGCCGAAGAGCGCCGAAGCCGACCTGCTGCTGGCGACCTGGAACCTGCGGGACTTCGGCAAGGCCAACCGCCGTGGCTACGGCGACCGCGAACCGGAGAGCTTCTTCTACATCGCCGAGGTGATCTCGCGCTTCGACTTCGTCGCCGTCCAGGAGGTCAACGAAATCGACGAGTGGCAGAAGGTGATGCGGATCCTCGGCCCCGACTGGGACTGGATCGCGACCGACGTCACCGACCCCGGACTCGGCGGCAACGGCGAGCGCCTCACCTACGCCTACGACACCCGCAAGGTCCGCTTCCGCAACATCGCCGGCGAGCTGGTCCTGCCGGCCAAGCTGCTGATCAGCGCCGCCGTCGCGCCGAGCAAGGAGGACAAGCCGACCGACGCCGCCCGGGTCGACGGCAAGCAGGTCGGCAAGCAGTTCCGCCGCACGCCGTTTGCCGCGGTCTTCCAGGCGGCCTGGTTCAAGTACGAAATCTGCACCGTCCACATCTACTACGGCGGCGAATCGGGCAAGAAGCTGGCTGAACGGGTCGGCGAGATCGGGCGCGTCGCCGAGTTCTTCGGCGAGCGGGCGAAGAAGTCGCTGGCAGACGACCGCTCGCTGATCCTGCTCGGGGACTTCAACATCGTCGGCCGCGACCACGAGACGATGAAGGCGCTCGAAGCCGAGCAGTTCCACGTCCCCGAGGCGCTGCGGGAAGCGCCGCCGACCAACGTCGGCAAGGACAAGTACTACGACCAGATCGCCTTCCGCGCCGTCCCCGGCGTGCTCGACTCGCTGGAGCAAGCGGGGTCGGGCGCGGCCGGCGGGGCCGGCTCGGTCGACCTCTTCGAGCAGCTCTACACCGAGGACCAGTTCGGCGCCTACGAGGCACAGGCGAAGCGATCGCCGAACGGCAAGCGGCGGCGCAGCGCCGCCTCGTTGCGCGACTACTACCTCGACTGGCGCACCTACCAGCTCTCCGACCACGCGCCGCTCTGGGTGCGGCTGCCGGTCAACGACTTGGCCAGCTACCTGGCCTCGGTGGCGTAGGGCGCACCGGCAGCGGGCGCGCCGCCGCTCCTACGAGTCGTCAGGCTCGGGCTCGGGCTCGCGTTCGCGCGGGTCCTCCGGGCCGAGGGGGAACTGCATCATCACAACCCGAGCGGGCATCCGCTCCTCGCCGCTGACCTGCGCGCTTTCGGCGCTGCGAGCGTGCGCCTCGAGGACGGCGTCGAGGGTGGTCGCGAGGACGTCGACCACTTCCTGCCAACCCTCACGGTCGAGTTCGACTGGCGCGCGACTGAGGTGACGGTCGGGGAGGCGGTTGAACATGCCTTCCGCGAGCGAGCGGCCGGCGTCCTCGGAGATCTGCTCGAGGATCGTCGTCACCAGCGGCTGGCGGTACCTCTCGTCGATCGCCAGCCATTCTTCGAGGTCGAAGGACTGGCGCTGGGTGGCCCGGTAGATGTGTTCCTTGCGGCCGCCGTGCATGCGCACGTCGATCAGCTCGATCAGGCCAACCTCGCGCAGCACCTTGATGTGGTGACAGACGAGGTTGAGGTGGACGTCCTCCATCCGCCGCTGCATCCGCGCCGGGCTGCTCGGCCCCTCGCTGAGGATGTTGAGGATGTGGGCGCGGATCGGGTGCGACTGTGCCTTCAGCACCTTCGGGTCGATCAGCTTCGGTGACGTCTGCTTGGCGGTCATTCGCTCTCCCTGGCTCCCATTGGGCGGATTGTGGCGGTCAAGTATCCCAGAACGCTCGTCGGAATTCCCGCTCAGTCTCGCTGAGCGGGAAGCGAACCAGTTTGCGCGCAAAACCGTCGCCCCCCGCTTGATTGCTGGAATCGTCTCCAGTAAACCCGGCAGATCGGCCACCGACGTCGCTCGCAAAGGGTGAGCGCGTCTTCCCTCTGTCTCGTCCGAGACACGCCGGGAGCTTGGCCGACGCGCCGCTTCGGCGCGGATCTGGACAGAGCGGACGACGAGGAGGTGAACAGCGTGAAGATCAACGAGACGGGAGTTCAGTTTCCCAGCACGTCGATCACCAAGGGCGGCTGAGCGCCGCGCCGCCATGGGCCTTCCGGCGTCGCCGGGCGCCGGAAGGCCCCGTTCCCGATCCCGCTCAGCGACTTTTGGCTAGCGGATCGCGAACCTGGCTGTAACCATGCCTGAGCGTTCGAACTGGCTTTCAGACGGCCTCTCCCCGACAAGCCCGCTCGGCGCGAAATCGGCCATCAGCAGTTGATTCAGAACCGGAGGTATGACGTGCCGCAGGGACCCGAAGCAGAGCTGCCCACCGAGCTCACCGAAACGCTCGCACCCCACATGCAGCGGGCGCTGAAACACCCGATGCGGCGGCGCATCCTCCGAGCCCTCAACGGCGACGGCCGGCCCCGCACCCTCGAGGACCTCGCCCTCGCCAACCCCGGCACAAGCGTCAGCACGATCAGCTACCACGTCCTCGTGCTCGAGAGCTGCGGCGGCCTCTCGGTCCGTACAGCGACATCCGAGGAGGGCGGCAACCTCTACACCTCCAACGTCGCCGACGACAGCGCGGTCACCGAGTTCCTGCGCGCGACGCGGGCCGGCGACGAGACCGACGAGTGGAGCTGAGGGGGCTCGAACCCCTGACCTTCGCGCTGCCAGCGCGACGCTCTTCCAGCTGAGCTACAGCCCCGGGCGAAGAACCGAGTTTACCGCGCCTGGGTGCGGTGACGACGCGCCGGCCGCTACGCGGCGCGCCGGCCGGAGTCCTCGTCGTCCTCGACGTCGACGTCGAGGACCAGGTTGTCGGACCCGGTCTGGCGGACCTTGAAGTCGAGCTCCGAGAGCTCCTCGAGCTCGCGCAGCAGCTCGACCGGGTGGTCGAGGTGCATCGAGAGCGTCGCCCGCCCCTCGGAGAAGCGCTCGATCGAGATCGCCGAGGCGCCGAGGCGGCCGACCGCGTCCTCGAACCCGACCAGCTGCGAGAAATCGCCGAGCGGGCCGATCTCGAGCCGCACGTCGCCGCGGTAGAGGCCGTCGGCGGTCCCGCCGGCGCCGTTCCCGAGAGACGCGATCGACTCCGGATCGTTCGGCGCCGCCGCCGGCTCGGCTTCGGCCGCCGGCTCTCCCTGCCGGTCGAGCTCGTGGGCATCGGTCAGCGCCTGCACCCTGCGGCTCACCTCGACCGCCTCGCGCAGCGCTTTCATCCGGATCCGCGTCGCCTGGCCACGGGCCTGCGCCTGCAGCTCCTCGAGCCGGGCGGTGACCGCGTCGAGCGAGGCGATGCTGCGGTCGTGGCATTCGTTGGCCTCGCGCAGGCGCTCGCCGAGGATGCGGATCTCGCGCTCGCGCTCGACGACCATGCCCGACAGCGACGCCGTCTCCTGCTCGAGGCCGGAGAGCAGCTGCTCGCGGTCGGCGAGCCGTGCGCGCAGCCCGAGGAGCTCCGCCTCGCGCGCCTCGATTGCCTCGTCGACGTCTAGGCGACGGTAGCCGAACAGGGACCGTCTGAAACTTCCCATGCGCGGCACCGTAGAAGCACCTTCGGACGGTATTTCGTCACAGATGCGCCGAACCGCCCGGGGCGGGCGCCCGGCCGGCCCCCGGCCGCGCCTCAGGCGCTGGCGGCCTCGGGGGCTTCCGGGGCGTCGAGCTCGAGCTCCAACCGCGGCGCGTCGCGCCACAGCTCCTCGAGCTGGTAGCGCTCGCGCGCCTCGGCGGTGAAGACGTGGAGGACGCAATCGAGGTAGTCGAGGACCGCCCAGCCGGCCTCGCCGCTGCCGTCGACGCCGCCCGGCAGCAACCCCAGGTCGTGCTTGACCCGCAACCGCGCCTCGTCGACGATCGCCCGCGCCTGGCGCTCGTTGCGGGCGGTGCAGATCGCGAGGAAGTCGGTGTAGGCGACCAGGCCGCGCATGTCGAGGACGATGACTTCCTCGGCTTTTTTCGAATCGGCGAGCGACGCCAGGCGCCGCGCCAGGGCCTCCGACTGGACCGTGGTCACGTGTAGATCCCCTTTTCCTCGATGAAGCGGGCGACCGGCTCCGGGACCAGGTAGCGCAGCGGCCGCCCCTGGGCGGCGCGCTCGCGGACCGCCGAGGAGGAGACGCCGAACTGCGGCATCTCCAGCATCGTCGCCCGGCCTTCGGCGCCGAGGCTGCGCAGCACCGCCGCCACCTCGGTGTCGGAGATGCCCGCTCGGCGGGCGACCGCGAGCCGCGCCAGCTCGACCACGCGCTCGGGGTTGCGCCAGCTCTCCAGGCCCACGGCGGCGTCCGCCCCCATCACGAACACCAGCTCCGTTTCGCCTCGTTCCTTGCCAAGCAGCTGCAAGGTCTCATACGTGTAGGACGGTCCCTCGCGATCGACCTCCAGCGAGGAGACCGAGAAGCGGTTGTCTTCGGCGGCGGCGAGCCTGGTCATCGCCATCCGCACCTCGCGACCGGGGTCGTCGGCGATCCGCTTGTGCGGCGCCGAGCCGGTCGGGACCAGGATCACCTCGCTCAGGTCGAGCTGCCAGAGCGCCTCCTGGGCGAGCGCCAGGTGGCCGAGATGCGGCGGGTTGAAGGCCGAACCGAGGACGCCGATGCCGGCGCTCACTGTCTACTCACGCACCTGACCGTTGCCGCGCCCGACGTACTTGAACGTGGTCAGCTCGCGCATCCCGATCGGGCCGCGGGCGTGCAGCTTCTGGGTCGAGTTGCCGATCTCGGCCCCCATCCCGTACTCGAACCCGTCGGTGAAGCGGGTCGAGGCGTTGACGTAGACGGCGGCGGCGTCGACCCCGGCGACGAAGGCGTCGGCGGCGGAGTCCGATTCGGTGACGATCGCCTCCGAGTGGCCGGTGCCGTGGGCGTTGATGTGCTCGACCGCCTCCTCGACCGAGCCGACGACGGCGATGGCGAGCTTCAGCTCCAGGTACTCGGCATCCCAGTCGGCGGCGCTGGCGGGGCCGATCTCGACGTCGCCGGCGAGGCCGCGGGCGCGCTCGTCGCCGACCAGCTCGACCCCGGCTTCGTCGAGGTCGGAAGCGATCGCCGGCACGAAGCGGGGCGCGATCGCCTCGTCGACCAGCAGCGTCTCGGCGGCGTTGCAGACGCCCGGGCGCTGGGTCTTGGCGTTGATCACGATCCGCCGCGCCATCTCGAGGTCGGCCTCGGCGTTGACGTAGACGTGGCAGTTGCCGGCCGCGGCGTACATCACCGGTACCGTGGCGACCGCCTTGATCGCGTTCTTCAGTCCCTCTCCCCCGCGCGGGATCAGCAGGTCGACGAGCCCCTCCTGCCTGGCCAGCTCGGCGAGGTCGTCGTGGCCGCCGCCGGCCAGCGGCAGCACCGCGTCGGCCGGCAGCCCGGCCTCGGCCAGGGCCTCGCGGGCGACCGCCGCCAGCGCCGCGTTCGAGCGCTCGGCGTAGGAGCTGCCGCGGAGGACGATCGCGTTGCCGCTCTTGATCGTCAGCGCGGCGCAATCGATCGTCACGTTCGGCCGCGCCTCGTAGGCGACGGCGACCACTCCGAGCGGCACCCGCACCTTGCGCAGGTCGATGCCGCTGGCAAGCGTTTTCCGTTCCAGCTCCTCGCCGACCGGGTCGGCGAGGTCGGCGACGACGCAGACGCCCTCGGCCATCGCCGCGACCCGCGACCCGCTCAGCGTCAGGCGGTCGCGCAGCGCCTCGCTGAGGTTGGTGGCGCGCTCGTCGGCGAGGTCGGCGGCGTTGGCGTCGAGGATCTCGGCGCTGCGCTCCTCGAGCAGCCGCGCGGTCGCCGCGAGAGCGGCGTTCTTGGCGGTGGTCGAAGCGCTCGCCAGCGCCCGCGCCGCCTTCTTCGCGGCGGCGCAAGACTCGGCGACGGTGGTCGTCGTTGCGGCCATGCCCACAGGGTAGCTGGGCGCTAGACGAGGACGAAACGGTCGCGGTGGATGACCTCGGCCGGGGCGTCGGGGAAGTGCTCGCGCAGGTAGTCGCTCTTGCGGCCCATGATCCGGCTCACCTCGAAGCTGCCGAACTCGGCGATCCCCTTGCCGACCAGCTCATGGTTCGGGTCGAGGACGGCGACCGCGTCGCCGGCTTTGAAGCTGCCAACGGCGTCTACGATCCCGACCGGGAGCAGGCTGGAGCCGCTTTCGCGCAGCCGCGCGGCGGCGCCGCCGTCGACGTGCAGCGAGCCGGCCTCCTGCTTGGCGTATTTCAGCCACAGCTTGTAGGGGGAGAGCGTGCGCCCGCGCTGCGGCGCGAAGCGGGTGCCGACCTCCTCGCCGGCGACCGCCGCCGCCAGGCTGCCGTCGGCGATTCCGTTGCCGATCACGACCGGGACGCCCGACTCGCTGGCGATCCGCGCCGAGGCGATCTTGCTGCGCATCCCGCCGCGGCCGAAGCGCGAGGCCTCGCCGACCGAGATCGCCTCGAAGTCTCGCGTGTCCTCGATCGCGGTCACCAGCTGGGCTTCGGGGTCGGTGCGCGGGTCGGTCGTATAGACGCCGTCGGTGTTGGTCAGCAGGACCAGTAGCCGCGCCCGCAGCAGCACCGCGACCAGCGCCGCGAGGAAGTCGTTGTCGCCGAAGGTGATCTCGTCGGTCGAGGTGGTGTCGTTCTCGTTGATCACCGGCACCACGTCCCAGGCGAGCAGCCGGGTCAGCGTCTGGCGCGCGTTCAGGTAGTGGGAGCGTTCGGAGACGTCGGAGAGGGTGAGCAGGACCTGGGCGGCGCGCAGCCCGGCGCCGGCGAGGCGGCTCTCGTAGGCGCGGAAGAGGTCGCCCTGGCCGACCGCGGAGGCGGCCTGCAGCTCGTCCATCCGGGTCGGGCGCCGCTCCAGCCCCATCACCCGCATGCCGCGGGCGATCGCCCCCGAGGTGACCAGCACCACCCGCTCGCCGCCGCGTGCGAGGCCGGCGACCTGGGCGCAGATCGAGTCGAGCACGTCGGCGCGCAGCTCGCCGTCATCAGCGGCGACGATCGAGGATCCGAGCTTTACGACGAGGGTCATGGCGGAGCAAACGTAGCCGAGTTCGGGGCGGGGCAGTTCGCGAGCGCGGGGCGCGGGCGCGGGACGGCAAGGGCGAAGCACGCCGAGGGACGGCGAGACGGCCGGCGGAGGGACGCCGAGGGACGGGGGTCTGTCCGGAGGGGTGGGGTGACCCTCTGCCGAAGACCGTCGCGCAGCTGGGGCCGGGGCGAGGGCTCAACGGCCGCGCATAGCCTTCGTCAGAGGGTCACCCCACCCCTCCCAACGGGATCGGCCCCGAGCTTCGCAACCTGAGCAGGCGCCGCCGAGCGAGCCCTGGGCCAGGGCTCCCAGGGTCCCGGCGTTCCCGATCCCTCGGAAAGCTCCCAAGGGACCATGGCTCCCGTCTCTCGCGAAGCTCCCAAGGGACGAGGCCTCGCCCTCTCTCGGGAGCTCCCAAGGGACGAGAGCGTCGATCGCGTGGTTCCTTATGGACGCTGAGGGTCCGAAGGGAACCACGGGATCGGGATCTCGGCCTGGCTTGCCGGGTCGTGGTTCCTTTTGGACCGTATGGGTCCAAAAGGAACCACGGGATTGGGGGGACGGGGGCTTTGCGGGGGCTGGGGCGCTTTCGTCCCTCGCAGGGCTCGGTCCGTTGGGGAGGGTCGGGTGAGCCTCTGGGCGGCTTGTGGGCTTTGCCTGGGGCGGATCTAGGCGTATAGCCGGGGCGCTCTGCGCCGGCAAGGTCGAGTGACGAGGGTCACCCGACCTCCCCGGGCGGGGCCGTGAGCCCTGGGCCGGAGCTCCTTCAGGCGCCGCCGCCGCCCGAGCTCAGATGTGCAGCTCGAACTCGTGCTCGCCGATCCGCACGTCGTCGCCGGGCTCGAACCCGGCGCGGGTGAGGGCGGCGATCACGCCGATCTCGCGCAGCCGTTGCTCGAGGTAGGCGAGCGCTTCCTCGTTGCCGGTGTCGTGGCGCTCGAAGAGCAGCTCGACGCCGCGACCCATGACGCGGAAGCCGCCGTCGTCCTCGCGCTCGATCCAGTAGCCGCCCTCGCCGGCCGGCCGGTAGACGCGGTGCTCGGCCTCGAACTCGCCGGCCGGCTCGCCGGCGGCGGTCGGCGCCGGCCCCTCCGGCAGGTCGGCGAGGATCCGCGCCCGCAGCTCCTCCAGGCCCTCGCCGGTCGCGGCGGAGACGGCGAGGACGCCGAGCGCCGAGTCGCCGAGTCGCTCCCGCCACTCGGCGAGCGCCGCCTCGACCTCGTCGGCCGGCAGCAGGTCGCGCTTGCTGAGGACGACCAGCTCCGGCAGCCGCTCGAGGCCGCCGCCGTGGGCGGCGAGCTCGCCGCGGACGGTCTCGTACGCGGTGACCGGGTCGCCTTCGACCGGCGCGACGTCGACCAGGTGGACGAGCATCGAGCAGCGCTCGACGTGGGCGAGGAACTCGTGGCCGAGCCCGGCGCCCTCGGCGGCGCCTTCGATCAGCCCGGGGATGTCGGCGATCACCGCCTGGCGCTCGGCGCCCTCGATCGTCCCCAGCGCCGGCGAGAGCGTCGTGAACGGGTAGTCGCCGACCTTCGGCGCCGCCCGCGTCAGCCGTCCCAGCAAGGAGGACTTGCCGGCGTTCGGTAGCCCGACCAGGCCGACGTCGGCGAGCAGCTTCAGCCGCAGCTCGATCCAGCCGGCTTCGCCGGGAGTGCCGTTCTCGGCGAAGCGCGGCGCCTGCCTGGTCGAGGTGGCGAAGCGCTTGTTGCCGTGGCCGCCGCGCCCGCCGCGGGCGAGGACCGCGCGCTGGCCGGGCTCGAGCAGGTCGATCGCGCTGCCGTCGACGGCGCTCGCCTGGGTCCCGACCGGGACCGGGATCTCGCGGTCCTCCCCTCGCGCCCCGTGACGGTTGGCGCCTTCGCCGTGGCGGCCGCGCTGGGCGCGGAAGTGCTTTGAGCCGCGCAGCGCCCCGAGATCGCGCTTCGAGGCATCGCAGACCAGCACCACGTCCCCCCCGTGGCCACCGTCGCCGCCGTCGGGTCCACCCCGCGGCACGTGAGCCTCGCGGCGGAAGGAGACGCAGCCGTTGCCGCCGCCACCCCCCTCGACCCAGATCTTCGCCGTGTCGTCCATCAGCCAAGGAGCTTACGAACCAAGGGGGCCAAATCGAGCCGCCTGGCGGTCCGGTCGCGAGGGCCGGGGTGGCTCTCGCCAGACACTCAACCGCGAGCCATGGGCGAGCGGTGTCTGGAGAGGGCCACCCCGGCCCTCGCCAGCGCTACTCCGTTACGACGCTGATCGTGCGGCCCTTGCGGGAGGGCTTGAACTCGACCGTGCCGGGACGGGTGGCGAAGATCGTGTGGTCGCGGCCGAGCCCGGTGCCCTCGCCCGGCCAGAAGCGGGTGCCGCGCTGGCGGACGATGATCTCGCCACCGTGGACCTGCTGGCCGGCGAAGACCTTGACGCCGAGCATCTTCGGGTTCGATTCGCGGCCGTTGCGGCTCGAGCCGAGACCTTTCTTGTGAGCCATGCCTAGGCCTCCTCTTTCTCAGCTTTTTTCGCGGCGGCTTTTTTCGCCGGGGCTTTTTTCGGGGCCGCCTTACCCAGCTTGACGCTGGTCACCTCGAGCTTGGTCAGCTCCGAGCGGTGGCCGGCACGCCGCCGGTAGCCCTTCTTCGCCTTGTATTTGAAGACTTTGACCTTGGGGCCGCGCAGGTGCTCGGCCACGGTCGCCTCGACTTTGACCTTCTCCAGCTCCTTCGGCGCCAGGACGACGTCGTCGCCGCGCAGCATCACCGCGCGCAGCGAGACCTTGTCGCCCTCCTTGGCGTCGAGTCGATCGACGACGAGGGAGCCGCCTTCCTCGACCTTGTACTGCTTGCCACCAGTTTCGATTACCGCGTACATGCTCACTCGTCTTTTCCGGCTTGTTTGGCGCGCGAACGCCCCCGACCGCCCCGGCGGCCGCGACTGCGTTTACGCGAAGGGGCGTCGGATTCTAGCTCGGAGCCGTTTCCGCCGCCGTTTGCGGAGCCGTTGGGCGAATCCCCGCCCAGCAGCGAGGCGACCGCCGAGGCGCGCTCGACCTCCTCGATCCGCACCAGCTTGCGGTCGCCGACGTAGCGACCGCCGCCGGTGACGCTGACGATGTAGGAGTCGATCCGGGCCACCGCGTCGTCGGCGTTGTACATGTGGGGCTCGTCGATCTTGACCAGCACCTCCTCGCCGACCTTGAACGGCAGCGCCCGCTCCTCGATCTCCTCGCGGCTGCCCTGCTCGACCAGCTCGAAGGTCTCGATCGCGAGCGCGTCGCCGCCCTCGAAGTGGAAGCGCTTGCCGGTCTCCCGCTCGAGCTCGGCGAGGCCGCTTTCCTCGGCGGTCAGCTCCTGCGCCACCTTCGGGTTGACGCGGACCAGGAAGGCGTCGCTGCCGGGGTTCTCGGCGGCGATGTCGCGCAGCTTGCGCAGCCCCTCCAGGGCGACGGTCTCGGCGGAGAGGACGACCCCCTCGCCGTGGCAGGTCGGGCACAGCTCGGTGAGGATCTCGCGCACCCCGTCGGTGACGTTCTGGCGCGTCATCTCGACCAGGCCGAGCGGCGAGACCTCGACCACGTAGCTCTTCGACTTGTCGGCGTCGAGCGCCTTGCGCATCGTCTTCAGCACCTTGTCGCGGTTGGAGGCCCGCGCCATGTCGATGAAGTCGATGACGATGATGCCGCCGATGTCGCGCAGGCGCAACTGCCGCACCGCCTCCTCGGCGGCCTCGGTGTTGACTTTGGTGATCGTCTCCTCGAGCCCGCCCTTGCCGCGGCCGGTGAAGCTGCCGCTGTTGACGTCGATCACGGTCAGCGCCTCGGCGTAGTCGATCACCAGGTAGCCGCCGGAGGGCAGGTCGACGCGGCGGTTGAGCGTCGACTCGATCTCCTCGTCGATCCTCCATTGCTCGAACAGCGGCTTCTTCTCGTGGTAGAGCTCGACCTTGTCGACCAGCTCCGGCGCCGTGCGCTGGAAGAAGTTGGTGACCCGCTCGTACTGCTTGTCGGAGTCGATCACCGCTTTCTCGAACTCGTTGAGGAAGACGTCGCGGAGGACGCGGATCGAGAGGTCGGCCTCCTGGAAGACCATCGCCGGCGCCTTGGTTTCGTCGGCGCGCCGCTGCAGCACCTCGTTGAGCCGCTGCAGGTAGGAGATCTCGCGGACGAAGTCGGATTTTTTCGCGCCGTGGGCGGCGGTGCGGACGATCAGCCCGCCCGGCCCCTTGTAGGTGCGGTCGACCATCTTGCGCAGCCGGTCGCGCTCGGAGTCGGTGAGGCGGCGGCTGACGCCGACCCCCGATCCCTGCGGGGCGAAGACCAGGTAGCGACCGGCGACCGAGACGTTCATCGAGAGCCGCGCTCCCTTCGTCTTCAGCGGGTCCTTGACGACCTGGACGATGATCTCCTGGCCGGGCTTGAGCAGCTCGTTGATGCGCCGGCCCGAGCCGCGACCCCGCTTCGGGACCTGCTCGCCGCCGGGGAGGACGATCTCGTCGACGTGGAGGAAGCCGTTGCGCTCGAGGCCGATGTCGACGAAGGCGGCCTCCATGCCGGGCAGGACGTTGTCGACCTTGCCCTTGTAGATGTTGCCGACGATCGAGCGGCGCCCGCGGCGCTCCATGTACAGCTCGGCGACCTTGGGCTTGCCGCCCTTCGTCTTCGCCTCGAGCACGGCAACGCGGGTCTCGCCGCGCTCGGCGGAAACCAGAATCGTTTTTTTCATTTTGTGTCTAGCTCGTTTTCGGGTAGGTACGCATCGCCTGCGGCCTTCGTGGCCTCACCAGGCGAACCTCCCCTTCTCGGCGAGCCGCGCTTGGATGTGGATGCTCTGAAGCACCCCGACCGCAAGGAAGGTGGCGATGACGGCGGAGCCGCCATAGCTCATCAGCGGTAAGGGGATGCCGGTGATCGGCATGATGCCGAGGTTCATCCCGACGTTGACGAAGACCTGGAAAAGCAGCGCGGTGGCAATGCCGCCGGCGACCAGGACTCCGTACGAGTTCTTCGAGAGCGTCACGATCCGCAGCGCCCGCCAGAAGAGCAGGGCGTAAAGGGATAGGACTAACGCGGCGCCCATGAACCCGTAGCGCTCACCGATCACCGCGAAGATGAAGTCGGTGTGCCGCTCGGGAACGAAGTCGAGCCGCGTCTGGGTGGCTTTGTCGCCACGGCCGGCTAACTGACCGGCTCCGATGGCGACTTCCGATTGGTTCTGCTGGTAGCCCGCGCCGCCGGGGTCCGAGCTCGGTTCGGCGAACGAAGTCAGCCGTTCCTTCTGGTACCCCTTGAGCACCGGTACGCCGACCGCCGGAGCGACGACGAGGACCAATGCGATCAAGGCGACGAGAGCGGCGCCGATCACCGCGAAGTGCGTCCAGGGGACGCCTCCGAAGTACATGACGCCGAGGGTTGCGACCACGAACACCAGGGAGGTGCCGAGGTCGGGCTGCAGGAAGACAAGCGCAGCCGGAGCCAGGCCGAGGGCGAGGTAGCGCACGGTGCGCTGCCACGGGGATCCCCGCCTGGCCCCATCGATGACGAAGCCGGCAAGCGCAAGCACCAGCAGGAGCTTGCCGAGCTCGGATGGCTGGAAGCTGAAGAAGGGAAGTTCGAAGGCGCGCCGCGAGCCGCGGGCGGCGAAGCCGAAGACGAAGACGAGGCCGACGCTGGCGCAGAGGAAGGTGTAGATCCCGACCCGCAGCTCGCGGAAGCGCGAGTAGTCGATGCGGCTGAGGACCAGCATGCCGAGCACCCCTAGCAGGCCGTAGATCAGCTGCCGGTCGACGTAGTAGTTGGGGCTGCCGGGGACGTCGTTCTGGGTCGCCTGGCCGAGGGTGAAGACGCTGAACGCGATCAGACCGAGCGCCGCGCCGGCCAGCGGCCAGTCCAGGTGAGCGACGCCGAGCCGCTCCGCGAGGCTGGCGCGGCTCGCGAACATCTCGGGGGAGGCTTGTCTGGTACGGGCTTGGTACACCTATCCGGTGCCTTCGATCGCGGGTTCTTCGATTGCGGGTTCTTCGGTGACCGCTTCTTCGCCGAGCGGTTCTTCGGTGAGCGGTTCTTCTTCGCCGAGCGGTTCTTCTTCGCCGAGCGGTTCTTCGGTGATCGCTCCTTCTCCGGCGCTGCTTTCCGCGGCTTTTTCGAGCTGCTTCGAGTAGAGGGCTTCGAGGATTTCCTTCACCGCCGGCGCGGCGGATTCGGCCCCGTAGCCGCCTTCCTCGATGGTCACGACCGTAACGATGTCAGGACTAGGGTACGGGGACAAGGCGATGAACCACGACTGGTTGCCTTTTGGCTTGCGTTCGGCGGTGCCGGTCTTGCCGGCGATTTGGATCGGGAATTCCCCGAAGACGCCATCCGCGGTGCCGCCGGAGGCCTGCGCCGCCTCGTGCAGACCTTCGAGGATCTCCTGCCGGTGGGCGGGGTTGATCTTGACCTCCCGGCGCGGCTCGGCGAATTTGAATTCTTCGATCGGGCGGCCGAAAGCGTCCTCGCTGGCCAGGCCGACGTGCGGCGTCGGCACCTTGCCGTCGGTGCCGAGGGTCGCGTAGGCGACCGCCATCTGCATCGGGTTGGTCTGCAGGTCGCCCTGCCCGGTGGCGAGCTGGACGTTGTCGCCGGCCGACCAGGGGCGGTCGGTTTCGCCTTCTTCGAACCGCTTGTCGCGCCATTCTTTGCTCGGCACCAGCTCTTCCACTTCGCCGCCGATGTCGAGTCCGGTCGGGCGCGCGATCCCGAGCTTGTGGGACCAGTTCTGCAGCCAGTTCTTGTCCCACATCCTCAGGCCCAGTTCGTAGAAGAAGACGTCGGAGGACACCCGCAGGGCGGGAATCAGCGTCATCCGCCCGTTGGCGACGCCTTCGGCGTTTTCGAATTTCTGTTCGGCCAGTTCGATGTAGCCGTTGTCCTGGATCACGCTCTGCGGCGTGATCACGCCGTGTTCCAGCGCCGCCAGCGCGGTGATGATCTTGTAGGTGGATCCGGTCGGGTAATAGCTTTCGGTGGCGCGGTTGGTCAACGGTGCCAGGATCGGGTCGTTGAACTTTTCTTCGTATTCCTTCTGGGTGAAGGGTTCGGTGAAGAAGGTCGGGTCGTAGGTCGGGAAGGAGCCCATGCCGAGGATTTCCCCGGTGCGGATGTTCATCGAGACGAAGGCCCCCGGCAGCCCGCGACTGGACAGCGCGTATTCGCCCGCCCTCTGCACCGCCGGGTTGATCGTGGTGACGATGCTGTTCCCCGGTTCCGGCGGCGTCGAGGTCAACCGCCCGCCCGGGGTCGGCTGGCCGGCGGCATTGACCTGGACCCTGGTCACGCCGGGCGTCCCCCGCAGTTCTTCGTCGTAGGTGCCCTCGATGCCGCCGTGGCCGATCTCATCGCCGGGTTCGAGCCCTCTGTACTGCGGTTCCTTGAGCTCTTCTTCGTTGATCTCGCCGACCGTGCCGAACAGGTGCGCGGCCTCTTCCCCTTCCGGATATTCGCGGACGAAGACGCGCTGGACCGAGGCGCCCGGGAAGCGCGCCGCGTTTTCCTTCAGGTAGTAGGTGACGTCGTAGCCGATGTCCTGCCGCAGGGTCACCGGCGCACCGGCGGCCTTCTTTTCGGATTCGGCGATCACTTCGCGGACCCGCTTCAGCGACATGTGGACGAGCGAGCCGAGTTTCTTCAGCTCGGCCGTTTCCTTGGTCGGGTCGGCGGGCAGCTTGTCGGTGGTGACGACCAGGGCCAGGCTGGTGCGGTTGTCGACCAGGACCTTGCCGTTGCGGGCGAGGATGTTGCCGCGGGGCGCGATCACCCGGTATTCGCGGGTGCGGTTGTTCTGCGCCTCGGCGAGGTTCTTGCTGCCGTCAAGGATCTGCAGGCTCCAGAGGCGGAAGAAGAGCACCGCGAAGAGCGCCACCGCGACCCCGCCGAGGACGGCGATTCGCAGCGAGAGGCGGCTGCCGCGGGGACGGTCTGCGTTGCGCAGGAACATCGTCCTAGGCTCCCAGCACCGTCGGCCGGCGCGCCTGGCGCACCGCCCGGTCCTCCACCAGAGCGGGCCGCAGCACCCGTTTGATGCCGTAGTAGATGGGCCAAGCGAGGACGAAGGCGTAGATGCTCTTGACCAGCATGTCGCGGATGACCAGCGAGCTGACTTCACCGTCGATGCCCAGCATCAGCGCCACCGCGCCGTAGCCGAGCTGCGCGAAAAGGGTCAGCGCCATGATCAGCAGCGGCGGCAACAGAACGCTCTGGATTTCGAAGCGCTCGCGGAAGAGGCCGGCCAGGTAGCCGCAGGCGAGCAGGACCAGAGAGCTGCCGCCGAGCGGCAGCACCAGCAGGCAGTCGACCAGGAAGCCGATCGAGAAGCCGCTGACCGCGCCGGTCAGGGCGCCGCCGAGCAAGCCCAGCGAAACGACCACCGCTGGCAGCACGTCGGGGCTGATCTGGAAGACGGTTACCCGCGAGAAGAAGGAGAGCTGCAACAGCACCCCGACCAGGCAGATGAGGACGACCCGGACCAGGATCTTCGGCGTGAAGATCACCTGCGCGAGCCCCCGGTCAGGACCTGGACGGTTTCGAGGTCGCGCAGGTCGGCGAACGGTTCGACTTCGACCTGCTGCTGGGCCTCCTGCTCGATGATCGAGGCCTTGACGATTTCGCCGATCTGGATGTTCGGCGGGAACCCCGCTTCGATGTCGCCCGCCCGCCAGCCGGCGGTGACCACGACCTGCCCCTTGTGCAGCGGTTTGGTCGAGTTGATGAAGTCGAGGATCAGGCGGCTCGGGTCGCCGACCTTGGCGCTGATCACACCCTGGATGCCGAGCGGCACGACCTTGGCCGAGACCGAGGTGGTCCCGTCGGCGATCAGCGACACCTTCGAGCTGCCGCTCTCGACCGCGTTGACTTCGCCGACCAGGGCGCCGCTCTTGCCGTCGCCGCTGACCACCGGGTCGCCGACCTGGACACCGTCGCCGCTGCCGACGTCGAGGGTGACGTCGGCGAACCAGATCGTCGGCGAGCGAGTGATCACCCGCGCCGTCACCGGGTCGTAGCCGGAGGGGATCGCGCCGCTGCGATCCAGCTTGAGCAGGCCGCGCAGCTGCCGGTTTTCGTTCAGCGCCGCCTTCGCCCCGACCACTTCTTCGCGCAGCGCTTCCACCTCGCTTTGCAGCTTGCTGTTTTCGCCCTTGGCGGCAAAGGTCTCGTCGAACCAGTTGACGAGGTCGCGGGCCGGCTTCAGCGCCCGGTCGGCGGCGTACTGCAGCGGGCTGAAGACGGTGCCGACCCCGTGCTGCACCCCGTTTGAGCTCTGCCCGTAGGTGAAGGTCAGCAGCGCGAAGGAGCCGACGATGAGGAGGGCGAGCACCGCTCGCCGGCGGCGAACTTGCTTGCGATACACGTCAGTGGGCCTGCACTCGGGAGTTCTTCTTTCGCGCGCGGTGGATCGCCTCGAACTCCTCGAGCGATTTGCCCGAGCCGATCGCCACGCAGGTCAACGGCGACTCTGCCAGTCGGCAGGGCATCTGGCACTCGTCGCGCAGGCGCTGCTCGAAGCCTTGCAGCAGCGCGCCGCCGCCGGCGAGGGTGATGCCCCGTTCCATGATGTCACCCGCCAGCTCCGGGGGGGTCCGGTCGAGCGTCTCCTTGACCGCGTCGACGATGTTGCGAACCGGTTCTTCGAGCGCCTCGCGCACCTCCTCGGAGCCCAGCGTGATCGTCTTCGGCAGCCCCGAGACGAGATCGCGGCCGCGGATCTCGGTCTCGACCTCGCGGGCCAGCGGCGAGGCGGAGCCCACCTCGAGCTTGACCTTCTCCGCCGTCTGCGCGCCGATCGCCATTTTGTAGGCGCGTTTGCAGTGGCTGACGACCGCGTCGTCAAGCTCGTCGCCGCCGATCCGGATCGACTGCGAGACGACGATGCCGCCGAGCGAGACGACCGCGACCTCGGTGGTGCCGCCGCCGATGTCGACGATCATCGAGCCGACCGGCTCGGCGACCGGCAGGCCGGCGCCGATCGCCGCCGCCATCGGCTCCTCGATCAGGTAGGCGCGGCTGGCGCCGGCCGAGAGGCAGGCCTCCTCGACCGCTCGTTTCTCCACCCCGGTGACGCCGGAGGGGACGCAGACGACCACGCGCGGGTGAGAGAAGCGGAACTTGTGGACCGATTTGATGAAGTAGCGCAGCATCTGCTCGGTGACGTCGAAGTCGGCGATGACGCCGTCCTTGAGCGGCCGGATCGCCCGGATCGCGCCCGGCGTGCGGCCCAGCATCTGCTTCGCCTCGCTGCCGACCGCCTGCACTTCGCCGCTGACCGAGTCGACCGCCACGACCGAGGGCTCGGAGAGGACGATTCCCCGCCCCCGCACGTAGACCAGCGTGTTCGCGGTGCCCAGGTCGACCGCCATGTCGCGACCGCCCAGCCGGGCAAGGCGACTGAAGGCGCTCATTTGTCGTTGTCCATGATTTGCAGCAAAGACGAAATGAAAGCAAAGGCGCCTAAAACCGCCCGTGCGGTCGCTCACGGAGCTCCGGGCCAAGGCGCTTGGCCCGCCCGGGAGGGTCGGATCGAGCTTCGCGAGGGACGAAAGCGCCCCAGCCCCCGCAAAGCCCCCGTCCCCCCAATCCCGTGGTTCCTTTTGGACCCATACGGTCCAAAAGGAACCACGACCCCGCAAGCCAGGCCGAGATCCCGATCCCGTGGTTCCTTTCGGACCCTCAGCGTCCATAAGGAACCACGCGATCGACGGGGCGCGCTTTCGTCCCTTGGGAGGGGGTGGGTGTCCTTGTAAGCGGCTTGTGGCCTGAGATTGTGGGCATCTCGGACGGCCGGAGCGCGGTCCACCCGAAGGTCTGAGCGTCAGGGACACCCCCGGCGGACCCCCGTCCCTGGCTCGTCCCTCGCTACGCCTCGCCCCCGGCGAACAGCCCCGGCGCCAGCTCGAACAGGAGGCCGACCGGAAGGCCGACCACGTTGGAGACGCTGCCCTCGATCCTCTCGACCAGGGTCGAGCCGAGGGTTTGGATCGCGTAGCCGCCGGAGCGCCCGCGCCACTCGCCGAAGGCGACGTAGCGCTCCTTCTCGGCCTCCGACAGCGACTTGAAGACGACGGCGGTGCTCTGCAGGCCGCTGCGCTCCTCGCCGCCGAGGCGGACGACGAGGCCGCTCATCACCGTGTGCGGGCGGCCCGACATGCGGTCGAGGTAGGCGCGGGCCTCGCCCGCGTCGGCGGGCTTGCCGAGCACCTCGCCGTCGAGGACGACGTCGGTGTCGCAGGCGATCACCGTGCACCCCGGGGCGCCGGCGACGGCACGCGCCTTGCGGCGCGCGTTCTCGACCACGAGCTCGGCCGGGTCGCCCTCGGTCAGCTCCTCGACCCCGGGCACGACCACCTCGAACTCAAGGCCCAGCTTCTGCAGGATCTCCCTGCGCTGCGGGGACCCCGAGGCTAGGACAGCTCGGGGAACCAGATCGCGATCTCGCGCTCGGCCGACTCGTCGGAGTCGGAGCCGTGGACCATGTTGAAGGTCACCTCGAGCGCGAAGTCGCCGCGGATCGAGCCGGGCACCGCCTCGACCGGGTTGGTGGCGCCGATCACCTGGCGGGCGGCGGGAACCGCCTCGGGCCCCTCGAGGACCATCGCCGCCAGCGGCCCGCCGGTGATGAACTCGACCAGCTCGCTGAAGAAGGGCTTCTCCGTGTGCTCGGCGTAGTGGGCGTGGGCGATCGTCTCGCCGGCGACCAGGGTCTTGAGGGCGACGATCCGCAGTCCCTTGCGCTCGAAGCGGGCGATCACCTCTCCGGTGAGACCGCGCTCGAAGGCATCAGGCTTGACGAGGATCAGGGTCCGGCTCACGGCTGGGGCTCCTTTGCTCATTGGTGGGGGTGGACGGCTCTTCGGCCGCCGGGCGTTTTTTCGCCGACGCTTTGCGCGGCTCGCCCTGGGAGGCTTTCCTGGTGCCGGAACCCGCTTTTTTCCGGCGTTTCGGCGGCTCCTCGCGGACGGCGAGCCGCTCGGGGCGCTCGGAACGTTCGACCCGTTCCGGGCGCTCGTCGCGCTCGACGCGGCGCTCGCGTTTCGGCGAGCGCCGGCGCTCGCCCGAGAGCGTCGTCTCGCAGTAGGGGCAGAGCCCCCAGCGCGGGTCGACCGGCTTGCCGCAGCTGGGGCAGGGGTCCTTCAGCCGGCGCTGGCAGTTCGGGCAGCGGAGGAAGTTCTTCTCGATCTGGTACTCGCAGTTGGGGCACGTCTGGTCGCGGAGCTGGCGCACCCGCAGCTCGGCGGCTTTGATCTCGAGCTCGCGCTCGTGGGCGTCCTCGAGGTACTCCGGCGGACGCACGATCGCGTAGACCGCGGTGCCGATGTAGGGGAAGAAGGAGGCGACGGTCGCGCAGGCGACGAGAAAGGGGTCGGAGATACGGCGCCGCGCGTCGAGGTACGTGTAGACGATCAACGCCAGCCAGAGGACGATGAGCATCAGCAGGAACAGCGTCGCGGCCAGATTGAGGCCGTTGTTCTTGATGCCGAAGATCGCTAGTGCCATAGGAAAGCCCCCTGCAAGGGAGCGGCAGTCTACTTCGCCATTGCCCCCACGAACCCTGTAAGCGGTTGACAGAGGCCGAAATCCGTCAGAGAAAGAGCCTTCCGAAAAGGTACCCGACCCCGAAGAAGAAGAGGATCACGATCGCGACCACGGCCGCGACCAGGCCCATCATCGAGAGCAGTTGCGAGCCCGCGCTGCGTTCCATCGCCAAATCCTCGCACAGTCCCGGCCGTGGTCGAGCTTTGTCCCGAATGGCGAGACGAAGCTCAACCACGGGCCGCGGCGGTGCCGAGGACGGCACGGGCCGGGGCGATCGCGTAGTGGGAGCCGGCGACGAGCAGGGCGCCCTCGGGCGGCGCCGCGGCGAGCGCCGAGGCGCGCAGCAGCGCCGTCTCGAAGTCCGGCTCGGGCTCGGCATCGATCCCGGCGGCGGCGCAGGCCTCCGCCAGCTCGGCGGCGGGCCGCGAACGGGCACCGGGGCGGCCGTGGCCGGCCAGCGCCGCGGCCGGGATCTCGCTGCAGACCGCGCGCTCGGCGAGCGGCGCCAGCTCGGCGACCATCGCCGCCGCGTCCTTGTCGGCGAGCACCGCCAGGCAGACGACCAGGCGGCGCCCGCCGAGCACCGCCGGCAGCGCCTCGGCGAGCGCCGCGACGCCGGCCGGGTTGTGGGCGGCGTCGAGGTAGGTCGGCGGCCGCGCCGCGATCCGCTCCAGCCGACCGGGGACGGCGACGCTGGCGGCGACCGTGGCGACCCGGTCGGGGTCGAGCTCGCCGAGAAAGGCTTCGGCCGCTGTCATCGCCAGGGCGAAGTTGCGGCGCTGGAAGCGTCCTGGGGCGCGCAGCTCGAGCCCCGGCCCGGGATCGTCGGGGGCGCGCAGCAGGCGGGCGCCGCGCTCGGCGGCGGTGCGCTCGGCCAGCTCCCGGACCGCGGGCGAGACGCGGCCCAGCACCAGCGTCGTCTGGTCGCGCAGGACGGCGAGCTTCTCGGCCGCAATCTCGACCTCGGTCTCGCCGAGCCACTCGGTGTGGTCGAGCCCGATCGAGGTCAGCACCGTAACCCGCGAGGGAATCGTGTTGGTCGCGTCGAGCCTCCCCCCCAGCCCCGCCTCGATCACCGCGACCTCGACCCGGGCGGTGGCGAGGGCGACGAAGGTGGCCGCAGTTGCAGCCTCGAACTCGGTCACCGCCTCGCCCCGCTCCAGGGTCCGGTCGACGCCCTCCGCGGCGCGGGAGACGACCTCGACCGCCGCCCCCCAGCGCTCGGGGTCGATCTCCTCGCCGCGCACCAGGGTCCGCTCGGTCCAGCGCTCGGAATGGGGCGAGAGGCAGGCGCCGGCGGCGAGGCCGTGCGCTTCCAGCAGCGCCGCGGTCATCCGCGTCACCGAGGACTTGCCGTTGGTGCCGACGACGTGGATCGAGGCGAAGCGGTGCTGGGGCAGCCCGAGCGCGGTCGTCAGCTTGTGCATCCGCTCGAGCCCGAGCCGCCAGCCGACCGGCTGCAGCGAGTCCAGGTACGCGTCCGGGTCGAAGGGCACGGCGGCGGCTAGCCGAGCTCGGCCAGCTCGGCCCGGTAGCGCTCGAGCTTGCCGCGCTCCTCCTCGACCACCTCGGCCGGCGCCTTGGCGACGAAGCCCTCGTTGCCGAGTTTGCGCTCGGCCCGCTTGACCTCGGCGCGCAGCTCCTCGCGGCGCCCCTCGAGCCGTGCCGCGACCGCCTCGGCGTCGAGCTGCTCGGAGGCGAGGACACGGACCGGCCCGACCGCGGCGACCGGCTCCGTCCCCACCCCGTCGAACTCGAAGCGCGAGAGCCGGGCGACGAACCGGGGTGGCTCGACGCCGTCGATCGTCGCCGCCAGCACCGCCGCCGCCGGCACCCCGGCGAGGTCGCGCCAGGCGCGCAGCCGCTGGGTCAGCGCGATCCCACCCTCGACGTCGGCCTCGGCGGCGTCGTCGAAGAGCGCCTCGTTGGCGACCGGGAACGGGTGGACCGCGAGGTGGCCGCGGCGAGCCGGGTGGAAGGCCCAGATCTCCTCGGTGACGAACGGCATCGCCGGGTGCAGCAGCGCCAGCACCCGTTCCAGCGCGTAGAGCAGGATCGCCGAGACCTCTCGCTTCTCCTCGGCGTCCTCCGAGTAGAGCCGCGGCTTGACGATCTCCAGGTACCAGTCGCAGAGGTCCCGCCAGAAGAACGAGTAGGCCTCCTGGACGGCGTGCGCGAAGTCGAAGGTCTCAAGCTTCCCGGTGACCGAGGCGATCGCCTTCTCCAGCCGCGAGAGGAACCAGCGGTCCTCGACGCGAGTCGGCCTCGGGGTTGGCATCCCTTGCCCGACCCCGGCAGGGACTTGGCCCTGCCGGGCATTGGATTGCGATTGATTCTGCTCGAATTCGCAATTCAGCAGGATCAATCGCCCGGCGTTCCAGAGCTTGTTGGAGAGGTCGCGGCCCTGCTCGACCTTGGCGTCGGAGAAGCGCACGTCCTGGGTCGAGGACATCGCCAGCAGGCCGAAGCGCAGCGCGTCGGCGCCATGCACGTCGATTTCCTCGAGCGGATCGACCCCGGTCCCGAGGCTCTTCGACATCCGCCGCCCGTCGCGGGCCTGGATCACCGAGTGGACGTAGACGTCGCGGAAGGGGACGTCGCCGGCGAACTCGATCCCGGTCATGATCATCCGCGCCACCCAGAGGAAGAGGATCTCGCGGGCGGTGGTGAGGAAGCTGGTCGGGTAGAAGGCGCGCAGCTCGGGCGTCTCGTCGGGCCAGCCGAGCGTCGCGAACGGCCAGATCGCCGAGCTGAACCAGGTGTCGAGCACGTCCTCCTCCTGGCGCAGGTCGCCGCCGCAGTTGCCGCAGCGCGCGGGCGCCTCCTCGGCGACGATCGTCTCCTCGCAGGCGTCGCAGTACCAGACCGGGATCCGGTGCCCCCACCAGAGCTGGCGAGAGACGCACCAGGGCCGGATTTCGCGCATCCAGTCGAGGTAGACCCGCTTCCACTGGGAGGGCGCGATCCGCACCTCGTCGCGCTCGACGACCTCGATCGCCGGACGGGCGAGCTCGTCCATCCGGCAGAACCACTGCAGCGAGATCAGCGGCTCGATCCGCTCACCGGAGCGGTGCGAGAACGGCACCGAGTGGACGTAGGGCTCCTCGGCGCGCAGCCGCCCCTCGGCCCGCAGCGCCTCGACCACCGCGGCCTGCGCCTCGGCGATCGTCAGCCCGGCGTACTCGCCGGCCTCCGCGTTCATGCGGCCGTCCTCGCCGATCACCGAGATCTCCTCGAGCGCGTGGCGGCGGCCGATCTCGAAGTCGTTGACGTCGTGGCCGGGGGTGATCTTCAGCGCCCCGGTGCCGAACTCGGGGTCGACGTGCTCGTCGGCGATGATCGGCAGCCGCCGCCCGACCAGCGGCAGCACGCAGTGCTGGCCGACCAGGTCGGCGTAGCGCCCGTCATCGGGGTTCACCGCGACGGCGGTGTCGGCGAGCATCGTCTCGGGCCGCACCGTGGCGACGGTGAGCACCCGGTCGGAGCCCTCGACCGGGTAGTCGACCGAGTAGAGGACGTCCTCCACCTCGCGGTTCTCGACCTCGAGGTCGGAGATCGCCGAGCGCGAGCCCGGGTCCCAGTTGACCATGTAGTTGTCGCGGTAGATGTAGCCCTTGTCGAAGAGCTGCTTGAAGACGCGGTAGACGGCGCGGACGTAATCGGCGTCGAGGGTGAAGCGCTCGCGCTCGTAGTCGCAGGAGGCGCCGAGCCGCTTGTACTGCTCGACGATCCGCGAGCCGTACTCGGCCTTCCACTCCCAGACCCGCTCGACGAAGGCCTCGCGGCCGAGCTGGTGGCGGTCGGTGCCTTCGGCCTTGAGCGCTTTCTCGACCACCGCCTGGGTGGCGATGCCGGCGTGGTCGGTGCCGAGGATCCAGAGCGAGTTGCGTCCCTTCATCCGGTTCATCCGCACCAGCGCGTCCTGCATCGAGCCGTTCAGGGCGTGGCCCATGTGCAGCGCGCCGGTCACGTTCGGCGGCGGGATCGCGACCGAGAAGTTCTCCTTCGGCGTGCCCTCGGCCGGCGGGTGGAAGTAGCCGCCGGCCATCCACTCGGCGAAGATCCGCCCCTCGACCTCCGCCGGGTCGTAGCGGGTGGTCATTTCCAGCTTCTTACGGTCGCCGATCGTCATCGGCGCGAGTCTAGCCACGTGTCGTGGGGTGCCGGGGGGACCCTCGACCGAACCTCCCAGCTGTTGTGAGGGCGAGGGTCCCCCCGGCACCCGCTGCTACGCG
>CAWEOH010000023.1:0-88127 GCA_963810455.1 uncultured Actinomycetes bacterium
AGCTCCGGCTCGGTCCCCTTCCACCGTCCGCGAAAGGAGTTCGAGATGTCAGCAGTCGCGCCGAGCGAGTTCCCGCCCCCGTTCGATTCCGCCACCGCGATCGGTCCGCCGACCGACGCGGCCGAGGACCGGATCGAGGTCGGAGTCGCGATCGTCGGAGGCGGGCCCGCGGGCCTCGCCTGCGCGAACAAGCTCCTGCAGCTGCTGGAGGACGAGCCGGAGCTGACCGAGAAGCTCGGCGAAGTGCCGGTGGCGGTGATCGAGAAGGGCAAAGTCGCCGGCGCCCACCTCCTCTCCGGCGCCAACATGAAGCCGTCGGCGATGGAAGAGCTGTTCCCGGACCTGCCGAAGGAGGACTGGCCGGTCTACCAGGAGGTGACCAAGGACGCGGTCTACCTGCTGACCGGCAAGACGGCAATGCCGCTGAAGCCGATGCCGCCGAACTTCCGCAACCACGGCAACTACGTCACCTCGGTCTCCAAACTGGGCCGCTTTCTCGCCGAGAAAGCCGAAGAGGCGGGCGCCTACATCCTCACCGAGACCGCGGCGACCAAGCTGCTGGTCGAGGACCGGATCGTCAGGGGCGTCCGCTCGGGCGACCGCGGTCGCGGCAAAGACGGCGAGGAGATGAGCAACTTCGAGCCGGGCTCGGACGTCGTCGCCAAGGCGACGGTGCTGGCCGAGGGCACGGTCGGCCACCTCACCTACGCGGCCTACGACTACTTCGACCTGCACGGCGCCGACCCGATGCGGTGGGAGCTCGGGGTGAAAGAGGTCTGGGAGGTGCCGAAGCCGCTCGACCGGGTGATCCACACGATGGGCTGGCCGCTGCGCAAATCCCCGCGCTTCAACGAGTTCGGCGGCAGCTTCATCTACCCGATGGGCGAGGACAAGCTCTGCATCGGCCTAGTCGCCGGCCTCGACTACACGGACGCCACCTTCAGCGTCCACGACGCCCTGCAGCTGCTCAAGACCCACCCCTTCATCAAGAAGCTGCTCGAGGGCGGCAAGCGGGTCGCCTGGGGGGCGAAGACGATCCCCTCCGGCGGCTACTTCGCGATGCCCAAGAGCCTCGCGGTGCCGGGGATGGTGGTCGCCGGCGACGCCGCCTCGATGGTCAACGTGCCGACCCTGAAGGGGGTCCACTACGCGATGCACGCCGGCATCTACGCGGCGGAGGCGATCGTCGAGGCGCTCAAGGCCGACGCCGACTCGGTCAACTTCGAAGCCTACGACCGCAAGGTCCGCAGCTCGCAGATCGAGAAGGACCTCTACGAATCGCGCAACATGCGCCAGCCGTTCTCCAAGGGCTTCTTCCTCGGCGGCGCGATGGCCTCGGCGATGACGATCACCAAAGGGGCCTTCCCCGGCGGCCACTGGAAGCAGGAGCACGACTCCGAGGTCAAGATGGACCTCGGCAGGGCTGGCGAGGACTATCCCCAGGCCGACAACGAGCTCACCTTCAACAAGCTGGACTCGGTCTTCCTCTCCGGCAACGCGACCCGCGACGACGCGCCCAACCACGTCCGCATCCAGACCCGCGTGCCGCGCGAGGTGGCGCAGACCTGGGTCTCGATGTGCCCGGCGCAGGTCTACGAGATCCCCGAGGACCAGCTCGAGAACGGCGCCAGCGAGGTCGACGTCCACGTCACCGCCTCCAACTGCGTCCAGTGCGGGGCGATCACCGCGAAGGGCGGGCGGCTGACGCTGCCCGAGGGTGGCGACGGGCCGCTTTACCAGGAGACGTAGCGCGGGCGGCCAGGGCTCCCGCGGGCCAGGGCTCACGGCCCCGCCCGGGAGGGTCGGGTGACCCTCACGCTCAGACCTTCGGGCGGATCGCGCTCCCCCCGTCCGAGAACCGCCCGACCTCAGGCCACAAGCCGCCCAGAGGCTCACCCGACCCTCCCCAACGGACCGAGCCCTGCGAGGGACGAAAGCGCCCCAGCCCCCGCAAAGCCCCCGTCCCCCCAATCCCGTGGTTCCTTTTGGACCCATACGGTCCAAAAGGAACCACGACCCGGCAAGCCAGGCCGAGATCCCGATCCCGTGGTTCCCTTCGGACCCTCAGCGTCCATAAGGAACCACGCGATCGACGCTCTCGTCCCTTGGGAGCTTCTCGAGAGACGGCGAGCCTGGTCCCTCGGGAGCTTCCGAGAGACGGCAGCCATGGTCCCTTGGGAGCTTCCGAGAACGCCGGGACCTTGGAAGCTCTGGCCCAGGGCTCGCTCGGCGGCGCCTGCTCAGGTTGCGAAGCTCGGGGCCGATCCCGTTGGGAGGGGTGGGGTGACCCTCTGACGAAGGCTATGCGCGGCCGCTTGAGCCCTCGCCCCGGCCCCAGCTGCGCGACGGTCTTCGGCAGAGGGTCACCCCACCCCTCCGGACAAGCCCCCGTCCCTCGGCGTCCCTCGCCCTCGCCGTCTCGCCGTCCCCCGCCCGCACCCCTCGGGCAGACCCCGTCCCTGCCCCCGCATACTCTCGTCCCGTGCTAGCCCTCGGGATACTCGCCGCGGTCGGAGCCTCGGTCCTCTACAACACCTCGATCGCGCTGCAGGCGCTGGAGGCGCGCGAGGTCTCGCATGACCACTCGCTGCGGCTCTCGCTGCTCGGGCGGCTGCTGCGCAACCGCAGGTGGCTGGGGGCGACGCTGCTCGGGCTGGCCGGCTGGCCGCTGGAGATCGCGGCACTGCTGCTGGCACCCCTGACCGTGGTCCAGCCGTGCCTGGCGAGCGGCCTGGTCGTCCTGCTCTGGCTCGGGGTCACGCGGCTGGGGGAGAGGCCCGGCCGGCGCGAGTACCTGGCGGTGGCGGCGATCGTCGCCGGCGTCGCCGGCGTCGCGCTCTCCGCACCCGACCGCACCACCGACCACGCCGCCACCTGGGCGATCGCCCTGGCGCTGGCGCTGGTGGCGCTGCCGATCGGGCTGCCCTACCTGCTCCGCGGCCGCGGCGCCGGGGCTGCGGGCACGATCGCCGTCGTCGGCGCCGGCTTCGGCTACGCCTGGACGGCGATCGCCAGCAAGCTGCTGACCGACGAGCTCGTCGCCGGCACCCTGCTCGTCGCCGCCGCCTGGCTGGCGACCGCGGCCGCGTCCGAGGGCCTGGCGCTGCTCAGCGAGATGAGCGCCCTGCAGAAACGCGCCGCCACCCACGTGGCGCCGACGATGTTCGCGATCCAGGTCCTGGTGCCGGTGATCCTGGCGCCGCTGGTCTTCGAAGAGAGCTGGTCGACGACGCCGCTCGGCGGCGTCCTGCTGGTCGCCTTCATGCTGGTCGCGCTCGCGGGCGTGGTTCTCCTCGCCGGCTCGAAGGCCGTCGGCGCGGTGCTCGACGAGGCCCATTCCAAGGACGACCACCCGGTCGTGCCTACGCCGGTTCCATAAGCGGAGCTAAAAGTCGTCCGCGCCTCCGTCTCGGGTCCGACTTCGCTGGTAGCCTTGCGCCCGCTCGACGACCGTAACCAGTTAACCCCGTCGGGCTCGACTGCAGGAAGACACTGAAGGAGCCAGATTGGGGCCCGTAGAGAAAACCCGGCCCGACGCGAGCAAGTTCGCGATCGGGTTCGACCATCGCGACCGCGCCAGGCTGTTCGAGCTCTGGACCGAGGTCCTCGACTCCGAGCAGTGGTCCGAGGGGGCGAAGCTGACTGCCTTCGAGCAGCGCTGGGCCGAGTGGAACGGCCTGCCCAGCCTCGGACTCTCCAGCTGGGCGGGCGGCGCCCTGGCGGCTCTCGAGTACGCCGGCGTCAAGGGCGAGACGGTGCTCTGCCCCTCCAACACCTTCATGGCGACGCCGCTGGCGGCGATCGGCGCCGGCGCCGAGGTCGAGTTCGTCGACTGCAACCGCGAGGACCTCTGCATGTCCTTCGAGGACTTCGAGCGCAAGGCCGAGCGGCACAAGCCGCGCGCCGCGATTCTCGTCCACGTCGGCGGCCACATCGCCTTCGACGCGGAGAAGATCGCCGCCTACTGCCGCGACAACGGGATCTTCCTGCTCGAGGACTGCGCCCACGCCCATGGCGCGGCGTGGGGCGACGGCAAGCCGGGCGGCTACGGCGACGCCGGCGTCTACTCGCTGTACGCGACGAAGACGGTCTCGAGCGGCGAGGGCGGCGTCCTCGTCTCCGGCGACGAGGGCCTGGTCGAGTTCGCGCGGAAGTTCCGCAACTACGGCAAGTTCGAGCACGAGGTCGACGGCCTCAACTTCCGGATGAGCGAGTTCACCGCGGCGCTGGCCCTGGTCCAGGCAGAACGGATGGAGGAGATCGTCGCCTGGAAGAACGAGTACGCCCGCGAGCACCTCGACCCGCTCCACCCGGCGCGGCTCGAGCTGCCGGAGGGGATGACCTCGGGCCTCTACAAGTACATCGTCTTCGAAGAAATCGAGAAGAGCACGGGCAAGGTCTACGCCGAGCCCTGCCACCGGATCATGGGCCGCTCCGACGAGCTGCCCAACACCGACTGGGTCGCCGAGAACCACTGGTGCGTCCCGCTGTACTATCGCCCCGACAGCCGCGACGCGGCCCTGGGCAGGGAGGAGTGAGCGGTATGAGGGTCCTGGTTACCGGGGGCGGCGGCTTCATCGGCTCCCACGTCGTCGATCGGCTGCTCGACCGCGGGATCACCCCGCGCATCTTCGACCTCAGCGCCTCGCCGTACCACTCGCCGCTGGAGGTCGAGACCTTCACCGGCAGCATCACCGACGCCGCCAACCTCGACCTCGCGATGCGCGACTGCGACGCGGTCATCCACCTCGCCGCGGTCGCCGACGTCGGCCACGTCCTCGCCGACCCGGTGCTCGCCGAGGAGGTCAACACCCGCGGCACCCTCAACGTGCTCGAGGCCGCCTGCCGCGCCAAGGTCGGCCGCGTCGTCTACGGCTCGACCACCTGGGTCTACAGCGACTGCCCCGAGCAGGAGGTCGACGAGGAAACTCCGATCCCGGCGCCGCGCCACCTCTACACCGCGACCAAGCTCGCCGGCGAGACCTACTGCGCCGGTTACGCCGAGCTCTACGACCTGCAGAGCACGGTGCTGCGCTTCGGCATCCCCTACGGCCCCCGCGCCCGCGCCGCCGGCGTCGTCGCCAAGTTCACCGACCTCTCCTTCGAAGGCAAGCCGCTGACGATCGCCGGCGACGGCAGCACCACCCGCAGCTTCATCTACGTCGAGGACCTCGCCGCCGGGATCGTCGCCGCGCTCGCCCCCGAGGCGGCCGGCCGCACCTACAACCTCTCCGGCGACGAGGTGGTGACGATCCTCGAAATCGCCGAGCGGGTGCAGGAAAACGTCGACACCTGCGAGATCACCCACACGCCGCCGCGCCCCGGCGACTTCCCCGGCAAGACGATCTCCAACCAGCGCGCGCTCGAGGAGCTCGGCTGGCGCGCCGAAACCGACTTCAAAGCAGGCGTGCGCAAGTACGTCGAATGGGTCCGCTGCACGACCCGGCCGCCCGACCCCGTCCCCGGCAAACGCCCCTCGCTGAACGGCAACGACCACGCCGCCGGCGCCCTGCTGGCCGGCGCCGCGGCACGCGAGGAGCGCCCGCCGCGGGTGCTGATCATGACCGCCGACATCGGCGAGGGCCACGACCTGCCGGCGCGGATCATCAAGGCCGACCTCGAAGAGGAAGTGCCCGGCGTGCGAAGTCGAGATCCAGAACGGCCTCGAGGCGATGGGCAAGCTCTCGGCCAGCGTCCTGCGCGGCGGCTCGAAGCTGGTCTTCCGCTGGATGCCGTGGCTGTTCGACGTCCAGTACTGGCTGATCACCAAGTTCGGCCCGACCCGCTGGCTCTTCCATCACCTCGGCTACTTCTTCTCCGGCCGCGGCGTCCTGCGCGCCGTGCAGAGCTATGACCCCGACGTCGTCATCTCGACCTACCCAGGGGTGACCGCGATCCTCGGCATGCTGCGCGAGAACCGTCGCCTCGGGATTCCGGTGCAGTCGGCGATCACCGACCTCGCGGGGCTGCGCTACTGGGCCCATCCCGGCGTCGACCTGCACTACGTCACCCACCCGGAGTCGATCGAGGAGGTCGAAAAGCTGGTCGGCCCGGGCAGCGTCGAGTGGGCGCGGCCGCCGATCTCTCGCGACTTCCTGATGCCGCGCACCCGCCGCGACGCCCGCGAGGCGCTCGACATCCCGGCCCACGCCCGGATGGTCCTCGTCTCCGGCGGCGGCTGGGGGATCGGCGATCTCGAGGGCGCGGTCGACGCCGCCCTCGCCGACGACGACACGCTCGTCGCCGTGATCACCGGCCGCAACGAGGCCGCCCGCGAGCGACTCGAAAACCGTTTCGCCGGGGACCAGCAGGTGCGGGTGCTCGGCTTCACCGAGCAGATGAGCGACTGGATGGCGGCCGCCGACGCGATGGTCCACGCGACCGCCGGCCTGACCGTGCTCGAGGCCCACATCCGCGGCTGCCCGGTCGTCTCCTACGGCTTCTCCGCCGGCCACCTGCGGGCCAACAACGCCGCCTTCGAGCGCTTCGGCCTGGCCGAGGTGGCGCGCAGCGACCACGAGCTGGAGTCGGTCCTGCGCCACGTCACCAACGAGCGCCGGCCGCCGGACTCCTCCTTCGCCTCGCTGCCCTCGATCGCCTCGCGGGCGCTCTCGGTGCGGCCGCGGGTCAAGCCGCAGCCGGTCTGGCGCCTGCGCTTCGAGCGCGTCGCCGCGGCGGTGACGGTGGCGGCGGTCGCGGTGATCCTGATGCTCTCCCTGGTCAAGCGCGAGAGCCCGCTGACGCCGCTGCACCCGGTCACCAGCAAGTTCCACTTCGGCTCGGACCCCGACAAGACCGCCGAACCCGCGGCGCAGAAGATCGAAGCGCAGCCGGCCGTCACCGAGGCCGAGAAAGCTCCGGCGGGCAACGGTCCTTGAGGGGGGCGATCGCGGCGGCCGGCGCTGCCGCGGCGGTCGCCCACGCCGGCCCGGCGCTCTCGACCGTGGTACCGCCGGTCGCCGGCGCGCTCGGCCTCAAGCTCCGCGAGGAGCGCGCCGCCCCCGGCGAGGTCTTCCTCACCTTCGACGACGGGCCGCACCCGCAGGGCACGCCGGCGGTGCTCGAGCAGCTGCGCGAGGCCCGGGCGGAGGCGACCTTCTTCCTCGCCGGGGAGCAGGTCGCGCGGCGGCCGGCGCTGGCCGCCGAGATCGTCGCCGCCGGCCACCGGGTCGAGCTGCACTGCCACCGCCACCGCAATCAGCTGCGGCTGACGCCGCGGGCGCTGCTCGAGGACGCCGAGCGGGCGCGGGCCGCGATCGAGGAGGCGAGCGGCCAGCAGGTGCGCGACTACCGGCCGCCCTACGGGATCTTCAGCGGCGCCGGGCTACGGGCGATCCGGCGCCGCGGCTGGCGCCCCGTGCTGTGGTCGCAGTGGGGGAGGGACTGGGACCGGCGGGCGAGCGCCGACTCGATCACCCGGAAGCTCACCGGCGACGTGGTCGCCGGTGACATCCTCCTCCTGCACGACGCCGACTACTACAGCGCTCGCGGCTCCTGGATGCGCACCGTGGCGGCGCTGCCGAAGATCCTCGCAGAGCTCGAGGCGCGCGGGCTCGGATCGAGTCTGTTGCGGCGCTGAGCCGGGGGGACGGTCCAGACGTCGCAGCCGGCGAACGCTTCGTCGAGGCGCTGGGCCATCGTGCTCCGGCGGCGGGGCTGGTCCTGGTCGAAGATCTGCTGTGCCATAGCTCTCCGTCCTCTAGTGGTCCCCGATCAAGGGGGTTATGTAAAGACTCCACCCTTCGTCGGACGAAAAACCTGCACTTTGCGAAAAACCCGGGAATTTGGGGAAAACCCCTGTCTAGGCCGTCGGCGCGAATTGCGCGATCTCCTCCGCCAGCCGCTGCGGCTGGTCGAGCGCGACGAAGGTCTTCGCCCCCTCGATCCGCACCAGGTGCGCGTTGCCGGCTTCGCCGGCGAGCCGCTCGGCGTAGGAGATCGGGAAGAACCTGTCACCGGGCGCCCAGGCGAGCAGGATCGGCAGCTGCGAGCCGCGCAGCGCCGTCGCTGCCTCCTGGGTGTAGCGGCTGTCCATGCCGATCGTGAACTTCCTCAGATCGCGCATGATTCCGCGGTCCCGCTTCGCCGGCTCCATCCAGGAGGCGATCAGCGCCTCGGGGATCGGAATCCTGGCGAACGGCTTGAAGGCGGCGCGGGCCAGCGCCGGAATGCGGAACGGCGCGGCCAGCGCCTGCATCCCGCCCGGCAGCTTGGCGATCGCCGGCATCGCCTTGAAGACCCCGGGCGGGAAGTTGTCGTGGGTGTCGCAGTTGGTCAGCACGAGGCGGCCGATCCGCTGCGGGTGGCGGGTGACGAGGACCTGCGCGACGGCGCCGCCGGAGTCGTTGCCGACGATCGTCACGTCATCCAGCTCCAGCGCCTCGAGGAAGCTGGCGATCACCGCCGCCTGGCCCGGGGCGGAGAGGTCGGCCGCCGGGCTCATCGCCACCTGGTGAGCGCCCATCGGCCAGTTCGGCGCCAGGCAGCGGTATCCGGAGGCCGCCAGCCGGTCGACGACCCCGTCCCAGAGCCGGCCGTCGACCAGGTAGCCGTGGACGAAGACCACCGGCTTGCCGCTCCCCGCCTCCCGGTACCGAACCGTGCCGGCCGGCAGCCGCACCTCTTTACGCTCGTCGGTCATGGGCTCCCCCTTCGATAAAACCGCCACTGCGCTCCCGATGAGAGCAGTCTGTTGGTTGTTCTATAACATACATACAGTATGAATGTAGATCCGGATCCCTCGGATAATCCCGACGCCGAGCGTGAGCGCCGAGCCCCGCGCCGAACCCAAGCCGAGCGCGCCGAGACAACTCGCAACGCGCTGATCGACGCCGCCCGCCGTCTCTTCACCGAGCGGGGGTACGAGGGCGTCAGCGCCGAGGAGATCGTCCGCGCCGCCGGCGTCACCCGCGGCGCCCTGTACCACCACTTCGGCGGCAAGGCCGAGCTGCTCGAGGCGGTCTACGCGCGGCTGGAGGCCGAATCGACCGAGCGGGTGGCGCGCATCGTCCTCGGCTCGGAGCTGGAGAGCCCGCTGCAGGCGATGCGGGCCGGGATCGCGGCCTTCCTCGACGAGTGCGCCGAGCCGGAGCTGCGCCAGATCGCGCTGCACGACGCGCCGGCCGTGCTCGGCTGGGAGCGCTGGCGCGAGATCGGCGCCGCCAACGGGCTCGGCCTGATCGAGGCCAGTCTCGGCGCGGCGATCGAGGCGGGGGAGATCCGCGAGCTGCCGGTCAAGCCGCTGGCCCACCTGCTGCTCGGCGCGCTCGACGAGGCGGCGATGCTCGTCGCCCGCTCCGACGACCCGGGCAGCCGGGCGCGGGTGACCGAAGTCCTCCTGGTCCTGCTCGAGGGCTTCGCCGTGCCGCCTGGGGAGTAGGGGCGCGGGCACCCGCGGCGCCCTGATCGGCATCCCTTGCGCGGTTCTCTATCCTAGGAAGAGATGAAGAGCGGAATCCACCCCGAATACACCCTCGCCAACGTGCACTGCTCGTGTGGCAACCAGTTCTACACCCGCTCGACGAAGTCTGACCTTCACGTCGAGCTCTGCTCCGAGTGCCACCCCTTCTACACGGGCAAGCAGAAGCTTGTCGACACCGGCGGCCGCGTCGAGCGCTTCCAGCGACGCGCGGCCAAGCACCGGGCGAAGAGGTAGGTCGTGAGCCCGCCGGCGGGCTTGACGCGGGCTTCGCACCCCGCCGGCGCTGAGAATGGTGCGTCCGCCAACGGCGGCGACCCGCTGCGCATGCCCGACGGCGCGCTCGTCGCCAAGCGCGACGCGCCGGTCGGCGGTCAGGCGGTGCTCGAGGGGGTGATGATGCGCGGCGTCTCGGTCTGGGCCGTCGCCGTCCGCAACCCCGAGGGCCAGATCGAGATCGAGTCGGAGGGGATCAAGCCCTGGGCGCAGCGCCACCGCCTCTGGCGGCTGCCGGTTCTGCGCGGCATCGTCGCCCTCGGCGAGTCGCTGAAGATCGGCTTCAAAGCGCTGGCGATCTCCGCCAACGCGCAGCTCGAGGAGGACGAAAAGGGCGACAAGGAGGAGATCGGCGGCTGGGTCTGGGGGCTGACGATCGCGATCTCGATGCTGTTCGCGGTCGGCCTCTTCTTCGTCGTCCCGGTCGGCCTCACCAGCCTGATCAAGGACCAGCTCGGCACGCCGTTCCTCTTCTGGCTGATCGAGGGGCTCGTGCGCACCGCGATCTTCATCGGCTACCTGTTCGCGATCAGCCTGATGCCGGACCTGCGGCGCGTCTTCCAGTACCACGGCGCCGAGCACAAGACGATCTCCTGTTACGAGGCCGAAGACGAGCTCGTCCCCGCGCGGGCCAAGCTCTACTCGCGCCTGCACCCGCGCTGCGGCACCAGCTTCCTGCTGATCGTGATGGTGCTGGCGATCTTCGTCTTCGCCCCGATCGGGCTGCCCGCCTGGTACTGGCTGCTCGCCTCGCGGATCCTCGGCATCCCGCTGATCGCCGGACTCTCCTACGAGGTGATCAAGTGGGCCGGGAAAAACCGCCGCAAGGCCTGGGTGCGGGGCGTGATGTGGCCGGGTCTGATGCTGCAGAACCTGACCACCCGCGAGCCCGACGAAGAGCAGCTCGCGGTCGCGATCGCCTCGCTCCAGGCCGTGCTCAGCCGCGAGAGCCCCGAGCAGGCGGCGGAGCAGCAGCACATCGAGATCGTCGCCTGAGTCGGGCGGCGGCGCGCTTGTAGGAGCTCCGGGCCAGGGCTCATGGGTCCGCCCGGGAGGGTCGGGTGACCCTCTGCCGAAGACCGTCGCGCAGCTGGTCCGGGGCGAGGGTCCGTAGGTCAGCCTGGGAGCCTTCGTCAGAGGGTCACCCGACCCTCCCCAACGGATCGAGCTCCCAGGGTCCGCTACCGCCAAAGGCGCCGCCAAGCGAGCTCGGGGCCAAGCTCCCAGGGTCTCGGAGTTCCCCGTCCCCCCAATCCCGTGGTTCCTTTTGGACCCATACGGTCCAAAAGGAACCACGACCCGGCAAGCCAGGCCGAGATCCCGATCCCGTGGTTCCCTTCGGACCCCGAGCGTCCATAAGGAACCACGCGATCGACGCTCTCGTCCCTTGTGAGCTTCCCGAGAGAGGGCGAGGCCTCGTCCCTCGGGAGCTTCTCGAGAGACGGGAGCCATGGTCCCTCGGGGAGCTTCCGAGGGATCGGGAACGCCGGGACCTTGGAAGCTCTGGCCCAGGGCTCGCTCGGCGGCGCCTGCTCAGGTGCGAAGCTCGGGGCCGATCCCGTTGGGAGGGGTGGGGTGACCCTCTGACGAAGGCTATGCGCGGCCGCTATGAGCCCTCGCCCCGGCCCCAGCTGCGCGACGGTCTTCGGCAGAGGGTCACCCCACCCCTCCGGACAGACCCCCGAACCCTCGCCGTCCCTCGCCCCGTCCGCGCCCGCGCCTCGTCCCTCGGCCCACCCAACCCGCCGGCCTTCTAGGCTTGCCTCATGATCGACCAACTCGTCGAGCAGATCGAGGCGCGGTTCGCCGAGCTCGAGGGCCTGATGTCCGACCCTGCCGTGATCGGCGATCGGGCGCGCTATGCCGAGGTCGGCCGCGAATACCGCGAGCTGCAGCCCGCCCATGAGCTGGCTGGCGAGTACGCGACCCTGAAGGACGACCTCGAGGGCGCCCGCGAGCTGCTCGCCGAGGGCGAGGACGAGGAGCTGCGGCGCATGGTCGAGGAGGCGCCGGGGCGGCTGGCGGAGCTGGAAGAGGGGATCCGGCTGGCGATGGTCGAACGCGACCCCAACGACGCCAAGAACGTGATCGTCGAGATCCGTGCCGGCACCGGCGGCGACGAGGCGACGCTGTTCGCCGGCGACCTCTACAAGATGCTGACCCGCTACGCCGAGGAGCGCGGCTTCGCCACCGCGGTCCTCTCGCAGTCGCCCTCCGAGGCGGGTGGCTTCAAGGAGGTCACCTTCGAAATCCGGGGCGAGGGCGCCTACTCGGTGTTCAAGTACGAGGGTGGGACCCACCGCGTCCAGCGCGTGCCGGAGACCGAGTCGCAGGGGCGGATCCACACCTCGACGGCGACGATCGCGGTGCTGCCCGAGGCCGAGGAGGTCGACGTCCAGATCGACCCCAACGACCTGCAGATCGACGTCTACCGCTCCTCGGGGCCGGGCGGGCAGTCGGTCAACACGACCGACTCGGCGGTGCGGATCACCCACGGGCCGACCGGGATCGTCGTCTCGATGCAGGACGAGAAGTCCCAGCTGCAGAACAAGGAACGGGCGCTGCGGGTGCTGCGGGCGCGCCTGCTGGAGCGCGAGATGGCCGAGCAGCAGGCGAAGATCGCCTCCGAGCGCAAGGCCCAGGTCGGCAGCGGCGAGCGCTCCGAGAAGGTGCGCACCTACAACTTTCCCCAGGGCCGGGTCACCGACCACCGGATCAAGCACACCTCGCACAACCTCGACGGGGTGCTCGCCGGGGAGCTGACCGAGTTCACCGAGGCCCTCTCGGCGGAGGAGAAACGGCAGAGGCTGGAGACGGCCGCCGTCGGCTGATGTCGGTGGCGGTGGGCATGGCGACGGTTCGGGAGGCGCTGTCCGCGTCGGTCGATGCGCTGGCGGCCGCCGGCGTTGAGGACCCCCGGCTCGATGCGGAACTGCTGCTAGGCAGGGCGACGGGACTCGAACGCGCGGCGCTGGTGGCGCAACCCGCGACGGAGGTGCCGCCGCCCGCTGCGCGGGCCTTCGGCGAGATGGTGCGGCGCCGGCTGCGGCGCGAGCCGGTGGCCTACATCCTGGGCTCGAGGAGCTTCCGCCATATCGAGCTGGCCGTCGACCGCCGGGTGCTGGTTCCCCGCCCGGAGACCGAGCTGCTGGTCGAAGTGGCGCTGGAGCGGCGGCCGGGCCGCGTCCTCGACCTCGGCACCGGCTCCGGCGCGATCGCCCTCGCGGTCGCCGACGAGCTGCCCGACTGCGAGGTCCTCGCCACCGATATCTCGCCGGGAGCGCTCGAAGTGGCCCGCGGCAACGCCGAGCGCCTCGGCCTCGCCGTGCGGGTCGAGTTCCGCCAGGGCAGCGTCCCGCCGGGCGAGCGCGTCGACCTGGTCCTCGCCAACCTCCCCTACGTCGCCGAGCGCGACTGGCCCGGCCTGCAGCCCGAGGTCATCGAGTGGGAGCCCCGCGAGGCGCTCCTCGCCGGCCCCGACGGCCTCGACGCCTACCGCGCCCTCTTCGCCCAGCCGCCCGCGGCGCCCGCGGTCGCGGTCGAGGTGGGGGAGGGGCAGGCGCCGGCGGTGGCGGAGCTCGCTCGCGCGGCGGGCTTCGCGCGGACCGCGGTGCGGCGCGACCTGGCCGGGATCGAGCGCGTGGTGGTGGCGGAGCGATGAGCACCGGCACCGGCCCCGAGGTGGTCAGCACCGCGAGCGGCGAGGCGCCGGCGGCGCTGGAACGCTGCATCGGCTCCGGCGGCGTCGCCGTCTTCCCCGCCGACGGGCTCTACGGCCTCGCCTGCGACCCGCTCGACCCGACAGGGGTCGTGCGGATCCACCAGCTGAAGGGTCGCGAGGGCGGCAAGTCCTCGGCGGTCATGTACTTCTCGCCGCTGGCGCTGCGCGAGCTCGTCGCCGGGCTCGGCCCGCGTGCCGCCGCCGCGGTCAGCGCCCTGCTCCCGGGCCCGGTCACCCTGGTCGTCGACAACCCCGACCGCCGCTACCCACTCGCCTGCCGCCAGGACCCGGACCGGCTCGGCATCCGCCTGGTCGAGGGGCCGCTGGCCGGGGCGATGTGCCCGATCTTCCAGACCTCGGCCAACCTCAGCAGCGAGCCCCCGCCCTCGCGCTTCGAGGACGTGCCGGCGGAGATCCTGGCCGGCGTCGACCTGGCGATCGACGGCGGCGAGCTGACCGGCCTGCCCTCGACCGTGGTCGACCTCGCCGACCTCGACCGCGACGGCTCCTGGACGGTGCTGCGCGAAGGCGCCCTCTCCGCAGGCGACCTGCTCAGCGCCCTCGCCTCCGTCGGCCTCGGCTGAGGCGCCAAGCCCGCCGCGTGGTTCCTTGGTCCCGCCCGCCGCGACCAAGGAACCACGAGGATGGCTCAGCAGCCCGGGTGGGCGGGGTCGAAGGGGAGCCGGACGAGCCGGCGCGAGGTGTTGTCGCGCTCGTTGGACTCGAACAGCAGGCCCTTGGGGTCGACGGTCATCACGTAGGCGAAGCAGCCGCGCAGGCCGGCGACGTTGATCCACTGCTTGTCGTAGGGGGCGGGGTAGATGTCCGACCAGCCGACCGAGGTCCCGAGCGTGACCCGGTTGCGATACGGGTCCTGGTTGCAGGCGGGGTAGTGGCGGCCGCGCGGCGAGCGCCTGCCCGGCCGGGTTCGGGTCAGGTCGCGCAGGCAGTAGTTGAGCTTCGGGCCGGTGCGCAGGACCCGGCCGAGGGTGCCGTCCTCGCGCACCCGGCGCAGCTCGAACCGGGCCAGCTGGTGCACCTTCCAGTAGGAGCCGCCGAAGGAGGCGCCGACGTCGGTGAAGCGCAGGCTGGCGTGGGTGCGGACGTCGATGTGGCCCCCGCCGCGGCGGTAGATCCGCTGGTTCACCCTCATCCTGCGCCAGCCGTTGCGGCGACCGTGCAGCTCGATCGGGCCGCGGCCGCGGCTGCGCACGTCGCTGGTCGCCCGCAGCAGGACCCGGCTCGGGTTGACGTACTGCGCGTACATGTCGGCCGGCGGCCCGATGCGCAGGTTGGGGCAGCGCAGGTGGCGCGCGAGGCCGGTGCGGCAGGGGTTGTCGAGGCCCGCGTCGGCGGCGGGCGCCGCCAGCCCGGCGAGCAGGAGGCCGAGCAGCGCCCCGAGCAGCAGGGGGCGCGGCTGCACGTGCCCCGGCCTGTCCCTGTCCGTTGGTATGGTCGGCCTCCCGCCAAGCACCAGGAAATAATTACCCGTGACCGAGCTTCCTGACAACTTCCAGACCGCGCCCCTCGCCGAGGTCGATCCCGAGATCGCCGGCGTGCTCGGCGCCGAGCTGCGCCGCCAGCAGCGGACGCTGGAGATGATCGCCTCCGAGAATTTCGTCCCCCAGGCGGTTCTGGAAGCGGTCGGCTCGGTGCTGACCAACAAGTACGCCGAGGGCTACCCCGGCCGCCGCTACTACGGCGGCTGCGAGGAGGTCGACGTCGCCGAGCAGCTGGCGATCGACCGCGCCAAGGCGCTGTTCGGCGCCGACCACGCCAACGTCCAGGCGCACGCCGGCGCCCAGGCCAACAACGCCGCCTACATGGCGCTGATCGAGCCCGGCGACACGATCCTCGGCCTCGCCCTCGACCACGGCGGCCACCTCAGCCACGGGATGAAGCTGAACGTCTCCGGCAAGCTCTACAACCCGGTCGCCTACCACGTGCGCCGCGAGGACCACCGGGTCGACATGGAGGAGGTGCAGCGGCTCGCCGAGGAGCACAAGCCGGCGGTGATCGTCGCCGGCTGGTCCGCCTACCCGCGCGAGCTCGACTTCCCCGCCTTCCGCGAGATCGCCGACTCGGTCGGCGCCAAGCTGCTGGTCGACATGGCCCACTTCGCCGGCCTCGTCGCCGCCGGCGAGCACTCCAACCCGGTGCCCCACGCCGACATCGTCACGACGACGATCCACAAGACCCTCTGCGGCCCGCGCAGCGGCATGATCCTCTGCCGCGCCGAGCACGCGAAAGCGGTCGACAAAGCGATCTTCCCCGGCCAGCAGGGGGGCCCGCTGATGCACACGATCGCCGCCAAGGCGGTCGCCCTCGGGATCGCCGACTCGGAGCCCTTCCGCGCCCGCCAGCGGCAGACCGTCGCCAACGCGCAGGCGTTCGGCGCCGCGCTCGAAGCGAACGGCGTGCCGGTGATCACCGGCGGCACCGACGTCCACCTGGTGCTCGTCGACCTGACCCCGACCGGGCTCGACGGCCAGACCGCCGAGGACCGGCTGGAGGCGATCGGGATCACCGTCAACCGCAACACGATCCCGTTCGACCCGCGGCCGCCGATGAACCCGTCGGGCCTGCGCATCGGCACGCCGGCGCTGACCACCCGCGGCATGGTCGAGGAGGACATGACCGAGATCGCCGCCGTGATCGCCACCGCCCTCGGCCCCGACTTCGAGTCCGAGAAGGCGGCGCTCTCCGAGCGCACCGGCGTCCTCATGGACCGCTACCCGCTCTACCCGCAGCTGACGCCGAGCGCCGTCTGAGGCGGCGGCGGGGGCAACCCCGCCGGTAGGGTCGGCGCCGATGCGAATCTGGGTCGACTGCACCGCCGCCGCGCACCCGCTGGTGCTGCGGCCGATCGTCGAGCGGCTGCAGGCGCAGGGCCACGAGGTCTTCATCACCGCTCGCCAGTACGGCCAGACGCTCGGCGTCCTCGACCGGCTCGGCCTGCCGTACACGACGGTCGGTGAGCACGGCGGCAAGACGCGGCTGGGCAAGGCGCGGGCGCTGGGCGGGCGCTCGGCGCGGCTGGCGAAGGTCGTCTGGGGACGGCGGCCGGAGCTGGCGCTCGGCCACGGCTCGGTCGATCTCGCCGTCGTCTCCGCCGGCTTCCGGATCCCGGCGGTGCAGATGCAGGACTACGAGTTCGGCGGCCTGCAGCGCCAGATCGCCTTCCGCCAGGCGCGCCGCGTCCTCGTCCCCGACGCGATCCCGGTCGAGCGGCTGCGCCGGATCGGCGCCCGCGAGCGCAAGCTGGTCCGCTTCCCGGGGCTGAAGGAGGACTACTACCTGGCCGGGTTCGAGCCGGACCCGGCGGTGCTCGACGAGCTCGGCCTCGACCGCGAGAAGGTCCTGGTGGTGCTGCGGCCGCCGCCGGAGACCTCCGAGTACCACGCGCCCAACGACGTCTACGGCGCCACCGTGCGGCGGCTCGCCGAGGCCGGGGAGGAGGCGCAGGCGGTGCTGATCCCGCGCACCGAGGAGCAGGGCGCGGCGGCGCGGGCGCTCGGCGCCGCCAACCTGATCGTGCCCGAGCGGGCGATCGACGCCCAGAGCCTGATCGCCTTCGCCGACCTGGTGGTCAGCGCGGGGGGGACGATGAACCGCGAGGCGGTCGCCCTCGGCACGCCCGTCTTCACCACCTTCAGCGGCCGCATGGGCGGCGTCGACGAGGCACTGATCGCCGACGGCCGGCTGCAGGTCCTGGCCGACCCGGCGGCGCTGAGGCTGGCCAAGCGGCGGACCCCGGTCGGCGTCCTGCACCCGCGCGATCCGGCGATCCTGGTCGAGGGCACGCTCAGCGCCGTCGGCTAGCGCGCTCGCGAAATAGACCGCGCCCTGGTGAGGTCGATGTCGCGAGCGTGGGACGCCCGCGCCCTCAAGTAGCCTGAACCGGCCCGATTTCCCCTACCGATCGGGCAAGCGCATGGGCCCGACGACTTTCGATGCCGTCCTCGCCTTCATCGCGGCCGCGGCGGTCGCCTGGCTGCTCGTGCCCTATGCCGAGCGGCTCGCCTTCAAGGTCGGCGCGATCGACATGCCGAAGGAGCGCGGCCTGCACGACCGGCCGATGCCGCGCCTCTCGGGCCTGGCGATCCTCGTCGGGGTCGAGCTCGCCGGCTGGATTTGGCTGCCCGCCGACGGCCAGAGCCGGGCGATCCTGCTCGGCGCGATCGCGATCGCCGCGGTCGGCGTGGTCGACGACACCCGCGGCCTGCCGGCGCTGCCGAAGCTGCTCGGCCAGATCGCCGCGGCGCTGATCCCGGTCCTCGCCGGGGTCCGCGTCGACAACCTGACGCTGCCCTTCGTCGGCGGCTTCGACCTCGGCTGGACCGCCTACCCGCTGACCGTGCTCGGGATCGTCGCCGTGGTCAACGTGATCAACTTCCTCGACGGCGTCGACGGGCTGGCCGCCGGCGTCTGCACGATCGCCGCCGCGACCCTGGCGACGATCGCGCTCTCGCTCGAACGCAACGCCGCCGGCGTGCTCGCGGCGCTGACCGCGGGCGCCGCGCTCGGCTTCCTCCGCCACGGCTTCCCCCCGGCCTCCAGCTTCATGGGCGACACCGGCTCCAACCTGCTCGGCTACCTGCTGGCGACCGCCTCGGTCCAGGGCGCGCTGAAGACCAACGCGGTGATCGCCCTCGCCTTCCCGCTGATCGTCCTCGCGGTGCCGATCCTCGACACCGGCTTCGTCGTCGCCAAGCGGCTCAAATACCGGCAGCCGATCTACCAGGCCGACAGCTGGCACTTCCACCACCGGATGGCGAACATCGGGTTCTCCCAGCGCCGCACGATCGCCTACCTCTACGCCTGGACCCTGGTCATGGCCGGGCTGGCGCTCGCCCTGCGCTTCGTCCCCTACAGCGACAACCACGGCCACTTCGACGCGCTCTGGACCGCGGTGATCCTGCTCTGCCTGGTCGTCGCGCTCGCCTACAGCGTCTACCTGATCTACGTGCTGGAGATCCTCAAGCTGCGCCACGGCCGCCTCAACCCGGAGACCGGCGAATTCGAGGCGATCGAGTTGCAGCCGCCGCCGCGGGAGAAGGGCGAGGTGAGGTAGTGGCAACACTCACGAAGTGGCTTCGTGAAGCCAAAAATCCGCCGGTTGGGTTATAGTCGCGCTGCTGCCCGCTCACCCCCGAGACGGGCGACATTATGTCTCCTCCCAAGTACCTCGACCTCCTCCTGCTAGCCGCCGGGCTGGTTGTATTTGTCTTGGCCGGTTTTCCCCTGCTCGGGTACGCGGTGGCGGCCGGCGCCTGGCTCGCCCAGCGCGGGGTCCAGATGCTCGCCACGCGGCGGGCGACGGAGGAGCTGCACGCGGGCAACCGCCAGAAGGCGATGGGGATCGTCGCCGCGACGACGCTCGGCCGGGTCTGGCTGATGGCGACCGCGGTGCTCCTCGTCGGGCTCTCCGACCGCGAATCCGGCCTCGCCGCCGCGATCCTCGTGCTCGTCCTCTTCACGGTCTCCTTCGCGGCGCAGGGCCTGGCCCATCTCTTCGGTGAGCCCGAAGGGCAGGGAGCAGCGTGAGCGCGGACACCGCAGCGGTGCAGGCGCCCGACGGCGCCGCGAAGCCCGGAGGGCTGAGCACCAAAGCCAAGTTCTTCATCGGCCTCGGCGCCTACCTCGCGATCGCGATCCTGCTGGGGCTGATCTTCGGCAGCTCGGGCAAGAACGAAGACTTCAAGCCGCAGAACGAGTTCAAGCTCGAAGAATGGGTGCCGATCCACATCGGCGGCATCGACCTCAGCATCAACAAGGCGGTCCTCTACCTGTTCCTGGCCAGCGCCCTGACGATCGCGGTCATGGTCTGGATCGCGCGCCGCATGGAGCAGAAGCCGAACCGGGTGCAGACCGCGGTCGAGGTCGCCTACGACGTCTCCAAGAACAACATCGCCGGCAACATGCCGAGCGAGGTGGCGCTCCGCTGGTTCCCCTTCGTCGGCGCGATCTTCTTCTGGATCCTCTTCTCGAACCTGATCGGCTACCTGCCGCTGCCGGTCAACACCGAGCACACCTTCAGCGTCTTCGGGCTCGAGATCCCGTCCTTCGCGATCTACGCGGCGACCGCCAACCTCTCGATCCCGCTGGTGCTGACGCTGGTCGTCTGGATCTCCTACCACGTCGAAGGGGTCCGGGCCAAAGGCCTGTTCAAGTACCTGGCGAGCTGGCTGCCCCCCGGCCTCGAGGACATGAACCCGCTCGCCAAGGCCTTCATCTTCATCATCGAGGCCGTCTCCCAGTTCGCCCGGCTGATCTCGCTCTCCGTCCGACTTTTCGCCAACATCCTCGCCGGCCACCTGCTGCTGCTGTTCATGGGCGGCGGGCTGGCGGTGCTGCTCGGGATCGCGGCGCTCGGCGCGCTGACCTTCCCGCTCGCCTTCTTCTTCTACCTGCTCGAGGTCGGCCTGATCGCGACCCTGCAGGCGTTCATCTTCGCCACTCTTACTGCCATCTACCTCGGCGGAGCCACCTCCGCCAGTCACTAGAAAAGGAGCGCTTTTTCATGGACCTGTCCCCTGTCGTCGCCGCCGTCACCGATGAAGGCGTGGAATCCGCCGGCAAGGCGATCGCGCTCGGCGTCGGCGCCGGGCTCGGCTCGATCGGCGCCGGCATCGGCATCGGCTTCATCTTCGGTAAGGAGATCGAGTCGGTCGCCCGCCAGCCCGAGATGAAAGACGAGCTCCAGAGCATCCGCTGGCTCGGCTTCGCGCTGACCGAGGCCGTGGCCTTCTACACGTTCATCTTCGGCCTGATCGCCTTCTTCCTCTAGGACGATGGATCTGGTCGGCCTCATCTCCGCGCTGCCCCTCGCCGCCGAGTCCGGCGGCGAAGAAGGCGGCAGCTTCCTCGTCTCCCCGGGCATCGGGCTGATGATCTGGACGCTGATCGCGTTCGGGGCGACGATGCTGGTCCTGAAGAAGCTCGCCTTCCCGAAAATCCAGGAGGCTCTGGACAAACGGGCGAAGTCGATCGCCGACTCGATCGACGCCGCCGAGCGCCAGCGGCGCGAATCGGACGAGCTGCTCGAGGAGTACCGCGGCCGCCTCGCCGAGGCCCGCGAGCAGGCCGACGACATCATGGCCCGCGCCCGCAAAGCGGCCGAGACCGCCGAAGCCGAGGCGACCACCGCCGGCCGGGAGAAGCGCGAGGAGCTGGTCGCCCAGGCCAAGCGCGACATCGAAGCCGAGACGCGTCGCTCGCTGGAGCAGATCCGCAGCGAGGTCGCCGACCTGACCGTGCTGGCGACCGAGAAAGTCACCCGCAAGACGCTCTCCCCCGAGGACCAGAAACGGCTGGTCGAGGAGGCGCTCGCCGAGGTCGACTTCTCGGCCCTCTCCGGATCGGAGAACTAGTGCCCGAGGCGGCTCACGTATACGCCCAGGCCCTCTTCGAGGCGGGCAAGGACAGGGGCAAGCTCGACGCGCTGCAGTCGCAGCTCGCCCAGCTCGCCGACGCGGTCGAGCAAAACCACGACCTGCAGGTGTTCCTGTTCAGCCCCTACCTCTCCTCCGCCGACAAGCGCGAGGGCCTGGCGCGGGCCGTCACCGGAGCCGAGCCGGAGCTGGTCAACTTCCTCGAGCTGCTGATCGAGAAGCACCGGATGCCGGAAATCTTCCGCATCCGCCGTGAGCTCGACGAGATGTGGAAGAAGGAGAACCGCCGCCTCGACGTCACCGTGGTCAGCGCCGTCGAGCTCGACCCCGCGGTCGTCGCCAGGATCGGCGAGGAGGTCGAGCGGCAGACCGGCGAGGCGGTCGAGCTCTCGAGCCGCGTCGACGACGGGATCATCGGCGGCATCGTCTTGCAGGTGGGGAACATGGTGCTCGACGCGAGCATCCGCAGTCGCCTGGAGAAACTTCGAAAGACCGTCGCAACCGCGGCGTAAGGAGGAATTGAGCACCCGATGGAGATCAAGCCGGACGAGATCGCAAGCATTCTGCGGGAGCGGATCGAGGGACTGGAGACCGACTCGGCCGACCTCTCCGAGGTCGGCACCGTCCTCTCGGTGGCCGACGGCATCGCCCGCATCCACGGCCTCGACAACTGCATGGCGCTGGAGATGCTCGACCTGGGCCACGGGGTCACCGGCCTGGCGCTGAACCTCGAGGCCGACAACGTCGGCGCCGTGCTGTTCGGCGAGTGGGACAAGATCGTCGAGGGCGACACGGTGAAGCGCACCGGGCACCTGCTCGAGATCCCGGTCGGCGAGGAGCTGCTCGGCCGCATGGTCGACCCGCTCGGCCGCCCGCTCGACGACCGCGGCGAGGTCCGCACGACCGAGACCCGCCCGGCCGAGTTCAAAGCGCCCGGCGTGGTCGAGCGCCAGCCGGTCGAGGAACCGGTGCAGACCGGGCTGATGGCGATCGACGGGATGATCCCGATCGGCCGCGGCCAGCGAGAGCTGATCATCGGCGACCGCCAGACCGGCAAGACGGCGATCGCGATCGACACGATCATCAACAACAAGGACAAGGACCTGATCTGCATCTACGTCGCGATCGGGCAGCGGATGTCCACCGTCGTCCAGCTGAAAGAGATCCTCGAGGAGAACGGGGCGATGGAGAACACGATCATCGTCGCCGCCCCCGCCGACGAGGCGGCGCCGATCAAGTACATCGCCCCCTACGCCGGCTGCGCGATGGGCGAGCACTTCCTCTACAACGGCAAAGCCGCCCTCTGCGTCTACGACGACCTCACCAAGCACGCCTACGCGTACCGCCAGATGTCGCTGCTGCTGCGGCGCCCGCCGGGCCGCGAGGCGTACCCGGGCGACGTCTTCTACCTGCACTCGCGGCTGCTCGAGCGGGCGGTGAAACTGAACGACGAGCTCGGCGGCGGCTCGCTGACGGCGCTGCCGATCATCGAGACCCAGGCCTCCGACGTCTCCGCCTACATCCCGACCAACGTGATCTCGATCACCGACGGTCAGATCTTCCTCGAGTCCAATCTCTTCTTCTCCGGCGTGCGGCCGGCGATCAACGTCGGCATCTCGGTCTCGCGGGTGGGCGGCAACGCGCAGACCAAGGCGATGAAGAAAGTGGCCGGCAAACTGCGCCTCGACCTCTCCCAGTACCGCGACCTCGAGGCCTTCGCCCAGTTCGGCTCCGAGCTCGACGCGGAGACGCAGAAAGCTCTGACCCGCGGCGAACGGCTGGTCGAGCTGCTCAAACAGAAAGAGCGCGAGCCGCTCAGCGTCGGCGACCAGGTCGCGACGATCTACTCGGGCACCGGCGGCTACCTCGACCGGATCAAAGTCGAGCGCGTCGCCGAGTTCCTCGCCGACCTGCGCAACCGCCTGCACGCCGAGAACGGCGACCTGCTGGGCCGGATCGAAGAGACCGGCAAGCTCTCCGACGAGGACGAGGAGGCGCTCGGCAAGGCGATCGCCGAGTTCGTCGACGACTTCGGCCCCGACTTCGACGAGAGCGGCGAACCGCTCGAGGCCGGCGAATCCGACCGCGTGAAGTCGCTGGAGGAGCGCGAGGCACCCGCCCGCACCGCCGGCGAAGGCGAGAAAGAGGGGGCGGCGGCCTAACCGGGCCGCCGCGGAGATCCGCCCATGGCCACCCAGAAGGAGGTCAAAAATCGCATCGCGTCGGTCAAGAACATCCACAAGATCACGCGGGCGATGGAGATGGTCGCGGCGGCGCGCCTGCGCCGCGCCGAACAGCGGATCGACGCCCTCCGCCCCTACGCGGAGGGGATGCGCAAGCTGACCCGGACCGCGGCCGAGCGGGCCGGCGGCATCCCCCGGGTCCCGGTGATGATCGAGCGCGAGAACGTGCGGCGGGTCGGCGTCGTCCTGGTCACCGGCGACCGCGGCCTCGCCGGCGCCTTCAACGCCAACGTTATCCGCGAAGGGATGCGGACCGCGGCCCGGATCCGCGAGGAGGGCGCCGAGCCCTCGTTCGTCGTCGTCGGCCGCAAGGGCGTCTCCACCCTGACCTTCCGCAAGCAGAACGTCAGCGCCGAATACACCGGCTTCACCGATCGGCCCCACTTCGCCAACGCGCGTGAGATCGGCGAGGAGCTGACCGCCCGCTACGTCGACGAGGACCTCGACCGGGTGGAGATGATCTACAACCGCTTCGTCTCGCCGCTCACCCAGCACGTCTGGCGCCAGACCCTGCTGCCGCTGCAGCAGGCCGAGGTGACCGGCGAGGGCGCCGCGGTCGAGGAGGACCTCGGCGGCGAGGAGACCGAGGCCGAGCGCCTGCAGAGCAAATCGGAGTGGAGCTACGAGCCCGACGCCGAGGAGCTGCTCGCCCGCCTGATCCCCGAGTACGTGACGATCTCGGTCTACCGGGCGCTGCTCGAGTCCGCCGCCTCCGAGCTCGGGGCGCGGATGACGGCGATGCGCAGCGCGGCCGAGAACGCGGAAACGATGATCGGCGACCTGACGCTGGAGATGAACCGCGTCCGCCAGGCGGACATCACGCAGGAGATCTTGGAGGTCGTCGCCGGGGCCGAGGCGCTCGGATGAGCGCGGAGGGAACAAGCGTGCATCTCTGGTTCTCCGCGCAGAGAGCGAAGCGCGAAACTGAGGTCGGCGACAGGAACGGTTTGGAACACGGAAAAGGAACCCATGGCTGAGAACGGAAGCACCGGAAGCAACGTAGGCCGCATCGAGCAGGTGACCGGCGTCGTCATCGACGCCGTCTTCCCCGACGCGCTGCCGGAGATCTACTCCGCGGTCAACATCGAGAGCACCGGCGACGACGGCGAGCCGAAGGTCCTCGTCTGCGAGGTCCAGCAGCACCTCGGCGACGACCGCGTCCGCGCGGTCGCGATGGACGCCACCGACGGCATCCGCCGCGGCGACAGGGTCGTCGACACCGGCGGCCCGATCACCGTCCCTGTGGGCGAGCCGACCCTCGGCCGCATCTTCAACCTGCTCGGCGAGCCGATCGACAACGGTCCCGAGATCCCCGACGGCGAGCGCTGGCCGATCCACCGCCCGGCGCCGAAGGCCTCCGACCTGACGCCCACCCAGGAGATCCTCGAGACCGGGATCAAGGTGATCGACCTGCTCGCGCCGTACGCCAAAGGCGGCAAGGTCGGGCTGTTCGGCGGCGCCGGCGTCGGCAAGACCGTGCTGATCCAGGAGCTGATCCGCAACATCGCCGAGGAGCACTCCGGGCTCTCCGCCTTCGTCGGCGTCGGCGAGCGCTCGCGCGAGGGCAACGACCTCTGGCTCGAGATGAAAGAGTCGGGCGTGATCGACAAGACGATGCTCGTCTTCGGTCAGATGAACGAGCCCCCGGGCGCGCGCCTGCGCGTCGCCCTCTCCGGGCTGACGATGGCCGAGTACTACCGCGAGCAGGGCGGCCAGGACGTGCTGCTCTTCATCGACAACATCTTCCGCTTCGTCCAGGCGGGCTCTGAGGTCTCGGCCCTGCTCGGCCGGATGCCCTCGGCGGTCGGCTACCAGCCGACGCTGGAGACCGAGATGGGCGGCCTGCAGGAGCGGATCACCTCGACCGACCGCGGCTCGGTCACCTCGGTGCAGGCGGTGTACGTCCCCGCCGACGACCTCACCGACCCGGCCCCGGCCTCGGTGTTCGCCCACCTCAACGCGACCACGACGCTGAACCGGGCGATCTCCGAGAAAGGCATCTACCCGGCCGTCGACCCGCTCGACTCGACCTCGACGATCCTCAAGCCCGACGTCGTCGGCGACGAGCACTACCGCACCGCGACCGACGTCCAGGAGGTGCTGCAGCGCTACAAGGAGCTGCAGGACATCATCGCGATCCTCGGTATCGACGAGCTCTCCGACGAGGACAAGCAGACGGTCTCGCGCGCCCGCAAGATCGAGCGCTTCCTCTCGCAGCCGTTCTTCGTCGCCGAGCAGTTCACCGGCCGCTCCGGCGAGTACGTGCCGGTGGCGGAGACGGTGCGCGGCTTCCGCGAGATCCTCGACGGCGAGCACGACGACCTCTCGGAGGGGGCCTTCTACATGCAGGGCTCGATCGACCAGGTCACCGAGAACGCCAAGGCGGCCGCCGCCGCGTAGGCGCGCCCGGGCAAGGAGCGACCGATGGCCGCCGAGCACATGATCGACGTCGAGGTCCTCACCCCCGAGGGTGAGGTCTTCGCCGGCGAAGCGCGCCAGGTATCGACCCGGACCGAGGTCGGCGAGATCGGCGTGCTCGCCAACCACACGCCGCTGCTGGCGGCGCTGCGGCCGACCGAGCTGCGGCTCAAGCTCTCCGACTCCGAGACGCGTCGCTACGCCCAGGCCCACGGCTGGCTCAGCGTCTTCGGCAACCGCGCCCGGCTGCTGATCGAGGAGGCGGTCGCCCCCGAGGACCTCGACGCCGGGGTGCTGAAAGAGCAGCTCTCCGACGCCGAGCGGCGGCTGGGGGAGGCCGAGGAGGGGACGGCCGAGCACGCGCGGGCCGAGAAAGACCGCGACCGCGCGGAAGCGTTTCTCGCCTTGGCGGGATGAGGCTGGGCGAGAGGGGTGTCGGTACCCCTCTCCGGAAATTCAGTCGCGCGCCCTGCGGGCGCTGCTCCGTATGGTTGTGCGCCCCTATGGGGCGCAGAGACCGGATTGCATATCGCGCGCTTCGCGCACATTCCCGGAGAGGGGTACCGACACCCCTCCAACGGGACCTGATCCGGCAACCCGCAACCCCCGGACCCGCGGTCGCGGCCTTTCTCCCCGCGGAAGCTTGCGGGAACGCGGGAGCGCATCGTCCTGCGGAAGCTCCTCCCGAGGCGCGGCAGGCTCGCCGTCCTGCGGATGCTTTCCGGAGCGAGTCTCGTGGTTCATGGCTCCGAACCTCCGGCGCGGCTTCGTTGGGGAGGGTCCGGTCGTGCTCTGGGCGAATGTGGCCGAAGGCCGCGAAATGCAATCTGTCTCCTGCCCGCCATAGGCGGGCAGCAACATCCGGAGCAGCGCCCGCAGGGCGCGCGACTGAATTCGCCCAGAGCACGACCGGACTCTCCCGGGCAGAGGCTTCGAACAACGGGGGCGCGGCGCCATGAGTGACGAGCTCGTCGCGCTCGCCAAGCGCCTGATCGGCTACGAGACCTCCGACCCCGAATCCATCACCGAGGCGGCGGGTTTCGTCAAGGGATGGCTGGAGGCGCGCGGAATCGAAGCCGAGCACGACCTGGTGCGGGGGCTGCCCGTGATCCGGGCCGAGGTCGGTCCGGCGAGCGCGCCGACGGTGGTCCTCGAGGGCCACATCGACGTCGTCCCCGGCCTGCCCGGTCAGTTCGAGCCGCGGCTCGACGGCGACCGGCTCTACGGCCGCGGCGCCTACGACATGAAGGGAGCGCTGGCGGCGATGATGGTGGTGACCGCCGCGCTGCGGGACTCCGAGCGGGTCCGGGTCCGGCTCGGGGTGGTCGGCGACGAGGAGTCCGAGGAGGGCTCCGAGCGCGGCTGCGACCACCTCGTCGACTCGGGCTTCGTCGGCGACTTCGCGATCACCGGCGAGCCGACCGATCTGCACATCGGGATCGAGGCCAAGGGCGTGCTGGCGTTGCGGCTCGAGGTCGCCGGCCGGGCGGCCCACGGTGCCACCCCGTGGCTGGGCGACAACGCCGTTCTGGGGGCGATCGACGTTTTCCGCAGTATCGAGTCGCTACCGTTTGCTCGGCACAGCTCGGAGCTGTTCGACCGGCCCTCGATCAACCTGGGAAGGATCCTGGGCGGCGACGCTCTCAACAAGGTGCCCGACCGATGCGCCATCGACGTCGACATCCGCTATCTCCCGGGGCAGGACCCGGCCGCGATCCTCGCCGCGATCCGCGAGCTGCCCGGGGTCACCGCTACCGCCCTGCTGACGCGCCCGCCGGCGACGGTCGCCCGCGACTCCCCCTTCGTCCGTGCCCTGCGCGAGGCCGCGGCGGCGCACCACCACGGCGAGCCGATGAGCGTCGGCCGCGACGGCGCCTCCGACGCGGTCTCCTTCCTGCGGGCGGGCGTCCCGGCGGTCGAGTTCGGCCCGGTCGGCGCCGGTCACCACGGGCCCGAGGAGTGGGTCTCGGTCTCCTCCCTGCACACCTACAGGCAGGCGCTGGAATCGTTCCTGTGCGCGATCGGGGAGCGGGACGGCGATGAGTGAGCAGCAGTCGCTGCCGGGCTGGGGCCCGCGCAAGCCGCCGCCCGAGGGCGACTCCGAGCCGCCGCCCAAGCGCAAGCGCTTCTGGTGGCGGTTCCTGCTCGGCGGCCTGATCATCGTCGTCGTCGCCGCCTCGGCGACCGCGACCGGCGTCCTCGTCTACCTCGACAGCGTCGCCAAGGCGCTCTCCCAAAACCACCGCTTCGGCAACAAGGTCGAGAATTTCCTCTCCACGGTCGAAGCGGGCAAACCGGAGAACATCCTGATCCTCGGCTCCGACAAGCGTGCCGGCCCCGAATTCGAAGGAGAAAGGGGTCGCTCGGACACGACGATCCTGCTGCGGCTCGACCCGGAAAAGCAGGCGATCGCGGTGATGTCGATCCCGCGCGACCTGAAGACCGAAATCCCCGGCGTCGGCACCACCAAGTTCAACGCCGCCTACGCGGAAGGCGGCCCGAGGCTGACGCTGCGGGTGGTCAAGGAAATGACCGGGCTGAAGATCAACCACGTCGTCAACGTCGACTTCCTCGGCTTCGCCCAGGCCGTCTACGCGATCGGCTGCGTCTTCACCGACGTCGACCGCCGCTACTACCACTCCAACGAAGGCGTGCCGCCCTCCGAACAGTACGCCGAAATCGACATCCAGCCGGGCTACCAGCTGCTCTGCGGCAAGAAAGCGCTGGAGTACGTGCGCTACCGGCACACCGACACCGACATCGTCCGCTCCGCCCGCCAGCAGGACTTCATCGCCGCGGCGCGGGCCCGGATCTCGGTCGGCGACATCGTCAAGGACGTCTTCATCGGCGGCGGCGAAAAAGACCTGATCGAAATCTTCACCAAATACACGCGCTCCGACATCGACACCAAGGAGAAGATGCTGGAAGTGCTGAAGCTCTTCCTCTCGGTCCGCAACGTGCCGATCGAGGAGGTCCACTTCCCGGCCGAACTCGGGGAAAGCTACGTCACCGCCAGCCCGGAAGCGATCCACGAAGCGGTCGACAGGTTCATGGGCATCGAAGCCAGCGCCGGGCCGCGCGGGACGCTCGAAGGCACCGGCGAAGAAGAAGAAGAACGTACGCGCAAGGGCGGCAAGCAGGGCAAGAAGAAGGCCAAGCCGAAGCCCGGTAAGAAGAAGTCGAAGAAAAAGAAGAATTCGCTGGTCGAAGCGGCGAAGCCGGGCAGCGACGAACTCGTACCGGCACGCGAAGTCGGCGAAGCCGAGGCCGAGGCCGCGGTCGAAGAAATCACCGGCCGCTTCCCGGTCTTCTACCCGACGCGACTGCCGCCGGCGGCGACCTACGTCGAATCGAACCCCTTCGAAGACGTCGTCGACCCCTACGTCTACCGGATCAAGGAAAGCATCGACAAGAACTCCAACCGCTTCGAGGCCTACCGGATGGTGGCGGCCGCCGACCTCCCCGACGGGCTGCACTACTTCGGTGTCCAGGGGATCCACAACTGGCCCGATCCGCCGATCCTCGCCGGTCCGAGCGAAGCGGTGACGATCAAGGGACGCGAATTCGACATCTACTACGACGGCGGCCGGATCAACCTGATCGCCTGGCACCGCGGCGAAAGCAGCTACTGGATCGCCAACGACCTGCTGAAGACGTTCACCAACAAGCAGATGATCGGCATGGCCCGGTCGGTGCGCGTGATCGTGCCCAAATACAAGCGGAAGAGAAAGCAAGGAGTGAGTGAATGAGCGAGGAGCGCCAGGCGGTAGGGGTCATCGGAGTCGGCTGGGTCGGCCTCGTCACCGCGGTCTGCTTCGCCGAGCTCGGGCACCGGGTGATCGCCCGCGACATCGTCTCGGCCAAGGTCGAGGCGCTGGCGCGGGGCGAGGCGACGGTGCACGAGCCCGACCTCGAGGAGATGCTGCGGCGCAACCTCGAGCGGATCACCTTCACCACCGAGATGGCGCCGCTGCTCGAGCAGGCGCGGCTGCTGTTCGTCTGCGTCGACACGCCGCCGACCTACTCCGGCGACGCCGACCTCTCCCGGGTCCGCGCCGTGGTCGCGGAGATGCCGGCCGACTCCGAGCACGCGCTGGTGATGAAGAGCACCGTCCCGGCCGGGACCGGCCACTCGATCCGGCGCGACGTGCCCGGCCTCGCCTACGTCTCCTGCCCCGAGTTCCTCAAGGAGGGCTCGGCTGTCGCCGACTTCCTGCATCCCGACCGCGTGGTGGTCGGCGCCGACCCCGGCGACGAGGAGGCGGCCGCCGCGGTCGAGGCGCTCTACGAGCCGCTCGGCGGCGAGATCCTGCGCACCGACGTCGCCAGCGCCGAGATGATCAAGCTCGCCTCGAACGCCTTCCTCGCGACCAAGATCTCGTTCGTCAACGAGATCGCCAACGTCTGCGAGGAGGTCGGCGCCGACGTCGGCGAGGTCGCCCGCGGCATGGGCCTCGACCGGCGCATCGGCCCCTCCTTCCTGCGCGCCGGGATCGGCTACGGGGGCAGCTGCTTCCCGAAGGACCTGAAGGCGCTGAAGCAACTGGCCGGTAACACCGGCTACCACTTCCAGCTCTTGACTGCGGTGATCGAGGTCAACGAGCTGCAGAAGCGACGCGTGGTGAGCAAGCTGCAGAGGCACCTCGGGCCTCTCGCCGGCCGTCGCATCGCCCTGCTCGGGCTCGCCTTCAAGCCCCACACCGACGACATGCGCGAGGCCTCCAGCCTGGTGCTGGCGGCGCGGCTGCAGGGGGAGGGGGCCGAGGTCGTCGCCTACGACCCGGTCGCCAGCGAGCGCGCCGGCGAGCTGCTCGACTCGGTCGAGATGGCCGACTCGGCGCTGGCGGCGCTGGAGGGCGCCGACGCCGCGGTGCTGGTCACCGAGTGGCCGGAGTTCGCCGAGCTCGACTGGTCCGACGTGGCGACGCGGATGGCGCGGCGGCTGGTCGTCGACGGCCGCAACTTCCTCGATCCGGCGGTCCTGCTGGCCGCGGGCTTCGACTACGAGGGCATCGGCAAGCCGCAGGTCGCGGCCGCCGCGACGGCGGAGTAGATGCAGGCTCTGGTCCTCGTCGGTGGCGAAGGCACCCGTCTCCGCCCGCTCACCGACTCGGTCCCGAAGCCGGCGCTGACCCTGGTCGACCGCCCCTTTCTCGCCTACATGGTCGAGTGGCTGGCCGCGCACGGGGTCGACGAGGTCGTCCTCGCCTGCGGCTTCCTGCCCGACGTCCTCCGCGACGCGCTCGGCGCCGACGAGCACGAAGGCACGGCGCTGACCTACGTCGTCGAGCCGCAGCGGCGCGGCACCGCCGGTGCCTTCCGCTTCGCCGCCGACGAGCTCGGCGAGCGGCTCGGCGAGCGCTTTCTCGCGCTCAACGGCGACATCCTCTGCGACCTCGACCTCGGCGCCCTGCTGCGCGCGCACGCCGAGCGCGGCGCGCGGGCGACGATCGCCCTGCACCCGGTCGCCGACTCCTCCGCCTACGGGCTGGTCGAGTGCGACGCCGACGGCGCCGTGCTCGCCTTCCGCGAGAAGACGGGCGAGCCGGTGGCCGGCGAGGTCAACGCCGGCGCCTACGTGCTGGAGCGCTCGGTGCTCGACCTGGTCCCGGCCGGGCGCGAGGTCTCGATCGAGCGCGAGGTGTTCCCGCGCCTGGTCGGCGAGGGGCTTCACGCGCTCTGTCTCGACGGCTACTGGATGGACATCGGCACCCCCGAGCGCTACCTGCAGGCGAGCTGGGACATCCTCGAGGGCCGCGTCCGGACCCGCGTGCTGCCGACCGCGCCGGGCCTGCTGGTCGCCGCCGGCACCGAGGTCGACGCCGGCGCCCGGGTCGGGCCGCGCGCCGTCCTCGCGCCGGGCTGCCGGGTGGCGGCGGGGGCGCAGCTGACCGAATCGGTGCTGCTCGACGGCTGCAGGGTCGGCGCCGGTGCCCGCGTCTCGGGGTCGATCCTCGCCCCGGGCGTTAACGTTGCGCCCGGCGCGACCCTCGCCGGGACCGTGGTCGGTAGGGACGAGACCGTGCCAGCCTCATGATCGACGACGTCCTCGGCATCCCCGACCAGCTGCGCGACGCCCTCTGGCGGGTGGAATCGGCGCGCCTGCAGGAGGCCGAGGCCGCCGGCCTGCTGGTCTGCGGGATGGGCGGCTCGGCGATCGGCGGCGATCTCGCCGCCGCCGCGCTCGGCGACCGCGCGACGAGGCCGGTGGTCAGCGTGCGTGGCTACGCGCTGCCCAGCTGGGCGACCTCGGAGTGGACGGTCCTCTGTTCGAGTTACTCCGGCGAGACGGAGGAGACGCTGGCCTGCTTCGCAGCCGCCGAGGCGCTCGGCGCCCGGCGCGTGGTCGCCAGCACCGGCGGCTCGCTGGTCGACCAGGCGCGCTCCGCCAGCGTCCCGGTGGTCGGCCTGCCGGGGATCTTCCAGCCCCGCGCCGCGGTCGCCTACACCTTCGTCGTCGCCGCCGAGGTGGCGGCGCTGTCCGGAACGGCGCCGCGGGTCCACACCGAGATCGACGCCGCCGCCGCGTTCCTCACCGACCAGCTCGACTCGCTGCGCCAGCAGGCGGGCGAGATCGCCTCCCGCCTCGAGGGCAGCGTCCCGGTCGTCTACGGGGCGGACCTCACCGCTCCCGTCGCCCGGCGCTGGAAGACCCAGGTCAACGAGAACGCGAAGCAGCCCTGCTTCTGGTCGGAGCTGCCCGAGGGCGACCACAACGAGATCTGCGGCTGGAACGAGCTCGCGGCCGACGCCGGCCTCGCCGCCGTCCTGCTGGAGGACCGCGACCAGCACCCGCGCGAACGGCGCCGCTTCGAGCTGACCGCCGGGATGATCGGCGAGGCGACCACCGCGCTGCGCCTGGAGACGGTCGGCGAGACGCGGGTCGAGCGGCTGCTCTGGGCGGTGGTCCTCGGCGACCTGGTCTCGGTCGAGCTCGCCGCCCGGCGCGGCATCGACCCGGTGCCGACCGAGGCGCTCGACCGCGTCAAGCGGGAGATGGGCCGGCCCGAGTAGGGCCGGCCGCGCTCCCCGCCCGGGTTCGATAGCTTGCGCGCCGTGCGCGCGATGATCCTCGCGGCCGGCCTGGGAACCAGGTTGCGGCCGATCACCTACGGGATGCCGAAGCCGATGGTGCCGGTCCTCAACCGGCCGGTGATGGAGCACATCGTCCGCCTCCTCGCCCGCCACGGGTTCAGCCAGACGGTCGCCAACCTGCACTGGTTCCCGGACCTGATCCGCGAGCACTTCGGTGACGGCTCGCGCTGGGGCCTCGAGCTCAGCTACTCCTTCGAGGAGCAGCTGCTCGGCACCTCGGGCGGGGTGCGCAAGGCCGCCGACTTCCTCGGCGACTCGTTCCTCGTCATCTCCGGCGACGCGCTGACCGACATCGACCTGACGGCGATGCGCGAGTTCCACGAATCGCACGACGGGATCGCCAGCCTGGCGACCAAGCGGGTCGCCGACACGACCCAGTTCGGGGTCGCGATCACCGGCGCCGACGGCCGTATCCAGGGTTTCCAAGAGAAGCCGGACCCGAGCGAAGCGCTGTCGGACCTGGCCAACTGCGGCATCTACATGTTCCGCTCCGAGATCTTCGACTTCTTTCCCGAGCCGGGGACCAGCAAGGCCGCGGGGGAGGGCGACCCGCCCGGCTTCGCCGACTGGGCGATGGACGTCTTCCCGCGCCTGCTCGAGGCCGACCTGCCCTTCTACTCGTACGAGTTCGACGCCTACTGGAACGACATCGGCAATCTCGACGAGCTGCGCGAAAGCACCGTCGACGCGCTCACCGGCGCGGTCGCGGTCGAGCGCGAGGGCGAGACGCTGGACGGCTTTCGCAGCGGTACCCCCGCCGGCGACGAGGGCGCGCTGAAGGGTCCGGTGCTGGTCGGGCCGGGGGCCGAGATCGGCGACGACGTCCGCATCGACGGGCCGTCGGTGATCGGCGACGGCGCCCGCGTCGGCGCCGGCTCGCGGCTCAAAGAGGTGATCGTCCTGCCCGGCGCCGAGGTGCCGGCGGCGACCATCCTCGTCGACGGGATCTTCGGTCCCGCCCGCGCCGGCTGAGCGCAAGTCGGCACAGAGTCGCGCGAGAGCTCTGACGGGGTGCGCGCCACGCGTGCGCCGGTCTCGCTCAGGATCGGGGCATGGAGATCCTGCATGCGCTCGCCGCCGGCCTGGCGCCGCCCCTCTGCGCGGCCTGCGGGCGCGGCTGCCGGCCCGAGGCCGTCCTCTGCACCCGCTGCGGGCGCCGCCTGGCCGAAGCCGAGCCGCTGCTCGGCAAGGGGCCGCCGGGGTTCGACCGCGCCTGGTCCTCGGCGCCGTACGAGGGCGTCGCCCGCGACCTCGTCGCCGCGCTCAAGTTCCGCCACCTGCTGCGGGTCGCCGACCTGATGGCCGACCGCATCCAGTGGCTGGCGCCGGCCCACATGCTGAGCGGCACCGTCGTCCCGGTGCCGGCGGCGCCGCCGCGCCTGCGCCGCCGCGGCTTCGACCCCGCCGGCGAGCTGGCGGGGGCGCTGGCCGAGCGGCTCGACGCGCCGCTCGCCCCCTGCCTCGCCCGCCGTGGCGGCCAGCGTCAGGTCGGCCGCCGCCGCGCCGAGCGCCTCGGCCACCCGCCCCGGGTCAGGGTGCGCGGCGAGGTCCCCCGCAGCGTCGTCCTCGTCGACGACGTCCTCACCACCGGCGCGACGCTGACCGCCTGCGCCAAGGCGCTGCGGGCGGCCGGGGCGCGGCGGGTCGTCGCGGTGACGTTCGCGCGGCGCCTCTGAGCCGCCAAAGGCGCCGCCGATCGCGCTCGGCTGAAGGGGAGGCTCTTCCCGCATAGCGGGAGGAACCTCGCGCTCAACCTCAAACCGGGAAGAACCTCGCGCTCAGCGAGAGGCGGGAGCCATGGTCCTCGGTCCCGCGGAACTCGCTCCGTGTCGCGCCGCCCTACGCGGTGCGCCCCCGCAGTTCGCCGACCAGCTTCCGCGTGCGCCGCCGCTTGCGCCGCAGGTCGCGGTGCTTCTTGACCTGCCGCCGGACGTCCTCGGCCAGCTTGTGGACGGTGTGCGCCATCTCCGGTGAGGCCTCGCGGGCGTGCAGGGTCACGCCCTTGAGGTAGAAGGTCGCCTCCGCCACCTGGCTGTCGGTGATCGACGGGTTGCGCTCTTCGGAGAGGACGACGTCGAGCGTCGCCAGCGTCGAGACCTGCCGCCCGAGTCGCTGGAAGCGCTTGCGCACCATCTCACGCAGGTCATCGGTCAGATCGACGTTCCGGCCACGAATCTCAATCCGCATGAGTGCCTCCTTGTAGGTTCGCGAATCGATGGTACGCCTGGTGCCGGGCGGGAACAAGGGGGAAGTCCGCACGCGTCGGTTCGGCGCAGGGGGCGCCTGCCCTGTCGCCCCCGCTACTCTTGACCAATGCCAGCGATGGACCTCGTTACGAAGGCCCTGCGCGCGGGGGAGGGCCGGAAATTCAAGGCCTACCAGAAGCGCGCGGAGGCGATCAACCGGTTCGAGCCGGAGATGGAAGCGCTCTCCGACGAGGAGATCCGCGAGGTCGCCGACGAACTGCGCGGGCGGGCCCGCGAGGGCACCGCGCTCGACGACCTGCTGCCGGAGGCGTTCGCGCTGACCCGCGAGGCCGCGCGCCGCGCGCTCGGCCAGCGCCACTACGACGTGCAGCTGATCGGCGGCATGGTCCTCCACGACGGCGGCATCGCCGAGATGAAAACCGGCGAGGGCAAGACCCTGACCGCGACCCTGGCCGTCTTCCTCAACACGCTGGCCGGCGCCAGCGTCCACGTCGTCACCGTCAACGACTACCTCGCGCGCCGCGACTCGGAATGGATGGAACCGATCTACGACGCGCTCGGGGTCACCGTCTCCGCCCTGCAGGACGGCGACGACCACGAGACCCGGCAGCGCAAATACGCGCTCGACGTCACCTACGGCACCAACTCCGAGTTCGGCTTCGACTACCTGCGCGACAACATGGCCGGCGCGCTCGAGCACTGCGTCCAGCGCGACCACAACTTCGCGATCGTGGACGAGGTCGACAACATCCTGATCGACGAGGCGCGGACCCCGCTGATCATCTCCGGCCAGCCCGAACAGGCGGCCCAGACCTACTACACCTTCGCCCGCCTCGCCAAGCAGCTGGTCGGGGTGCCGGCGAAAGAGAAATTGAAGTCGCTCGGCGAGTCGCGCGACACCTCCGACGTCGACTACGACTACGAGTACGACGAGAAGCACAAGACCGTCGCCCCGACCGAGCGCGGCGTCAAGAACGCCGAGGAGTTCCTCGGCATCGACAATCTCTACCTCGGCGAACACGGCAACCTCGTCAACCACCTGGTCCAGGCGCTGAAGGCCGAGTCGCTCTACAACCGCGACCAGGACTACGCGGTGATCGACGGCGAAGTGATGATCATCGACGAGTTCACCGGCCGCATCCTCGAGGGTCGGCGCTGGTCCGAGGGCCTGCACCAGGCGGTCGAGGCGAAGGAAGGCGTCGCGATCCGCGAGGAGAACCAGACGCTCGCCACGATCACCCTGCAGAACTACTTCCGCCTCTACGACAAGCTGGCGGGGATGACCGGCACCGCCCTGACCGAGGCGACCGAGTTCATGAAGATCTACAAAATGCCGGTGGTCGAGATCCCGACCAACCGGCCGATGGTCCGCCTCGACCAGAACGACCAGATCTTCAAAACCAAAGACGGCAAGTGGGAGGCGGTGCTGGGCGAAATCGTCGGCCGCCACCAGAGCGGGCAGCCGGTGCTGGTCGGGACGGTCTCGGTCGAGGTCTCGGAGATGATCTCCGAGGCGCTGAAACGGCAGGGGATCGAGCACGCGGTGCTCAACGCCAAGCCCGAGCACGCGGAACGAGAGGGCGAGCTGATCGCCCAGGCGGGCCGCAAGGGCGCGGTGATGATCGCCACCAACATGGCCGGCCGCGGCGTCGACATCAAGCTCGGCGGCGACGCCGAGCAGCTCGCGGTCCACGAGCTGAAGAAGAAGGGGATCGCCCCCGAGAGCGAGGGCTACGAGGAGGCGCTGGCGGAGAGGACGGCCGAGCTGGAGCCCGGCTGCAAGGCCGAGGCCGAGGAAGTGCGCGAGCTCGGCGGCCTCTTCATCTGCGGCACCGAGCGGCACGAGTCACGGCGGATCGACAACCAGCTGCGCGGCCGCTCCGGCCGCCAGGGGGACCCCGGCGAGTCGCGCTTCTTCCTCTCCGCCGAAGACGAGGTGATCCGGCTCTTCGCCGGCGACCGCATCTACAAAATCCTCGACAAACTCGGCCCGGTCGACGACGACGGCACCGAGGTCCCGCTCGAAGCCAAGATGCTGACCAAAACCGTCGAGAACGCGCAGAAGAAGGTCGAGGAGCAGAACTTCCTGATCCGCAAACGGGTGCTCGAGTACGACGACGTGATGAACGAGCAGCGCCGCGTCGTCTACAAATACCGCCGCGAGATCCTCGAAGGGCGCGACATCTCGGAGACCGCGCGCGACGAAATCGAGGGCGTGATCGAGCGCCTGGTCGACGAGTACACCGCCGGCGAGCTGCTCGAAGAATGGGACATGGAGGAGCTCGAGACGCAGCTGCGCCTGATCTGGCCGGTCGGCGTCGACGTCGCCGGCCTCGCCCCCGAGGCGGTCGACCGCGAGAAGCTCAAGGACGAGCTCGACGACGACGCGATGAACGCCTACGACGACCGCGAAGAGCAGCTCGGCGGCGAGCTGATGCGCTACCTGGAGCGCTCGATCCTGCTGCAGGTGATCGACAACCGCTGGCGCGAACACCTCTTCGACATGGACTACCTGCGCGAAGGCATCCACCTCCGCGGCTTCGCCCAGATCGACCCCCTCGTCGCCTACAAAAACGAGGGCTTCTCGATGTTCGAGGACCTGATGCACTCGATCTGGGAGGAGTTCAGCAAACTCGTCTTCCACGCCGAAATCCAGATCGAACCGGGGCAGGACCTCTCCGGCACCGCCCCCGAGGCCGAGCCCGAAGACCTCGACTACTCCGGCGGCACGCTCGAGGCGCAGCCCTCGGCGCTGCAGCAGGTCGCCGCCGCCGGCTCCGAGGGCGCGGCCGAGGTCGCCGCCGCGCAGGCCGCCGGACCGACCAACGGCGGCAGCGAGGTGGTCGAGACCGTGGTCAAATCGGAGCAGGACAAAATCGGTCGCAACGACCCCTGCTGGTGCGGCAGCGGCAAGAAGTACAAGAAGTGCCACGGCGCCTGAGGGCCTGGGGGCGGCGCATCTCGGGGTCCTCGGTCGGTCGTCCTCGGGTCACGCACTGGAGTGCGCTCCCCTCGGCTCCCTCCCTGCGTCCCCCGACCTGCTTGCCCCCAGGCCCTCAGGGAGGGGCGTTTTGAACGTCGCCCACGACCCCGTCCGCGAGTTCATCCGCGCCTTCAACGAGCGCGACCTCGACGGGTTCGTCGCGGTGCTCGACCCGGCGGTCGAGCTGCACTCGATGAAGGGGCTGCGCAAGGGGCGCCAGGCGGCGCGGCTGTGGGCGACGCGGGCGCCGGGCGGGGTGCAGCAGACGATCGAGCTCGAGCAGCTCTACGAGGACGGGACCGAGAGCGGCGGCGGCCGCGCCGTCGCCCTGATCCAGCGCCGCTGGCACTGGGACGAGGACGGCTCGCCCGCGGGCAGCGACGAGATGGCCTGGGGCTTCGAGCTGCACGACCGCAAGGTGCGCAGCTGGCGCCCCTTCGAGGACCGCCGCGCCGCCCTGCGCGAGTTCGGCTTCGCCCACGGGTAGTCTTCGCGACGATGGCCGACGCCACCCAGACCGAGTCAGTCGCGTCCCGCCTCGCCGCCGTCCGCGAGCAGTTGTCCCTGCTCGCGGACTATCTTTGACCCGGCCGGGTTGGAGGCCGAGGTCGAGCGCCTCGAGCAGGAGATGGGCAAGCCGGGCTTCTGGGACGACCAGGAGGCCGCCGCCGCGACCTCGGCGGCCCACGCCCGCGCGCAGCGCCGGCTGGGGACCTTCCGCGAGCTCGAGTCCGAGGTCGCCGACCTCGGCGACCTGGCTGAGATGGCGGCCGAGGACGAGGAGCTCGAGGCCGAAGTCTCCGCCCAGCTGAGCGCGGTCGAGCGGCGGCTCGCCGAGCTCGAGGAGGCGCGCCTGTTCAGCGGCAAGTTCGACGACGGCGACGCGGTCGTCAGCGTCCACGCCGGCGCCGGCGGCACCGACTCCCAGGACTGGGCCGAGATCCTGCTGCGGATGTACCTGCGCTGGGCCGAGCGGCGCGGCTTCGAGGTCGAGATGCTGGAGGCCTCGCCGGGGGAGGAGGCGGGGCTTAAGTCGGCGACCTTCATCGCCCGCGGCGAGAACGCCTACGGCCTCTTCGCCGCCGAGCGCGGCGTCCACCGCCTGGTCCGGATCTCGCCCTTCGACTCCTCCGCCCGCCGCCACACCAGCTTCGCCCAGGTCGAAGTCGGCCCGGTCGTCGACGAGGGCGTCGAGGTGGAGATCGACGACGCCGACCTGCGGGTCGACACCTACCGCGCCTCCGGCGCCGGCGGCCAGCACGTCAACAAGACCGACTCGGCGGTGCGGATCACCCACATCCCGACCGGCGTCGTCGTCCAGTGCCAGAACGAGCGCTCGCAGATGCAGAACCGGGCCGTGGCGATGCAGCTGCTGCGCTCGCGGCTGATCGAGCTCGAGGAGCGCAAACGCTCCGAAGAGCTGGCCAAGCAGCGCGGCGAGGTCAAAGACGTCGCCTGGGGCTCGCAGATCCGCAGCTACGTGATGCACCCGTACACGATGGTCAAGGACCACCGCACCGAGCACGAGGTCGGCGACGTCCAGCGCGTCCTCGACGGCGACCTCGACGACTTCGTCCGCGACTACCTCAACAAGACCGCCGCCGCCTCAGCCAACTAGGAGGGCTGGCGGCGGAAGGTGGAGTCGGTGTCGATCCACATCGGCTTGTCGTGGCGGCCGCGGCGCACGGTCAGCGACTGGTCGAGGTAGCTGTTGCAGAAGCTGGGGGCGCCGCGGGGCCGGACCTGGACGGTGAACCTCTTCGCCGCCGCGACCTTCTTCGCCTGCGCCGGCTTCAGCTTGCGGGCCGTGCGGAAGACGCCGCCGCGGCCGAGCCGCGGCCGCTCGGCGGGCAGCGTCAGCGCGCCGCGGCTGCCGCGCAGGAAGTACTTGACCTTGACCGGGGTCGAGCGGCTCGCCGTGTAGCGCAGGGCGAGGCGCAGCTTGCGGTGGACGAGGTCGGCGGAGACGGCCGCATCGGCGCTCTGCAGCCGGCACTGGGGCGGCGGGGCATCCTCTTCTTCTTCGAATTCACATTCGAATTCCTCTTCTTCGGCGTCCCACACTTCGACTTCGCCGGCTTCGCATTCTTCGCCTTCTTCCCATTCGCCTTCCCCGTCTTCTTCTTCCCATTCCCATTCTTCTTCTCCGAATTCGCCTTCTTCTTCGGCGAATTCGAATTCGAGAGGGGTCGAGGCCGTCGCCCGGGGGACGGCGGCCGCGGTGGTCGCGGCTTCGGCGGAGTGGACGAAGCTGAGCCCGAGCGCGAGGACCGCCGTGGTGACGAACGCGGCCCACCAGGCGAGCCGGTTGGCGTGCGCCTCGGCGGGATCGATCCGGGCTTGCTTGCGCCGCATGTCCCCTTGATCGGTCCCCCCGCCGATCCCTTTAGCGCTGCGCGCAGGGCTGCGGACGGGAGTTGCCCCCGGGTCAGGGCTCGAGCACGCCCTCGAGCTCGAGCAGGCCGCGCTTCATCTCCAGCCCACCGCCGTAGCCGCCGAGCCCGCCGCCGCTGCGCAGCACCCGGTGGCAGGGGACGACGAGCGGGATCGGGTTGCGCCCGCAGGCGGTGCCGGCGGCGCGCACCGCGCGCTCGTTGCCGGCGCCGCGCGCCATCTCCATGTAGCTGCGGGTCTCGCCGTAGGGAATCGCGGCGATCTGTTGCAGGACGCGGAGCCGGAAGCCGTCGCTGAGGCTCAGATCGAGCGGCAGCTCGAAGCGCCGCAGCCGGCCCTCGAAGTAGAGATCGAGCTCGCGCCGCGCCTCGTCGAGCGCCGCCGGCGCCTCCAGCACCCGCGGCGAGACGCGCTCGGCGAGCTCGGCGAGCACCTCGTCGCGGTCCTGGTTGGGGAGGCCGACGCGGACCAGGCCGCGCGGCGTCCGCGCCAGCAGCAGCGCGCCGTAGGGCGAGTCCGCATCGGCGTAGGCGACGTCCAGCAGTCCCTCCGCCGCGGCCCGCTCGCGCAGCCGCTTCAGCGTCGCGTCCTTCATGCCAGCTCCTTTCGCAGTCGCTTGATCCCCTCGTGCAGGCTCCGCCGTGCCGCCTCCGGCGAGCAGCCGAGCGCCGCCGCGATCTCGGCGTGGGGGAGGTCGCTCGCGTAGCGCAGGGTGACCGCCGCCCGCTGCTTCGGCGGCAGCGCCCCGACCGCCGCCCAGATCCCGTCCTCGGGCTCGGGGTCCCAGACCGGCTGCTCGGCGATCTCCGCCACCGGCAGCGGCCGGCGGCCGCGGGCGCGGTGGTGGTCGATCGCCTTGCGGTGGGCGATCGTGATCAGCCAGCCGCGCAGGTTGCCCGCGTCGTCCAGCTCCGGGTAGGCGCGCAGCGCGGCGAGGAAGGTCTCCTGGAAGCAGTCCTCGGCGGCCTCGCGGCCGACCGCTCCGCGCAGCACCGCCATCACCTCGCCGGCGTGGGCATCGATCAACCGTTGAAAAGGGGGCAGCGTCCTCACCACTGGGGATTAAACGCGGCCACCGGGGGGAACGTGAGATCCGTGGTCTACGCTGCGCCGATGCTGGAGCTGGACGACTCGTTGCGCGAGCAGGTCGCGCGGGCGCTGGCCGAGGACCTCGGCGACGGCGACGTCACCTCGGAGGCGACGGTGCCCGCCGCGGCGCGGGCGCGGGCGCGGATCGTGCAGAAAGCGCCGGGCGTGGTCAGCGGGCTCGCCCTGGTTGCCGAGACGATGCGCCAGTGCGGGGTCGAGGACGTCGACAGCCTCGTCGTCGAGGGCCAGTGGCGCGAGCAGGTGCCGGCCGAGGTGCTGTTCGCCAGCGGCAGCGCCCGGTCGCTGCTGGCGGCGGAGCGGACCGCGCTCAACTTCCTCGGCCACCTCTCCGGGATCGCGACGCTGACCGCGCGCTTCGCCGAGGCGGTGCGGGGGACCGGGGCGACGATCCTCGACACCCGCAAGACGACCCCCGGCCTGCGCCGGCTGGAGAAGGCGGCGGTCGCCGCCGGGGGCGGCCTCAACCACCGCATGGGCCTGTTCGACGCGATCCTGATCAAGGAGAACCACATCGCCCTCGCCGGCGGCCTCGCCAAGGCCGTGCACGGCGCCCGCACCGCCCGTCCCGACCTCGCGGTCGAGGTCGAGGTGCGCGACCTCGAAGAAGCCGCCTACGCGCTCGGCACCGGCGCCGATCGCCTCCTGCTCGACAACATGACCCCGGCGCAGATGCGCGAGGCGGTGGCGCTGCGCGACGAGCACGTCGGCGAGGAGGGCGGCGTCTCGCTCGAGGCCTCCGGCGGCGTCACCCTCGACAACGTCCGCGAGGTCGCCGAGACCGGCGTCGACTTCATCTCCGTCGGCGCCCTCACCCATTCGGCCCCGAACCTCGACTTCAGCCTCCTACTTGAGCAGGCGTGAGAGGCGGCGGTCCTTGAGCACGCGGCCGCCGGTCTGCTCCTGCGGGCAGTAGTTGGTCTGGTACTCGGCGAAGAAGACCGCCTCGATCGTCGTCCCGCAGCGCGGGCAGGGCTCGCCCTCGCGCCTGTGGACCCGCAGCGGCATCGGCAGCTTGTCGGGCACCTCGGCGCCGATCGTCTCCTCGTAGTGGTCGATCGCGTCGCCGAGCACGTGCAGCGCCGCGTGCAGCCGCTCGACCTCTCCCGGGTCCAGCTCCGAGCCCTGCTTGAACGGCGAGAGCCGCGCCTCCCAGAGGATCTCGTCGACCCAGGAGCGACCGATCCCGGCGATGTCCTGCTGGTGGCGCAGCAGCGGGTGCAGGTGCCGCGGCTGGTCGACGATCTCGGCGAACCGCTCGAGCGGGGGAGGGGGCCAGGCCTCGGGCCCCAGCGTCGCCACCATCTCGTCGGCGGCGACCGCGTCGCTGGCCAGCAGCTTCGCCCAGGCGCGCTGCTTGGTGCCGAACTCGCGCAGCCGCAGCTCGTGCCCGTTGTCCAGTCGGATCAGCACCCGCGAGGCGCGGTCTTTCGGCGAGGCGCGCTTGTCGAAGACGCGCAGGCGGCCGGCCGACATCAGGTGGACCAGCAGCGAGAGCTCGCCGGAGAACTCGACCACCGGCATCTTGCCGATCCGCCGCACGCCGGTCAGCTCGTGCCCGGCGAGCGCTTCCAGCGGCGGCTCGAACGTCTTCATCACGTTCATCCCCGGCGCCAGCGCCGACTCGACGACTGCTCCGGACAGCGCCGCGTCGAGCCGCCGCGCGACGATCTCCACCTCGGGAAGCTCGGGCATGAGCAGAGTCTGGCGGGTCGATAGACTCGGGGTAGTTCATTCGACTGGTTTCTAGGCGACGCCGGGCCAGCGAACATCCACCACCACCCGCCCGAGAGGGGGTCCGAAGGCAACCATGAGAGAGCTGCCGACGATCAACGAGCCGGTGCCGGTCCTCGACCTCGCGCCCGAGGAGATCGAGTCGATCGGAGCCGAGGTGAAGGCGCTGGCGGCCGAGCGCGACGCCGTCATCCTCGCCCACAACTACCAGGTGCCGGAGGTGCAGGACATCGCCGACTTCGTCGGCGACTCGCTCGGCCTCTCGCGCCAGGCGGCGGCCGCGGACGCCTCGGTGATCGCCTTCTGCGGTGTCCACTTCATGGCCGAGACCGCCTCGGTCCTCTCGCCGGAGAAGACCGTCCTGATCCCCGACCTCGACGCCGGCTGCTCGCTCGCCGACTCGATCACCGCGCCGGAGCTGCGCAACTGGAAGGCGCGCCACTCCGAGGACGCGGTCGTCGTCATGTACGTCAACACCTCGGCCGAGGTGAAGGCGGAGACCGACTACTGCTGCACCTCCTCCAACGCGGTCAAGGTCGTCGAGCACATCCTCCGCGAGCACGGCCCGGAGACCGAAATCCTCTTCGGTCCGGACATGTGGCTCGGCTCCTACGTCGAGCGCGAGACCGGCCACCGCATGCACGTCTGGCCGGGCGAGTGCCACGTCCACGCCGGGATCCGGCCCGACGACATCACCGCCCAGCGCGCCGCCCATCCCGACGCCGAGTTCCTCGTCCACCCCGAGTGCGGCTGCGTCACCCAGGTGATGGAGTACGTCGCGGCCGGGGAAATCGAGCCCGAGGGCGTCCACATGCTCTCCACCGGCGGCATGATCGACCACCTCAAGGCTCATCCCGAGGGCGAGTTCATCGTCGCCACCGAGAACGGGATGCTGCACCCGCTGCACCAGGTGGCGCCGGGGGCGAACCTGATCGAGGCCAACCGGATGGCCCTCTGCAAATACATGAAGATGATCACGCTGCCGAAGCTGCGCGACTCGCTGCGCGAGATGAAGCACGAGGTCAGCGTGCCGCCGGAGATCGCCGAGCGGGCGAAGCTGCCGATCGAACGCATGGTCGCGATCGGCTGAGGCGCCGGCGCTACCGGCGCGCCTCTGTGCGCCGAGCTTTTCCCCCGGCTTGACCGTTCCTTTGCCGGCCGAGTCGCATGCTTGCTCCATCGAACCGGAAAGGAGCGAGCATGACGAACCGCAGAGCCAAAGCCGTAGCCACCGCCACCGTCTTGGGGCTGGGCGCGCTCGGGGGCGTCGCGCTCGGCTCCAACCCGGGGAACCCCGGCGTCGTCCACCAGGGCGGCGCCGGGGCAACCGCCTCGGTCACCACCGGCGCCAGCGGCGCCGTGGCGTCGGCGAGCGGCCAGGCGGTCGCGACCAGCAACGCGACCGGTTCCCGGGCGCCGATCGTCACCCGCGCCAGCGGCGGCGGTCAGGTGCCGCGCGACGACTGAGGGAAAGGAATTTTCAGGCAACTCTGAGCAACCCCTTAGCTCCCGGTTAGTGAGCGGGTAGAGGGTTGTGAGGACTTCACAGAGAGGGCTGAGCCCGAGAGGAGCAGGCGATGAACGAACGAGCGATTGACAAGCACAGGGTCCTGGTGGTCGGCAGCCGGGCGGTCGATTCGCCCGAGCTGATCGAGGCGCTGCGACGCCGCGGCGCGGTCGAGTCGGCGCGGGTGACGCTGCTGGTGCCGGCGGTGCCCGGCGGGATCGCCTGGGCGGCCGACATGAAGGCCGGCTACGGCGAAGCGATCGACCGGGCCGAGACCGCGGCGACGCAGATGCGCGGCGCCGGGATCGAGCTCGAGGAGACGATCGTCGGCGACCCCGACCCCTTCGCCGCCGCCGGCGACGTGATCCACGCCCGCGAGTTCGACGAAGTCGTGGTCGCCGGGCCGCCGCCGGGGATCTCCGGCTGGCTGCGGCCGAGCCTCGCCGACCGCCTGCGCCGCGAGACCGCGGTGCCGGTCGCCGAGCTGACGATCCAGCCGCCGGCCGAGCGCGCCGTGCCGCGCCTCGTCGCCCCCCTCGGCGCTGCCTCCTGAGGAGCTCCGGGCCAGGGCTCACGGGTCTGTCCGGGAGGGCCGGGTGACCCCCTCCACGTGCCTGCCTGGCCGGGTCGTGCTCCGCCCGTCCGAGGGCGAGCGCCCGGCCAGCGGCACAAGACGTTCAGGGGCTCACCCGACCCTCCGCAACGAAGCCAGATCCCTGGGTCCGGTACCCCACCAGGCGCAGCCGAGCGAGCCCCGGGCCAGCTTCCGGCGTTGAGCTTGCGAGGGACCGAGCGTTCCGATCTCTCGAAGAGCTCCCAAGGGACCAGCCTGCGAGGGACCAAGCGCCCCAGTCCCCGCAGACCCCCCGTCCCACCATCGCGTGGTTCTTTTTGGACCCATACCGTCCAAAAGGAACCACGACCCGGGAAGTCAGGCCGAGATCCCGATCCCGTGGTTCCTTTCGGACCCCGAGCGTCCACAAGGAACCACGCGATTGACGGGACCCGTCCCGGGCAGCGCCCGTTCCCTCGCCGAGCCCCTGCGCCGGCTAATCGTCGCCACCGCCGTGGTGGTCGCCGCCGCCGCTGCCGCCACCGTGATCGTCCCGTTCGGGTTCGGTCGGGGTGGTGGGGGGCGGCGGCACGGGTTCGGTCGTAGTCGTCGGTTCGGTCGGCGTCGGTTCCGGGGCGGTCGTCGTCCCGGTCGTGGCGCCCCCGGTGGTGTCGGTCTGGCCGCCGCCCTGCTGCGAGCTCGACTGCGGCGCCAGCGCGTCGCCGGCGGAGAGCGATTCGGAGGAGATGCCGATCTGCTGGCTGGTCAGGGCGCTGGCGGCCAGCGCCACGCCGGCGGCGATCGCCAGCCCGACCAGCGCCAGGCCCACCCATTTCACGGTTCCCGACAGGTTCATTCGCTCGGCTCCTCCTCGCTCAGTTCGATTATCGCCCGCAGGCCGCCGCCCTCGCGGCCGACCAGGTACACGTCGCCGCCCCACTGCCGGGTCAGCTCGCGCGCGATCGGCAGCCCCAGCCCGGTCCCGCTCGGCCCGCGCTGACCGGCGCTGCCGCGGCTGAAGCGCTCGAACACCGCCTCCTCCTCGCCCGGCGCCAGCCCCGGACCGCGGTCGAGCACCTCGATCCGGCCCGGGCCGGCGGCGACGGTGACGGTCGAGCCGGCGGGCGAGTAGAGCAGCGCGTTCTCGACCAGGACGTCGATCGAGCGCTCCAGGTCCGGGCCGGCGCACCAGCCGGACGCGCCGGCGCCGGGCTCGCGAAGCTCGAGCTCGATCCCGTGCTCGGCGGCGCTCGCCGCCCACCGCTCCACCCCCCGCCGCGCCGCGGCGGCGAGGTCGAGGCGCTCGCCCGGCAGTTCGTGCTCGCCGGCGCGGCTGAGGATCAGCAGCTCGTCGACGATCAGCGAGAGGCGGTCGATCTCGCGCATCGCGGCCTCGACGTCGGTGCTCGCGGCCTGCTCGCCGCCGAGCTCTTCGCCCAGCGCCTCGAGCCGCAGCCGCAGCCCGGTCAGCGGCGTGCGCAGCTGGTGGGAGGCGTCGGCGACGAAGTCCTGCTGGACGCGGAGCAACCGCTTCACCCGCGCGGTCATCTCGTTGAAGGTGCGCGCCAGCGAGCGCTGCTCGGCGCTGCCCTCGACCGCGACGGTGGCGTCGAGGTCGCCGCCGGCGACCTGGCGCGCGGCGCGGTCCAGGCGCCGGATCGGGCGCGCGATCTGGGCCGCGATCAGGGCGCCGGCGATCACCCCGAGAACGAGGACGACGAGGGCGAGGCCGCCGACGTCGAGGATCGAGGTCCGCACCGCGCGGTTGATCGCGTCGACGCTCTGGGTGATCCGCACGGCGCCGGCGATCCTGCCCTTCTCGGGGACCGGAGCCGCCGTCGCCAGGATTTCGGTGCCGAGCGTTTCGCTGTTGCGGGTGATCTGCTCTTCTTCGCCGGCCAGCGCCGCGGCGATCTCCGGCCGCGAGGCGTAGTCGCGCCCGCGCGGGGCGCCGGCCGAGTCGGCCAGCAGCCGGCCTTCGGCGTCGACCACGATCACCCGGCCGCGCACGCTTTCGGCCGAGAGCTCGGCCAGCCGTTCGAGCTGGCCGACCCGCAGCGGGTCGATCGAGTCCGAGGCCGAGGTGGCGACGACCTGGGCCTGGCTGCGCGCCTGGCTGTGGACCTCGGAGTCGACGCGGTCGCGCAGGCTCAGCGCCAGCGGCACTCCGAAGGCGATCAGCGCCAGCAGCAGCACGTAGGCGAGCGCCAGCAGGAGGGTGGCCCGGAGGCTTACGGCTCCTCGCCCTCCGGCGCGGCGAAGCGGAAGCCGACCCCCCGCACCGTCTCGATGTAGGTCGGCTCGGCCGGATCGTCGCCGAGCTTGCGACGCAGCCAGCCGATGTGGACGTCGAGCGTCTTGGTCGAGCCGAACCAGTTCGTGTCCCAGACCTCGGACATCAGGTCCTCGCGCTTGACCACGTTGCCGGCGCGGCGCATCAGCGCCGCCAGCAGGTCGAACTCCTTGCGCGAGAGGTCGAGCTCGGTGCCGCGCAGGCGGGCGATCCGCGCCGCCGGGTCGAGCTCCACCTCGCGGACCGTCAACGGCTTGTCGAGCGGCGCCTCGCGCGGGGCGCTGCGGCGCAGCACGGCCCGGATCCGCGAGATCACCTCGGCGGCGCTGAACGGCTTCACCACGTAGTCGTCGGCGCCGAGCTCGAGGCCGACGATCTTGTCCATCTCGGTCCCGCGCGCGGTCAGCATCACGATCGGCACGTCGGAGGTGCGGCGCAGCTCGCGGCAGACGTCGCGGCCGTCGCCGTCGGGCAGCGCCAGGTCGAGCATGATCAGGTCGGGCTCGCGCTCGGCGGCGAGCCGCAGGGCGCCGGCGGCCGATCCCGTCACCACCGGTTCGAAGCCGGCCCGCCGCAGCGCCTCGGCAAAGGGCTGGGAGATCGACTCCTCGTCCTCGACGACGAGGATCCGGCCGCTGTTCATCGTGCCTGCCACGGGATCACTGTAACGCCGGGCGACCGGCGCGAGGCAGGCTTTGCCTGCTCTTTACCCGGCTCTGTGCAGCGCTTTCCGTGCCGCCCCCGATGATCGCGGCGCAACTTCAATCGAGGGGGTCGAAAGCGTGAACACCAGAGTCAAGATCGCCACCGGAGCCACCGTCGTACTGCTCGGCGGGCTGGGCGGCCTCGCCCTCGGCGAGGGCAGCAAGACCCAGGAAAAGGCGGTGGCGGAGAAGCCGGTCGTCCGCACCAAAGTGATCCGGCAGACCGTCCACGTCACCAAGCACGCCAAGCCCAAGCACGTCGCCGCCGGCGGCGCGGGCGGCGGCGCCAGCGCCGGCGCGGCCGCGACGACCAGCTCGGCCGGGTCCGCGGGCGCCACCACCGGCGCCTCCTCGGCCGGCTCCTCCTACGAAGCGAGCGCGGTGACGACCTCGACCAGCGGCAGCGGCGAAGGCACCGCGGCGCCGGTCACGACCTCAACCAGCTCGACCGGCTCGGCGAGCGCTCCCGTCACGACCGCGAGCAGCGGCGCCGGCGGCGGTGGCGGCGAGTACGAGAGCGAGGGCGGCGGTGGCGGCGGCGAGCACGAGGGCGGCGGCGATGACTGATCGCCCCCGTCCCGGCCGTCCCAGCGCCGCTCCGGTGTTCTGGGTCTCGACCCTGCTCTTCGCGGCGCTGTTCGCCTTCCTCGTCTACCGCTTCAGCGCCGGCGAGGACCCCTCGCTGGCCAGCGTCAAGGCGCCGCGGCCCGTCGAGCTGCGCAAGGTGATCAAGCGCAAGGTCGTCACCACCGTCGTCCCCGGCGCCGGCGAAACCGTGGTCAGCGCGCCGGCCACCAGCGCCACCCTGGCCGCCGCCCCCGCCCCCGCCCCCGAACCCGTCACCACCAGCGCCTCCTGACAGCGAGCACACGATGAACGAACACGACGTCACCTTCGACGCGATGGGCAGCCACGTCCGCCTGCTGATCGGCGAGCCGGCCGCCGCCGGCCCCGAGCTGCCGCCGGCGGCCGAGGCGGCCGAGCGGGCCCGGCGCTTCGTCGCCGAGTTCGACGCGGCGCTCTCGCGCTTCAAGCCCGACAGCGAGCTCTGCGCGCTGAACGCCGACCGCCGCGAGCGGGTGCCCGCCTCGGCGCTGCTGCGCCGCGCCGTCGCCAGCGGCATCGCGGCCGCCGAGCGCAGCGACGGCCTCGTCGACCCGACCCTGGTCGGTGAGATCGAGAGCGCCGGCTACCGCGACTCGCGCGTCGGGCTGGCCGGCGCGCCGCTGGCCGAGGCGCTGGCCGCGGCGCCGCCGCGGCGGCCGGCGCGTCCCAATCCCGACTCGCGCTGGCGTTCGCTGACGGTCGACGAGCAGGCCGGCGAGGTGGTCCGGCCGCCGGGGCTGCGCTTCGACACGGGGGGCACCGGCAAGGGCCTCTGCGCCGACCTCGTCGCCGAGAGCCTGCGCGGCTACCCGCGCTTCATCGTCGACTGCGGCGGCGACATCCGGATCGGCGGCGCCGCCGCGCTCGCCGACCCCTACGAGGTCTACGTCGAACACCCGCTCACCGGCGAGCGCGCCTACGTGCTGCGGCTCGGCACCGGTGGCGTCGCCACCTCGGGGCTCAACGTGCGCATCTGGCGGGACGCCGAGGGGCGCTACGGGCACCACCTGCTCGATCCGGCCAGCGGCGAGCCGGCCTGGACCGGGCTGATCGGCGCCACCGCGCTGGGCGACACGGCGCTGGAAGCGGAGACGCTCTCGAAGCTGGCGCTGCTCTCCGGGCCCGAGCGCGGCCGCGCCGCGCTCGCCGAGCGTGGCGGGCTGCTGGTCCACGACGGCGGCCGGGTCGAGCTGGTCGGGCCGCTGGCGGTGGCGCCGACGATCCGCGTCCCCGACCTGGCCGGCTCCGGCGGGGGTGGGTGGCGATGAGCACCGCGCTGCGGGAAACGCTGCAGACCCACGGCTGGTGGCTGGCGAGCCGCGCCTCCGGGCTGCTCGCCCTCGCCCTGATCACCGTCTCGGTCGGCCTCGGGCTGGCGATGGCGGGCAAGGTGATGCGCCGCCCCGGCCTCTCGAAGAAGCTGCTGGCGATCCACGAGCAGACCGCGCTGGCGGGGCTGGTCGCGATCGCCGTCCATGGCCTCGCGCTGCTCGGCGACCCGTGGCTCAACCCCGGGGTGACCGGCGTCGCCGTCCCCTTCGCGATGAGCTTCAAGACCGTCTTCACCGGCCTCGGCATCATCGGCGGCTACCTCGGCGCCCTGCTCGGGCTTAGCTACTACTTCCGCAAGCGGGTCGGGGCGCGGCTCTGGCGCAAGGCGCACCGGGCGACCGTCCTCGTCTACCTGCTCGGACTGGTCCACGCGCTCGGCGCCGGCACCGACGCCACCGCGGTCTGGTTCCGCTGGTGGGTGATGCTGACGACGCCGGTCATCGGCGGTCTCTTCGTCTACCGCGTGCTCTCCGAGCGGGCCCGCAAGCAGGCCCGCGCCGCGGCGCCGCGACCGGCCCGCCCGCGCCGCGGCCACGACTCGCCTCGTCCGATCCCAACCACCCCAGCCCTGGAGGAGGCCTGATGAAAGAGAAGGATCCCGGAATCGTCCTCGTCGGCGGCGGGCTCGCCTCGCAGCGCGCCGCCGAGACCCTGCGCCGGCGCGGCTACGACGGCCCGGTGCGGGTCGTCTGCGCCGAGACCGAGCCGCCGTACGACCGCCCGCCGCTCTCCAAGCAGGTGCTGGCGGGGGCGGCGAGCGAGGACTCGGCCGCCTTCCGGCCGGCCGAGTGGTATGCGGAGAACGGGGTCGAGCTGCTGCTCGGCGCCCGCGCCGCGGCGCTCGACGCCGGGCGCGGGGAGCTCGTTCTCGCCGACGGCGAGCGGCTCGCCTACGGCCGGCTGCTGATCGCCACCGGCGGCGCGGCGCGGCGGCTGCCGTTCCTCGACCACGAGAACGTCCACGCGCTGCGCACGCTCGCCGACGCCCGCGCCCTGCGCGCCGAACTGCGGCCGGGCACGCGGCTGGCGATCGTCGGCGCCGGCTTCATCGGCCAGGAGGTGGCGGCGACCGCGCGCCGGCTCGGGGTCGAGGTGACGATCGTCGAGGCGCTGCCGACGCCGCTGGCGCCGATCCTCGGCGAGCAGCTCGGCCGCTGGTTCGCCGAGCTCCACGCCGAGGAGGGCGTGCGGCTGATCGCCGGCGCGATGCTGGAGGCGGCGCGGGGAGGGGAGAGGGTCGAGGAGCTGGTCCTCGCCGACGGCCGCCGGCTCGAGTGCGACGTGGTCGTCGTCGGCGTCGGCACGGCGCCGGCGACCGGCTGGCTGCGCGGCAGCGGCCTCGACGAGCGCGGGCCGCGGGTCGACACCTGCGGGCGCACCGATCTGCCCGGCGTCTTCGCCGCCGGCGACGCCAGCGTCCCCTTCGACCCGCGCTGGGGCGCCCACGCCCGCACCGAGCACTGGGACGCGGCCGCCTGGCAGGGCGCCGCGGCGGCGCGGACGATGCTCGCTGAGCACCCGGGCACGCCGCCACTGCCGAGCTTCTGGAGCGACCAGTACGGGGTCCGCATCCAGTGCGTGGGCCACCCGCACCACGGCGACGCCGTGGCGGTCGAGGGCGACCCGGCGGCGCGCGACTTCGAAGCGGTCTTCAGCCGCGGCGGCATCCCCGTCGCCGGGCTGGCGGTCGGGCGCCCGCGGGCGATCCCGGCCCTGCGCAAGCGAATCGAGAACGGCGAGCGCTCCGGCGCCGCCAGAGAGGAGGAGTTGGCATGAGCTACATGGCGGTGGTCGACGCGAACGAGTGCAGCGCCCACGGCGACTGCGTCGAGGTCGCGCCGCAGGTCTTCCGGCTGGAGGACGTCGCGGTGGTGATCGGCGACGCTCCCGAAGACGTCCTGATCGAGGCGGCCGAGGCGTGTCCGGCGGTCGCGATCTCGATCGTGGATCGAGATACGGGGGCGGCCGTTTACCCGTGACCTGAGGAGCTCCGGCCCAGGGCTCATGGGCCTGCCCGGCAGCTCCGGGCCAGGGCTCCGGCGGGCGAGGGCTCACGGCCCCGCCCGGGAGGGTCGGGTGACCCTCTGCCGAAGACCGTCGCGCAGCTGGGGCCGGGGCGAGGGTTCGTAGGTCAGCCTGGGAGCCTTCGTCAGAGGGTCACCCGACCCTCCCCAACGGAGCCGGATCCCAGGCCCCGGTACCCCGGTAGGCGCCGCCAAGCGAGCCCCGGGCCAGCCTCCGGCGTTGAAAGCTCTCAAAGGACCAAGGCCCTCCTCTCTCGAGTAGCTCCCAAGGGACCATGGTCCCCGTCCCTCGCATAGCTCCCAACGGACCGAGCCCTGCGAGGGACGAAAGCGCCCCAGCCCCCGCAAAGCCCCCGTCCCCCCAATCCCGTGGTTCCTTTTGGACCCATACGGTCCAAAAGGAACCACGACCCGGCAAGCCAGGCCGAGATCCCGATCCCGTGGTTCCCTTCGGACCCCGAGCGTCCATAAGGAACCACGCGATCGACGCTCTCGTCCCTTGGGAGCTTCCCGAGAGAGGGCGAGGCCTCGTCCCTCGGGAGCTTCTCGAGAGACGGGAGCCATGGTCCCTCGGGGAGCTTCCGAGGGACGGGAACGCCGGGACCCTGGAAGCTCTGGCCCAGGGCTCGCTCGGCGGCGCCTGCTCAGGTCGCGAAGCTCGGGGCCGATCCCGTTGGGAGGGGTGGGGTGACCCTCTGACGAAGGCTATGCGCGGCCGCTTGAGCCCTCGCCCCGGCCCCAGCTGCGCGACGGTCTTCGGCAGAGGGTCACCCCACCCCTCCGGACAGACCCCCGTCCCTCGGCGTGCCTCGCCCGCGCCCCCTCCGGAACGCCCCACCGGGCGAGCATGAGCATCCACTCATAATCCGCTAGCATTTCGCCAATCCGACTTGGGCGCGTTCTTGCGCGGTCGAGGAGGCGCAGGAGTCACCCTTAGTGCGGAGAAGGCAACCACCCGAATGGCGAGATCCAGCAAGAGTCACCGAGACGACGAGCAGCCGCAGCGGCCGCGCCCCCGGCGCGCGCCGATCATCGAGCTGAACGACGTCACCAAGGTCTACCCCGGCGGGCACATGGCGCTCGACCGGGTCTCGCTGGCGATCGGCCGCGGCGAGTTCGTCTTCCTCGTCGGCCCCACCGGCTGCGGCAAGTCGACGCTGATCAAGATGCTGATCCGCGAGCTCGCCGCCACCGACGGCCAGGTGAAGATCGCCGGCCGCGACATCGGCAAGCTGCCGGAGAAGAAGATCCCGCAGCTGCGGCGCAACATCGGCACGATCTTCCAGGACTTCAAGCTCCTCCCCAACCGCAACGTCTACGACAACGTCGCCTACGCGCTGCAGGTGATCGGCGCCTCGCGCGCCGAAATCCGCGAGCAGGTACCGGCGACGCTGCGCCTGGTCGGCCTCTCGACCAAGCTCCACAGCTACCCCGACCAGCTCTCCGGCGGCGAGCAGCAGCGCGTCTCCGTCGCCCGCGCCTTCGTCAACCACCCGCCGCTGCTGCTCGCCGACGAGCCCAGCGGCAACCTCGACCCGGTCACCTCGATCGGGATCATGCAGCTGCTGTACCGGATCAACAAGACCGGGACGACCGTCCTCGTCGTCACCCACGACCGCGAGATGGTCGACAACATGCGCCGCCGCGTGGTCGAGCTCTACGAGGGCCGCGTCGTCCGCGACGAGGTCTCCGGCGGCTACACCGAGGAGTCGACCTCCGAATTCGGGCTGCGGATGCGGGCCGAGATGGGGGTCGGCAGCGAGGGCGAGCCCCGCACCAACGGCCACGACCACGAGCGCCTTGCCTAAGCAGCGATGAGCCGACTGATCTTCTTCGTCCAGGAGGCGGCGCGCGCGATGCGCCGCAACGCCGCCCCGAGCCTGGCGGCGGTCGTCACCACCGCGGTGACCGTCGTCCTGCTCGGCGTCCTGATCCCGATCTTCCAGACCGCGCAGGCGAAGAGCAACCAGGTCCGCGGCGAGCTCAACTTCCAGGCCGAAGTCTATGCCGACGCGACCCGCGCGGAAATCAACAAGACCTTCACCGAACTGAAGGAAGTCCCGCACGTCAAGAAGGTCGAATTCATCTCCAAACCCGAGGCGCTGCAGGAACTGAAGGAATCGCTCGGCAAGGAAAAGAGCAACGAACTGCTGTCCCAGCTGAAGACGAACCCGCTGCCGGCCAGCTTCCGCATCGTCCCCGACGACGCCGCCAACCTCACCTCGGTCGAACTCGCGGTCTTCCCGCACGGCGAAAACGGCAAGTCGAACTACGCGATCCTCAGCAAGCCCTTCAATCGCACCGACGAAACGCAGAAGATCGAGCAGGCGACGAGCGCGCTGAAGATCGTCCTGACGGTGATCACGGCGCTGCTGATCGCCGCCTCGCTGATGCTGATCGGCAACACGATCCGGCTCTCGATCTACACCCGCCGCCGCGAGGTCGAGGTGATGCGGCTGGTCGGCGCCACCCGCTGGTTCATCCGCTGGCCGTTCATGCTCGAGGGCGTCGCGGTCGGCGCCGCGGGAGGTCTGGTAGCCATACTGATTCTGTGGCTCGGAAAGATCACCATCGTCGACCCGCTGAGCAAGACCCTGCACTTCCTCGAAGCTCAGAACAGCACCGCGGTCAACTTCCCGGAGCTGGTCGTCCTCCTCTTCGCCGCCGCGGTCGTCGTCTCGACGCTCGGCTCCGGCTTGACGCTGCGGCGCTTCCTCAAGGTCTGAGGCCGGCGTGAGAACACGCGGTGCCGTGGCGTTCGCCGTGGCCCTGGTCGTCGCCCTCGGCGTCGGCCTCTGGCTCGGCGGCCATCCGACCGAACTGCCGCAGTTCCTGCGCGAACGCTTCGTCGCCGAGCCCTCGGGGCTGACCGCGGAAGCGGCGGAACTGATCCAGGACAACTACTTCCGCGAAGTCGGCGACACCGAGCTCGAGAACTCCTCGCTGCAGGGGATGGTCCGCGAGCTGCGCCGCCGCCACCACGACCGCTTCTCCGACTACTTCTCGCCGAAGAGCCTCGCCGCCTTCAACGAGCAGATCGAAGGCCACTTCTCGGGGGTCGGTCTATCAGTTGTACCGGCGAAGGTGGGGCTGCAGGTGGTCACCGTCTTCCCCGGCTCGCCCGCCGCCAAGGCCGGCATCGTCCCCGGCGACACGATCGTCTCGGTCGAGGGCGAATCGCTGGAAGGCGTCGACACCGAAGTCGCGGTGTCGAAGATCAAGGGCCCGGAAGGGACCGACGTGACGATCGGCGTGCTCGACTCGAAGACCGGCAAGACCCGGGAAGAGACGCTGACCCGGGCCCAGGTGACGCTGCCCAACGTGAGCAGCCAGGTGAAGACGGTGAACGGGCGCAAGCTCGGCTACGTGCGGATGCTCAGCTTCAGCGAAGACGCGCACGCGCAGCTGGCGCAGGCGGTCGAAAAGGTCACCGGCAAGGGGGCGGAAGGGATCGTCCTCGACCTGCGCGGCAACCCCGGCGGCCTGCTGGGCGAGGCGGTGCAGAGCGCCGCCGTCTTCCTCCCCCCGGACGAAGTCGTGGTGACGACCAAATCGCGGACCCAGGGCGACAGCACCCACAAGACCGGCGAGGGCCAGGTCACCGAAGTGCCGCTGGTCGTCCTGATCGACCGCAACACCGCCTCCGCGGCGGAGATCCTCACCGCGGCCCTGGCCGAGGACGGCGGCGCCACCGTGGTCGGCACCCGTTCCTACGGCAAGGGCGTCTTCCAGGAGGAGCAGGACCTGGCCAACGGCGGCGCGCTGAAGCTGACCGTCGGCGAATACTTCACCCCGGAAGGCGAAAACCTCGCCCGCACCAACGGCATCCACCCCGACGTCAAGGTCAAGGACGACCCCGAAACCCGGGTCGACGAGGCCAAGCAGCGGGCGCTGGAAGTGCTCGCCGGTCAGGCCGGGGCTTGAGCGGAAGGGGTCAGGGGCGCGGGCGGCGCGGGTCCGCCGGGGGGCGCGGCGGCGGCTCGCACCGTGGCCGCCGCGGCCGCCGCCGCGAGCCGCCGACCGCCCGCGACGCGGTCGAGCTGCTGCTGCGCGAGCGGCTCGGCTTTCGCGGCTTCAAGGCCGGGCTCGAGGTCGAGGCGGCGCGGGCGGCGGAGCGGGTCGAGCGCGATCCCGGCCCGCGCCGCGACCTCACCGCGCTGGCGACCTTCACGGTCGACCCGGCCAGCGCCCGCGACTTCGACGACGCCGTCTCCGCCCAGCGCGAGGGCGAGCGCGCCCGCGTCTGGGTCCACATCGCCGACGTCGCCGCCCACGTGCGGCCCGGCTCGCCGCTCGACCTCGAGGCGCGGCGGCGGGGCAACAGCACCTACGTCCCCGGAGCGGTCGAGCCGATGCTGCCGCACGCGCTCTCCAGCGAGGCCTGCAGCCTGGCGCCGGGGGTCGAGCGGCTGGCGGTGACGGCGGAGATCGAGCTCGGCGGCGACGGCCGCCCCGACCGCGCCCGCTTCTACCGCAGCCGCATCCGCTCCGACGCCCGCCTCGACTACGACCAGCTCGACGCGATCTTCGCCGGCCGGCTGCGGGCGCCGGAGGAGGTCGCCGAACCGCTGGCCGCCGCCCGCGACGTCGCCGCCGCGCTCGGCGAGCAGCGCGGCACGACCAGCCTCGACGTCGAGTCGTTCGAGCCCGAGTTCCGCTTCGACTCCAAGGGCCACGTCACCGCCGCCCACGGCGTCGCCCAGACCGAGGCGCACCGGCTGATCGAGCGGCTGATGGTAATGACCAACGAACAGGTCGCCGAGCTGCTGGCGGCGCGGCGGGTGCCGGCGATCTACCGCGTCCACCCGCAGCCCGACCCGCCGCGGGTCGAACACCTGGTGGAGCAGCTGGCGGCGCTCGACGTGCCGACGCCGCCGCTGCGCGGCGGCCTGGCGCCGCGCGCCGCCGGCGAGCTGGCGGCGGAGGCGAGCCGGCTCGCCCGGCGCGAGGCCGCGCGGCGCGGGCACGGCCGCGAGGCGTATACCTCCCTTGTGCTGCGTTCCCTCAAGCAGGCCTACTACAGCGAGCAGAACACCGGCCACGCCGGGCTCGGCAGCGAGGCCTACGCGCACTTCACCTCGCCGATCCGGCGCTACCCGGACCTCGTCGTGCACCGGGCGCTGCTGGCGGCGCTGGGAGAGGGGGAGGAGGCGCCGAAGCTGCGCGAGGCGCGCGAGGCGGCAGCCGAGTGCTCGGCGCGCGAGCGCGAGTCGGCGCAGATCGAGCGCGACGCCGACGACGTCTGCGCCGCCTTCCTGCTCGAACGCGAGCTGGGGGAGCGCGGCCTCGACGCGACCTTCGAGGGCGAGGTGTCGGGCGTGATCCGGGCCGGCGCCTTCGTCGCCTTCGGCGGCGAGCTCGGCGACGTCTACGAGGGGATGCTGCCGGCGCGGCGGCTGCCCGGCGAGCGCTACGAGCTCGACCGCGCCGAGGTGGCGCTGGTCGGCCGCGGCAGCGGCTCGCGCACGCTGCGCCTCGGCGACCCGCTGACCGTGCGGGTGACCGGCGTCGACAACGAGCGCGGCCGCGCCGACCTGGAGCTGGCCGAGGCGGGCGGGTAGGGGCGCCGTGGCGAAGAAGCAGAAGAAGCAGCGGGCGCCGGCCTCCGGCGACGTCGTCACCAACCGCCGCGCCCGCCACAAATTCGAGCTGGTGGAGAAATTCGAGGCGGGGATCGTGCTCACCGGCTCCGAGGTGAAGGCGCTGCGCGGCGGCAAAGCCCAGATGACCGACGCCTACGCGGTCGTCGACAAGGGCGAGGTCTGGCTGCGCAAGCTCCACATCCCGCCGTACGAGCATGCGACCGTCGACGCGCACGAACCCGAACGGCCGCGCAAGCTGCTCATGCACAAGGCCGAGATCGAGCGCCTGGTCGGCAAAACCGCGCAGAAAGGGCTCACCCTGGTGCCGGTCCGGATCTACTTCAAGGGCCCGCGGGCGAAGGTCGAGCTGGCGCTGGCGCGGGGCAAGGAGGGGCGCGACCGCCGCCGCGAGCTCGCCGACCGCGACGTCCGCCGCGAGGTCGAGCGCGAGTTCAAGGGCCGGATGCGGTAGTCGCGGCGGCCTCGAACGTCGGTCCGGCGCAAGCCGGCATGCAGGGTTGCGTCGCCGCCCTCCGTGCAACGATGATGGGGCAATGGCCGAAATCTTCCTGCTCGCGGACTCGTTCCCCGAAAACGTCAGCAACTACGTCAGCGACCACACCGTGGCCTTCGTCGCCGCGCTCGTGGCGGCGATCCTGCTCCTCTTCCTGCTGGTCACGATGAGCCGCCGCAGGGAGAAGGAGAAGGCCGAGCGAGAAGCCGGCGTTGCCGCCGGACCGCCCGCCGGGGCCGCCGCCGCTGGCGGGGCTGCCGCCGCGACGGCGCCGCAGGCTCCCGCGGGTGGCACGCCGCCGCCCGCTCCGACCGCCGCCGGCGCTCCGCCCGCCGGCGCCGAGGGCGGGACGGCGACCGCCGAGATGGCCGCCGTCGGCGCCGCCGGCTCGCAGCCGCCGCCCGGAGCCGGCCAGGCACCGCCGCTCGGCGTGCCGGCGAAGAAGCCGGAGACCGCGCGCGAGCAGCGCAAGCGCGAACGCGAGGAACAGCGCGCCCAGCGCGAGGCCAAGCGCAAAGAACGGCACGAGGAGAACGAGCGCCGCAAGCAGGAACGGCGGGCAGGCAAGGGCGAGGGCACGAAGCAGAAGAGCTTCCTCGGGATCAAGTTCGGCGGCGGCAAGCAGAAGCAGGAAGCGGCGGCTGCCGAGCAGCGGCTGGCCGCGGCGCGGGCCGCCAACGAGCGGGCGCTGGCGCAGGCCCAGGGCGGGCAGCCGGTCGGCGGCGCGGTTGCCGCCGGGGCCGCTGCCGGCGCGGCCGCCGCGGCGGCGTCGCAGGCCCCGGCGCCGGCCCCGACCGAGCCCGTTCCGCCGCAGCCGGGGCCGCCGGTCCAGGCCGCCGACGTGCCGCCGCCGCCTGTCGGCGGCGCCGTCGCGCCCTCGCCGACCGAGTACGACTCGGCCGCCGCCGAACAGCGGGTGCGCGACAAAGTCGAGGAGATCCGCGCCGAGGAGCAGCGGATCCGCGCCGAGGCCGACCGCCGCATGACCGCCGCCGAGGCGCTGCAACAGCAGCCGCCCGCCGCTCCGACGCCGCCCCAGGAGCCGTCGCCGCCGCTCGACCTGCACACCGCCGAGCAGCGGATCCGCGAAGAGGGCCAGGCGCAGGAGCGCTCGATCGCCGAGGCCGAGGCGCGGCTGAAGGAGATCGAGGAGCGGACCAAGGCTGCCGAACAGCGCGCCGCCGAGGCGGCGCGGCTGGAATCGCTGAAGGCCGAGGAAGCCGCCCGCCAGCAGCGCCTGCAGGAGATGCAGCAGACGGTCGCCGCCGCCGAAGCGCGCGCCCGCGAGGCCGAGCGCCGCGCCGAAGAAGCCGAGCAGGCGATCGTCCGCTCGGTCGGCGGCGCGCACCGCCGCCGCTCCGCCGCCCGCTGTCCCGCCGCAGCAGGCCCCGCCGGCCCCAGCAGCAGGCCCGCCGGCCCCGCCAACGCCCGAACAGACCGCACCGCCGGCCTTCGCCCAGCCCGCGCCGCAGGCGCCGCCACCGGGCCCGCCGCCGCCGGCGCCCGAGCCGCCGCCCGCTCCGCAGCCGGTCCCGCCGGCCCCGCGAGCCGCCGACGCCGCCTCCGCCGGCCCCCGAGCCGCCCGCGCCCGGGCCGGAGCAGCCGACCCCGCCGCCGCCCGCGCCGGCCCCCGAGCCGCCGCCGCCCGCGCCGGAGCCGACGCCGATCCAGACCCCGCCGCCGCCCGGCCCGCCGCCGGCCGCCGGCCAGGGCCCGGCCGGGGAGCAGGTGAACCTCAACGCGGTCACCTTCGAGCAGCTGCGCGCGCAGAACCTCTCGGTGACCCAGGCGACCCGCCTGCTCGCCCACCGCGAGCGGCTCGGCGGCTTCAAGTCGGTCGACGACCTCGACCAGGTCGCCGGCTTCCCGCAGGACCTCCTCGCGGACCTGAAGAGCCGGTCAACCGTCTGAGTCGCGGGCTTCCCAGGCTTCGAGCAGCTGCAGCCAGATCTCGCTGCGGGTAGGAAACGGCGCGACCGCGTGGCGCAGCCGCGCCAGCGGCACCTCGCCGACGATCGCGACCGTCGCCGCCTGCAGCAGGTCGGCGGTCTCGAAGCCGGTGAAGGTGGCGCCGACGATCGTCCCCCGCGCGCGGTCGACGACCAGGCGGGAGACGCCGCCGGTGCCCTTGCCCCGGAAGCTGGCGCCGGCGGTGCCGTCGGTGGCGACGTCGACCGCGACCGCGTCGATCCCGGCCTCGCGCGCCTGGTCGAGGCTGTGGCCGACCGCCGCCACCTGCGGGTCGGTGAAGGTGACGCGCGGGACCCCGAGCGTTTCGGAGACCGCCTCGACCGGCCGCCCGAGCAGGTTCTCGGCGGCGACCCAGGCCTGGTACTTGCCGCTGTGGGTGAACAGCGCCCGGCCGTTGACGTCGCCGATCGCGTAGAGGCGCTCGCTGCCGCCGACCCGCATCCGCGCGTCGGTCGCCAGGAAGCCATGCTCGTCGGCCGCGACGCCGGCCGCTACGAGGTCGAGCGCCCGCGTGCGCGGCGAGCGGCCGACGGCGACCAGCAGCTCCTCGGCCTCGACCTCCTCGCCCTCCGGCAGCGAGACGACGATGCCCTCGGCGCCTTCGCGGACCCGCTCGGCGAGGGCGCCGAGCCGCACGTCGACCCCGAAGCGGGCGCGCAGCGCCGCCGCCACTTCCTCGCCGGCGAACGCCTCCTCGCGCGAGAGCAGGCGCTCGCCGCCCTCGACCAGCGTCACCTTCGTCCCCAGCGAGGCCCAGGCTTGGGCCAGCTCGCTGCCGACCGGACCGCCGCCGAGCACGACCATGCTCGCCGGCACTTCCTGGGCGCTGGTCGCGTCGCGGTTGTTCCAGGTGCGGACCGAGTCGAGGCCGTCGATCGGCGGCATCGCGGCCCCCGAGCCGGTGGCGACGACGACCGCCCGCTCGGCCCGCAGCTCCCGCTCGCCGACGACGATCTCGCCCGCGCCGGCGAAGCGGCCCTCGCCGCGAACCAGCTCGATCCCTCGTTCTTCCAGCCAGGGCAGCTGCACCGAGTCGTCCCAGTCATGGACGACCTCGTCGCGGCGGGCGAGGATCGCGGCGGCGTCGAGCCGGTCCTCGCCGGCGACCGGCACCCCCGGCACGCGGTGGGCCTCGGCCAGCAGCCCGGCCGGCCGCAGCAGCGCCTTCGACGGCATGCAGGCGTAGTAGGAGCACTCGCCGCCGACCAGGTGGCACTCGACGATCGCCACCCGCCAGCCGGCTTCGGCGAGGCGGCCGGCGCAGACCTCGCCGGCCGGTCCGGCGCCGAGGACGATCGCGTCGAAGCTCTTGCTCATGGACCACTCATTCCCGACAACGTACAATTCAAAGCGCACCTCGCACGGGGGCGACAGGCTTCGACGTGGTCGATTCGTGCGAGAGGTTGCAGGTCGAGGTTGCCGGAGGCCTCGAAAAACACCGGCACAAACCAATACGTGCGGACCATGAGTTCGCCCTCGCCGCTTAGCTAGAAACTAAGCGCTGTGAGAGTCGGTCCTCCCCCGCCCGCGGGGAGGGGCGCCGGCTTCAGAAAGCGGGCTCACCCGGGCGGACCGCCCTGACCGCCGGGGGACATTCAAGGGGCTCTATCTCCCGCAGTGCCCGCCGGCGCGGACCCCGGGAGACGAGAATCAAGCGCCGGCTAAGCCTGTAGACACCCTCGTACAGCGTCCGCGGATCCGAGTTCGAATCTCGGCGCCTCCATCACAGCCAGGGCCGGCCCGCAACGGGCCGGCCCTCGTGCCCCGCGCCGAGGCGGGGCGCCGGCTTCGGGGCGGTCCTCGGGCTCAGCCGTCGACGAAGCGCTGCTGCAGGACGTCTTCGTAGGGGGCGAGCGGGTCGTCGGTGGTGCTGACGCGGAAGCTGCAGGCCTCGTCGCCGAGCGAGAGCAGCGAGGTGCGCTCGGCGTGCAGGCCGGTCACCGCGGGATCGAGGGCGCGCATCCAGTTGGCGTCCCAGGCGCAGAGCACGGTGGTGACCGGGAGGGCGTCGTGGCGGGCGAAGAAGTCGCGGAAGAAGCAGCGGCTGACCCGCATCTCGAAGTTGTCCGGATCGGGGCGCTCGAAATCGAAGCGGAAGTAGCTCCCGTACATGCCCGAGCTCTGGCGCATCGCCTTCTCGACCGCGTCCAGCGGCGCGTCGCCGCGGGCGATCGCCGCGATCGCCACGTCCATCGTCCGCTGCAGGACCTCGCCGAAGACGTGCTGGAGAAAGAGGATCGTCCGCTTCTCCTCGCCGCCGAGCTCGGGCAGCAGGACCTCGTAGGCGGCGAGCACGGTGGCCGACATCGCCAGCATCCCCTTCGCCGCGCCGTCGACCGCCATCTCGGCGTCGTCCTCGGCCAGCGCTTCGGCGCGGGCGCCGATCCGTTCGACCAGCTCGTCCTCGCGCCCCGGGGCGACCACGGTCAGGTGCTTGGCGATCCCCTTCAGCAGCTGGTGGGGGACGACCCGTCCCATCAGCCACCGCCCCTCGGTGGCGAAGAACCTCTGACCCAAGCTCACCGCCCCATCGTGGCAGAAGCCGCGGCGCCCGGCGCCGGTTGCGCCCGGTGTCGGGTCCTCAGGGAGCGCTGCGACCGGCGAGCCAGGCGAGGACCTCGCCCGGGTCCCCGTCGGGCGGGAAGACCGGGTAGAAGCACTTGGCGATCTCGCCGCGGGCGGCGATCAGCGTCAGCCGCTTGTAGTAGGTCGCTCCCTCGACCTCGAAGGTGGGGAGGCCGAGCAGCTCGGCCAGCTTCAGCTCGGGGTCGCTGAGCAGCGGGAAGGTGATCTGCTTGCGGAAGGCGAACTCGCGCTGGTCCTCCTCGCTCTGGGCGCTGAGCCCGGCCAGCGCGACGCCGAGGTGCTCGAACTGCCCCAGGTAGTCGCGGTAGGCGCAGCTCTGCGGCGTGCAGCCGCGGGCGCCGGGGATCTCGTCCCAGCCGTGCGGCAGGGGCAGGCCGGGACGGCCGGTCTGCGGGTATACGTAGATCACGGCGAGGTCCCGGCCGAGCTCGGCGAGGTCGACCTCGACCCCGGTGGTGGCCGGCAGCGACAGCTGCGGCAGCCTGCGTCCCGGCAGGTGGTCGGCGGCGCCGTCGTCCTCGGGCACCGGCAGGTCCGGCGGCAGCTGAGTGAAGTCCCCCTCCATCCTCCTCTTAAGCTTGCACGATGGACCGCTTCGTGGCGTTTCTGCGGGGGATGAACCTCGGAGGACGCCGGATAACCAACGAGGATCTGCGGGCGCAGTTCGAGGCGATCGGGCTGGCCGAGGTGGCGACCTTCCGCGCCAGCGGCAACGTGATCTTCGCCGCCGCGGGCGAGCCGGAGGCGGCGCTGGGGGCGCGGGTCGAAGCCGAGCTCGGCGAGCGGCTCGGGTACGCGGTGCCGGTCTTCCTGCGCAGCGGCTCCGAGGTCGCTGCGATCGCCGCCCGGGAGCCGTTCGCGGCCGCCGACGTCGCCGCCTCGAAGGGGAAGCTGCAGGTGCAGCTGCTGGCCGAGGCGCCCGACGCCGCGGCGCGGCAGGCGGCGCTTGCCCACGCGAGCGACGAGGACCGTCTGGCGCTCGCCGGTCGCGAGCTCTACTGGCTGCCGAGCGGCGGCATCAGCGAATCCGAGCTCGACCTGAAGGCGATCGCCGCCGCTCTCGGCCCCGGCACGGTGCGGACGATGGGCACGGTCGAGCAGATCGCCGCTCGCATATGAGCTTTCTCATCAGAACTTTGCGTGCACCTTAGGGAGCGATAAAGCCCCGCTTAGAGCGGGGGTGAAGGGTGCCTCGCATGGCCTCCGAACCGCCTTCCCTCCACGCTCCCGAGCCGGGCCTGTTCGCCGGCGTCTCCGCCCGCCACCGCGGCGGCGTCCGCGAGAAGGACTGGGACCGGCACGTCCGGCACGCCGATCAGCTCTCGCGCACGGCCGGGTTCAGGGAGCTGCGCGACCAGATCATCGCCCGGGCGAGGCCGGCGGCGGGCGAGCGCGTCCTCGACGTCGGCACCGGGACGGGCCTGCTGGCGCTGCCGCTCGCCCAGAGCTGCGACGGCGTCTGGGCGATCGACATCTCGCCGGCGATGGTCGAGCACCTGCGCTGGGTGGTCGTCGGCCGCCGCCTGACCAATCTCTACCCGCTCGAGGCCTCGGCGGACAGCCTGCCGCTCGAGGACGGGTCGGTCGACCTCGTCGTCTCCAACTACTGCTTCCACCATCTCGACGAGGACGGCAAGCGGCGCAGCCTGGAGGAGGTCTACCGGGTGCTCGCTCCCGGCGGCCGGCTCGTCTTCGGGGACATGATGTTCGGCTGGAGCCCCGTCGCCGGGCGCAACCGCCGCGTCGTCCTCTCCAAGGTGCGCGCGATGGCGCGCCGCGGCCCGGCGGGGCTGGCGCGAATCGTCCGCAACGGGTTCAAGGTGATGACGCGCGCCGGCGAGCACCCGGCGCCGCCCGAGTGGTGGCGCGGGGCGCTCGAGGACGCCGGCTTCACCGGCGTCTCGGTCGAGTGCCTGCGGCACGAGGGCGGCATCGCGGTGGCCAGCAAGCCGCGATGAGCACGGCCCGCGCCGGCGTCCGCCCGGCGGGGCGGACGATCCTGCGCCGGCGGCTGAGCGCGGTCGCGCTGCTGGTCGTGGCTGCGGCCGCGCTGGTGGCGGTGCTCGCGAGCCGCGGCGGCTCGGACCCGGCCGGGGGCTCCGCGGCGCCCGCCGTGGTCAGGCTCGAGCTCGGCGGCCGGGAGCTGGCGAGCGCCCGCGCCAGCGCCCTCTCCCGGCAACCGGCGCGGACGGCGCTGCTGGCGTCGCTGCCGGCGCGGCGCACGGTGCACGAGCACGGGGCGACGATCCACCTGCGGGTCGATCGCTCCCGGGCCGAGGCGGAGGTCGCGGCCGCGGCCCGCGCCGGCGGCGGCACCGTGACCGTCCCCGAGCGCCCGGTCGCCGCCAGCATCGCGGTGCCGCTGGTCAAGCAGGCGCTGCCGGACAACTGCGAGACCGCCTCGCTGGCGATGCTGCTCGCCTATCGCGGCAAACACACCGGCCAGCTCGCGCTGCAGCGCCGCGTCGCCCACAGCCCGCCGCTCGACCCGACGGTCGCCGCCGACGGCTCGGAGGTGTGGGGCGACCCGAGCCGGGGGTTCGTCGGGCGCGCCGACGGCGGCGGTCCGGCGGGCGGCTTCGGCGTCTACCAGGGGCCGATCCGGGCCCTCGCCGGACGCGAAGGGGTGACCCTGCGCGACCTGACCGGGACCCAGCCCGAGGCGGTCTACCGGACGCTCCTCCGCGGCCACCCGGTGCTCGCCTGGGTCGCCCTCGCGGCCGGCCCGTACGCGACCTGGCAGACCCCCGCGGGGCGGACCGTGCACATCAACTGGGGCGAGCACGCGCTCGTCCTCACCGGCGTCGGGCCGGACCGGGTGCGGGTCAACGAACCGCTCGCCGGCGTCCGCGAAACCTGGAGCAGGGAAGAATTCGAATCGGCCTGGCGGGCGCTCGGCAGCCGCGCCCTCGCCGCCTGAGCCGGTGGCAGAGCTTTTACGTCATATAGGGGGTAAAAGCTCTGCCACCGTCACTTGGCGGCGGCGAGGTCGGCGCGGGGCAGCGCCGCGATCTCGATCTCGCGGCTGACCGCGCCGATCTCCTCCGGCAGCTCGGCGAGCTGGACGTTGGCGACGAACTCCATCTCCTCGCCCAGCGGGCGGAAGAAGTTGTCGTAGTGGGTCGGGATCACCGCCTGCGGTTGCAGGCGGGTGAGGATCCGCTGCCAGTAGCGGTCGGTGAAGCTGCGGCCGGCGACGCCGGCGAGGAAGAAGTCGACGCCGCGCTCGCGCACCGCGTCGTCGATCAGGTTGGCGCTGCCCTGGTGGTAGAAGCGGACGCCGGCGACGGCGATCGCGATCCCCCAGACCTGGCCGCAGCGGTAGGCGCCGGGCGAGAGCGAGTCGAGGTGCTCGCAGCTCAGTTCGCCGTCGTAGGGGACGGCGAGGCCGAGCAGCAGCTTCGAGTGGACGCTCGGGGTGAAGCTGACCTCGAACGGGCCCAGCTCGTAGGTCTTGTAGGGCTCGACCTCGACCGCCTGCTCGGCCAGCCCGTGCAGCGCCATCAGGTTGACCAGCGAGCGCGAGCCGTAGGCCTTGCAGCCGAGCCGCCGCGCCAGCGCCGGCGCGTCGACGGCGTGGTCGAAGTGGGTGTGGCCGACGAGCACGCCGACCGTCTCGCCCGGCGCCCGCACGAAGCGCTCGACCGCCGCCGGCTCGGGCAGCGCCGTGCGCCGCAGCACCAGATCGCGGAAGGGGACGCGCGAGAGGTACGGGTCGATGAACAGGGTCTTGCCCTCGTAGGTCAGCCGGTAGCCGGAGACGCCGAGCCATTCCAGCTCCAGCCCGGCAGGCAGCGCCGGCGCCCGCGCCTGCAGCTCGCTCAGCGCCTGGCCGTCGGCGCGCGCCGAGGAGGCCCGCGTCGCCCGCGCCCTCGCCAGCTCGCCGAGGTGCCGGAGCGGGCTAGGCAGTGACGCCGGCACCGCCTGCCTCCCTCGCCGTGCGCTCCGCCAGGCCCTTGAGGTTGAGCAGCTGACGCCGCATCATCACCAGGTCGCCGGGCGGCAGGGCGAGCCGCATCAGCGGCCGCAGCACGCCACGCCGTGCCGCGGTCGGGACCAGCTTGACGACGATCCGGGACCGCTCCTCGCCCGCCGGCTCGGCGCGGTAGGTGCAGGCGATGCGGCCGAAGAGACGGCCGCTGTGGACCATGGTCAGCGAGCGCCCCGGCTCGAAGTCGACCAGCCGGAAGATCGTCTGCACCCGCTGTCCCCGCTGCAGCTCATCGAGCCCGGGCGTCAGCTCCTGCGGGCTGCGGCGACCGAGGTTGTCGAGCCTGTCGTAGCTGTAGGGGGCGGCTCGCAGCTGACACAGCCAGCGGAAGGTGGTCGCCGGTGGGGCATCGACGTCGACCGCTCGGAACAGCGGGCGGTCGGGATCGGCGATCATCCCGTCGCAGGGGAACGGCGCGGCGCGCTCTGCCGCCGTCGAACCCCACTCGAACACGCAGGGCGGCCATCCCATGCACTGAGGGTACGCGGGGCCCGGGCGCGGCGGTCCCCGGGTCACTAACTTGGTCACGACATGGCGATCGCTACCGCAACCTCGCTCGACGTCTACGTCGGCGGCAAGCTGCTGTTCGAGGAGGTCTCGTTCAAGCTCGAGCCGGGCGACCGGATGACGCTGTCGGGCCGCAACGGCGCCGGCAAGTCGACGCTGCTGCGCGTCCTCGCCGGCGAGCTGGCGCCCGACGCCGGCTCGCTCAGCCTGCAGCGCGGCGCCCGCGTCGCCCTCCACGACCAGCGCCCGCCGCGCCAGTCGGAGACCACACTCGGCGAGTACGTCTTCTCCGGCCGCACCGACATGCTCGAGACCGAGGCGGAGCTCGAGCGGCTCGAGGCGGAGATGGGCGGGGGAGAGGTGGGCGAGGAGACGATGGCCGCCTACGCCCGCGCCCAGGCCAAGCTCGAAGCCGGCGGCGGCTACCGCTGGCGCGACGACGTCCTCGCCGTCCTCCGCGGCCTCGGCTTCGGCCCCGAGCACGCCGAGCGCCCGCTGAAGACCTTCAGCGGCGGCGAGCTGACCCGCGCCTCGCTGGCCCGGGCGCTGGCGGCGAAGCCCGACCTGCTGCTGCTCGACGAGCCGACCAACCATCTCGACATCCCCTCGCTGGAGTGGCTCGAGCGCTACCTGGTCGACCTCGACGCCGCCGTCGTCCTCGTCGCCCACGACCGCTGGTTCCTCGAGGCGGTCGGCACCTCGGTGCTCGAGCTGGAGGCGCAGCGGGCCCGCTTCTTCGCCGGCCCCTGGCACGCCTGGCGCCAGGAGCAGGCGGCGCGCCAGATCGCCCTCGGCAAGGCGATCGAGCGCCAGCAGGCAGAGATCGCGCGGATGGAGCGGTTCGTCGAGCGCTTCCGCTTCAAGGCGACCAAGGCGCGCCAGGCGCAGTCGCGGGTGAAGAAGATCGAGAAGGCCAAGCGCGAGGGCCCGGCCGCCGAACGCCGCGACACCCGCCGCCTGCGCTTCTCCTTCAAGCCGCCCGAGCGGCCCGGCCGGGTCGTCCTCAAACTGGTCAAAGGCCGGATCGAGGTGCCCGGACGGGTGCTGCTCGAGGACGCCGAGATGGAACTCGAGCGCGGCGAGCACGTCGTCCTCGTCGGCGCCAACGGCAGCGGCAAGACGAGCCTGATCGAGACCCTCGCCGGCGTCCGCCAGCCGGCCTCGGGCAGCGTCCGCAGCGGCCACAACGTGAAGCTCGGCTACCTCTCACAGCACGCCGATACGGCGGCGGGGGAGGGGACGGTGCTCGACGCCGCCCAGCGCGAGACCGGCCTCACCGGGCCGAAGGCGCGCGCCCTGCTCGGCGGCTTCCTCTTCTCCGGCGAGGACGTCGAAAAGCAGCTCTCGGAGATCAGCGGCGGCGAGCAGCGGCGGCTCTCGCTGGCGATCCTCGTCGCCTCCGGCGCCAACGTGCTGGTCCTCGACGAGCCGACCAACCACCTCGACATCGAGAGCCGTGAGGCGCTCGAGGACGCGCTGACCGAGTTCGAGGGCGCCGTGCTCCTGATCTCCCACGACCGGGCGCTGCTCGAGGCGGTCGGCAGCCGCACCCTGGTCTGCGCCGACGGCCACCTGACCAGCCACGCCAGTGGCTGGGCGGAGTACCAGCGGCGCGAGGACGAACGCGCCGCGGCGGCCGCGGCGGCGAGGTCGGCGGACGGCAACGGCGGCGGCAAGAAGTACAGCGCGACCAAGCCCTCGCAGAAGGCGGCGCGCCGGGCGGCCCGGCTCGAGCAGCAGATCGAGCGCGCCGAGGCCGAGCTGCGCGAGATCGAGGACGAGCTCGCCGACCCCGGCGCCTGGGCCAGCCCGGGCCGCGCCGAGCGCGCCGGCGAGCGCCACGCCAAGGCCAAGCTGGCGGTCGAAGAGCTGTACGCGGAATGGGAGTCGGCCCAGGCGGCCGCCGAGGTCAGCTGACCATTACCACCCGGGCTCCCTTGGCGGGAACGAGGGTGATGTTGCGCGGGCGCACCGGTTCCTCCCTGGCCCTGGCGGGGCGCAGCTCGGCGCGGGTGACGAACTCGCGCAGGATCGTCCGCATCTCGTATTCGGCGAAGGAGGCGCCGATGCAGCGGCGGATGCCGCCGCCGAACGGGATCCAGGCGTAGTTGTCGGCCTTGCCGTCGAGGAAGCGCTCGGGCCGGAAGCGGTCCGGTTCGGGGAAGAGGTCGTCGCGGTAGTGGAGGGCGGCGATCGCCGGCAGGACGAAGGTCCCGGCCGGCAGCTCGTAGCCGGCGACGGTCGCCGGCGCGGTCAGCTTGCGGGCGACGTCGACGATCACCGGCCGCGCCCGCAGCGTCTCTTTCACGGTCGCGCTCAGGTAGTCCTCCTCGCCGGCGGCGATCGAGTCGCGCAGCTTCCGCAGCACCTCCGGGTTGCGGGTCAGCCGCTCCACCGCCCAGGCCAGCCCGGTCGCCGTCGTCTCGTGGCCGGCGGCGAGCACGGTCACCAGCTCGTCGCGCAGTTCCCGGTCGCTCATCGGCTCGCCCTGCTCGTCGCGGGCGGTGAGCAGCAGCGAGAGCACGTCGTCGCGCTCCTCGTACCCCGGTTCGGCCCGCCGCAGCGCGATCTCCTCGTAGATGAAGGCGTCGAGCTCCTCGCGCGAGCGGACGAAGCGGCCCCAGGGGCTGAAGCGGCCGAGGTCGCGGCGGGTGAAGGGGAAGGCGGTGATCGTCCCGACCCGCTGTGCGAACTCGTCGATCAGCGTTTCCAGACGGTCCAGCCGCGCGCGGTCGTGGACGCCGAAGACGGCGCGCATGATCACCCCGAGCGTGATCCGCTGGGTGTGCGGGCGGATCGCGAACGCCTCGTTGCGCGGCCAGCTCTTCATCTCCTCGCGCGTCAGCTCGACGATCAGCTCGCCGTAGCGCTGCACCCGCTCGCCGTGGAAGGGCGGCAGCAGCAGCTTGCGCTGGCGCAGGTGGGGCTCGTCGTCGAGGGTGAGCACCGAGTTGGGCCCGAGCGCCGGCTCGAGCACGGTGGCGTTCGCCTCGCCGGCGTGGAAGACGGAGGGGGCGCCGGTGAAGACCTCTTTGACGAAGTCCGGCCGGGCGACGTAGACGATGTGGCCGAAGACCGGGAACCGGATCGTGAAGACGTCGCCGTAGCGGCGCTGGTGCGAGGCGAGCAGCCCGAGCGGGTCGCGCAGGTAGCGGAAGGCCTGGACCAGCGCCGGTGCCCTGGAGCCCGGCGGCGAGGTCCGGCGGCCGCCAGTCGAGCGTTCCTGGGGGAGGGTCGCTTGCTCCATTCGGTGTAGAGGTTACTCGAAACTGGCTGCGCAGCCAGTCGGCGGTCAGGCTCCTGACCGGCGCCGCCCGGCGGCGCTCAGAAGACGACGGTGCGGTCGCCGTCGAGCAGGACGCGGTCGTCGAGGTGGGCGATCACCGCCCGGGCCAGGACCAGGCGCTCGATGTCGCGGCCGATCCGGACCAGGTCCTCGACCTCGTCGCGGTGGCTGACCCGGGTCACGTCCTGGTCGATGATCGGGCCGGCGTCGAGCTCGGCGGTGACGTAGTGGGCGGTGGCGCCGATCAGCTTCACGCCGCGCTCGTGCGCGCGCCGGTAGGGGTCGGCGCCGACGAAGGCGGGCAGGAAGCTGTGGTGGATGTTGATCGCCGGCCCCTTCAGCGCGGCGAGGAAGTCGGCGCTGAGGATCTGCATGTAGCGGGCGAGGACGAGCAGGTCGACGTCGCCGACCAGCTCGAGGATCCGCGCCTCGGCCTCCTGCTTGGCGCCGGGCTCGACCGGCACGTGGTGGAACGGCACGCCGACCGAGGCGACCTGCTCGGCGTGGTCGGGGTGGTTGGAGATGACCGCGACCAGCTCGCCGCCGAGCTCCCGGTTGCGCCAGCGCCAGAGCAGGTCGGAGAGGCAGTGGTCCTCGCGCGAGACCATGATCGCGACCCGCTTGCGCTCATCCGACTCGGCGAAGCGGTGCTCCATCTCGAACGGCGTCGCCACCTCGCGCTCGAACCGCGCCTCCAGCCCCGCCCGCTCAGCCGCGGCCGGCGGCTCGAACACCATCCGCATGAAGAACCGCGCCTCCGCGGTCGAGTGCTGGTCGACGTCGACGATGTTCAGCCCCGCCTCGGCGAGGAACCCCGACACCGTCGCGATCAGCCCCGGCCGGTCCGGGCAGGCAAGCAGCAATCGCGAAGTCGTGTGCTCGGTCACCCCCGAATCATCCCTGTTCGCGCCCCGCCCGGCCACGCGGCAGGTGCTGTTGACCTTTGTCGCCTATCCCGCGGCAAAGGTCAACAGCATCGGGCACGGGGCTTCTACGGAGATGGGGCAAGTGTGACGGGCGTCACGCTTATCCCATGAGAGTAGGTAAACTCAAAACCGCATGGCAAGCAGGCGTTTCCTGGCTACGGCTTCATTCGGCCGCCGCTAAAAACTTCAAGCCCCTCCCACGTCAGGGCTTTCTCGGGCGGCCACGTAACTCCGGCCGGCTCGATGGGCCAGACGCGACGGATGGCATCGGCGAACCGCTCGTCGTCGAAAGGGATGAAGCGGGTTGGCTTTACGCCAAAGACGCGAAGAATGATCACCACCAGATCGAGTGCGGAGAAAACGAGCGCATAGCCGTCGAATTTGTCCCCCTCCCCTTCTTGCCGGTTGATCCCAGAGAGCCGGAAATACCCTGCCGGCGCCCGCTTGACTGACCAAGCGGCGCGCGCAATGTGAACGAGAAAACCATCTGGGGGCATCCGGCTTTCCTTGCAGGCGTAGAGGTCGTGATAGTCGTCTACGAGGGCGGCGCGCGTTAGCTTTGACTCACCGCCAACGCGGACGGCGACCAGTCCCTTCATCACGCCCCAGAAAGCCAGCTTGGCCTGTTCAATCGCGTGAAGTTCCGTCTCGCGTTGAGCCCCCACCATGCGGGAGATGATCGGTCGAGCTGCTTCCTCCGCTTGATTCATCCAGCCTTCATTGCACGGCCGGCAAACGTCGCGGACCTTTACATTGTGAGGTGGCATCCCTTGCAGTCGCCGGTACTCGCCCCGCTCGGCATCCTCAAAGGAATATGTGTGGTCTTTCTCAGCGACGCCAGGCGGCAGGAGGTTGTCCAGCCATTCGGGCCAGACGTGCTCGTTGCTCATTTTCTGGTCGTTCCTGCCGCAGAAGATGCAGGTCGCCCGAGCGCTACCCTTGCGCTTGCTCATGCCAAAACAGCCTAAACCGGATAAGAAGCCTTTGCCCAAAGGCATCGACCCCAAGACCGGCAAGCCCTATGAGCCGGTCAAGCGGGAGGAATGGGACAAGCTGTTGAAGCGGGCGGCGAGAAGATCGGGTGCTGGCAACTAGCGAAATTCCTGCCGCTTGGGGAAGTTTGCGGTTATAGTGCCGCCGATGCCAGAGCCACAGGACGGTGCCGAGAACGTCGTCTATGCAAATTGGGCACGCACGGAGGCCACTCCGTTCGACCTTGCAGTGGACCTTGGATACCGGACTGCTCCCGGTCCTCCGTCTCACTACCCCGTACGGGTCATCATGAGTTGGGAGCAGGCGGTCTCGTTGCGAGACCTCTTGGATCACGTGATCGCCGAATATCAAGAGGAGGTTGGGCCGATCCGCGATTTGGAGGGAGAAATTGGGGACGCTCGCGCGACTGAGGAGGGTGACGAGTAATGGCCGAACTCACCGACTGGCCGATCGAGTTGACGAAAGATCACGAAGCGAGGTTGTTCCTATCTCGCGAATACCCAAATCGGGTCGCGGTCCAGACCCTCGTTTCCTGGCCTCCATCTGAGGAAGGCCCGCGTCTGCTTGCGTGGGATCGTCTGTCTTCGCGCTCCATCAGTCGATGGCATGTGGCCGAGCAGTTTGCGCGAGAGGTTCAAGCCATCGCGAGCGTCGAGGAAATCTGGCTGACCGAGTCTCTTGGCGACCTTGAGATGGTCGCCGTCACCCCAGGGATGGACTTGGAAGCCGAGACTGCGATCCGGCGCGTCTTTATCGACGCGGTTTGTGAGTACCTAGATCCCTCCGAAGGCGAGCTACACGTCTTTCCAACCGATGAAGTCCCTGACTGGGTCTTTGAGGGGACGAAGATCCCCTAAATAGATGCCGCCAACTGCTTTCGACCATTACGAGTGGGCGAGGAGCAACGAGGGCTTCTATCGGGAGTTGGGCGCGGAGAATTCCGGAAGGCCGGACTGGTCGATGACCGTCCTGTTCTATGCGGCGGTCCACTATGTTCAAGCGGGGTGCGTCCACCTAGGCCATCGTCCACTCCCCCGGACGCATGAAGCCCGGAAGGATGCGATCCGGACGCTTTTCAATGAGATAAGCGACACCTATGAGACGTTGTACGCAAATAGCCGCAGGGCGCGATACGAATGCATCAAGCATCGCAAGCACGATCTTTCTTTCGCCCATCTCGGCGTCCAGTCCATTGCCGCCGGAGTCGCCAAGAAGGCCGACCCCAGCGGCTACTGAGCGACCGCCCGCCTAAGCAACTGCTCGAACAGCCCTCCCGGCTCCCTGCGAGCGTTATAGCGCCACGCATACTCGTCTAGGTAGGACTGGATCCAGCGGTCGGACACGTGCTTGTAGGCGCCGCGCATCCCGGTCTTGAGGTTGCCGAAAAAGCCCTCAATCGTGTTCGTATGGATGTCGCCTTCGACGTAGGAGCCGGCGGAATGGTTGATCGTCGCGCCCCTGTAGCCCTCTCGGCGCAGCGGGTTGTAGGCGGGCCAGTCGTCGGTGAGCAGGAAGGCATCCGGGTTCACGTGGGACCGGACCTCTCGACTAAGCGGCTCGCCTCGCCTTGAGGGAATGACGCGCAGCCTCACGCGCCCCTCGCGCTCGACCATGCCCAGCACGGTCGTCCGGGCCTCACGGAAGGCAGCCGCGGCTTTCTTGTCCGGAAGCTTGTTGCGCGGCCGACCGCCCCAGGAGGTCTCGTCAACCTCGACCGTGCCGTTTAGCTGGCCGTCATCCTCGTCATTCATCAGTTCGTTGCGGATCTTGTTGAACATGCGCCAGGCGGTCTTGTAGGTGACGCCTAGCTCGCGCTCAAGCTGTTTGGCGGAGATCCCGCAGCGAGTGCTCGCCATCAAGAACATGGCGTAGAACCAAAGCTGTAGCGAGGTCGTGGACTTCTCGAAGATCGTCCCCTTCATGGGGTGCAGATGCTTCCCGCAGGAGTCGCAGGCATAAGAGGCCCGCGACTTGATCCGGTGGAACTTCCGTTCCTTCTCGCAGACCGGGCAATGCGCGTGGTGCCCATCGGGAGCGAAGCGCTCGCGCCAGAGGGCATCAAGGCAGGTCGCATCGTCGGGGTACTTGCGCCAGAACTCGACCACGGAGATATCCGAGTCTGAGGACTTGCGATTGACGGGGTTGTTTCGGTCGTTCGCGGCCATTTGCTTAGTCGTCTAATTGGAGGTTTGTTGTGGCTGAATTCGTGAAGGTTGGAGATCGCGTCGCGGCGGTCCTATCCGACTCCCGGCTCATCTATCTCACGGGCGAGCCGCAGGACGGCTTGCCGGATACCCGCGCAAATGTCGAGCAGGACATCGAATTCCTCGTCGGCGGAGACCTTGGCGCCGCCCGAGCGGACACCCGTGAGGACTTCCAAGACCATCGGATTTCGCCTTATCGCATCGTCCATCAGCTTCTGAACTTCGTTCTCAAGCGCCATAGACGTAGTATACATACTCTGAAGGGATAAGCGTGACGGGCGTCACACATTGAGGCGGATTTTTTCAGCAGGCTTACGCGCTGCTCATGAAACGCACACACTTGCTCCCGGGTCTGCTGGGCCTGATGGCGTTGTTCGTGGCGGCTCTGTTCGTCGTCGGCGCGTGGGGCGGCGCGGCCACGGTCCGCGTCGCGGACGCGCAGCCGGTTGCGCTGAGGACGCCGCAGCGGCCGGACCGGGCGCACCGCACGGTCCATACGGAGGCGGTGCGGCTGCGCGCGGCGGCCGCCGCGGCGAAGAAGCGCCGCGAACGGAAGGAAGCGTTCGCGCTGCCGGGCGGCGTCTCGATGGCGACGCTGGAATCGATCGCCGCCTGCGAGTCCGGCGGCGATCCGCACGCCGTCTCCGCCGGCGGCAGCTACCGCGGCAAATACCAGTTCGACTACGGGACCTGGGAATCGGTCGGCGGCCACGGCGACCCGGCCGCCGCCCCCGAGGCCGAGCAGGACTACCGCGCGGCGCTGCTCTACGAGCGCTCCGGCTCGAGCCCCTGGCCGGTCTGCGGCTGAGACCGCTCGCCCGCTTGCCCGTGGCGCCTTTGTTCGGAGATGCCGAACAAAGGCGCCACGCCCGGCGGCTGCCCTACGATCCGCGGCGTGTCGCCTGAGGACAAGCCGCCCGAGGAGAGGGCTGAGGACAAGGTTCCCGCGCCCGCGCCGGAGGGGCCCAGCCGCAAGCCGCCGCGGGAGGCGGTCGCCGAGACGCAGGTGCGGGCGCCGACCCGAGGCAACCGCCGCCTCGAGTCGTTCCTCGAGGCGGTCAACACCGACGACCAGGTGCGCGCCTGGTGGTACATGGCCCAGGTCCACGCCGAGCGGCTGGGGATGTCCGACCACTCCTGGGTCCACATGCAGATCGTCCTCAACGTCGCCCTGCGGCTGCTGCGGCTGCTGGCGAAAGCCGGGGTCGAGCCGGCGATGGTGACCGACCACGGGATGCGCCAGCGCGACGCCGAGGTGGTGGTCGCCGGCGGCGCCCTGCTGCACGACGTCGGCATGTCGATCCACCGCGCCGACCACGAGACCTACTCGCTGTTCCTCGCCGGCGGCGCCCTCGACCGCCTCCTCGCCTCCTCCTACAAGGAGCCGGAGCGGACGGTCGTCGCCTCCGAGATCCTGCACGCGATCATCGGCCACCGGCGCCGCGGCGAGCCGTACACGCTCGAGGCCGGCGTCGTCCGCGTCGCCGACGCGCTCGACATGGCGCAGGGACGCACCCGGCTGCCGATCGAGGCCGGCCACGAAGGGATCCACTCGATCTCGGCGGCGGCGATCGACGAGGTGCGGATCGAGGCGGGGGAGGAGCGCCCCGTCCGGCTCGAGATCCAGCTCAACAACTCCGCCGGCATCTTCCAGGTCGACGACCTGCTGGCGACCAAGATCCGCGGCACGCCGCTCGAGGGCCGCGTCGAAGTAGTGGCCGAAGTCGAGGGGGAGACGGAGAAAAGGCTGCTGAGCGGGTTCAGGCTCTCCTAGTTCTGGGCAAGGACGCAGGGAGCGAAGCGTGCTCCGCACGTGAGCGACCGAGGACGCCGCCCAGGGCTAGGAGAGCCGCTTGAGCGTCTGCTTGCGCTGTTCTTTGCGCTTGTCCAGCCTGATCTGGACCAGGCTCAGGACGACGACGAGGAGGACGAAGAAGCCCATCACGCCGAAGCAGAAGAAGGTGACCGTTTTGTCGGTGGTCGGGCCACCGAGGCCGACGCCGTCGTCGGCCAGGGCGGCGGGCGCGGCGAACAGCATCAGCGCCAGGAACGAGAGCAGGGATACGGCGGCTCGCTTCACGGCCGGGAATCTACCGCACCGCGGGGCGGTGGGAGCCGCCGGGGCGAGCGGCCCCGCGTCGCCGCGCCCGCGTAGAGTGCCGGCCCGATGTCCGACCTCGAGGCCCTCCTGCTGGGGATCGTCCAGGGCTTGACCGAGTTCCTGCCGATCTCGTCCAGCGGCCACCTGATCATCGTCCCCTGGCTGCAGGACTACACCTTCCTGCTCGAAAACGAGCAGTTCAACAAGACCTTCGACGTCGCCCTGCACGCGGGCACGCTGATCGCCGCGATCGCCTTCTTCCGCCGTGAGGTCGTGCTCCTGGTCCGCGGCTTCGTCGCCGCCGTCCGCCAGCGCGCGATCCGCAGCGACGAGCAGCGGCTCGCCGTCGCGATCGCGGTCGGCACGATCCCGGCGGTGATCGCCGGCGGGATCGGCTCCGGCTTCATCGACGAACACCTCGGCGAGCCGTGGATGATCGCCCTGCAGCTGATCTTCTTCGGCGCCCTGCTCGCCTGGGCCGACCGCATGCCCCAGCGCCGCAACCTGCACCAGAGCACGCTGCGCGACGGCTGGTACATCGGCCTCGCCCAGATCCTGGCGCTGGCCCCGGGCACCTCGCGCTCAGGGATCACGATCACCGCCGGCCGCTGGCTCGGCCTCGACCGCGACGGCGCCGCCCGCTTCTCCTTCCTGCTGCTGATCCCGATCGTCGCCGGCGCCACCGTCTTCAAAGCCTTCGGCGCTGTCCACGAAGGCCTGCCGTCGGGTGTCGCCGGGCCGATGATCGTCGGCACGGTCGCCGCCGCAGTCTCCGGCTACCTGGCGATCGCCTTCCTCCTGCGGCTCGTGCGCACCGCCAGCTACAGTCCGTTCGTCTACTACCGCTACGCTGCCGGGGTCGCGATCCTGCTGATCATCGCCACCGGCCTGCGACCCGCCACCTTCTAGCTCGCCCCTTGAATCCTTTTCCCCCAATTTCGAGGCCCGACGGCTGTGAAAATCCTGTTAACGCAGGGATTCTGCCGGTGAGGCCTGCATACAATCGCCGCCTCTTGCAGCTCACCGCGCCCACCAGTCGCTTCGGCGCGTCCGCCGACCTATGAGCCAGAATCTCACCATCAGGCTCGCGGTGATCGACACGGACAGCGGTTTCCTCACCGTCCTCGCCAAACGCGCCGAGGCGGCCGGCTGGCAGCTGCGGCAGGCGGCGAGCGCCGTGCCTCCGCAGGAGCTGGTGGCGATGAAGCTGAACGCGGTCCTGGTCGACCCGGCGGCGCTCGGGGAGGAGGGCTGGGGCTACCTGGAGCGCGTCTGCGCGATGCTGCCCGACCTCGGCGTGATCGTCTGCACCGGCCGCTCGACCGTCGCCCAGCGCGTCCGCGGCCTGCGCCTCGGCGCCGACGACTGGATCACCAAGCCCTGCCACCCCGAGGAGGCGATGGCGCGGGTCGAGGCCGTCTCCCGTCGCCGCCGTCGCGGCCGCCGCGAAGGCGAGTCGGCGCCGCTGGTCGCCGCCGAGCTCGAGATCCGTCCCGACCAGTTCCAGGCCTTCGTCGGCGGCGAGAGCCTCGACCTCACCCGGCGTGAGTTCGAGCTGCTGCAGCTGCTCGCCGAGGCCAAGGGGCAGGTGCTCGAGCGGGAGACGATCTACCAGCGGGTCTGGGGCTACGCGATGGCCCACGGCGACCGCTCGGTCGACGTCTTCATCCGCAAGCTGCGCCAGAAGCTGGAGAAGCGCTCGCCGCACTTCGCCTACATCCACACCCACTTCGGGGTCGGCTACCGCTTCGATCCCGAGCCCGTAGGCGGGGTCGAGGACGACCCGCTGGAGAGCGCGATCGGTGCCGAGCCGGCGCCGTCTTCACAGGTCGTTCACAACAGCTTCACCGCCGGATAACGGGCTCGGGCGCCGTTGCCCGCATGATCGCTGATCATGGCGATCGGGACTGGGGCTTCGTCGAAACTGTCTGCTGCCGGACGGCTTGAGATCCGGCCTGACGAGCACGCCGCCCTGGTCGACGGCCGTCCGCTCAGCCTGACGATGCGCGAGCTGCAGCTGCTCGTCACGCTCGCTTCGCACCCGCAGCGGATCATGACCCGCGAGGAGCTCTTCGCCGAGGTCTGGGGCAGCCAGCCACGGCGCGAGGACCGCTCGGTGGACGTCTACATCAGCCGCCTGCGCGCCAAGCTCGGCCAGGCGCTGCCGGACGTGCGGCTGATCCACACGCACAACGGCATCGGATACCGCTTCTCTCCCGACGGCTGAGCAGCCGCGAACGAGCCCGCGAGCAGGTCCTTTTACATCTTTTTTACATCCCCGACACAGCCGGGTAACAAGGTTCGCTGCAGCCACTGGAACGCTGCGCCCAACGCCGGGTTCACCGGCGCCATCACTTGTCTGAAAACCAACGTCATCACTCGTTCAACGACCTAAGGGAGACTGATGTCTGGCACTACTAGATGGATTGCGGTCCTTGCCTCGGCCGCAATACTCGGGCTTGCGATCGCCGCCTGTGGCGGCGGTGGCGGCGGCGAAACCAGCGAAGAAAGCAGCGGTGGCGGGGGGGAAACGTCGTCGAGCAGCGAACTGTCCGGCGAAATCGCCGGCGCCGGCTCGAGCGCCCAGCAGGCCGCCCAGGAAGCCTGGATCGCGACCTTCGAGAGTGAAAACTCGGGCGTCACGATCTCCTACGACCCGATCGGGTCCGGTGGCGGCCGCGAACAGTTCATCGCGGGCGGTACCGCATACGGCGGCACCGACGCAGCTCTGTCGACCGACGAAGGCGAAATCGAAGGCGCGCAGAAGCGCTGCGAACCCGGCGAACTGATCGAGATCCCGGACTACATCTCGCCGATCGCGGTCATCTACAACCTCCCCGGCGTCGAAGAACTCAAACTGGAACCGGAAACCCTGGCGAAGATCTTCAACCAGGAAATCAAGAGCTGGGACGATCCGGCGATCGCCAAGAGCAACCCGGGCGTGGAACTGCCCAGCACCCGGATCACGCCGGTCAACCGCTCCGACGACTCGGGCACGACGGAGAACTTCGTCGACTACCTCTCCAAAGCGGCTCCGAGCATCTGGTCGTATGAAGTCAGCGGCGAATGGCCGGTGAAAGGCGGCGAGGCCGGTGCCGGTACCTCCGGTGTCGTGGAAGCCGTCACCGCTGGAGAAGGCGCGATCGGCTACGCCGACGCGAGCCAGGCCGGCGAACTCGGCGTGGCCCTGGTCCAAGTCGGCTCCGAATACGTCGGTCCGACCGCGGAAGCAGCGGCGAAGATCCTCGAGGAGTCGCCCGAAGACGCGGAACTGAGCGAAGGTAAATACATGTTCGCCTTCGAACTCGACCGCAAAACGGAAGCCGAAGGGACCTACCCGATCGTGCTCACCTCGTACCTGATGGCCTGCACCCAGTACGGGTCGGCCGAGGAAGCCGAACTGGTCAAGTCCTACATCGAATTCATCATCAGCCCCGAAGGGCAGGAAGTGGCCGCCGAACAGGCGGGCTCGGCCCCGATGTCGGACGGGCTGCGCTCTGAAATCACCCCGGCCGTGGAAGCGATCGAAACGGAATAGCTCCCGTGTCGTCGGTCGACACCACGACCAATGCCGGTCAACTGCTGGCGGCGGCGTCCGGAGGGCGCCGCCGCCGCGGTGATCGGATCTTCTCCAACGCCGCGGTGATCGCCGCGGTGACGATCCTCGCCCTGCTGGCGGGGGTCGCGATCTTCCTCGTCGCCGAGGGGATGCCGGCGCTGACCGCCAGCGCCTCCGAACTCCCCGAAGGCAGGAGCTTCATCGACTACGCCGCGCCGCTCGCCTTCGGCACCGTGCTGGCCGCGGCCCTCGGCTCTGTCATCGCCGTTCCCCTGGCGGTCGCCGTGGCGCTCTTCATCACCCACATCGCGCCGCCCAAAGTCGCGCTCACGCTCGGCTTCCTGGTCGATCTGCTGGCGGCGATCCCGAGCATCATCTACGGCCTCTGGGGGATCTTCGTCCTCGGTCCCGCCGCGGTGCCGGTGATGAAATGGCTGGAAGAAAACCTCGGCTTCATCCCGATCTTCGAAGGACCCGCCTCGGCCACCGGCCGGACGATGTTCGTCGTCGGCCTCGTGCTCGCGGTGATGATCCTGCCGATCGTCTCGGCGATCGCCCGCGAGGCCTTCGCCCAGACTCCGCGCAAACAGATGGAGGCCGCGCGGGCGCTCGGCGCCACCCGCTGGGAGATGATGCGGATGACCGTCCTCCCGTTCGGCAAATCGTCGGTGATCAGCGGCGCGATGCTCGGGCTCGGCCGCGCGCTCGGCGAGACGATGGCGGTGACGATCATCCTCTCCGTCTCCGGCATCGTCACCTTCAACCTGATCAGCCAGGCGAACCCGTCGACGATCGCCGCCAACATCGCCCTCAACTTCCCCGAGTCGTCCGGCCTGCGGATCAACCTGCTGATCGCGACCGGCCTCGTCCTCTTCGCGATCACCCTCGTCACCAACCTGATCGCGCGGGCGATCATCGCCCGCCAGAACAGGGGGGAATAGGCGATGTCGGCGATCTCCTCACCTCACGGCAGCGGCACCCGCCTGGCCGGCGGCGTGCTGCCGAGCTGGGCGCCCTACGCGGCCTTCGCCGGCTCCTGGGTCCTGGTCGCCGCCGCCGAGGCCGCGATGGGGATCTTCACGATCGCCCTCTCGCTCGTCTTCGCGGTGGTCGTCAACGTCTTCGTCATCTACTGGTGGTCGCGCACCGTCGAGGGACCGCGCCGCGCCTTCGACCGGACGATGACGCTGCTGATCGTCTCCGCCTTCGCGCTGGCGATGATCCCGCTGTTCTCGCTGGTCTTCGAGGTCGTCAAGCGCGGGCTGCCGGGCATCTCGCTCGAATTCTTCACCGAGGACGGCCGCGGCAAGGTCACCGGCGGCGGTGCCCTGCACGCGATCGTCGGCACCGTCATCATCACCGCGGTCGCGGCCGTGATCTCGGTCCCGATCGGGCTGATGGCGGCGATCTACATGAACGAGTACGGGACCGGCCGCCTGCGCCGCGCCCTCACCTTCTTCGTCGACGTGATGACCGGCATCCCCTCGATCGTCGCCGGCCTCTTCGCCTACGCGCTGTTCGAGCTCTTCTACGGCCCGGGCATCCGCCTCGGCGTGATGGGCTCGGTGGCGCTCTCGGTGCTGATGATCCCGATCGTCATCCGCTCCGCCGAGGAGGTGCTGAAGATCGTCCCCAACCACCTGCGCGAAGCGGCCTACGCGCTGGGGACGCCGAAGTGGAGGACGATCGTCAAGGTCGTCCTGCCGACCGCCTTCGCCGGCCTCGTCACCGGGGTGATGATCGCGGTGGCGCGGATCGTCGGCGAGACGGCGCCGCTGCTGGTCACGGCCGGCGTCGTCGACTCGCTCAACACCGACCCCTTCAACGGCCGCATGCAGAACCTCGCCGTCTACGCGTACAACGAGTACCGCTCGCCCGGTGTGCACAAGGAAGCCTCATACGACCGAGCCTGGGCGGCGGCCCTGGTGCTGATCGCTATCGTGATGATCCTCAACGTCGTCGCTCGCCTGGTCTACCGCCACTACAAAACCGAGATCCGCTGACCAGTGGAAGGAAGAGAGCCGAAAGACATGCCCGGATCTGGAGTCAAGCGGACCGAGGAGGAGCAGGCCATGGGTAGTCAGCCCCAGCCCGAGTCCGTCGCGGCGACCGGGACGGCGCCGACGGCCGCGACGGCCGCGGCCCCCGCCGGCCAGCAGGCGCGCACGCTGGACGTTCGCGACGTCGACCTCTTCTACGGCGACTTCCACGCGGTCGAATCGGTGACGATGAAGATCGAACCGAACAAGGTGACGGCGCTGATCGGCTCCTCGGGCTGCGGCAAGACCACCTTCCTGCGTTGCCTCAACCGGATGCACGAGCTGACCCCGGGGGCGACCGTGAAAGGCGAGGTCACCCTCGACGGCGAGGACATCTACGGCCCCACCGTCGACCCGGTGCGGGTGCGACGGATGATCGGGATGGTCTTCCAGCAGCCGAACCCGTTCCCGACGATGTCGGTCTACGAGAACGTCGCCGCCGGCCTCAACCTCAACAGCGGCCGCATGCGCAAGGGGGACAAGGACGCGGTGGTCGAGAGAAGCCTGCGCGGCGCCAACCTCTGGGAGGAGGTCAAGGACCGGCTCGACAAGCCCGGCCTCGGGCTCTCCGGCGGCCAGCAGCAGCGGCTCTGCATCGCCCGCGCGATCGCGATCGAGCCGGAGGTGCTGCTGATGGACGAGCCCTGCTCGGCGCTCGACCCGGTGGCGACGCTGGCGGTCGAGGACCTGATCCGCGAGCTGAAGAGCCGCTACACGATCGTGATCGTCACCCACAACATGCAGCAGGCGGCTCGGGCCAGCGACATCACCGCCTTCTTCAACCTCGAAGAATCGGGGAAGCCGGGCCGTCTGGTCGAGGTCGGCGCGACCGAGACGATCTTCACCAACCCGACCGAGAAAGCGACCGAGGACTACGTCAGCGGTCGCTTCGGCTGATCGCGAGGGCGGGAGATGCCTGAAGTGGCGCGACGCGAGGAATACCAGCACGAACTGGAGTCGCTCGAGGCGCAGGCGCTCGACGGCCTCGGGCTGGTCAGCTCGGCGCTGCAGCGGACGCTGGAGGCGGTCGAGCACCAGGACGTCGAGCTGGCGCAGATCGTCGTCGCCGACGACGACCGGATCGACGGCCGCTACCTGGAGGTCCACCAGAGCCTGATCACGCTGCTGGCGACGCAGTCGCCGGTCGCCACCGACCTGCGCCTGATCTCGGCCCTGCTGCACGTGCTGAAGAACGTCGAGCGGATGGGCGACCAGTGCGTGAACATCTGCAAGCTGATCCCGCTGACCGGCCACGAGCCGCCGGCCGACGAGGAGATGGTGAAGCTGATCCTCGGCATGGGCAGCCAGAGCCGGTCGCTGATCTCGCAGGCGAGGCGCTCCTTCGCCGACCGCAACGTCGAGATGGCGCGCGACCTCGTCCACCAGGACGACCTCGTCGACGACCTCAACCGCGAGTGCTTCCGCCTCGCGCTGGAGATCGGCGACGATGCCGACAAGCGCGAGTGGGCGATGACGATGCTGCTGGCGGCGCGGGCGATCGAGCGGATCGCCGACAACGCCGTCGACATCGGCGAGCAGGTCGCCTTCGTCGTCACCGGCCTGTTCCGGGAGTTCGAGGACGCATCGCACCCGACGGCCTGACCCGAGGGTCTGATCCGGCCCGTTTGCCAAGATGAAAGGGCACCCCCTGATGCTCTGCGCCGCAATCGACATCGGTTCCAACACCACCCGCGTGCTCGTCGCCGAGCCGAGCGAGGGGCAGTTGAAAAAGGTGATGGAGCAGCGCGCCTACACGCGCATCAACAAGGCGATCGACGCCGAGGGCAAGATCGAGGCGGCGAAGATCGAGGAGGTCGGCGAGGTCGTCGCCACCCAGGTCCGGCTCGCCCGCGAGCTCGGCGCCGAGACGATCCGCGCCGTCGCCACCGCCGCCGTGCGCGAGGCGCGCAACGGCCGCCAGGCGGCGCTCGCGATCGGCGCCGCGGCCGGCATCCCGGTCGAGATCCTCAGCGACGAGGAGGAGGGGAGGCTCTCCTTCATCGGCGCGACCAAGACGCTCGGCCACCCGGTCGATGGCAAGGTCGGCGTCGTCGACGTCGGCGGCGGCTCCACCGAGGTGATCCTCGGCACCGTCTCCGGCGGGGTCGAGGAGGTGCGCTCCTGGCGCGTCGGCTCCGGCGTCCTCGCCGACGAGCTGATCTCCTCCGACCCGCCCTCCGCGGCCGAGATCCGCAAGGTCCGCGACCGCATCGACGACATCTTCGACGGCGTCGAGATCGAGCACCCGGCGCAGGCGGTCGCCGTCGGCGGCTCCGCCACCTCGCTGCGGCGCCTGGTCGGCGCCGTGCTCGAGTACGAGACGCTGGAGCGCGGCATCCGCGTCCTCTCCGCCGACCCGGCGACCGACGTCGCCCGCCGCTTCGAGCTCGACCCGCGCCGGGTCCGCATCCTCACCACCGGCGTCCTCCTGCTCGAGAAGGTCTCCGACCTGCTCGGCCAGCCGCTGCAGATCGGCAAGGGGGGCCTGCGCGAGGGGGTCGTCCTCGACCTCCTCAACGGCAACACCAACGGCTCCTCTCGCGCCCGCCTGGCCGCCGCCTAGCCCGGATCCACTCGGGCTGAGCAATCGGGGAAACCCGGTTACGCCATGTTCACATGGCGTTTCCATGCCTTTCACAAGTTTTCGCTGCAAAACGCGGAATATCGAGGTGTCTGAAAGGTCCAATGAGGGAGACACCGATGACTTCCCGCGTCGATATGCACTGCCACTCCACCGCCTCGCAGCTCTCCAAGCTCGGGGTCCAGCGCTCGCTCGGGCTGCCCGAGTGCGCGACTCCTCCCGAGGAGGTCTACGAGCTCGCCAGGCGGCGGGGAATGGACTTCGTGACGATCACCGATCACGACACGATCGACGGCTGCCTGCAACTGGCGGACCGTCCCGACTGCTTCGTCTCCGAGGAGCTGACCGCCCGCTTTGCCGGCGAGCCTCAGGCGGTACATGTCCTCTGCTACGGGATCACTTCCGGGGACCACGAGTGGCTGCAGGCACATTCCGGCGATGTCGAGGCCTGCGCCGCATACCTTCACGAAAACGAGATCGCCTGCGCGCTCGCGCATCCGTTCTTCAACGTCGCGGCGCCGCTGACAAGGCGGCACCGGCGGCGTTTGGCGGAGCTCTTCCCGATCTGGGAGGTCCGCAACGGCTCGCGAGCCGCCGAGCTCAACATGCCCGCCGTCGTCTACATCGAGACGCGCGGCGGCACCGGGATCGGCGGTTCCGACGACCATGCCGGCGTCGACATCGGGCGCACCTTCACGGAGGCGCCCGCTGCTCGAACGCCGGAAGAGTTTCTGCGGCACCTGCGCGGCGGCGAGGCCGAGGCCCGCGGCGAGCAGGGCAGCGCCGCCAAGTGGACGCACGCGGCGCTGGCGCTGGCGACCCGCGCCCTCGCCCTCGACGCCCCGGCCGAGTCGCACTTCGCCTCGGCGAACGGCAACGGCAACGGGGCGCACAAGCCCGACCCGACCGCGCTGCTGAAGATCGCCGAACGGGTGATCCAGGAGGGCGCCGTGCGCGAGGGCAAGGTCGCCACCGACATCGGCCCCGAGGACGCCCGCAACCTGCTCGAGGCCTGGCTCGCCGGCGTCGGGCTCGACGTCCGCGGCCGCGAGCTGCTCGCCTACCTGCAGGCCGACGGCTTCTCCCACGCCGACCTCTACCGCCGCGCCCGCCGGATCCACGACCGGCGCCTGCGCGGCGCGGTCGAGAGCGGCGCCGGCGCGGTCACCGCCGGCAACTTCCCGGCCGCCGTCAACGGCCTCTTCGAGGCGCTGGTCCCGGCCTTCCCCTACGCGCCCTCGACCGCCTTCCTCGCCGCCGAGAAGGCGAAGCTCTCGGCGGTCGACGGCGCCCCCCGCCGCGTCGCCCTGATCGCCGACGGGATCGGCTCGATGCACGGCGTCACCCACACGATCGAACAGATCCGCGAGCGCGGCGTCCCCGGCTTCGAGATCGACGTGATCGGCACCGACCCCGGCGTCGACCGGCGGCTGCCGGCGGCGGCCGAGCTCGAGCTGCCCTTCTACGCGGGGATGCGGCTCGGCGTCCCGGGCGTGCCCGACCTGGTCGAGACGCTGGCCGAAGGCCGCTACGACCTCGTCCACGTCACCGCGCCGGGCCCGGCCGGCGTCGTCGCGACCCTGCTGGCGCGGATGACCGGCATGCCCCATCTGGCCAGCTACCACACCGAGCTCGCCGCCTACGCCGGCATGCGCAGCGGCGACGCCGGGATCGAGGCGCTCGCCCGGATCGGCCTCGGCGCCTTCTACAAGGCGCCCGGCCACGTCCTCTCGCCGAGCCTCTCGGCCGACGACTCGCTGGTCGCGCTCGGCGCCGAGCGGGTCCGGATCGGGCGCTGGGAGCGGGGCGTCGACCTCGCCCGCTTCGACCCGGTCAAGGCCGACCGCGACGCCTTCCCGGGCGAGATCAAGGTCCTCTACGCGGGGCGGCTCACCCGCGAGAAGGGCGTCGACCTGCTCGCCGACAGCTTCCTCCGGGCCCACCAGTCGGACCCGCGCCTGCATCTCCTCCTCGCGGGTGGCGGCCCGGAGGAAGAAGAGCTGCGGGCGAAGCTGGGGGAGGCGGCGACCTTCCTCGGCTGGCTCGGCGGCGAGGACCTCGCCCGCGCCTACGCCAGCGCCGACGTCTTCCTCTTCGCCAGCACCACCGACACCTACGGCCAGGTGATCGTCGAGGCCGCCGCCAGCGGGCTGCCGGTCGTCGCGGTCGCCGAGGGCGGTCCGGCGGCGCTGGTCGAGAACCGCCACACCGGCCTGCTCTGCCGTCCCGACCCCGACCACCTCGCCGGCGCCCTGCTGCAGCTCGCTGCGGCGCCGCTGCTGCGCCGCCAGCTCGGCGCCGCCGCCGCGGCGGCGGCTCGGGGGCGGACCTGGGAGCGCTCGCTCGAGCAGCTCGCGGCCGGCTACCGGCGCGCCCTGGTGGCGACCGAGGCGGCGCCGCGGCAGACCCTCGTCCAGGTCGCCTGATCCACGGGAGAATGGCTTGTCTCCCCAGTACGATGGGCCGATCGACGATCCCGCTCTCTATTTCAACCGCGAGCTCTCCTGGCTGGAGTTCAACCAGCGGGTTCTCGAGCTGGCGGAGGACCCCGACGTGCCGCTGCTCGAGCGGCTGCGCTTCTGCGCGATCTACGCCTCCAACCTCGACGAGTTCTTCATGGTCCGCGTCGCCGGCCTCTTCGACCAGCTCGACGCGGGGATCGACGCCCGCGGCCCCGACGGGCTGGCGCCGGCCACCCAGATCGACCGCATCCAGGAGCGGGTGCTCGAGCACGACCGCCGCCTGCAGGCCTGCTTCGGCGGCGTCCTGCAGCCGGCCCTGGAGGAGCAGGGGATCCGGGTCATCTCGCTGCAGACGGCGAGCGCCGAGGAGCGGCGCGAAATCGACGCCCGCTTCCACGAGCAGGTCTTCGCGGCGCTGACGCCGCTGGTGATCGGGCTCGGCCGGCCATTCCCATACATCTCGAACCTCTCGCTCAGCCTCGGCGTGCTGCTGCGCGATCCCGAGAGCGGCACCGAGATCATCGCCCGCGTCAAGGTGCCGAAGGAGCTGCTCGGGCGCTTTCTCCCGGTCGGCGACGACGGGACGTCGTTCGTCGCCCTGGAGGAGGTGATCGCCGCCAACCTCGACGCCCTCTTTCCCGGCACCGACGTCGTCGACCACGGCTACTTCCGCGTCACCCGCGACGCCGACTTCACCGTCTCCGACGAGGCCGACGATCTGCTGCAGGCGGTCCAGGACGAGCTCCGCCGCCGCCGCTTCGGCGAGGTCGTGCGGCTCGAGATCGCCTCCGGGATGAACCCGAAGCTGCGCGAGTC
>CAWEOH010000024.1:0-31409 GCA_963810455.1 uncultured Actinomycetes bacterium
GCCAAGGTCGCCGTCTTCCGCGACGAGGCCGGGATCACCGAAGCGCTGGAGACGGTCCGCCGCCTCAAGGAGGAGGCGAAGAGCGCCTACATCGACGACCACGGCAGCGTCTTCAACCAGGACCTGCTGGGGGCGATCGAGCTCGGCTACATGCTCGACAACGCCGAGTGCTGCTGCGTCGCGGCGCTCGAGCGCCGCGAGAGCCGCGGCGCCCAGTACCGCACCGACCACCCGGACCGCAACGACGAGGAGTGGCTCAAACACATCGACCTCGAGCTGGGCGAGGACGGGCCGGAGCTCTCCTACTCCGAGGTGACGATCACCCAGTGGCAACCGGAAGCGAGGACCTACTGATGGCCGACTACACGATCAAAGTCCGACGGTTCCAGCCGGAGAGCGGCGAGGGTCCCTACTGGGAGGAGTTCAACGTCGACCTCGAGCCCTCGCTCTCGGTCCTCGACGGGCTGCTGCAGGCCAAGGACCGCGACGACGGCTCGCTCGCCGTGCGCTGCTCCTGCCGGGCGGCGATCTGCGGCTCCTGCGGGATGAAGATCAACGGCCAGTCCGGCCTCGGCTGCAAGACCCAGATCGGCGAGGCCCAGGAGGCCGCGGACAAGAAGGCCGCCGCGGTCGGCGGCGAGTCCGGCGGCAACGTGATCACGATCGAGCCGATGGGCAACATGCCGGTGGTCAAGGACCTGGTCACCGACATGGAGTCGACGCACTGGACCAAGATCCGCCGCGTCACGCCCTGGCTCCTCCCCCACGGCGAGCCGCCGGAGCGCGAGTACATCGTCGAGCCGGAATCGATGATCGACATCACCCAGTCGATGGCCTGCATCCAGTGCGGCGCCTGCGTCTCCTCCTGCCTCTCGATGGAAGCCGACCCCGACTTCATCGGTCCGGCGGCGCTGGCCAAGGCCTACCGCTTCGTCGGCGACCCGCGCGACGGCGAGACGGTCGAGCGCCTGCACGACCTGGCCGAGGACCCGCACGGGATCTACGACTGCACCCACTGCTTCAGCTGCATCGACGCCTGCCCGAAGGGGGTCGCGCCGATGGACCAGATCATGCGCCTGCGCCGCAAGGCGGGCGAGGAAGGGGTCGAGGACCCCAACAGCGGCCACAACCACGAGATGGCCTTCGTCAAGATCATCGAGAAGAAGGGCACCCTCGACGAGTCGGCGCTGCTGCAGGAGTCGTTCGCGCCCGGGATCAAGGGCAAGCTGAAACCGACGAAACGGGCGATCAAGGAAATGATCGGCTCGCTGCCGACCGCGCTGCGCGGGATCAAGACCGGCAAGATGCGCTCGCTGCCGAAGCTGATCCCCGGCGTCCACCACAAGCTCCCCGACGGGGCCCAGGACGAGGTCAAGGCGATCTACAAGCGCGCCGAGGAGAGCAACGTCGAATTCAACCTGTACATCAAGGGCGAGGAGGACGTCGAGCCCGAGCCCGACGAGCCGACGGACGAGGCGCTTGGCGCCGAGGCCTCGGCCGCAAAGGAGGAGTCGTGAGCGAGAAGATCAAAGTCGCCTACTGGCCCGGCTGCGTCTCGCGCGGCTTCACCCCCGAGCTGCACGGCTCGATGGCGCTGGTCGCCGAGAAGCTGGGGATCGAGCTGGTCACCCTCGACCGCGCCAACTGCTGCGGCGCCGGCGTGATCGCCGAGCACAACCAGGAGCTGGCCGACACGCTCAACGCCCGCACCTTCGCCCTCGCCCAGCAGACCGGGCTCTCGATGATGAACATCTGCTCGACCTGCCAGGGCGCCCAGTCGGAGTGCCAGCAGCGGCTCGACGCCGACGGCGCCTACCGCGCCCACATCAACGAGACGCTGTCGGGCCAGGGCCTCTCCTACGAGAAGGACAAGAACGGGTTCACCAACAAGAACTTCCTCTGGCTGCTGGTCGAGGACTACGGGCTCGACCGGCTCGCCGAGCAGGTCGTGCGGCCGCTCAGCGGGCTGCGCGTCGGCCCCTTCTACGGCTGCTACATCGTGCGGCCGAAGGAACGGCTCGGCTACGGGGAGCACCCCGACCGCGACGTCTACCTGGAGAAGGTGATCGAGGCGCTCGGCGGCCAGGTCGTCGAGTACGACGGCGCCCGCAAATGCTGCGGCTTCCCGGTGATCACGATGAACCGCGAGACCTCGCTGCGCCAGGCCGGCACCCACGTCGGCGACGCGATCGACGCCGGCGCCGACTGCCTGGTCACCCCCTGCCCGCTCTGCCACCTCAACCTCGACATGCAGCAGCCGGAGGCGGCCAAGGTGGTCAACCGCGACCTCGGCCTCGCCGTCCTGCACCTGCCGCAGCTGGTCGGCCTGGCGCTCGGCGCCGAGCCGAAGGAGCTGGGGATGAGCAAGCACATCGCTTCGACCAAGTGGGTCGAAGACCGCATCACCGCCGTCCCGGCCTAGCGGACCGCCACAGGCTGCTAACAACCCGGCGCCGCGCGGGCGGATAGTCTCGCGGCGATGGATTCCACCCAGCTCGGGCTGCCGTCGCAGATCACCGCCTGCCTGTTCGACCTCGACGGGGTCCTGACCGAGACCGCCTCGGTCCACGCCAAGGCCTGGAAGCAGACCTTCGACGAGTACCTGAAGGCGCGCTCCGAACGGGAAGGCGGCGAGTTCGTCCCCTTCGACGCCGGCAGCGACTACAACGAATACGTCGACGGCAAGCCGCGCTACGACGGCGTCCGCTCCTTCCTGCAGTCGCGGGGGATCGAATTGCCCGAGGGCGAACCCTCCGACCCGCCCTCCGCCGAGACCGTCTGCGGGGTGGGCAACCGCAAGAACGAACTGGTGCTGGAACTGATGCACCGCGACGGGGTCGAGCCGTACCCGGGCTCGGTCAGGTTCGTCGAAGCCGCCCGCGACGCCGGCCTGCGCCGCGCCGTCGTCTCCTCCAGCGCCAACTGCCAGGCGGTCCTGGAAGCGGCCGGGATCGCCGACCTGTTCGAGGAGCGGATCGACGGCAAGGTCGCCGCCGCCGAGCAGCTGAAGGGCAAGCCGGCCCCCGACACCTACCTGGCCGGCGCCCGCGCCGTCGGCGTCCCGCCCGAGCAGGCGACCGTGTTCGAGGACGCGACCTCGGGCGTCGCCGCCGGCAAGGCAGGCGGCTTCGGCTGCGTCGTCGGGGTCGACCGCGTCGACCACGCCGAAGCGCTGCGCGAGCACGGGGCGACGATCGTGGTCAAGGACCTGGCCGACCTGCTGTCCGGCGGATGATCGGCCACCCCTCGTTCGCGATCGAGCCCTGGGTCCTGCGCGAGACCAGCCTCGACCTCGACCTGCTCGCCCAGTCGGAGTCGGTCTTCGCCCTCGCCAACGGCCACCTGGGGATGCGCGGCAACCTCGACGAGGGCGAGCCGCACGCGCTGCCGGGCACCTACCTCAACGCCTTCTGGGAGGTCCGCCCCCTCCCCTACGCCGAGGCCGGCTACGGCTACCCGGAGGCGGGCGAGACCGTGGTCAACGTGACCAACGGCAAGATCATCCGGCTGCTCGTCGACGACTCGCCCTTCGACATCCGCTACGGCGAGCTGGAAAGCCACGAGCGGGTGCTCGATTTCCGCGCCGGCACCCTGCGCCGCGAGGTCGTCTGGCGCTCGCCCGCCGGCAAGGCGGTGCGGGTCGTCTCCGAGCGCCTCGTCTCCTTCGTGCAGCGCTCGGTGGCGGCGATCCGCTTCGAGGTCGAACCGCTTGAGGAGCCGGCGCGGCTGGTCGTGCAGTCGGAGCTGGTCGCCAACGAGCCGCGGCCGGCGGCCTCCGACGACCCGCGCGCCGCGGCGGCCCTGGAAGCGCCGCTGCGCGGCGAGGAAGCGATGGGGCGCGACACGCGCGCGATCCTCGTCCACTCGACCAAGGGCAGCGGGCTGCGCGCGGCGGCGGCGATGGACAACCTGGTCGAAGGGCCGGACTCGACCCGCTGCGACGAGGCCGAAGTCTGGACCGACCTGGCGCGGGTGACGGCGACCGCCACGGTGGCGCCCGGCGAGCGCCTGCGCCTGGACAAGTTCCTCGCCTACGGCTGGTCGAGCGAGCGCTCGCTGCCGGCGGTGCGCGACCAGGTCGGCGCCGCCGTGACCGAGGCGCGGCACACCGGCTGGAAGGGGCTCGCCGACGAGCAGCGCGAGTACCTCGGCGACTTCTGGGACGGCGCCGACGTCGAGCTCGAAGGCGACGCCGAGCTGCAGCAGGCGGTCCGCTTCGCCCTCTTCCACACGCTGCAGGCCGGCGCCCGCGGCGAGGGCCGGGCGATCGCCGCCAAGGGGCTGACCGGCCCCGGCTACGACGGCCACTGCTTCTGGGACACCGAGTCCTACGTGCTGCCGGTGCTCACCTACACCGCGCCGCCGGCGGCCGCGGCGGCGCTCGCCTGGCGCGCGACGACGATCGAGACCGCGCAGGAACGGGCGAAGCTGCTGGGCCTGGAGGGGGCGCTGTTCCCCTGGCGGACGATCAGCGGCAGCGAGTGCTCGGCCTACTGGCCGGCCGGCACCGCCGCCTTCCACATCGGCGCCGACATCGCCGCGGCCGCGATCCGCCAGCAGGAGGCGACCGGGGACGAGACCTTCGAACGCGAGACGGCGCTGCCGATCCTGGTCGAAACGGCGCGGCTGTGGCGCTCGCTCGGCCACCACGACGCCGCCGGCAACTTCCGCATCGACGGGGTCACCGGCCCCGACGAGTACAGCGCGGTCGCCGACAACAACGTCTACACCAACCTGATGGCGCAGCGGAACCTCGCCGCCGCGGCGGCGATCGCCGAGCGCCACCCCGATCACGCCGCCGAGCTCGGCGTCGACGAGGAGGAAACCGCCTCCTGGCGCGACGCGGCGAGCGCGATGATCGTCCCCTACGACGAGCAGCTCGGCGTCCACCCCCAGGCCGAGGGCTTCACCGAGCACGACCGCTGGGACTTCGAGGGGACCCCGCCCGAGAAGTACCCGCTGCTGCTCCACTACCCCTACTTCGACCTCTACCGCAAGCAGGTGGTCAAGCAGGCCGACCTGGTGATGGCGCTGTACACGCGCGGCGACCACTTCAGCGCCGAGGAGAAGGCGCGCAACTTCGCCTACTACGAGCCGCTGACCGTGCGCGACTCCTCGCTCTCGGCCTGCGTGCAGGCGGTGATCGCCGCCGAGGTCGGCCAGCTCGAGCTCGCCTACGACTACTTCGGCGAGGCGGCGCTGATGGACCTCGACGACCTCGAGCACAACACCCGCGACGGGCTCCACATCGCCTCCCTGGCCGGCGCCTGGATCGCCGCCGTCGCCGGCTTCGGCGGGATGCGCGACCACGGCGGCGAACTGAGCTTCGCGCCGCGCCTGCCCGAGCGCCTCACCCGCCTCTCCTTCCGGATCGGCTTCCGCGGCAGCTGCATCGAGGTCGCGGTCTCCGACGGCGACGTCTCCTACAAGCTGCTGGAAGGACAGCCGTTCACGATTCGCCACTTCGGCAGCGCGGTGAAGGTGACCGAGGAGGGCAGCAGCCACCCGGCGCCGCCCCCTCCCCCCATCGCGAGCCGCCGACCCAGCCCGCCGGGCGCACGCCGACGCGGCGCAGCCCCGAGCAGCGCTGAGCGCGCGGCGCCCGCTCAGGGCGGTGCCGGGTGCGGCGCGACTTCGGCCAGCTCGGCGCCGGCCAGTTCGGAGAGGTCGCGGCCCTTGGGCTCGATCCGCAGCAGGGCGGTGATCGCCAGCGCCACCAGGCAGCAGCCGGCGATGCCGAGGAGCAGCGCCGCGGCGCCGACGTCGGCGAGCAGGATCGGGAAGCAGAAGACGCCGAGCGCGGCGCCGAACTTGGCGCAGGCCGCGGCGAAGCCATGGCCGGCGGCGCGCACCTCGGAGGGGAAGACCTCGGCCGGTAAGGCGTAGGTGGTCGCGTTGGGGCCGGCGTTCATCATCGTGTTGAAGATCGCGAAACCGATCGCGACCACCGCGATGCTCGCCTCGGGCGGGGCCGGCGCGCCCGGGGGCGGCGGCGGGCCGGGCGCGACCGTCGCCAGGATGCAGAGCGCCAGCGCCATCCCGGCGAAGCCGGTGATCTGCAGCGGCACCCGGCCGACCCGGTCGACCAGCAGGATCGCCAGCGCGAACCCGATCGGGAGGAAGATGTCGAGCGCCGCGGTCGCCTTGGTCGAGGTGATGTCGTCGGCGATGAAGGTGGTGTTGGCGCCGTGCACGGCGATCGCCGCGATCAGCGTCGGGGTGAAGATGCCGACCCCGTAGGTGGCGATGTCCATCAGGAACCAGGGGGCGGCGGTGAAGGCGGTGCGCCGCCGGAACTCCTTCTTGAACAGGCGCGGCTGGATCAGCGCCTTGATCCCCTCCGGGGTCTCTTCCTTCTTCTCGCGGTCGGCGGCGGTGACCTGGACCGGGTGGCCGACCAGCGCCTCGGTCACCTCGGCCGCCTCCTCCTCGCGCCCGTTCTGGGCGAGCCAGCGCGGGCTCTCGGGGACGCCGCGGCGGAGGATGACGATGATCAGCGCCGGGATCGCGCCGAAGCCGAGCATCCAGCGCCAGGAGTCGAGGTCGGGGGCGATCAGCAGCACGATCACGCCGACCACGGCGCCGAGCAGGATCCCGACCGCCTGCAGGCTGAAGGCGCTGACCAGCCAGCGGCCGCGGCCGCGGGTCGGCAGCACCTCGGCCAGGTAGCTGGCGGCGATCGGGTAGTCGAGCCCGATCGCGATCCCGAGCACGAAACGGAAGGCGATCAGCGACCAGACGCTCCAGGCGAAGACGCAGGCGATCGAGAAGGCGATGAAGAGCAGCAGGTCGAAGCGGAAGATGCGGCGGCGGCCGATCTTGTCGCCGAGCGGCCCGAGCAGCCCGGCGCCGACGATCGCGCCGATGATCGCCGCCGCCGTGACCAGGCCCTTTTCGGCGTCGCTGAGGGCGAATTCTTCGGCCAGCAGCGGGCTGGCGACGCCGATGATGAAGAAGTCGAAGCCGTCGAGCAGGATGCCCAGCGCGGCCAGCAGCCAGAAGCGGAAGTGCAGCCGGCTGAAGCGGGCCTGGTCGAGCGAGGTGCCGAGCGCGGCCGCCGGGGCGTCGGTGCTCATCGCGGGCGAACGCTACGGCTGGGGGCGGCGGCTGATGTTGCGGCGATGTGAATGGACGCTCAGTCCATCCCCGCGGTGCCGAGAGGGCCGCCGTCCTCCCCGTCGGGGCCCTTGTCCCGCCCCGCCAGCCACTGGGCGCCGACCGTGTCGGTGAGCCCGTGGGCGACGATCGAGGTGACGATCACGATCGAGGCGATGTCGAAGATCAGGCCGTTGTCGTCGACCCCGGACTTCAGCACCAGCAGCGCGAACAGCATCGAGGCGACGCCCTTGGGACCGAACCAGGCCATGAACAGCTTCTCCGAGCGCCGGATGCCGGTGTTGACGAAGGAGAGCAGGACCGCCACCGGCCGCGCCACCAGCAGGGCGAAGACGACGAAGAGGACCAGCGGCGGGATGCTGTGGTGAAAGCCGGTGGCGACGATCAGGGCGCCGAAGACGAAGAAGGTGAGGACCTGGAAGATCGTGCTGGTGTTCTCGGCGAATTCGGCGAAGCCCTCGGGCACGTCGCGCTCGGTCGCCGCCATCGCGATCCCGCAGACGAAGGCGGCGATCAGCCCGTTGCCCCAGGTCACTTCCGACAGGCCGAAGGCGACGAGGGCGAAGCCGACCGAGTAGATGCCCTCGTAGCGCTGGGTGATGCCGCCGCCCGGCAGGTGGTGGTGGAGGCGGCCGCCGAGGTTGCCGAGGGCGACGCCGATCAACCCTCCGACCGCGGCCTGGCCGACCAGCTTCGCCGCTTCGCCGCCCGGGTCGCCGGCCGGCCCGGCGAGAACGAGGAAGAAGAGGACGAAGGGCAGGGCGAGGCCGTCGTTGAGGCCGGACTCGAGGTTGAGCGTGTGGCGAACCGAGGCCGGGACCAGGCGCGAGGTGACGACCGCCGAGGTGACGACCGGGTCGGTCGGCGAGAGCACGGCGCCGAGCAGGAAGGCCTCGGGCCAGCTCAGCCCCGGGAAGAGGGCCTTGCCGATCAGCGCCAGCAGCACCATCGTGATCGGCATCGCGATCGTCAGCGCCCGCGCCACCGGGCTCCAGTGGCGGCGCAGCAGCTCGCGCTCGACGAACATCCCGTCGGAGAACAGGGTGAGGACGAGCGCCAGCTCGATCAGCTCGACGATCGCCTCGTTGCCGGCGTCGACCTGCACCACGCCGGTCGCCGCCATCAGGATCCCGGCGGCGACCGAGAACACCGAGGCGGAGAGGACGGTGCCGCGCATCACCCCGGAGAGGGCGGCGACCACCGCGAGCAGCGTGCCGAAGAGGAGCAGGGCGGTTCCGAAGCCGATGTCCACGCGCCCAACCTACCGACGAGCGCCGCGTGCTCCGACCGCCCTGCGCTAGCCTGGCGCCAGGTGTGCCGGGAAGACTGGTCGGCGAGTCTCCGTCCACCAGTGCCCGAAAGGCCCAGCCTTGGCTGTCGCAGTAGCCACCTTCATCATCGTCCTGGCGGTAATCGCCAGCGAGAAGATGCACCGCACCAACATCGCCCTGCTCGGCGCGGCGATCGTCGTCCTCCTGGTCGGCGACTTCTCCCAGGAGCAGGCGATCGAGTCGGTCGACTTCAACACGATCGGGCTGCTGGTCGGGATGATGATCCTCGTCTACCTGACCCAGCAGACCGGCGTCTACGACTACGTCGCGATCCGCGCCGGCCAGCTCTCCGGCGGCCGCTCGTTCGCGGTGACGCTGAGCCTCGCCGCCACCACCGCGGTCCTCTCCGCCTTCCTCGACAACCTGACGACGATCCTGCTGATCGCGCCGATCACCTTCCTGCTCGCCGACGCGCTCGACATCGAGGCGGTGCCGCTGCTGATCATCGAGGTGATCGCCTCCAACATCGGCGGCACCGCGACCCTGATCGGCGACCCGCCGAACATCATCATCGCCGGCGCCACCGGGCTCAGCTTCAACTCGTTCATCGCCAACCTGGCGCCGATCGTCGTCGTCAGCTTCGTCGTCGTCGTCGGCCTCCTCTACCTGATCTTCCGCTCGCGGCTGCAGATCGAGGAGCGCAACCGGCTGGCGATCATGGAGCTCGACGCCGCCGCCTCGATCCGCGACGCCGCCGAGCTGCGCCGCACCGGCCCGGTCCTGGTGGCGACCGTGCTCGCCTTCTTCGCCCACCAGGCGCTGCACGTCGAGCCGGCGACGGTGGCGCTGACCGGGGCGGCGGTCGGCCTGCTGGTCACCCGCCTGGACCTCGAGGAGACGCTCTCCCACATCGAGTGGACGACGCTGTTCTTCTTCGTCGCGCTGTTCGTCATGGTCGGCGCGCTGGAGGCGACCGGGGCGATCGACCACGTCGCCGAGGCGGTCAAGGACGCGACCGGGGGCGAGCGCACGGCGGAGCTGATCGGGATCACCTGGGTGGCGGCGCTCGGCTCGGCGGTGGTCGACAACATCCCCTTCACCACGGCGATGATCCCGGTGGTCAAGGACGTGCAGTCGGCGGCCGGCCACAGTGGCGACGACGCCTACTGGTGGTCGCTCTCGCTCGGCGCCTGCTTCGGCGGCAACGCGACGATGATCGCCGCCGCCGCCAACGTCGCCGCCGCCGGGATGGCCGAACGTGCCGGCACCCCGATCGGGTTCGTCGGCTTCCTCAAGGTCGGGATTCCGGCGACGCTGATCTCGCTCGCCCTCGCCACCGGGTACATACTGCTCCGCTACGTGTTGATGTAAGAAGGGACCGATGCCCGACTCGATCGTCAAGCAGACCATCCGCGAGATAGAGCCGCTCGGCGCCGACGACGCGGTCGGCCCCTCCGCCCAGCGGATGATCGACACAGGGCTGCCGGGCCTGCCGGTGGTCGAGGCCGACGGCAGCTTCGCCGGCATCTTCGGCGAGCGCGAGTTCATGACCGCGCTGTTCCCGGGCTACGTCCGCGAGCTCGGCTCCTCGGCGATGATCCGGCGCTCGATGGACGAGACGATCGAGCGCCGCCGCGCCTGCGCCGCCGAGCCGATCCGGCCCTACCTGACCACCGACCACGTCCTCGTCGAGGACGACTACTCCGACACCCAGCTGGCCGAGCTCTTCCTCCACCACCGGGTGCTGATCATCCCGATCGCGACCGACGGCCGGGTCCACGCCCTCCTCACCCGCAGCGACTTCTTCGCCGCCCTGGTCAAGCGCTTCGGCAGCCCCGACGCCCTCTGCCCCTGAGCGCCGCGCGAGCGGCGTAAGGGGCTCGTAAGAAGCGCCTCGCATACTCGGGTTCCGGACCCCGGACGAGGAGGAGAAGATGGGTGCAGCGTTCGCATTGGTCGCCCTGGTGGTGGCGCTGGCGACCGGCGGCGAGGAGACGACCCGCGAGCCGGCCGCCGAGCGCTCGGCGAAGGCCGGCGCCGCGAAGGCGGGCAAGGGCAAGAAGGTCGAGGTCGTCGGCTCCAGCTACGGCCGGGTCGTCGCCGACGGCAAGGGCGAGGCGCTCTACCTGTTCGACAAGGAGGGCGGTAAGCGGCCCAAGTGCTACGGCGCCTGCGCCCGCGCCTGGCCGCCGGTCCTGACCGAGGGCCGCCCGCGCGCCCGCGGCGGCGCCAAGCAACGCCTGCTCGGCACCACCCGCCGCCGGAACGGCAAGCTGCAGGTCACCTACGCCGGCCACCCCCTCTACTACTACGTCCACGACTCGCCGGGCACGATCCTCTGCCACGACGTCGACGAGTTCGGCGGCACCTGGCTGGTGGTGAAGCCGAACGGGAAGGCGGCCGGCTAGCGGCCGAGCAGGCCGCGCTCGACCAGCAGCTCGCCGAGCTGGACCGCGTTGGTCGCGGCGCCCTTGTGCAGGTTGTCGGAGACGACCCAGAGGTCGAGGGCACGGTCGTTGCCGGGGTCGCGGCGGATCCGGCCGACGAAGACGTCGTCGCGGCCGACCGCCGCGATCGGCATCGGGAAGCGCGAGGCCCCGGGCTCGTCGACGACGGTGACGCCGGGCGCCGCCGCCAGCAGCTCGCGGGCGCGCTCGGGGGAGAGCGGCTCGCGGGTCTCGACGTTGACCGCCTCGGAGTGGCCGGTGACGACCGGGACGCGGACACAGGTGGCGCTGACCCGGATCGACTGGTCGCCGAGGATCTTGCGCGTCTCGTTGATCAGCTTGCGCTCCTCGTCGGTGTGGTCGTCGCCCGCGGCGAAGCTGCCGGCCTGGGCGAGCACGTTGAAGGCGATCCGGTGCGGGTAGACGGAGACGCTCGGCGGCTGGTCGTGGAGGATCGCGTGCGACTGGCCGAGCAGCTCGTCGATCGCCTCCCGGCCGGTGCCGGAGACCGCCTGGTAGGTGGAGATCACCAGCCGCTCGATCCCGGCCTCGTCGAACAGCGGCTTCAGCGCGACGACCATCTGCATGGTCGAGCAGTTGGGGTTGGCGACGATCCCGCTGTGGCCGGCGAGCGCCTCGGGGTTGACCTCGCTGACGACCAGCGGCACGTCGTCGTGCATCCGGAAGTGGCTGGTGTTGTCGACGACGACGGCGCCGGCCGCGACGATCTTCGGCACCCACTCGGCGCTGACCTTGCCGCCGGCCGAGGAGAGGACGAGGTCGAGGCCCTGGATCGAGTCCTCGCTCACCTCGCGCACGGTCACCGCTTCGCCGTCGTACTCGATCTCCTTGCCGGCCGAGCGGGCGGAGGCGAGCGCCACCACCTCGGAGGCGGGGAAGTCGCGGTCGTGGAGCAGCTGCAGGATCGTCGTCCCGACCAGCCCGGTCGCCCCGAGCACCCCGACCCTGTAGCCGTCGCCGCTCATCGGTCCGCTCCGGCGGCGCTCAGCCGGCGACCGTCGGCCGCTGTTCGGGGCCGGTCGCGTCTTCGGGCTTGACCGCGTCGGCGCCGAGCTCGAACGCCTTGTGCAGGGCGTTGACCGCGTCGGCGACGCGGTCGGCGGCGATGACGCACGAGATCTTGATCGGCGAGGTGGAGATCATCTCGATGTTGATCTTCCGCTCGCCGAGCACCTGGAAGACCTTGGCGGCGACGCCGGGGTGCGAGCGCATGCCGGCGCCGATGATCGAGACCTTGCCGATCTGCTCGTCGGCGGCGACCTTGACCGAGACGTCGCCGAGCCCGGCGATCACCTCCTTGGCGGTATCGAGGTCGTCGCGGTCGACGGTGAAGGAGAGGTCGGCGAGCTGGTCGCCGCTGACCGGCTCGTTCTGGATGATCACGTCGACGTTGACGTTGGCGTCGGCGAGGGCGCTGAAGATGCGGCCGGCGACGCCGGGCTCGTCGCGGACGCCGGTCAGCGTCACGCGCGCCTCGGCGTTGGAGTGGGTGACGGCGGTGACGAAAGGTTGCTCCATGGTCTCTTCCTCGGAGACAACGAGGGTACCGGGGCCGTCCTCGAAGCTGCTGCGGCAGTGGATGCGGACGCCGTGGTTGCGCGCGTACTCGACCGAGCGCAGCTGCAGCACGCCGGCGCCGGAGGCCGACATCTCGAGCATCTCCTCGAAGGAGACGATCGGCAGCTTGCGCGCCTCGGCGACGATCCGCGGGTCGGCGCTGAAGACGCCGGCGACGTCGGTGTAGATCTCGCAGACCTCGGCGCCGAGCGCCGCGGCGAGGGCGACCGCGGTCGTGTCGGAGCCGCCGCGGCCGAGCGTGGTGACGTCGTGGCTCTTGGTCGAGACCCCCTGGAAGCCGGCGACGAGGACGATCCGGTCCTCCTCGAGCGCCGTCTCGATCCGGTTGGCGCGGACGTCGATGATCCGCGCCTTGGTGTGGGTCGAGTCGGTGACGATCCCGGCCTGCGAGCCGGTCAGCGAGATCGCCTCGTAGCCCAGGTCGTGGATCGCCATCGCGCAGAGCGCGCAGGAGATCCGCTCGCCGGTCGAGAGCAGCATGTCCATCTCGCGGGCGACCGGGCGTCGGAGATCTCGTAGAACGCTTTGTGCAGGGCGTTGACGGCGCGGAGACGCGGTCGGCGGCGATGACGCACGAGATCTTGATCGGCGAGGTGGAGATCATCTCGATGTTGATCTCCGCTCGCCGAGCACCTGGAAGACCTTGGCGGCGACGCCGGGGTGCGAGCGCATGCCGGCGCCGATGATCGAGACCTTGCCGATCTGCTCGTCGGCGGCGACCTTGACCGAGACGTCGCCGAGCCCGGCGATCACCTCCTTGGCGGTATCGAGGTCGTCGCGGTCGACGGTGAAGGAGAGGTCGGCGAGCTGGTCGCCGCTGACCGGCTCGTTCTGGATGATCACGTCGACGTTGACGTTGGCGTCGGCGAGGGCGCTGAAGATGCGGCCGGCGACGCCGGGCTCGTCGCGGACGCCGGTCAGCGTCACGCGCGCCTCGGCGTTGGAGTGGGTGACGGCGGTTACGAAAGGTTGCTCCATGGTCTCTTCCTCGGAGACAACGAGGGTACCGGGGCCGTCCTCGAAGCTGCTGCGGCAGTGGATGCGGACGCCGTGGTTGCGCGCGTACTCGACCGAGCGCAGCTGCAGCACGCCGGCGCCGGAGGCCGACATCTCGAGCATCTCCTCGAAGGAGACGATCGGCAGCTTGCGCGCCTCGGCGACGATCCGCGGGTCGGCGCTGAAGACGCCGGCGACGTCGGTGTAGATCTCGCAGACCTCGGCGCCGAGCGCCGCGGCGAGGGCGACCGCGGTCGTGTCGGAGCCACCGCGGCCGAGCGTGGTCACGTCGTGGCTCTTGGTCGAGACCCCCTGGAAGCCGGCGACCAGGACGATCCGGTCCTCTTCGAGCGCCGTCTCGATCCGGTTGGCGCGGACGTCGATGATCCGCGCCTTGGTGTGGGTCGAGTCGGTGACGATCCCGGCCTGCGAGCCGGTCAGCGAGATCGCCTCGTAGCCCAGGTCGTGGATCGCCATCGCGCAGAGCGCGCAGGAGATCCGCTCGCCGGTCGAGAGCAGCATGTCCATCTCGCGGGCGACCGGGCGGTCGGAGATCTCGAGCGCCTGCGCGACCAGTTCGTCGGTCGTCTTGCCGCGCGCCGAGAGCACCGCGACGACCCGCTTGCCGGCTTCGCGCGCGGCGACGATGCGGCCGGCGGCGCGCTTGATCTGCTCGGCGCCGGCGACCGAGGTGCCGCCGAACTTCATCACGACGATGTCTGACTCGCCCTTGGGCATCTGGTGAGGATAGTCAGGCACGCTCAAGCTGTGCCTGGGCACGCCGATAACCCGGTTCGTGGAGCCGAAAACGAGCAGTCTCCCGGTGGTTTCCGTCGAGGACGCCTCGGACCAGGGTGGCCGTCTGCTGGTTGCCAGCCGGCTCGCCACCAGCCTCTCCCACGCGCACAGCGCCGACGAGGTCGCCCGCGAGGCCGTCCTCCTGCTGCACGACTCCTTCGACTACCACCTGGCGGTGATCCAGCGGCTCGATCCCGACGGCTACCTGCGGGTCGTCTCCGGCGCCGGCCCGCTGGCGGACGGGCACGCCGACTTCCTCGCCTGGGAGCAGCCGGTCGAGATCGGCGTCAACGGCCGCGTCGCGCGCACCGGGCGGGCGGCGATGGTCAACGACACCCGTCTCGACTCCGACTACCTCGCTCGCAACCCGAGCACCGACCCCGGCTCGGAGCTGTCGCTGCCGATCCACGTCGCCGGCTCGATCTGGGGCGTGCTCAACCTCGAGCAGCTCGACGCCGGCGCCTTCGCCGAGGAGGACCTGCTGCTCGCCCACGTCATCGCCAGCCAGGTCGGCGCCGCGATCCACCGCTGCCAGCTGGTCGGCGAACTCGAGGGCGCCTTCCTGACCACGATCGGGGTCCTCTCCGATGCGGTCGAGCTGCAGGACTCCTACACCGCCGACCACGCCAACGAGGTCGCCGACCTGGCCGTCGCCGTCGGCGTCCGGCTCGGCATGGAAGGCCCCGAGCTCGACCGCCTCCGCTACGGCGCCCTGCTCCACGACGTCGGCAAGATCGGCGTGCCCGGCGAGGTCCTGCGCAAGCCGGGCGCGCTCACCCCCGAGGAGCGCGACCTGATGGACGAGCACACCGCGATCGGCGCCCGGATGCTGCAGCGCATCCCCTTCCTCGCCCCGGTCGCCCCCCTGGTCCGCTCCGCCCACGAGCGCTACGACGGCGGCGGCTACCCCGACGGCCTGCGCGGCGAGGAGATCCCCCGCGGCGCGATGGTGATCGCCACCTGCGATGCCTTCCACGCGATGACCTCCGACCGCAGCTACCGCGACGGCATGGGCCGCGGCGAGGCGATCGCCGAGCTCCGTGCCCACGCCGGCACCCAGTTCGATCCCGAGGTGGTCGCGGCGCTGATCGCCGAGCTGGACGAGGGCTGAAGGCGGCGGGCGCGGGACGGGGGACGGGCCGCGGGCGAGGGACGGGCGGGGCGCAGCGAGGGACGGCGAGGGTTCGGGGGTCTGTCCGGAGGGGTGGGGTGACCTTCTGCCGAAGACCGTCGCGCAGCTGGGGCCGGGGCGAGGGCTCAAGCGGCCGCGCATAGCCTTCGTCAGAGGGTCACCCCACCCCTCCCAACGGGATAGGCCCCGAGCTTCGCAACCTGAGCAGGCGCCGCCGAGCGAGCCCTGGGCCAGAGCTTCCAGGGTCCCGGAGCTCCCCGTCTCTCGGAAAGCTCCCGAGAGGCCATAGCTCCCGTCTCTCGAATAGCTCCCAAGGGGCCATGGCTGCCGTCTCTCGCATAGAGCTCCCAAGGGACGAAAGCGCGCCCCGTCGATCGCGTGGTTCCTTATGGACGCTGAGGGTCCGAAAGGAACCACGGGATCGGGATCTCGGCCTGGCTTCCGGGGTCGTGGTTCCTTTTGGACCGTATGGGTCCAAAAGGAACCACGGGATTGGGGGACGGGGGGTTTGGCGGTCCCGGGACCTGGGAGCTGGCTCCGCCCATGAGCCCTGGCCCGCCGGAGCTCCTTCAGGCGGCGCCGCTCAGCCGGCGGCGGCTACTCGCCGCCGCCGAGGTTTCCCAGCATCGCCTGTTCGGCCATCCGGATCAGGCCGAGACCGCTGTGCGGGCGCATGTCGCTGCTGCGCACGCGGACGTGGGAGCCGTGCGGCCCGACCACCTCGACGATCGTGCAGACGTCGCCGATCTCGCAGTCGTCGCCGTAGTCGTTTTCGATCGCCTCCATCTGCTCCGCCACCACCTGTCCCACCTTGCTCTGGTCGAGCGCCATCCTCGGCCCCTCTCTTCGAATTCCGGATTCCATCCCGCCGCCACTGGTGACCCTACCCCGCTCGTCCACCCGAGCCTATGTGATCAGAATCACACTGGATGATATATCGGAGAGATATATAGGTCCGATAGATGGAGTCGCTCAGCCCCACCGCGTACGTGATCCTCGGCATGGTCCGCAAAGGGCCGAAGTCCGGTTACGAGATCAAGGCGCTGGTCGACAACTCGACCCGCTTCTTCTGGGCCGCCAGCTACGGCCAGATCTACCCGGAGCTGAAGCGCCTCTCCGAAGCCGGCCTCGTCGTCGGCGTCGACTCCCCCACCGGCGGCCGCCGCCGCACCGTCTACGAGATCACCGCCGACGGCGAAGAGGAGCTGAAGGCCTGGCTGCGGCAGCCGCCGCAGACCTATGAGATGCGCGAGGAAGGGCTGCTGAAGCTGTTCTTCGCCGCGGCGCTGCCGCGCGAGGAGGCGGTCGAGATCCTGCGCGCGATGCGGGCGCACCGCGAAGCGGCGAACGCCCAGCTGCGCGAGCTGCAGAGGCTGAAAGAGGAGACGGAGAGGGGCGACGACCCCTACCCGCCGCTGGTCCTGCGGCTCGGGCTCGAGTTCACCGAGTGGTTCGCGGACTGGTGCGCGCGGGCGGAGGCTGAGCTGCTCGCCGCCGGCGAGCAGGAGGGCGGCTGATGTTCGACGCCCTCGCCCGGCTCGCCGACCGCAGCGCCCGCCGCGTCGGCCTCGCCGCGATCGCCTTCTTCCTCCTCGCCGGCGCGCTCGGCGGCTCGGTCGCCAGCCGCCTCGACCCTTACGGCGCCGAAGACCCGGCCAGCGAGACGGTGCGGGCGCGGCAGAGCCTCGAGGCGGCCGGGCTGCGCTCGCCGGCGGTGATCGCCGTGGTCGAGGACGCACCGGTCGCCGACCCCGCGACCCGCGCCCGGATCGAGCGGCTCGAGGCCCAGGTGCGCCGCCGCCCCGACGTCGCCACGGTCAGCGGCTACTACGACACCCGCTCGCGCGCCTTCGTCTCGCGCGACGGGCGCTCGACCTACTTCGCGGTCTCGCTGAAGCCGACCGGGGACAAGGCGGTCCAGGACGCCGGCGCAGCGATCGCCGCGCAGCTCTCCGCCCACCCCGGCGTCCTCGTCGGCGGCTTCGCCGTCGCCCAGGAGCAGGTCAACAAGCAGGTCGAGCAGGACCTGCGGACGGCCGAGCTGCTCGCCTTCCCCCTCCTCTTCCTGCTCTCGCTGCTCTTCTTCCGCAGCCTCGTCGCCTCGGTGCTGCCGCTGATGATCGGCGGCCTGGCGATCGTCGGCACCTTCCTCATCCTCCGCCTCGCCAGCGAATTCGCCTCGATCTCGATCTTCGCCCTCAACCTGACCACGGCGCTCGGGCTCGGTTTGGCGATCGACTACAGCCTCTTCGTCGTCTCCCGCTACCGCGAGGAGATCGCCAGGGACGGGCCGGGGCTGGCGGCGATGCGCCGCGTCCTCGCCACCGCCGGGCGCACCGTCTTCTTCTCCTCGCTGACGGTCGCCGCGGCGCTCGCCTCGCTGCTCGTCTTCCCGCAGCGCTTCCTCTACTCGATGGGCCTCGGCGGCTCGCTGGTGGCGCTGTTCGCGGCGCTGGTCGCGCTGACCGTGCTGCCGGCGGTGCTGACCCTGCTGGGGACGCGGGTCAACGCCGGCGCGCCGCGCTTCCTGCAGCGCCGCGCCAACGCCGACGCGCGGCCGGCCGAGAGCGGCTTCTGGTACCGGCTCTCGCGCTTCGTCATGCGGCGGCCGGTGCCGGTGGCGACGCTCAGCGCCCTGCTCCTGATCCTGCTCGGCCTGCCCTTCCTCGGGATCAGGTTCAACACCGTCGACCCGACCGTGCTGCCCGCGTCGGCGAGCGCCCGCCAGGCCTACGACACCCTCAGCACCGAGTTCCCTCCCTACCGCGACACCCCGATCTGGGTCGACCTCGAGGGCGCCGACCCGTCTCAGGCACGCGCCCTCGCCAGCCGAATCGAAGCCGTGCCCGGCGTCGCCGCGGTGGCGCCGCCGCGGCAACTAAAGCGCGGCGTGACCGCGATCCAGGCGATCTCCGCCAACCCCTTCGCCGCCGACGCCAGCCTGGAGACGGTGCGGGCGATCCGCAAGCTGCCGGCGCCGCCGGGGACGACGGCGCGGGTGACCGGCGCCAGCGCCGATTTCATCGACTTCCAGGCGAGCCTCGACTCCCACCTGCCGATGGCGCTGGCGATCGTCGTCCTCGCCACCCTCGTCATCCTCTTCCTGATGACCGGCTCGGTGGTGCTGCCGGTCAAGTCGCTGCTGATGAACCTGCTCAACCTCAGCGCCGTCTTCGGCCTGCTGGTGCTGATCTTCCAGGACGGCCGCCTCGAAGGCCTGCTCGGCTACTCGAGCCCCGGCGCGATCGAGCAGACGATGCCGATCCTGATGTTCGCCGTCGCCTTCGGCCTCTCCACCGACTACGCGGTCTTCCTCCTCTCGCGGATCAAGGAGGCGCGCGACGGCGGCGCCTCGGACTCGGACGCGGTCGCGATCGGGCTCGAGCGCACCGGCCGCATCGTCACCGCCGCGGCGCTGCTGTTCGCGGTCGCGATGCTCGCCTTCGCCACCTCGAAGATCATCTTCATCAAGGAGAACGGGGTCGGCACCGCGCTCGCGGTGCTGATCGACGCCAGCATCGTCCGCGCCCTGCTGGTGCCCTCGCTGATGGCGCTGCTCGGCAAGTGGAACTGGTGGGCGCCGGCGCCGCTGCGCCGCCTGCACGACCGGATCGGGATCGGCGAGAGCGAGGAGCCGGCGCCGGAGCCCGTCACCGGATAGCCGCGGACTCGTTTACAAGTCGCGCCCGAGCGGCGATCATCATCGGAGCCGATGACGACCGAAGAGCGCGACAGCGATACCGACGGCCTGCTTGAACAGGCGGTCGACGCGACCCGCCGCACCCACCTCGCCAACGAACGCAACCAGCTCGCCTGGTGGCGGACCGGGCTGGCGGCGCTCGCGGTCGCGGTCGGGGTCGGCCGCGTCGTCCCCGACCTCAACGGGGTCCACACCCAGTGGCCCTACGTGGTCACCGGCGTCGGCTTCGCGCTCTGGGGGCTGCTTGCGATCGGCTACGGCAGCTTCCACCAGGCGGCGGTTGAGCGGGCGCTGCAGGAGGGCCGCTTCGTCCGCTCGCGCGGCTGGCCGATCACCGTCCTCACCGTCGGCGGCCTGGGGCTGGGCCTACTCACCGCACTACTGATAGCGCTCGACTGAGCGCCGCGCGCAGCCCGTGGCGGTGTCGCGTCCGTTCGGTGACGGTCGGTTCCCCTTCCCCTCCCCCGCCTTCTTCTTCCTCGCCGGAGGCCGTGAGCGCCGTTTCGGCGAACGAGAGCTGTTCGGACGCGTAGCCGAGCAGGGGCAGTTCGAACAGCTGCTCGATCGTCGCCAGCAGCGTGTAATGGTTGTAGTAACCGCTTTCCTCGACGGTGCCCGGCTTCACGTACGGTGAGATCAGCAGCAAGCCGACGCGCCCGCCGCCGCCGTTCGGTTTGACCGGCCCGGGCGCGGCTTCGGCTTCGGCTTCTTCGCGCGGTGGCATGTTCGGGTATTCGGGGGTGCCGCAGCAGGAGCTCGCGTCGGCGTGGGCGCCCAGCTGCGGCGCCTGCGCGGAGGTGATCGCGATCAGGCTGCGCCCTTCTTCGTAGGCGGGCGATTCGACGATCTCCGGCACCACGGCTTCGAGGAATTCCCCGGCCGCCAGGGCGCCGGTCGGCGCCCCTTCCTCGCACGGGGCTTCGCCGCCCGCGTGGCAGGCGTCGGGGACGATGTAGGCGAGGTTCGGCGTCGTCTTCGCCTTCGCCAGGTCGGTCGCCAGGCGTTCGAGGTCGATGTCGTCTTCTTCGCATGCGGGCGAGTCGACGATCGAGTGGAAGTAGACGAAGGGGTTGCGCCAGGTCTCGTAGGCGTCGCCCGGCAGCGGCACCTGGCCCGGGTCGGGGGTACCGAGCAGCGGGTGGCGGCAGGCGGTCGGCTGGCCGGCCGCGGCGCCGGCCGCCATGCCCTCGACGTAGGCGCGCCAGGTCTCCTTCGCTTCGCCCAGCTGCGAGACCAGGGTTTCCGCCGCGGCCGGGTAGACGCAGCCGTTGCCTTCGGCCTGGCCTTCGGCGGAGATCGTCCCCGGCAGCAGGTCCCCGTAGTTCGGGCAGTCGAGGGCGGTTTCCGGCGTCGGGCCCTGGCCGCTGAGCAGACCGATCTGGTTCGCCAGGCTGCCCGAGGCGACGGCGAAGTAGTTGGCCAGCAGCGCGCCCTCTTCGGGCAGCGTCTGCGAGAGGTAGGTCGAGTTGGAGCGTTCGCCGAACGTTTCTTCGAACCCGTTGTCGCCGAGCACGACGACGAAGACGTGGTCGATTTCCGGCAGCGGTTCAGGTTCATCGATTTCCGGCAGTTCGAGCGGCGGCTGCGATTCCGGTTCGCTCGGTGCTTCGGGCAGCGGTTCTTCGGGCAGAGCTTCTTCGGCGAGCGGCTGGATCGGCGCCGCGGCGACTTCTTCCGCCGGCGCTTGGCTTTCGACTTCTTCTTCTTCTTCGACGGGAGGCGGCGCCGCTTCGGGCGGCGGCGGTTCGGAGACGACGATGATCGGCGCGATGCCGGCGCTGCGCGCGATCTGGCTGGTCGCCGAGCCGAGCAGGACGCCGAGCCCGAGCATCCCCAGCACGGCGATCGCGGCCGCCCGCGGCGAGGGCAGGTAGCCGTTCCAGATGCCGCCCTCCGCTGCCCCGGCGGCGGCGGCCGCCCCGGCCGCGGGCTGTGCGGCGGCCGCCGCCGGGGCGGGCTCGGGTGGGGGCGGCGGGGCCGCGGCGGCGCGGTCGGCGCGGGCGAAGGCGGCGATCGTCCCCGCCACCGCCGCCGGCAGCTCGTCGCGGCGGGCGCCGCAGCGCAGGCAGTACCGCTGGTCCCCGGCGAACGGCGTTCCACACCCGGCACACGAACCGTTCGGAACCACACTCCCGCCGCTATCGCCACCGGTACCCATCGCGGCGCGAGTATCGCAACGGTCAGGTAACGGGTTTGTGAAGATCCTGGTTCCGCGGAGCGGAGCCGAAAACCACCGTTCACAACTCTTCAACAATCCCCACAGCCGCCGCGATGAGAATCGGCTGGTGACTGTTGATTCCTGCCCCTCCTGCGGCAAGCCGATGGCCACCGACCAGCGCTACTGCCTGGAGTGCGGCAGCCGCCGCGGCGACCCGCGCCTGCCGTTCATGGACGCGGTCGTCTTCATGGAGGCCTCGAAGCAGCCCGAAGCGGCCGGAGCCGCACCGCCGCTGCTGCCGCCCGCGGGCGAGCCCAAGCGCGGGATCTCCAACAACACCGCGCTGGTCGCCGGCGTCGCCACCCTGGTTCTCGCGATCGGCGTCGGCGTCCTGATCGGCCGCTCCGGCGAAAGCAGCTCGCAGCCGGTCGCCAACAACCAGCCGCAGGTGATCAAGGTCGAAGGCGGCGGGGGCGGAGGCGGGGGCGGCGAAGAAGCCACCGCCGCAGCCGGCAGCTCGAAGGCCGAAAAGAGCGGCGGCGCGAGCAAGTCGAAGAAGGCGAGCAAGGCGGCGAAGGCCGAAGAAGAAGCGATCGAAGCGGGCGGCGAAACGGGCGCCGAAGAAGTGCTGAAGCCGAGCGCCGACGCGAAGCCGCTGCCGCCGGCGGCCACCGAACCCGGCGACAAGTGCGAAAAGGGCACCGCCGGCTGCAACAAGAGCGGCGAATTCGACGGGAGCTTCTTCGAATGAAGCTGAAGGGGCCGAAGCTCAACCCGCCCAAGGGCCGGGCGCGGAAGAAGCGGACGACCGCCACCGCGCAGGCCGCCGCCCCCGCCGGCAAGCCGGCGCCGAGCGCGCTGAGCAGCGCCTACGGCCAGGAGTTCGTCGTCGACCTGCAGCGGCGCCGCGACCAGCTGACGGCGCGGGTCGCCGAGCTGCAGTGGGACCTCGGCGGGCTCGCCTACGAGATGGCGGTCCGCAACAGCATGCGGGTCGACGTCCTGGTCAAGCGCGCCGCCGAGCTGCAGGACGCCGACGCCGAGCTGAGCGAGGTCGAACGGATCCTGCGCTCGGAGGAGACCGGCGCCGCCGGCTCCTGCATCCACTGCGGCGCCCCCCACTCCAGCGGCGCCACCTACTGCTGGCAGTGCGGGAAACCGCTGCTGCAGGAGGTCTCCGGCGACGCGATCCTGCGGCGCTGAGCGCCGCCGGGGCCCGCGGCCGCGCCCGGCGGCCGCGCCGCGCTAGCCGAAGCGGCCGGTGACGTAGTCGCGGGTGCGCGGGTCGCGCGGCTCGGCGAAGATCCGCTCGGTCTCGTCGAACTCGATCAGGGCGCCGGTCGCGCCGGCAGTGCTCGACTCGAGGCTGAAGAAGGCGGTGCGGTCGGCGACCCGCGCGGCCTGCTGCATGTTGTGGGTGACGATGACGATGGTGAAGCGGCCTTTGAGGCTGTGCATCAGGTCCTCGATCGCCCGGGTGGAGATCGGGTCGAGCGCCGAGGCGGGCTCATCGAGCAGCAGGACGTCGGGTTCGATCGCGATCGCGCGGGCGATGCAGAGCCGCTGCTGCTGGCCGCCGGAGAGGCCGAGCGCGCTCGAGCGCAGCCGGTCCTTGACCTCGTCCCACAGTGCGGCGCCGCGCAGCGCCTTCTCGACCCGCTCGTCGAGACCGGAGCGCATCCCGAGGTTGCGCGGGGCCCAGGCGATGTTGTCGTAGATCGACTTCGGGAACGGGTTCGGCTTCTGGAAGACCATCCCGATCCGCCGCCGCACCTCGACCCGGTCCACGTTGCTCGCGTACATGTCGTGGCCGTCGTAGAGGATCTTGCCCTCGATGCGGAAGCTGGCGACCGAGTCGTTCATCCGGTTGAGGCTGCGCAGGAAGGTCGTCTTGCCGCAGCCCGAGGGGCCGATCAGCGCCGTGATCTGGCCGCGCGGGATCCCCATCGTCACCCCGGCCAGCGCCTGCTTGGAGCCGTAGAAGATCGAGACGTCGCGCGAGTCGAAGACCGGCTCCGGGGCGGGCTGCCAGCGACCGTTGCCGCTGCCGGTGACGGCAGCCTGCGGCTGCCCGGTGCGGATGCGCACGCGCGCCGGGGCCGGCGCGGCGAAGGGGTCCGACGGGGGGAGCCGCTCGGGGTCGGTCACGATGCGATCTTCCTCTTGCTGCGCGCGAGCAGGGCCCGCGCGCCGAGGCTGGCGAAGAGGATCAGCGAGACGAGGATCAGCGACAGCCCCCAGGCTTCGGTGAACCCGTCCGGGTTCGCTTCTTCGGAGAGCTGGAAGATCCTCACCGGCACGTTGGGCACGGCTTCGAACGGATTGAGCTGGTAGAAGCGCGCATCGAACTGCGAGTCGATCAGCAGCAGCGGCGCCGTCTCGCCGGCGGCGCGGGCGACCGCGAGCACGGTCGAGGTGAGGATGCCGCCGACCGCGGCGGGCAGGATCACGGTGAGGACGGTGCGCCAGCGGGCGACCCCGAGCGCGTCCGCCGCTTCGCGCAGGGTGCCGGGGACGAGGAGCAGGACCTCCTCGCTGCCGCGGGCGATCAACGGCACCTCGATGATCGACAGCGCGACCGCGGCGGCGAAGCCGGACTGCTGTTTGTGGTCGACGAGGATGCCGAAGACGAAGAGGCCGATGATGATCGAGGGCAGGCCGTTCATCAGGTCCATCACGGTGCGGACGTGGCCGCTGGTGCGCCTGCCGCGGTACTCGGTCAGCAGCAGCGCGACCAGGACACCGATCGGCATCGCGATCAGCGTCGCGAAGGCGACGATCACCAGCGTGCCGACCAGCTCGGGCCCGATCCCCGCCGGCGCGCCCTTGACGACGAAGTCGAGGTCGATCGCCTTGGCGCCGCGGGCGACGACCGTGTAGACGACGATCGCCAGCACGCCGACGGCGAGGATCGCGGCCGCCGTCGCGCCCCCCTCGGCGACGCGGGTGACCCACTCGCGCCGGCGCAGGTTCCCGGACGGCGTCAGCGGCGCCGTCGGGTCGTACCCGGTGGCCCGGGCGCGCCCGATCACGTCGGCATCCCCTTGTAGGCGAAGCGACGGCCGATCCAGTGCGCGAGCAGGTTGGCGAGGAGGCCGATCGCGAGCAGGATCAGGCCGAGGTAGAAGAGCGAGGAGGCGTGCAGCTTGTTGAGGAAGCCGGGGAACTGCGCCGCGATCCGGCTCGCCAGCGTGTCGCCGGTTTCGAACAGCGAGGCATGGATCCCGGAGCCGGCGCCGATCAGCTGGGTGACCGCGATCGCCTCGCCGAGGGCGCGGCCGAGGCCGAGGACCGAGGCGGCGACGACGCCGGACGCGGTGCTCGGCAGGACGATCCCGCGAACCACCTCCCAGCGGGTCGCGCCGAGCGCGCTGGCGCCGTCTTTGAGCTCCGCCGGGACGGTGAGGAAGAGGTCGCGCGAGATCGAGGCGATGATCGGGATCACCATGATCGTCAGGATCAGGCTGGCGGTGAAGATGCTCGCGCCGGTGGTCTGCGGCTCGCCGAAGATCGGCAGGAAGCCGAGCGTGTCGTGGAGGAACGGCTCGACCCGCGACTGGACGAAGGGGGCGAGCACGAGGATCCCCCAGAAGCCGAGGATGACGCTCGGGATCGCGGCCAGCATCTCGACCAGCGGCCCGATCGCGCTGCGCACCCCGGGCGGAGCCAGCATGCTGAGGAAGAGCGCGATCGCGACCGAGATCGGCACCCCGAGCACCAGCGCGGCGAAGGAGCTGACGGCGGTGCCGAAGATCATCGAGGCGGCGCCGAATTCCTCGAAGTTCGGCTGCCAGGTGGTGCTGGTGAGGAAGCCGAGGCCGAACTTCGAGATCGCCAGGCTGGAGTGGTCCGCGACTTCGTAGGCGATCAGGACCAGGACCGCCCCGGCGAGCAGCGCAGCGAACACGCAGATGCCGAAGAGAGCGGCGTCGCCGATGCGGTCGGCGCGGCGCCGAGCCTGGCCGGCTCGGGACCGGGCGGAGCGTCCCCCTTGGGTCCCGACGGGGGTGGCGGCGGTGCTCATGGCCGGCAGCGTAGAGGAGATTCGGTGTGCCTCTCTCGCGCCGGGCGCATTTTTCACAGGATTGACACAAGTACGTTTCTCGACCGGGCGGCGCCCACCGTGTGCCTGACGTAACCAACCGTTACGTACACAAAGTCGTTACATCGCTGACACGTACTTCCTTTCACGAGATTGAAACAAGTCCCCTGTCCGGCGGAGCAAATCTACCGTCCGCCAGGGTGCGAATTAAGGGGCACCGTGGTCGACACGCATCGCCAACAAGTTGAAAGGATTCCCCTCTTGATTCGCAATAGGTTGCTTACTGTCTTCATCGCGGCGGTATCCTCCGTCACCGCGATGTCCGGTCTCGCGACGGCGAGTGCTTCGGCCGACGTCGAAGGTGCCGGATCGTCGCTGGTCGCGCCGCTTATGGCCAACTGGATCAACGGCTTCGAAATCCGGACGGGCATCAAGGCCACCTACGCCTCGGTCGGCTCCGGCACCGGGATCAAACAGATCACCGCCCGCACCGTCGACTTCGGCGCCTCCGATGCCCCGATGACCCCCGAACAGGCGGGTGCCTGCAACAACTGCGTGCACATCCCCTGGGCGCTGACCGCCACCGGCATCGGCTTCAACGTCCCCGGCGTCAAGAAGCTGAACCTGACCGGCCCGATCCTGGCCCAGATCTACTTCGGCAAGATCACCAAGTGGAACGACAAGAAGATCAAGAAGATCAACCCGAAGGCGCACCTGCCGAACCTGCCGATCACTCCGGTGTACCGCAGCGACGGCTCGGGTGACACCTACGCCTTCACCGAGTACCTCTCCCACGTCAGCAAGACCTGGAAGAAGCGGATCGGCTTCGCCACCTCCGTCGGCTTCCCCGAAAGCGGCGTCGGCGCCAAAGGCAACTCCGGAGTCACCGCCACGGTCAAGTCGACCAAGGGCGGAATCGGGTACATCTCGGCCTCCTACCTGATCGCCGCCGGCCTCGGTGCCGCCGCGCTGCAGAACAAGGCCGGCAACTACGAGCTGCCGAACCTGGAGAACATCGAGTCGGCGGCCGGCTTCCTGAAGAAGCTGTCCAAGCACAACACGGCGAGCATCGTCGACCCGCCGAAGAAGCAGAAGATCGCCTACCCGCTGTCGACGTTCACCTACGCGATCATCCCCCACGACGGCTCGAACCTGGCGGAGACCAAGACCTTCGCCAAGTACGCGGTCACGGTCGGCCAGAAATACGGCGCGGCGCTCGACTTCGCCCCGCTGCCGAAGTTCGTCAAACAGGCCGCTCTGAGGGCGATCGGCTCCCTCTAGAGACGGAACCAGCGCCACCAGGCGCGCAGGAGTTCCTCCAATCCGCCGGCGCGGGGCCCACGGGGTCCCGCGCCGGTTTTGTTTCGTCGCCCACGCCGGACCCTTAGAAGCTAGGCCCGGAGCCCGCCCGGCGCCGCCTTCGACGGCACCGGAGTGCCGGATCTCGACCGTTGGGCGGACCGACCCAAGAACTCTGCCCCGGAGCTCTCTTTAGGCGAAAGCCTGAGCGGCGCGACGGCGCAGGTCGGCGTTCAGCATCCCCGTCACCGCGCTGGGCGCGTCGCCGGCGCTGGGGATCGCGTCGCCGACCAGGCCGGTGGCGCGGAAGCCGAAGAGCGGGGCCTCGAAGCCGAGCTCGCGGATCCTGCGGACCAGGTTGACGGCGCCCGGGGTGTCGGCGCCGGGGCCGCAGAGGACGATCGCGGTCGGGTCGAGGGCGCTGATCGCGCGGCCGAGCCGCTCGTCGCCGAGCTCGTTGGAGAGGACGAGGACGCGGAAGCCGGCGCGGCGCAGGGCGAGGTCGAGCGCCTGAGCATGGACCTCCTCGGCGCCGTGTCCGCCGCTCGCGTCGAGCAGCAGGATCCCGGCCGGGCGCGAGGCCGAGGGCGCGAGGCGGCGGGCGTTGTGCAGCCAGCCGGTGGCGAAGCGGGTGGCGAACTCGAGCTCGGCGGCGCGGTCGGGGTCGGCGGCGAGCTCGTCGATCGCCGGCAGCAGCAGCTCCTCGATCGTGCGCTCGAGCGGCCGCAGCGCCAGGCTCTCCTCGATCGCCCGTTCGGCGGCGTCCTCGTCGAAGCTCTCGAAGGCGGCGAGCAGGCCGCCGCCGTTGGCCGGCGCCGCCTGGCGCTGGCGGGCGAGCTCGATCGCCGAGGAGATGTTGCCGGTCTCGGCGAGCGCGTCGCGCAGCGTCTGCAGCTCGACCAGCTCGTAATTGCGATGATTTCCGGCCGTGCGCTTCGGCACCGGGAAGCCGTAGCGGCGCTCCCAGCTGCGCAGGGTGTTGGGGCTGACGCCGAGAACTTCGGCGGCCGCGTTGGTTCGGATCCCGGGCATCTGCGGGAGATTCTGCCAGCGTCCGCGCGGGTTTACACCGGTTATGGACAGATTTCCGGAATCTGTCAGCGATCTTGCACGGGCTCGAGCGCGCCGACGCCGACCGGCTGGCCGACCGCACGCGCCCGCCAGAGGGCGGCGTCGGCCTTGTGCAGGAGCTTGTCGGCGTCGGCGCCGTGCTCGGGGCAACCGACGACGCCGGCGACGACCGAGATCCGCATCCCCCCGGCCCGCTCGAGCTCCTCCAGCTGTCCCAGCAGCCGCTCGGCCATCTGCACGCCTTCGACCGTGCCGATGTTCGGCGCCAGGACGCAGACCGCGTCCTCCTCGAGCCGGAAGGCTTCGTCGACGAGCCGGATGCTGTCGCGCAGGGCGGCGCCGACGACCGCCAGCACCGTCTCCGGGCCGCCGGCCTCGCCGCGGGTGTCGGGCCCGGCGGCGTCGAAGACGGCGATCGCGAAGGGATGGTCGTAGCGGCGGTTGGCCTCGATCAGCTGCTCGAGGCGGCGGCGCATCTGGCCGGGGCGGAAGAGGCTTGTCAGCTCGCGCGGCTCGGAGCCCTGGCGCGGCCGCTCGTCAACCGGGGCCGATTCCTCGACCGGCGCCGGCGCCTCGGCCAGCGCCGGCCCCGCGCCGGCACCCGCGGGCGCTGCGGCTGGCGCCCGCGCGACCGTCGCCTCGACCGCGGCCGCGGTCACCGGGCCGAACTCGCGCGCCAGCCGCTCAGCCGCGGCGGCCAGCGCCGCCGCCTCGTCGCCGCCGAGCTCCGCGCGCAGCTCGCCGAGCAGCGCCGCGTGCTGGGCCGCGACCGCGAGCGCGATCCGCCCCGCCGCCGAGCCCGAATCCATACCTGAGTGCGAGTTCCCAACCACGCTCTGACATTGGCGCAACCGCCGGACGCCGTCGCCGCGGAAAATCGCAATTTGCGCGGCCAGTTTCGTCCAAGAAACAGGCCTGTTTGCGAACTACTCGATACTGCGACGCCCCGCCAGGGCCTTGCCGAGCGTCACCTCGTCGGCGTGCTCGAGGTCGGCGCCGACCGGCAGGCCGCTCGCCAGGCGGGTCACCCGGACCTGGTCGCGCAGCGCCTCGGCGATGTGCAGCGCGGTCGCCTCGCCGGTCGTCGTCGGGTTCGTCGCCAGCACGACCTCCTCGACCCCGCCGCGCCCCACCCGGGCCAGCAGCTCGGCGATCTTCAGGTCCTCGGCGTCGACGCCGTCGATCGGCGAGAGGGCGCCGCCGAGCACGTGGTAGAGGCCGCGGTATTCGTGCGTGCGCTCGATCGGGATCACGTCGGCCGGCTCCTCGACCACGCAGATCATCGTCCGGTCGCGGTTCGCGTCGGCGCAGATCCGGCAGAGCGGCCCCTCCGCCAGGTTGAAGCACTCCTCGCAGAGGCCGACCTTCTCCTTCACTTCGCGGATCGCGTCGCCGAGCGCGAACGCCTCCTCGTCGGGCGCGCGCAGCAGGTGGAAGGCGAGCCGCTGCGCGGTCCGCTGGCCGATCCCGGGCAGTCGCGAGAGCTCGGCGACCAGGCGCGCGAGCGGTGCCGGGCCCTCGCTCAACCGAGGCCCGGGATGCCGCCGCCCCCGCCGAGGCCGCCGGTGATCCCGCCCATTTTCGAGCTGGCCAGCTCCTGCGCGGCGCGCAGGGCCTCGTTGACCGCCGCCTGGACCATCTCGGCGAGCATCTCGGCCTCCTCGGGGTCGATCGCCTCGGGGTCGATGGAGATCTCGCGCAGGGTCATGTCGCCGCCCATCGTCACCTTGACCATGCCGCCGCCGGCGCTCGCCTCGACGGTCTCGTCTTTCAGTTTCTCCTGGGCCTCCATCATCTGCGCCTGCATCTGCTGCGCCTGTTTCATCAGGGCGTTGACGTCAAAGCCTCCGGGACCGCCTCCACGCGCCACTTAACCGACCTCCTCCGCGTCGAACTCGCTCTTCAGCCGCTGCAGCAGCTCTTTCTCGTCGATTCCAGCATCTCCGGCGTCGCCGGCGTCGGCTGGCGGGCCGGCGTCCTCGCCATCGAGGAACTCGAACTGGAGCCGTGCCAGCTTGCCGGTGACGGCGTGCAGCGCGGTGACGACCACCTCGCGCCGCTCCGGCGATTCGGCCTTGCGCTTGTTGAAGGTCATGTCGGCCGGGAACCCGATCGTCACCGCGTCGTCCTCGGCGCCGACCGGCCGCGTCCCCTCGAGGATGCCGGCGTTGGCGCCGCCGGTCTCGGCAAGCTTGGCGAGGACGGCGGGCCAGGCGCGCTGCAGGTCCTCTAGGCCCAGGTCGTCGGCCTCAGGGACGGCTGCGCTCCCGGCCGCGGGTCCTGTCGCCGGTGAGGGCGACTCGTCCTCGCGGGACGACGCTGCGGGCGAGGTGTCCTCATCCGCGCCACCCGCGGCAGGAACGTCCGCGGCGGACGCCGAGGGCTCAGGCGCGGGGGGAACTTGTGCGGGCTCGGGGGCCGCCGCTTGGGGCTGGGGAGCTTCTGGCGTGGGCTCGGGCGCCGGCGGTGGGTTCGGCGGCGGGGCGGCGCCGCTCAGCTGGGACTCCAGGCGCTCGATGCGGCGGAGGAGGCCCTCCGTGCTCGGGTCGAGGTCCGGGCGGGCCGCTTTCAATAGGGCGATCTCTATCGCCATCCGGGCGTCGTCGCCATCGCGCACCGCGGTCAGCGCGTCGGCGATCTCGTCGATCGTCCGCACCAGCGTCGCCGGGCCGATCGCCGCCGCCTGCGCCCGCAGCCGCTCGGAGTCGGTCGCGGTGACGACGAACGAGGTCGGCACCTCGCCGGTGGTCTGGGTGACGAGCAGGAAGCGCAGGTGGGCGAGCAGGTCACGGGCGAACTGGGCCGGGTCGCGGCCCGAGCGCGCCATCTTCTCGACCCCGAGCAGGACCGCCCGCGGGTCGGCGGCGGCGACCGCGTCGACCGCGTCGAAGAGCAGCTCGGCGTCGGCCGCGCCGAGCATCTCCAGCACGCCGGCGAGCGAGACCTGCTCGCCGCCGAAGGCGACCAGCTGGTCGAGGGTGCCGAGCGCGTCGCGGAAGCTGCCCTGGGCCGAGCGCGCGATCATCGCCGCGGCGCCCTCCTCGAGCGCGATCGACTCGGCGGCGGCGACCCGGTTCAGCACCTCGGAGATCTGCTCCAGCGAGGGCCGCTGGAAGTCGAAGCGCTGGCAGCGGTCGGCGATCGTCGCCATCACCTTGTGCGCCTCGGTCGTGGCGAGGACGAAGACCGTGTTCGGCGGCGGCTCCTCGAGCGTCTTGAGGAAGGCGTTCCAGGCCTCTTTGGTCAGCATGTGCGCCTCGTCGAGGATGTAGACCTTCCAGTGGCCGCCGGCCGGCGCGTAGGCGACCCGTTCGCGCAGCTCGCGGACGTCGTCGACCGAGCGGTTGGAGGCGGCGTCCATCTCGATCACGTCGATCGAGGTGCCGGCGGCGATCGTCCGGCAGGACTCGCATTCGCCGCAGGGGTGGACGGTCGGGCCGCCGCGCTCGCAGTTGAGCGAGCGGGCGAGGATCTTCGCCATCGAGGTCTTGCCGGTGCCGCGCGAGCCGACGAACAGGTAAGCGTGGTGGACCTTGCCCTGCTCGACCGCGTTGCGCAGGGTGCGGACGACGTGCTCCTGGCCGACGACCTCGTCGAAGGAGCCGGGCCGGTGACGGCGGTAGAGGGAGCTGGACGCGGCGCCTGACATGGACTCCGGCCAGTCTAACCACGGCCCCCGCCCGCCCCGCCACCCATCCCGTGGTTCCTTTCGGACCGTGGGGGTCCACAAGGAACCACGCGATCGGGGTGCCGGCCCCGGTAGCGTGCGCGCGTGCCGAC
>CAWEOH010000025.1:0-35684 GCA_963810455.1 uncultured Actinomycetes bacterium
CCCGGTCGACGTCTTCGAGAAGGCCCGCAGCCACGAACGGCTCGAGCAGCTCGAAGCGGCGAAGGAGCACGACCTCCTCCCCTACTTCCGCCTTCTCACCTCGCAGGCCGGTCCCGTGGTCGAGATGGAGGGGCGGGAGACGATCATGCTCGGCTCCAACAACTACCTCGGGCTGACCGGCGACGAGCGGGTCAAGCAGGCGGCCCGCGACGCGCTGGAGACCTACGGCACCGGCGTCACCGGCTCGCGCCTGCTCAACGGCACCACGCCGCTGCACCTCGACCTCGAGCGCGAGCTGGCGGAATGGATGCGGACCGAGGAGGCGATCGTCTTCACGACCGGCTACCAGTCGAACGTCGGCTGCATCGGCACGATCCTCGGCCCCGGCGACACCGTCGTCTGCGACTCCGGCGACCACGCCTCGATCCTCGACGGCTGCCGCCTCGCCGGCGCCAAGCTGCGCCCCTTCCGCCACAACCGGATGGACAAGCTGGAGAAGATGCTGCAGCGCGCGGCGGAGGACGGCGGCGGCGTCCTCGTCATCGTCGACGGCGTCTTCTCGATGGAGGGCGACGTCTGCGACCTGCCGCGGATCGTCGAGCTCTGCCAGGCCTACGGCGCCCGACTGATGGTCGACGAGGCCCACGGCGCCGGCGTGCTCGGCGCCCGCGGCGCCGGCGCCTCCGAGCTTTTCGGCCTCGAGGACGAGGTCGACCTGCGGATGGGCACCTTCTCCAAGAGCCTCGCCTCCTGCGGCGGCTTCATCGCCGGCCCGGCCGACGTGATCGAGTACCTGCGGATCTCCTCGCGCTCCTTCATCTTCAGCGCCTCCGCCGTCCCGGCCGCGGTCGGCGCCGCGCTGGCGGCGCTGCGGGTGATCCGCAGCGAGGGGCCGCAGCTGTTCGAGCGGCTGCTGGCCAACGCCGAGTACCTGCGCGAGGGGCTGCGCGCACTCGGCCTGAAGGTGGTCGAGCCGGGGACGCTGCCCGACGGCCGCGTCGCGACGACGCCGGTGGTGCCGGTGATGGTCGGCGACGACTGGCAGGCGGTGCTGCTCTGGAAGGCGCTGTTCGACGCCGGCGTCTACACCAACGTCGCGATCCACCCGGCGGTGCCGCCGGGCGGGGCGTTGCTGCGCACCAGCCTGATGGCGACCCATGAGCGCGAGCACCTCGACGCGGCGCTGGCGACGATCGCCCGGACGATCGCCGACTTCCCGGACCTCCCGCGCTCCTGAGCCCCGGGCCGCTCGCCCGGCGAGGCAAACGCCCCGGACGACACCGCTCCGCCGCCATCCCGGAGCTTCCGGGGTCTCAGCGCTCGATAACGAAACGTTGACATCCCCCGTCGTGGGTAGTTTCAGGCTTGTCCGAATCGGGACAAGCCGGGAGATGTGTCGAAATTGTTGCTCTTAGCGACCGGTCGCCCCTTCCTTTCGTCCACCTCGGGTTGACGGCCACCACCCCGGCGACATAGCTTGGCCTCCTCGCCGCTCACACCGGGCGGGGCGTTCGGAGAAGAGACGAGACGGTCCTCGGCGAAGGCCGCAGAGCCATCCGAACGCGGCGAGATACCCAGTTAATCGATTCCTTGAAGGGAGGAGTCCAGTGGACGCTGCCTCGACGGCAACCGCAACGACGATCGCATCAGAGGTGGGGGCTCCGCAGCACATGCGGGCTCTGGAACGGGCCAATCTGGTCCGGCTGGCCCGGGCGGAGCTGAAGCGCGCGATCGCGCGGGGCGACATGGAGGCGGCGGACGTGGTGCGGGACTGCCCCTGGGAGACCGAGAGCATGACGATCTCCGAGCTCCTGACGAGCCAGCGCCGCTGGGGCCGCACCCGCGCTCGCAAGTTCCTGATGCCGCTGGCGCTGAACGAGAACAAGCAGCTGGGGACCCTCACCGCCCGCCAGCGCCGGCTTCTCTCCACCGAGCTCGCCCAGCGCTCCTCCGCCCGCAGCGAGGTCCTCGCCTAGCTGCCCCGGTTGGGAACGGGTCCGGCCGCCCGTTCCTAGCCGCGCATTCCGCCGATCCGGTAGTTGAAGCCGCCGGAGGCCCGCTGGAATGCGCGGCGCGCCAGGAAGAAGGTGACCGCGAAGGCGACGGCGCCGATCGGCAGCGCCACCGCCAGCACCTGACCGGCGAGGTAGTAGAGGCCGCCGACGGTGAAGACGAAGACCGCCCCGGCGAGCAGCGTGGTGTGGGAGCGGTAGCCGGCGAAGTGCTCGCGGATCGCGACCTCCATGCCGCCGAGGGCGGCGAGCGCGACGCCGAGCCCGATCGCGATTTCGTGGCCGCCGATCAGGCCGTAGGCGAGCGAGACGATGCCGGCGAAGATCACCAGCTCGGCCAGCGGCGCCTTGCCCCACGGCGCCGGCGGCCGGTCGTCGGCCGAGCGACGCGGCCGCGCCGGCTCGGCTCTGCGCTTCCCGCTCAACGGCCGCAAGCCGCCCGGCTAACGGGCATCCAGAGGAGACCTTGACCCGCCACCAGCCCATCAGCATCCCGATCGGGCCGAGCCGGGGTCGCGAGTGCCAGGCGCCGCAGCCGGGCTCGCCGACGTCGGTGCGGGAGACGGTGACCCACTTGTAGGCGGCCGGGTCGGCCAGCATCCGCCCCAGCAGCTGCCGGTTGGCGGTCTCGACCTCGGCCCGCTCGGCGAGCGTGACGCGGGCGCCGGCCACCCGCTCGGCGAGCTCGTCGCGCAGCCGCTCCAGCTCGCCGAGGTCGAGGATGCGCGGCTCCGCCGGCCGCGGCGCGACCCGGTGCGCGATCTCGACCCGGCCGAAGGCGGCACCGAACAGCGCTGCCAGCTCGCGCTCGAGCCGGCCGATCTGCCGCCGCAGCTCCTGCCGCGCGCCGCGCTCGTCAACCCCCGTCCCGAGGGCATCGAACTCGTATCTGCCCACAAGATCCTGCATCGCCCTACCGCCGAGTGTAGATGACCCCCGAGCGGCGGAGGCGGGGGTTCGGTTAAGCGTGGCGGGCGCGGCGAGGGCGAGGGACGGCGAGGGCGTGGGACGGCCCGGCGAGGGACGGCGAGGCCGAGGGACGGCGAGGGTTCGGGGGTCTGTCCGGAGGGGTGGGGTGACCCTCTGCCGAAGACCGTCGCGCAGCTGGGGCCGGGGCGAGGGCTCAAGCGGCCGCGCATAGCCTTCGTCAGAGGGTCACCCCACCCCTCCCAACGGGATCGGCCCCGAACTTCGCGACCTGAGCAGGCGCCGCCGAGCGAGCCCTTGGCCAGAGCTTCCAAGGTCCCGGCGTTCCCGGTCCCTCGGAAGCTCCCCGAGGGACCATGGCTCCCGTCTCTCGAGAAGCTCCCGAGGGACGAGGCCTCGCCCTCTCTCGGGAAGCTCCCAAGGGACGAGAGCGTCGATCGCGTGGTTCCTTATGGACGCTCGGGGTCCGAAGGGAACCGCGGGATCGGGATCTCGGCCTTGCTTGCGGGGTCGTGGTTCCTTTTGGACCGTATGGGTCCAAAAGGAACCACGGGATTGGGGGGACGGGGGCTTTGCGGGGGCTGGGGCGCTTTCGTCCCTCGCAGGGCTCGGTCCGTTGGGAGCTATGCGAGGGACGGGGACCATGGTCCCTTGGGAGCTACTCGAGAGAGGAGGGCCTTGGTCCTTTGAGAGCTTTCAACGCCGGAGGCTGGCCTGGGGCTCGCTTGGCGGCGCCTACCGGGGTACCGGGGCCTGGGATCCGGCTCCGTTGGGGAGGGTCGGGTGAGCCTCTGACGAAGGCTCCCAGGCTGACCTACGGACCCTCGCCCCGGCCCCAGCTGCGCGACGGTCTTCGGCAGAGGGTCACCCGACCCTCCCGGGCAGACCCACGAGCCCTCGCCCGCCGGAGCCCTACCGGCGCTCCAGTTCCGACGCCGCCATCCAAAGCGCCTCCTCGACCGCGATCCGCGGCACCCCGTTGACCTCGATCGCGGCGACCGCGATGCGGCGGCTGGTCGGCTCGACGCCGTAGCCCTCGGCGGTGGCACCGAAGAGGAGGCCGACCGGGTCGGAGTCGTCGGCCAGGGTCAGCGTCCCCTCGGTCAGCTCGCCGGGGCGGCCGGCGAGCGACTCGCCCGGCGCCGAGTCGCGGATGCAGAGACGGCCCTGCAGCCGGTCGGCATCGAAGGCGCGCAGGGCAACGCCGGTCTCGACGGTGGCGATCGTCAGCGCGTCGCCCGGCAGGCCGCGGCTGCGGAAGGCGCCGTCCTGCAGGCGGTCGAGCGCCAGCTGCTCGACCGGGGTCCGCGTGCGGTCGGGGTCGAGCCCGATCTGGCGGAAGAAGACGCGGTAGGCCCAGGGAATCGGCCGTTCGCGCAGGCGGATCGCGTGCGAGCCGAAGAAGCGGTCGGAGAGATCGCGCAGGCGGCGGCGGACGCTGTCGCCGCTGCGGCCGGGCCGCGCCTCGACCTCGACCCAGGCCACCCCGAGCCCGGGGAACTCGGCGGCGATGTGGGGCGAGACCCAGCCCCGCTGCGGCGCCGGATCCCAGCCCAGCCGCGGTTCGCTCGCCCCCGCCGGCACGTCATCCCCCCTCCACCCTCGCCGTCGCCGCCAGCAGCCGCCGCACCCGCGCCTCGAGCTTCGGCACGGTGAGGTCGCCGATCTCGGCGCTCTGCAGGGTGCCGCCGGGGTAGACATAGGCGAGGGTCGGGCAGCCGCCGACCCGGTAGAGGCTGGCGACGGCGCCGTCGCGGTCGTAGCCGACGGGCATCTGCCAGCCGTGGCTGCGGACCAGGTCGCGAACCGTTTCGCGATCGTCGCGGACGTCGATCGAGAGGAAGCTCACCCTTCCACGGTAGCGCCGGAAGACGCGATCGACCACGTCCTGCTGGTCGGCGCAGTCGCCGCCCCTGGTGAACCAGAACGAGATCACCAGCGGCCGCTCGAAGAGGTCGCAGACCCGGATCGCGCCGGCAGTCGAAATCTCGCAGGCGGGATCGCGGCGGGCATCCGCCGGGCATGGCAGGGCGCCCGTTTCGCAGTCGTCCTGGGCGACGTTGGCGTCGCCTTCGGGCCCGCCGACCGCTTCGGGCACGGCGAACTCCGGCAGCGGCCAGCGCGCCGGTTCGAAGTTGACGCCGAGCGTCCCCTCGCTGCTGCCGCCGCTCAGCGTGTGCAGCGAGGCGACCGCGATCAGGGCGAGGAAGATCAGACCGACGACGATCGAGTAGCGGTCGCGCATCGGCGCTCAGCGCTCCTCCAGCCAGACCAGCGCCGCCGGCAGCACCAGCATCACCCCGAGCAGCGCCGCCGCCAGGTCGAAGACGGTGACCAGGCCGAAGTCGCGCAGCATCTGGATTTCGCTGGCGATGAGGACGGCGAAGCCGGCGATCGCGGTCAGCGCCGAGGCGAGGACCGCGGTGCCGGTCCGCGCGTAGGCCCGCCGCAGCGCCCCCTCGGCGCCGCCCGGCCCGCCGCGCTCCTCCTCGAAGCGCCCGGCGAGGATCACCGCGAACTCGGTCGCGACCGCGATCGTCAGCGCCCCCAGCGCCGCCGACATCGGGTTCAGCGGGATGCCGCTGAGCCAGAGCGCCAGCGCCGCCCACCCGGTCGCCAGCACGGTCGGCGCCAGCGGCAGCAGCGCCCGCGAGAGCGACCGGTAGGCGGCGAGCAGGACGAGCGCCACCGCGAGCAGCCCGGCGAGGCTGAGCCAGTAGCGGCTGGCGGAGAGGTCGCTGGCCGCGGCGGCGGCGATCACCGGCAGCCCGGCGAGGCGGACGACGACCCCCGCCGGCGGCCCGCCGCGCTCGCCCGGGGTGCCGACCTGGGCCCGGACGCGGTCGATCAGCGCCTGCTGGTCCTCCAGCGACTGGGCCCGGATCCCGAACGAGAGGAGCGCCCGGTGGCCGACCTTCCCCGTCTTCGGATCGAGCGGCGCGACCTGGCGCAGCGCGTAGGAGGAGAGCGCGCCGAGCGTCGCTTCGATCCCGCCCTTGGTCAGCTTGCCGCTGCCGCGGACGAGGAAGTCCGAGAGCGCCGGCCCGGGGCAGATCTCGGCTTCCAGGCAGCTCGGGTTTTCGCCGCCGAAGCCGCCGGCCTCGAGCACCCGCTTCTTGAACGCCGCCATCCACTCGATCGTCGCCGGATCGGTCAGGTCCGGGGCCTCGACGCTGACGTCGAGCTCGCCGGAGACACCGGTGGTGTCCTGCAGCGTGTTGAGGTCCCTCACCGCCGGGATGTTCTGCGGGGCGAGCTTGCGGATGTCGGAGACGGTTTCGATCTGGGTGCCGAGTGCCCAGCCGGCGATCGCCAGGGCGACGCCGACGGCCAGGACGGTTCGCGGTCGGGAAACAGCCAGTGAGACCAGGCGCTGCGGCGGGCGGGTCCTGTCGGGGTCGGGGTTCCGGCGCGGGCGGGGGAGCCGGAAGCGTCGCCCCGGGTCAGGCGTTGCTTGCGTGGTTCGAAGGCTTCGCGCAGCGAAGCCGACCGTCAGCGCCAGCGCGAAGGCGATCAGGATGCCCACGACGAGGAGCAGGCCGAAGCTCCTCACCATCGGCGTCGGGCTGATCAGGAGGGCGAGGAAGCCGGCCGCGGTGGCCAGGCAGGCGACCGCGATCGTCGGTCCGCCCGCCGCGGCCGCCGCCCGCGCTGCCGCGACCCCGGTGAGGCCGCGCTCCTCGGCCTCGTCGAGGCGGGCCTGGAACTGGATCGCGTAATCGACGCCGAGGCCGATCAGGATCGGCAGGGCGGCGATCGAGGCCATCGTCAGCGAGCCGCCGACCAGTGCCAGCAGACCGAAGGCGATCGCCACCGTGGCCAGCGCCAGGGCGAGCGGCAGCAGCCGCAGGCGCGAGCGGAAGGCGAGCAGCAGCACCGCCGCCATGACGACGACGGCGACGGCGAAGAGGACAAGCAGGGCGTCCTTCAGCGCGCCGGCGAGCCCATCGACCACCACCGGGGCGCCGGAGACGACGTAGCTGCCCCCCTTCAGCGCGAAGCACGGCGCCGGCTTGCCGCCTTCCTTGCAGGCCTTGCGCGGCTTCGTTTCCGCCACCGCCGCTTCGATCAGCCGGATCGCCCGCTGCCGCTCGGCCTCGCTCAGGTCCGGCTTCAGCCGGATCACGATCTGCGCCGAGTGGTCGTTGGGGAAGAGGTAGGAGAGCCGCGCCTTCGGCGTCCCCCGCGCCCGGCTCAGGTCGAAGACGACGGTGGCGACGAATTCTTCGTTGTCGATCGACGGGGCGCTGGTGATCCCGTACTTGGTCGCGACCGCCAGCAGGTATTCCTGTAGCCGCGCCGCCGGCACGTGCTTGGCGAGGCGTTCGAGCTGCGCGTCGATCTGGACGACCGCCTCGTTGAGGAAGGTCGCCGGGCCGGCGAGGAACTCGACCGGTTCCATCGCCGCCAGCTCTTCGCAGGGGCCGGGCAGCGGCTTCGCCCCCTTCGGCACCTTCCCCGAGAGGCAACCCTCGAGGCGCAGCAGGCGGAAGATGTTCTTGGTCAGGATCAGCCGCTGCAGGTCGCCGCGGGCGAGGACGACCACCGGTTCTTCGCCGAACTCGCGCCGCACCTCCTGCGTCGCCCGGTAGCTGGCGGTGTCGGAATCGACCAGGGTGCCGATGCCGGCGTCGGTCGGGACCCGCGTCGCGCCGACCGCGGCGCCGACCGCGACCACCAGGCTGACCGCAAGCAGCGACCTGGCGTGACGGGCCGCCCAGGCAGCGACGCTGCCGAAGCGGTTATCGGTGCTCAAGCCGGTGCCCGTGGTGGCGCTCAGTCCATCGACAGCGGACCGTTGACATCGGCATGCAGGAACTGTGAGATGAACCGGTTGTCGGAGTCAAAGAGCTGCTCCCTCGCCCCCGATTCGACGATCTTCCCCTTCCACAGCACGGCGAGGAAGTCGGGGACTCGCCGTGCCGTGGCGAGGTCGTGGCTGATGATCAGGTAGCAGCCGCCGTTCTCCGCGTGGACCTCGCGGATCAGCTCGCAGAGCAGCGCCGTGCGCACCGGGTCGAGGCCGGAGTCGGGCTCGTCGAACATCACGATCGCAGGTTCCAGCACCAGCGCCCGGGCGAAGCCGGCACGCTTGCGCATCCCGCCGGAGAGCTCGTTCGGCATCTTGTAGGTGGCCTCGGAGAGACCGACCTCCTTCAGCCGCCGGTTGACGATCTCGGCGATCTCCTCCTCGCCTTTGTCGGTGTGCTGGCGCAGCGGGAAGGCGACGTTGTCGTAGATGTTCATCGAGCCGAACAGGGCGCCGTCCTGGAACAGGAGGCCGAACTTTTTCCGCACGTCGAAGAGCTCGTCGTCGGTCATGTTGGGAATCGACTCGCCGTGGACGAGGACGTCACCCGAGTCCGGGTGCAGCAGCCCGACGATGTGCTTGATCAGCACGCTCTTGCCGGTGCCCGACGGGCCCAGCACCATCGAGACCTGGTCTTCGGGCAGGCCGAGGTTGACCCCGTTGAGGATCCGCGCCCGGCCGAACTGTTTGACCAGGTCGATGATCTCGATCGCGTCCTCGCCGCCGTGGTCGCGCTTGCGCCCGGTGTGGAAGCGATAGGGGTCGTGCTCGGCCGGGTCGACGCCGGGAATGATGAAGTCGCGCCCCATCACCGCCCCGTCCTCGCTGGTGTAGGGGGCCCCGTCCCCGGTGTCGACCGACGGCGCCAGCTCGGCGCCCAGCTTGGCGGCGACGGGCTCCAGCCGCGCCTCCTCCTCGGCGTCCTCGAACCGCTTGTCCTCTTCGCTCGGCACTTGTCAGCCTCCTATCGGCGCCCTCGGGTTAGCCCCCCAGAAGACCAGGGTCCCCAACATCCCGATGATGTGGACTAAGACGATGTTGAGGACCATCGACTTCGCGGTCGCGGTCCCCACCCCCACCGGCCCGCCGGACGCGGTGTAGCCGTAATAGCAGCCGACGAGGACGATCGCGGTCGCCATCACCATCCCCTTGATCAAGCTGAATAAGAGGTCGGGTGGGTTCTGGAACATCCAGAAGATCAGGAAGTAGCCGCCCGAGGAGACGTCGCCGATCTGCTTGACCACCGCCAGGTAGCTGGCCAGGTACATGATCCCGATCCCGACCAGGTACATGAACGGGAAGGTGATCCAGGCGGCGAGCAGGCGGGTCGCGCAGAGGAAGGTGACCGGCGGCACCCCCATCACCTCGAGCGCGTCGATCTCGTCGGAGATCCGCATCGCGCCGAGCTCGGCGACGATCCCGGTCCCGACCTTGGCCGCGAGCATGTAGCCGAAGGCGTAGGGCATGATCTCGCGCAGGTCGCACCAGGCGGAGAAGACGCCGGCGTAGGCGGGCGCGCCCTGGGCGCGCAGCAGGTAGGCGCCCTCGATCCCGCACTGCAGGCCGAGGACGAAGACCAGGCCCCAGATGATCAGCGCCGAGCCGAGGATCAGGATCCCGGCCTGGCGCAGCGCCTCGCCGAAGAAGCGGAAGACGCGACCGGAGTAGACGAGGCCGGCGACGCGCGAGCCGAAGCGGGCGATCTCGCCGAACGAGTCGAGCCAGCCGCGCGGGACCTCCAGCCAGGCGTTCATCGGATCGTCTGCAGCTCCGGGTTGGTCGCCAGCAGCGTCTGGGTGAAGACGTAATTGAAGGCGAAGACCGCCATGAACGAGATCACCACCGCCTCGTTCACCGCCCGGCCGACGCCGGCGGCACCGCCCGACGCGGTCATCCCTTTGTAACAGCAGACCACGGCGATCATCGCCCCGAACAGCGTGCACTTGACCACCGACCCCCAGAGATCGGTGATCGAGGCGTTGGAGAAGAGGGTGGCGAAGAAGCCGCCGAGCGGCTGGTTGTAGAGCAGCTCGGTGAGGATGCCGCCGCTGATCCCGAAGACCAGCGCGTAGATGTCGAGCAGCCCGGTGATCAGCATCAGCGCCAGGAAGCGCGGCACGACCAGGTTCTTGATCGGGTCTACGCCGAGCACCTGCAGCGCGTCGAGCTCCTCGCGGATCTTGCGGGCGCCGAGGTCGGCGGTGATCGCGGTGCCGGCGACGCCGGCGACGACGACCGCGGTGACGAAGGGGGCGAACTCGCGGATCGAGGCGAGGACGAAGAAGCCGCCGAGCCGGTCCAAGGCGCCGAACAGGGAGAGGAAGTTGGCGGCCTGCAGCCCGGGCGCGCCGAAGCCGAAGGCCACGGTCGAGACCAGCAGCGGGAACCAGCACAGCTGCAGGGCGAAGAGGAACTGGCCGATGAACTCCTCGCCGTAGGGGTACGGCGGTTTCACCGCCGAGACGATCGTCCGCGCGGTGAGGAGCATCATCTCCCCCACCTGTTCGAACAACGACTTGGCGGGCAGGAACGCCCTGTTGACCGCGGATCCGACCATCTGCTCCTCCGACGAGGCACGCCATCCCTAGCGCGGCGCCCCTCTCGCTGGTCGGATACTAGGGGATGGGTCAGCCCCTTCCATTAGCCCAGTGTTGAGATCCGGCTAACCCTCTCCCGGGGGCCGGAAAACCGCGGCCAAGCGGGGAAACCCCGTGGTATGTTCGGGCCGCTTTGCGGGGGACCGGACGACATTCCCGGCGCACCCGCCTCCTTGTCACGGCGACCGGGTTCGCGCTGGTGGCGGCGGCGGCGCTGCTCAGCGGCTGCGGCGGCTCCTCCCAGGACGCCAACGAGCCGGCGGGCACCTACCAGGTCGAAGTCACCGAAGCGAGCTTCCCGGCCAAGCAGCGGCTCGGCCAGACCTCGCTGCTGCGGCTCGGCGTCCGCAACACCGGCGAAAAGACGGTGCCGGCGATGAGCGTGACGATCAGGATCGCCGGCGAGGCCGGCAAGGCCTCCTCGCTGCCGTTCGGGGTCCACGAACCGACGCCGGGCCTGGCCAACGCCGAACGGCCGGTCTGGGTGCTGGCCGAAACCTACCCGCGCTTCGTCGGCTCCTCCGAACCCGGCGGCGCCACCACCTCGAACCGCCGGACGTTCGACTTCGGGCCGCTGCGGCCGGGCGCCAGCACCGCCGCCGTCTGGAAGTTGAGCGCGGTGCGGGTCGGCAAGTACAAGCTGCTGTACCGGGTCGACGCCGGCCTCAGCGACGAAGTCACGGCCGAAACCGACAACGGCGCCGTCCCCGGCGGCTCGATCGTCGCCGAGATCACGCCGAAGCTGCCCGAAACCGAAGTCAAGGACAACGGCGAAATCGTCGAAATCGGCAGCCGATCCGGCCAGAAGCGCGAATAGGGCGAGCGCGGCCAGCTACCCTCGGGGGGGATGCGGGCTCGCCCCACCGCGACACTGCTGACCGCTCTCGCCGTCGCCCTGGCGCTGGCCCTGCCGGCCTGCGGCTCGGCAGCCGAAGGGGGTTCCACGGGCTCCGGCACGACGTCCCCCGGCTCGGACACGACCGCCGCCCAGCCGCGCGTCGACGGCAGGCTGGCGCTGAGGAAGATCGGCTCCTTCGAGAACCCGGTCTACGTGTCCGGCGCGCCCGGCTTCCGCAAGCTGCTCTTCGTCGTCGAGCAGTCGGGGCGGGTGGCGGTCCTGCGCGGCGGACACCGCCTCTCGCGTCCGTTCCTCGACATCGACCGGCTGGTCAGCGACGACGGCGGCGAGCGCGGCCTGCTCTCGATCGCCTTCCCGCCCGACTACCGCAAGAGCCGCCGCTTCTACGTCTACTACGTCGACAACGCGGGCAACATCCGCGTCGACGAATTCAAGCGCCGCACTCCCACCCGCGCCGCGGCCGGCTCGCGCCGCGCCGTGATCCGCATCCCCCACCCCGTCAACGCCAACCACAACGGTGGCCAGCTGCAGTTCCTCGGCAACCTCCTCTACCTCGGCACCGGCGACGGCGGCTCCGGCGGCGACCCGCCCAACAACGCCCAGAACAAGAACGTCCTGCTCGGCAAGCTGCTGCGGATCGACCCGCTGCCCCGCCACGGCCGGCCCTACACCGTGCCCGGGTCCAACCCCTTCGTCGGCAAGCCCGGCCGCGACGAGATCTACAGCTACGGGCTGCGCAACCCGTTCCGCTTCTCCTTCGACACGGTCAGCGCGAAGCAGCCGCGAGTCGCGATCGGTGACGTCGGCCAGGACGAGTTCGAGGAGCTCGACTACACGACCGTCGCCGCCGCCGACGGCGCCAACTTCGGTTGGGACGCCTTCGAGGGCTTCCACCGCTACGAAGGCTCGAACAGCGGCACGCCCGACCCCGGCGGCACGACGAAGCCGATCTTCGCCTACTCGCACAGCCGCGGCGGCGGCAGCTGCTCGATCATCGGCGGCTACGTCGTCGCCGACCGCCGCCTGCGCTCGCTGTACAAGCGCTACGTCTACGCGGACCTCTGCGAGGGCCAGCTGCGCAGCCTCGTCCCCCACCTCAAGCGCGCCGCGCACGACCGCCGGATCGGGCTGCACGTGGACTCGCCGAGCTCGTTCGGCGAAGACGAGCTCCACCGCCTCTACGTCGCCTCCCTCGACGGCCCCGTCTACCGCGTCGTCGAACGCTGAGCCGCCGCCCGCGCGCATTTCGCGCGCCTCCCACGCGCGAATTTCCACATTCTGCGCACCACAGGATTGAAACTTTCCGTCTACAGTGGCAGCATGGCGACCATGGCCCGAGAAACCTGGACCGACGAGCGCCTCGACGACCTCAATCGGCGGGTCGGCGACGGCTTCCGCGAACAGCGCGAGGACACTCGCGCCCTGCGCGAGGAGATGACCCGGGGGCACGAATCCCTGCGGGACGAGATCAAGGCTGGCGACGAAGCGCTGCGGGCCGAGATGCATGCCGGCGACGAGTCGTTGCGGACGGAAATCCAGGCTCTGCGGGGCGAGGTCAAGGCGGGTCACGAATCGCTGCGGGCCGAGATCAAGACCGTCGACGAATCTCTGCGGGGCGAGATCAAGGCCGTCGACGGATCTCTGCGGGGCGAGATCAGGGCTGGCGACGAATCTCTACGGGGCGAATTCGACCGCCTCGGCGATCGACTCGACCGGCTGCAGCTGATGATGATCGGATCGCTGGCGACGATGGTGGCCACCCTGCTCGCGGTCGTCCTCGGCATCGTGGTCGACAAGCTCTGAGCTACTCTTTGGCTGGCTAGCCAAGCCGGCTGGCGGGCGACGAAGGGAGCTTGCGGTGGAGACTGGAGCGGCAGCGAAGGCGACCGGCGATCCGGCGGGCGAGAACGGAGCGCCGGCCGCGCCGGAGACGATCGAGGTTCGCAACCCGGCGACCGGCGAGACGATCGCCCGGGTGCCCGTCGACTCGCCCGCCCAGGTGGCCGCGACCGTCGCCCGCGTGCGCGCCAACCAGGCCGACTGGGAGGCGATGGGGATCGAGGGCCGCCACCACTGGCTCGGCAAGCTGCGCGACTGGGTCTTCGACAACCGGGACCTGATCCTCGACACGATGCAGCGCGAAACCGGCAAGGTCCGCGCCGACGCCGCCAACGAGCCGGTCTACCTCGCCTCGATCATCAACTTCTACGGCGCCAAGGCGGCCGAGTTCATCGGCGAGGAGGCCGTCCGGCCCTCCTCGGCGCTGCTCGCCTCGAAGAAGCTGCGGGTCCAGTACCGGCCGCACCCCGTGGTCGGCATCATCAGCCCCTGGAACTTCCCCCTGATCCTCTCGCTCGGCGACGCGATCCCCGCCCTGCAGGCCGGCTGCGCCGTCGTCGTCAAGCCGTCGGAGTTCACCCCGCTCGGCCTCGCCGAGGTGGTCGACGCCTGGAAGCACGAGATCGGCGGCCCCGACGTCTTCGACTGCGTCAACGGGATCGGCGAGACCGGCGGCGCTCTGGTCGACAACGTCGACTTCGTCCAGTTCACCGGCTCCGACCGGACCGGCCGCAAGGTCATGGCCCGGGCCGCCGAGACCCTCACCCCGGTCAGCCTCGAGCTCGGCGGCAAGGACCCGATGATCGTCCTCGCCGACGCCGACCTCGATCGCGCCGCCAACGCCGCGGCCTGGGGCGGGATGATGAACGCGGGCCAGATCTGCATGTCGGTCGAGCGGATCTACGTCGAGGAGCCCGCCTACGACGAGTTCGTCGCCAAGCTCGCCACCGAGGTCGGCAAGCTGCGCCAGGGCGCCGACGCGACCGGCCACGACGCCGAGGTCGGGGCGATGACCTCGCCGAAGCAGATCGGGATCGTCGAGGACCACGTCTCCGACGCGCTCGCGGCCGGCGCCACGGCGCTGACCGGCGGCAAGCGAGCGCCGGGTCCCGGCGACTACTTCGAGCCCACGGTGCTGGTCGACGTCGACCACTCGATGAAGGTGATGCGCGAGGAGACGTTCGGCCCGGTGGTCGGGGTGATGAAGGTGGAGGACACCGAGGAGGCGCTGCGGCTCGCCAACGACAGCCGTTACGGCCTCTCCGGCTCGGTCTTTGGCGAGCGCCAGCGCGCCGAGCAGGTCGCGCGCCGGGTCGAGTGCGGCGCCGTCAACGTCAACGACGTGCTGGTCAACTACTTCGCCTCCGACGTGCCGATGGGCGGCTGGAAGGGCTCCGGGATCGGCTACCGCCACGGCGAGCCGGGGATCAAGAAGTTCTGCCGCACCGAGTCGCTGGTGATCACCCGGTTCGCCGGCAAGCGCGAACCCACCTGGTACCCGTACACCCGGGGCCGGCGCGGGATCGTCGACCGCATCGCCCGCGCCTTCAACGCGCGCGGCCTCAAGCGCCGCCTCGGCCTGCGCGGCTGACGCTCCAACCCCACCTGGCCAAACGGCTAGGTTCCTTTCCCCGACAAACGGGAAGAGGGAACCGCGAGCGGTCTCGATAGCCTCTCGTGGTTCATGGCCGAACGTGACTACATAGCCGCAATAGGAGAGCGCGTCGTCGTCTTCGACGGCGGGATGGGGGCAACCCTCGAGGAATTCGACCTCAGCCAGGACGACTACGGGGGCCTGGAGGGCAAGTGCCACGAGGTCCTGGTGCTGAACCGCCCAGACGTGATCGAGGGGGTCCACAGCTCGATGCTGGAGGCCGGTGCCGAGGTGGTCGAGACCGACACCTTCCAGGCCTCGCGGCTGAAGCTCGAGGAGTGGGGGCTCGGCGACGAGACGCTCGAGATCAACGTGAAGGCGGCCGAGATCGCGCGCAAGGCCGCCGGCCCCGACCGCTTCGTCGCCGGCTCGATCGGCCCCACCGGCTTCCTCCCCGCCTCGACCGACCCGACCCTGGGAGACATCTCTTTCGCCCGCCTCGCCGAGGTCTTCGCCGAGCAGGCGCGGGGCCTGGTCCAGGGCGGCGCCGACCTGATCATGATCGAGACCGCGCAGGACATCCTCGAGGTCAAGGCGGCGATCTTCGGCGCCCGCGAGGCGTTCGCCGAGACCGGCCGGCGGCTGCCGCTGCAGATCAGCGTCTCGCTGCTGCCCAACGGCGGCAAGATGCTGCTCGGCACCGACATCCGCGCGGTGCTGACGACGCTGACCGCGCTCGACGTCGACGTCGTCGGCCTCAACTGCTCGACCGGCCCCGAGGACATGCGCGACGCGATCCGCTTCCTCGGCGAGGCCAGCCCGCTGCCGGTCCACTGCATCCCCAACGCCGGGCTGCCTCTGCAGGGCCCCGACGGCGAGACGATCTTCCCCGAAGAGCCCGAGCCGCTGGCACAGACGCTGGGCGAGTTCGTCGAGCGCTACGGCGTCGACATCGTCGGCGGCTGCTGCGGCACGACTCCCAAGCACATCGCCGCGATCCGCGCCCGGGTCGACGGCCTCACGACGAGCGAGCGGCCGGCGCCGGGCCCGATCGAGGTCTCCTCGATGATGACCTCGACCCCGCTGGTGCAGGAGCCGCGGCCCACCCTGGTCGGCGAGCGGGTCAACTCGCAGGGCTCGAAAAAAGCGAAGGAAATGCTGCTCGCCGACGACTACGACGGCCTCGTCGAAGTCGCCGAGGACCAGGTCGAGGGCGGCGCCCACGTGCTCGACGTCTGCGTCGCGCTGACCGAGCGCCAGGACGAGGACGAGCAGATGCAGGCGGTGGTCAAGCGGATCTCGCTGACCCAGCCGGCGCCGATCCAGGTCGACTCGACCGAACCGGAGGTGATCCGCGCCGCGCTCGAGCAGATCCCCGGCCGGGCGATCGTCAACTCGATCAACCTCGAGGCCGGCCGCGACAAGGCGGACGCCGTCATCCCCCTGGCCAAGGCGCACGGCGCCGCGCTGATCGCGCTGACGATCGACGAGGTCGGGATGGCGAAGACGGCGGAGCGCAAGCTCGAGATCGCGCAACGGATCCGCGAGATCGCCTGCGACGAGCACGGCCTCGAGCCCGAGGCGCTGATCTTCGACGCGCTGACCTTCACCCTGACCACCGGCGACGAGGAGTGGCGGCCCTCCGCGCAGGAGACGATCGAGGGGATCCGCCGGATCAAGGCCGAGATCCCCGGCGTGAAGACCTCGCTCGGGGTCTCCAACGTCTCCTTCGGCGTCTCGCCGCGGCCGCGCGCGGTGCTCAACTCGGTCTTCCTCCACCACTGCGTCGAGGCCGGCCTCGACCTGGCGATGGTCAACCCCAACCACATCACCCCCTACTCGGAGATCGACGAGCAGGAGCGGGAGCTGACCGACGACCTCGTCTTCAACCGCCGCGACGACGCGCTCGAGCGCTTCATCTCCCACTTCGAGTCCAAGGGCGAGGAGGCCGAGGGCGAGGCCGCCGACCCGACCGAGGGAATGGAGCCCGAGGAGGCCCTGCACTGGCACGTCCTGCGCCGCAAGAAGGACGGGGTCGAGGACTGGATCGACCGCTCGGTGGAGAAGATCGGCGCCGTCCCGACGCTGAACGACGTGCTGCTGCCGGCGATGAAGGAGGTCGGCGACAAGTTTGGCGCCGGCGAACTGATCCTCCCCTTCGTCCTGCAGTCGGCGGAAGTGATGAAGCGCGCCGTCGCCCGGCTGGAGAACTACCTGGACCGGATCGAGGGCCACAGCAAGGGCAAGGTGGTGATCGCGACCGTCTTCGGCGACGTTCACGACATCGGCAAGTCGCTGGTCAACACGATCCTGACCAACAACGGCTACACGGTGATCGACCTCGGCAAGCAGGTCCCGGTGGACACGATCATCGAGGCCGCGGTCGAGAACGAGGCCGACGCGATCGGCCTCTCGGCGCTGCTCGTCTCGACCTCGAAGCAGATGCCGACCTGCGTCGCCGAGCTGCACCAGCGCGGGCTCGGCTTCCCGGTGCTGATCGGCGGCGCCGCGATCAACCGCGACTTCGGGCGCCGCACGCTCTACCCGAAGGGCAGGGAGTCCGACGAGACCTACGAACCGGGCGTCTTCTACTGCAAGGACGCCTTCCAGGGCCTCGACACGATGGATGCGCTGGTCGACGCCGAGGCACGGGAGGCGCTGGTCGAGCGGATGCGGACCGAGGCCAGGCAGCTGCGCGAGAAGCCGGAGGTCTCCGACGACGCGCCGCCGACCACCGACGCCAGCGTCCGCTCCGCCGCCCGCACCGACGTGCCGATCCCGGCGCCGCCCTACTGGGGCGTGCGCGAGGTCGAGATCGAGTTCGACCACGACCCGGCCAAGGACGCCGTCTTCCCCTATCTCGACCGCCACGTGCTGTTCAAGCTGCACTGGGGCGGCAAAGGGGTCAAGGGTGAGGAGTGGCGGCGGCTGGTCGAGGGCGAGGGCGAGGAGGAGGGCTTCGCTCCACGCCTGGAGCGGATGTGGCGAGAGCAGGACTACCTGCGCCCGCGGGCGCGGCTCGGCTACTTCCCGGCCAACGCCGACGGCAACGAGCTGGTGGTCTTCGACCCCGAGCAGCCCGACCGCGAGATCGAGCGGCTTGTCTTCCCGCGCCAGCCGCGGCACGACCGCATCTGCCTCGCCGACTTCTACCGGCCGCTCGAGTCCGGCGAACGCGACGTCGTCGCCCTGCAGGGCGTCACCGTCGGGCCCGAGGTGACCGAGCTGATCGAGCGCCTCGAGGCCGAAGGCGAGTTCGCCGAGCAGCTCTACGTGCACGGGCTCGGCGTGCAGGCGGCCGAGGGGCTGGCCGAGTGGCTGCACTCGGAGGTCCGCCGCGGGCTCGGCATCGGGCTCGACCAGGGCCGGCGCTACTCCTGGGGCTACCCGGCCTGCCCGGACCAGTCCGAGCACGCCAAAGTCTGGGAGCTGCTCGACCTCGAACGGATCGGGATGACCCTCTCCGACGGCTTCGCGGTGATGCCCGAGCAGTCGACGGTGGCGATCGTCGCCCACCACCCGCAGGCGGTCTACTTCGGCATGAAGTCCGGCTTCATCCCGGCCGACGACGCGCCCGACGAGCTGATCGCCGGCACCGAACGCGGCGGTGAGCTGCCGCCCGAGGACGACCCCGGCGGGGACGCCGCCGAGGACGAGCCCGAACAGGCCGCGGCGGCCGCGCGCCGCTGACCGGACTGGCCGCTCAGCGAACCGCGCGGTCGAGCGCCGGCCGCTGCCAGATGTGGCCCGGGTAGGCGGGCTCGAAGCCGGCGCGCACCAGGTTGCGGCCGGCCGCCGAGAGGCGGTCGGGCTCGCATTCCCAGACTTCGACGACCGCGAGGCTGCAGCCGCGCGCGATCGCGTCGTCCAGGCGCCGCTTGAGCAGCGCCAGGTTGCAGCCGCGACCGCGCGCCGGCTCCAGCGTGTTGCCGGGGCCGAGCACGGCGACCTCGCCCTCGATCATCATCGAGGCGGTCGAGACGACGAGCTCGCCGGGGCCCAGGGCTGCCGTGTAGCAGCGCCAGTCGGGTCGTTCAGGCAGCGCGAAGAAGAGCGTGCCCGCCGGCGCCGGCAGGCCGAGGGCCTCGGCGACGATCGCGCTCAGCGCTTCGCCGTCGAGTTCGTCCTCGCCGAGCTCGAAGATCTCGATCCCCGGGTCGGTCTCGAAATCGAGCGGCAGCGAGAGGTCGCGGACGAACTTGACCCAGCCGTGGGCCTGCTCGTAGCCGCGCGACCCGAGCCAGGTCTCGGCCGCGGCGGCACCGGGCCGACCGGCGGCCACCGGCACCCAGTAGTGGACTTCCCGCTGGCGCATCCATTCGATTGCCGCGGCGAGATGCCCGCCCTCGAGCGCACCGGGCTCCGCCGCTCCCTGGATCTGGTTGAGGCTGACGATCTCCGGCAGGTCGCCGAAGGCGGTCGCCTGGACCGGGCCGAAACGCGCCGCTTCCACGCCCGATTCGGTGACCGCCTCCGGGACCACCGAGGCCCACATTTCGCGCCGGAACCGCTGCGCGAGCCTTTCCAGCACAGCCGAGTCGTATCTCATGTTCCCTCCGCCTCAGGCAGCTTTCAGGCCCAAAGACCTCCCGTTCGTCCCCTGACTCTAGGGATGTACCTGATTATTGCCAAGAGCGTTTCGGCAGCGAGAAGGCGGGGCCGGCGCCGGCTGGATGGAATCAAGCGCCGGTCCCGCGCCTCCTCGTAGCCAGGAGTGCCGGCCTGGGAATGGTGGCGGCACACCTCACGCCCATCGTAATTCAATACATCATAGTTTTTTACAACTCAACCGAATCTTCTCGGTAATGGCGTGTTGCGCGCGTCCCGTCCTCCCCGGCAAGCCACCCGCCGGGCCCGGCCCGGAGCCTCAGGCGACGTGCTCGCGGCTCGCTTCGTGGCGGTGCGACCGCGGCGTCGGCTCCAGCCGGACCGGCGCCGTGGAGAGCGCCTGCACCCGCAGGTCGCTCCAGGTGAGGCCCTCGCGGACCAGCGCCGGCAGGCCAAGCGCCACCGCGGTCGCGATCTCGACCGCCTGCAGGATCACGCCGTAGGCCAGCGCGTCGGCGGTGCCAACCCCGAAGCCGGTGTGCAGGACGCTGATCACCGCCAGCTGGAAGACGCCGATGTTCGACGGGGTGGCGGGGACGACGGCGGTGACGTTGACCGCGAAGAGGACCGCGGCCGCGGCGCCGATCCCGGCCATGCCGTTGAGCCCGAGCGCGTAGAGCAGCGCCCAGCAGGCGGCCAGCTGGATCGCCCAGGCGAGCAGCTGCGCGGCTGCCGCCAGGGCGCCGCGGCGCGGATGGCGGAAGACCGCGAGACCGGCGCGCACCTGGACCAGGGCGCGGTGCACTGCGGCGCCGATCCGGGCGAGGCGCCCGTGGCCGTTTCGCTTCATCACCAGGGGCGCTCCCAGCACGACCAGCAGCAGCATCAGCGGCACCAGGCTGAAGAGGAAGATCTGCTTGGTGCCGGAGTGGAAGAGCGAGGTGGTCGAGACGATGATCGCGCCCAGCAGGAACAGCGCGACCAGGTTCAGCATCGTCTGCGAGACCAGGGTCCCGAGCAGCACCGGGAAGGTTTCGCGCATCCTGCCGGTGCGCCGCGCCAGCGTCAGCGCGCGCGCCGGCTCGCCGAGGCGGGCGGGCAGGGTCGCCGACATCAGCACCCCGATCATCGTCGCCGAGGTGACGTCGCGGCGGCGCACCGGCCGGTTGGGCAGCGCGGCGCGGGCGATCCAGTACCAGGAGGCGGCGCGGAAGAAGAGCGAGCTGGCCATCAGGCCGCAGGCGACGAGGACCAGCGTCAGGTTCGAGCGGACGATGCTTTCGACGACCTTGTCGACGCCGATCTTCTGCGCCGCGAGCAGGGTCAGACCGACACCGAGGACGCCGGCGACGCCGAGGCCGATGCGGCGGGCGACGCGGCGGCCGCGCTTGCCGTCGCGGGCCAGCGGCGGGTCGAGCGAGGGAAGCTTCTGGGCCGGCTGGCGGGGGCGGCCGTCTGCCGGGCGCAGGCCCGCCCAGTGGGCGGCACGCTGGCTGGCGCCGATCGGGCGCGGCGCCGCCATCGCCCGCTCGTAGACGTCGGTCACCTGGTCGGCGACGCGGGGCCAGGCGTAGCGCTGGGCGCTCTCGCGGGCGGCTGCGCCCATCGCCTGCAGCCGCTGCGGCTCGAGGTGGGCCCGCTGCAGCTCCTCGGCCAGGCGCTGCGGGTCCCCGGGCGGGACGAGGACGCCGTCGACGCCGTCGGTGACGACGTCGCTGTAGCCGGCGATCCCGGAGGCGATCACCGGCGTGCCGGCGGCGAAGGCCTCGGTCAGCACCATCCCGAAGCTCTCGCCGGAGAGCGAGGGGGCGCAGAGGACGTCGGCCTCGTGCAGCTTGCTCCACAGCTCGTCTCCCGCGACCCGGCCTTCGACGTCGATCGAGCCGATCAGCTCGGGGTCGGTCAGGTAGCGGAGGACCTCGTCGCGCTCGGCGCCGATCACGGTCAGGCGGCTGGGAACGTGCTCGACCAGGGCGCCGAAGGCGGTGAGCAGGATCGGCAGCCCCTTGCGCTCCTCGGGCCGACCGACGAAGAGGACCCGCAGCTCTTCCCCGGGGCGCCGCGGCGCGCTCGGCGGCGCCTCGACGTCGACGCCGTTGGGGATGATCGTGTAGTCGCCGCCGAACCAGCGGCGGCCGGTCCAGGCGGCGGCCTCGGAGACCGCGATCCGGGCCGAGAGGCGGTTGAACATGCGGCGGGCGCCGAAGCCGTTGGCGATGTGGTTGGGGACGGCCTTGGTCGAGTAGGTGTGGAAGGTGCCGACGACCGGCGTCTCCCCCGCTCCCAGGGTCGCGTTCCAGCCGACCAGCGGCGCCAGCGGCTCGTGCACGTGGACGACGTCGAAGTCGCCGCGGCGCACGGCGCGGCGCGGCGCGGAGTAGCCGCTGGGGAAGACCGAGAGGTTGGAGATCGCGCCGTTGGCGCCGATCCCCGCCGTGCGGCCCAGCGGCATCACGTAATCGGCGAGCTGACGCGGTTCGGCGCCGGCCCTGTGCAGGACACGGCTGACCCGCCCAGGCGGGTCGAACGGCGCCAAAACACGGACGTCGTGGCCGCGACCGAGAAACTCCTCGGCAAGTGCCTCGACGTGCTGGTTGACACCGCCTCGATAGGACCAGGAATATGGCGTTACGAGACCGATGCGCACTGTCTCAAAGGGTAAGGCATCGCCCGGTCCGCCTCAGTGACCGCGCGCACGATCGCTCTCAGCCCAGGCAAAGCCCGTAAACACCAGGAGATAAGCGGCGCCGATCTCGAGCAGGAGCGCGCCGGAGTCGTTGGCGAGGGTGCCGATCGCGGTCGCCGCGACCGCCCCGAGCAGTCCCGCCGAATACGCCGCCGAGCCGGCGAGCCAGGCGCGCAGCAGGTCGCGGCGCCAGACCGCCAGCGCCGCCAGCGCCACCACCACGGGCAGGAAGAAGAGGAGGACCGGCCGGCCGAAGCTGTGGACCGAGAGCTGCAGGCGGCGCTGGGCGACGTCGCCCAGCGCGCCGAGCCCGCCGGCGTCGAGCACCGAGCGGGTGAGGTGGGCGTTGGCGCCGGAGACGAGGTCGATCAGGGCGAGCAGGGCGAGGACCGCGAAGGGGGCGGCGACGGCGAGGACGAGCGCCCGCTGGCGGCGGCCGGCGACGAGGACGGCGGCGACCGCGGCTCCCACCGGGAAGACGATCGCCGCGCCGACGTCGGCGCCGAAGCGGCCGGCGGCGAAGACGATCGCGCAGAGCAGGCCGACGGCGAGGAAGGCGACGGCACAGCGGCGGCGAGAGAGGGACGGGGCGAAGCCGGCGAGCGCGGCGCCGGTGCCGGCGACGACGAGGACCCCGAGCAGCGCCTCGAGCTCGTTGCCGATCCCGTAGAAGCGGACGCCGAGGCCCGGGTTCGGGCCGAGCAGCGACAGCGGGGTCAGCGGCGAGCCGGCGACCACGTCGGCGGCGTAGGCGAGCACGGTGAGGCCGGCGGCGACGGCGAGCGCGCGGTAGCCGCGCGCCAGCGCCAGCGTCACCGCCGCCAGCGCCGGCGCGCCGAGCGCGACCAGCAACGTTTCCGCCCCCTCCCCCGGTTCCAGCGCGGCACCGGCCAGCAGCGCCAGCGGCATGTAGACGACGGCGAGGCCGACGAGCCGCACACCGGCCCGCGCCACGCCGGCGCGGTGCCAGAGGCGACCGGCGAGCGCGGCGAGCGCCAGCAGCGCCAGCCAGGCCAGCAGGCTGTACCCGATCACCGGCCCGCGCCGGTGCGAGATCACCGCCATCCGGGCGCCCAGAGATTCGATCGCGCCAAGGTCGACCGCGCCCTCCGAGCGGATCGGCTGGCCGGACATCTGCGACGGGACACCGGTCCCGAGCCAGCGCAGGATCGTCGGCGCGACGTCGGTGGAGAGCACGTAGCCGTCGGTCCGCGTGCTGTCGGAGGTGAGGTTGCCGTCGAAGCCGGCGGCGGCGATCCCGATCGGCACCGGGTCGTCGGTGCGCCCGGTGGGCTTGGCGATCGCGATCAGGAGCTCGCCGCGAGGCCTGGGCAGGTCGGCGAGACGGCTCAGGCTGGCTTCGCGCAGGCCGCAGGGCACTTCACCCCGCAGTCGACCCCCCACCCCGGCGGCGGCCAGCGTCTCCGCGAGCAGGCCGGGGACGATTTCCGCCGGCGCCGACTCGGCGCGTTCGGCAACCTGCCGGCGCCAGGCCGGGCAGTCGCCGCGCAGCGCTGGCAGCGGCTCGTCGTAGAGCGAGTCGAAGACCCGGTTCCCCTGGGTGATGTCGAGGTAGGTCTGCTGCGGCGGCACCGTCCCCAGCCCCGTGCTCATCAGCCCCGGGGAGAAGCCCGCCTCGGCAAGCTCCGCCACGCTCGTGTCGGACGGAACCCAGGCGATCCGCACGGTCGGCCGCTCGGGCCGCGCGGCGGTCGCGACCGCCGGCGCGCAGGCGACCAGCGCGAGCAGCAGCGCTATCGTGGCTGCGATGGCCGACCGCACGTTCGCGAAATTCAGCTTCTTCAAGATCGATCCCGCCTGGCGCCGTCGCGACGCCGAGCTGCGCGCCGCCGACAAGCAGGAGTTCCTCGCCGCTTGCGAGGACTTCGCCGTCGACCGGTCGCTGCGCGCCTACTCAACCATAGGAACGCGGGGCGACGTCGACCTGGTCCTGCTCAGCCAGAGCCCGAACCTCGCCGACATCCACACCTTCCACGTCGTCCTCGGCCAGAGCGGCCTCGCCAAATGGGCGCAGACGCCCTACTCGTTCCTCTCGATGACGAAGCCCTCGCCCTACTCCGACGAGCAGGCGCGGCCGGAGATCTGCACCTCCGAGCGCAAGTACCTCTTCCTCTACCCGATGGTCAAGCAGCGGCGCTGGTACGGGCTGGCGCCGGAGGAGCGCGGCCGGATCATGAAGAGCCACATCGAGGTCGGCCGCCGCTACCCCGAGATCACGATCAACACGACCTACTCCTACGGGCTCGACGACCAGGAGTTCGTCGTCGGCTTCGAGGGCGACGATCCGGGGATGTTCCTCGACCTCGTCAACGAGCTGCGCCCGACCGAGTCGAGCGAGTACACCGAGCTGGAGACGCCGATCTTCACCTGCGTCGCGATGTCGGTGGCGAAGGCGCTCGACGCCCTCGACGGCACCCCCTCCGCGGTCGGCGCGAGCGCCCCGGCTCTCGGTTGAGTCGCGGCCTTCCCTATCCTTTCGCGCTCGCCAGTCCCGCCAGCAGGGGAGACGCAATGAGCAAAGTCGGAAGTCAGGACAACCCACTTCGAGTCGCGATCGTCGGCGCCGGTCCCTCCGGCTTCTACGCGGCCGAGCACATCCTCAAGGACGGCGATCTGCACGCCCAGGTCGACCTCTTCGACCGCCTGCCGACGCCGTTCGGCCTGGTCCGCGGCGGCGTCGCCCCCGACCACCCGAAGATCAAGTCGGTGATCCGCGTCTACGAGAAAACCGCGGCGCGCGACGGCTTCCGCTTCTTCGGCAACGTCAAGATCGGCCACGACGTCGAGGTCGAAGACCTCGAACGGCTCTACCACGCGATCGTCTTCACGGTCGGCTGCGAGACGGACCGCGCCCTCGGCATCCCCGGCGAAGACCTGCCGGGCAGCCATGCCGCCACCGCCTTCGTCGGCTGGTACAACGCCCACCCCGACTACGCCGACGACGACTTCGACCTCTCGGCCGAGCGCGCCGTCGTGATCGGCAACGGCAACGTGGCGATGGACGTCGCCCGGATGCTGGCGCTGACCGACCACGAGCTGCGCCAGACCGACACCGCCGACCACGCGATCGAGATGCTCGACCGCAAGGGCGTGCGCGAGATCGTCGTCCTCGGCCGGCGCGGCCCCGCCCAGGCGGCCTTCACCAACCCGGAGATCAGGGAGCTGGGCGAGATGGAGGACGCCGACGTCCTCGTCGACCCGGCCGAGGTCGAGCTCGACCCGGCCAGCGCCGCCTTCCTCGAGTCCGACGAGGCCGACAAGACGACCCGGGTCAACGTCGAGACGCTGCGCGAGTTCTCCCGTCGCGCGCCGGCGGGCCGCAAGCAGCGGATCGTCCTCCGCTTCCTCGCCTCCCCGGTCGAGATCAAGGGCGACGGGAGGGTCGAATCGATCGTGATCGGCCGCAACGAGCTGGTCGAGGAAGGGGGCGCGCTGCGTGCCAGGGACACCGGCGAGCGCGAAGAGCTCGAGTGCGGGCTGGTCCTGCGCTCGGTCGGCTACACCGGCATCCCGATCGAGGGCGTGCCGTTCGACGAGAAGCGCGGCCTGATCCTCAACGAGGGCGGCCGCGTGCTCGACTCCCACGACGCCGGCCACAAGGTCGGCCACTACACCGCCGGCTGGATCAAGCGCGGCCCCTCGGGCGTGATCGGGACCAACAAGAAAGACGCGCTGGAGACGGTCCAGCACCTCTTCGCCGACGTCGAGTCGGAGACGCTGCTGGCGCCGGAGAACCCCTCCCCGGCAGCCGTCGAGGACCTGCTGCGCGAGCGCGGCACCCGCTACGTCACCTTCGAGGACTGGCAGGCGATCGACCAGGCCGAGGTCGGCCGCGGCGAGCCGCACGGCCGGCCGCGGGTCAAGTTCGTCAAGGTCGAGGAGATGCTCGGCACCCTCGGCGAGAAGCTGCCCGGCTGAGGCGCGGGGCGATGCCGGACCTCAGCGAGCTGCGGGCGATGATCGAAGCGGCGCTGCCCGGCGCCGCGGTCGAGGTCGTCGACGAAGACGGCGGCGGTCAGCACCTGCTCGCGATCGTCGCCGCACCCCAGTTCGAGGGCCTCTCCCGCATCGACCAGCACCGGCTGGTCAAGGCCGCGGTCAAGGAGCGCTTCGATGACGGCACGATCCACGCGCTCTCGGTCAAGACGAGCCTGCCGGGCTGAGCGACCGGCCCGCGACGTGCTCGGCCCACACGCCGCGCGCCGGCCCTCCACGACAGCCCCCAAGTAGCCGTCGCGCAGACAAAAAGTTACACTTTTCGTGCGCCACGCGTGCGTTCTTTCTCCCTAGGCTGGAGGCATGGAGGCAATGAGATCGACCTGGACCGACGAGCGGCTCGACGATTTCCGCGAGCACGTCGACACGCGCTTCGACGCGGTCGACACCCGCTTCGATGCGGTCGACAGGCGATTCGACCGGGTCGAAGACGGGATCGCCAAGCAGAGCGGCCGCATCGACAGACTGCAGCACACGATCCTGGTCGTCGGCGGCGGCCTATTCGCCGCCTTCGTCGCCGTCCTCGCCGCGATCCTCGGTCTGATCGCCACCCAGCTCTGACCGCCCGCCGCAAGCCCGTCCGGGCCGAGCGGAGCGCCTCGATACGATGACCGCATGGCCGATCCAGAGTTGAAGTCCAAAGTCGAAGAGCTGATCTCCGCCAACCCGGTGCTGCTGTTCATGAAAGGCACGCCGGACATGCCGCGCTGCGGCTTCTCGATGCGCGTGGTCCAGGTGCTGGACCAGGTCGACGTCGAGTACGGCGCGATCGACGTCCTCCCCGCGCTGCAGCCGCTGCGCGAAGTCACCGCCGAGATCGCCGACTGGCAGACCTTCCCGCAGCTCTACGTCAACGGCGAGCTGCTGGGCGGCGCCGACATCATCCAGGAGATGTTCGAGTCCGGCGAGCTCGCCGAGGCGCTCGGCGTCGAGCAGCCCGAGAACGCCTCCGTCCCGCAGACCGACGCCCCGGCGCAGTCCCCGCCGCTGCAGATCGAATAGGTCCAGCCGGACGACGGAGGGCGCAGAACGCGCCGGTCAGACGGCGGCTGCCGGCGCGTCGTCTTTCACCTGGAAAGACGATCCGCAGCCGCAGGCGGCGACGACGTTCGGGTTGTTGACCTGGAACCCGGCGCCCTGCAGGCCTTCGACGTAGTCGACCTCCGAGCCGAAGACGAACTGCATGCTCACCTTGTCGACGATGACGGCGACGCCGTCCACCTCGAAGACGTGGTCGTCGTCCTTCGGCTTGTCGAAAGCGAGCGCGTACTGGAAGCCGGAGCAACCGCCGCCGCGAACGGCGACGCGCAGCGCCTGGTCGGCGGAGTCCTCCTGGCCGGCGAGCAGCTCGGAGATCTTGCTGGCGGCCTTGTCGGTCAGGGTGATGGCGGCTTGTGGCGTGTCAGTCACTTCACAAAGTGTAGCGAGGCCGGGAGCCGGCACCGGGGGTCGTCTGAGACAATCGCCGCGTTGAACGCGAGCGCCGAGACCGCCGTCGTCTGCGACAGCACCTGCTATCTGCCCGCCTCGATGATCGAGGAGCGTCGGATCAAGGTGATCAGCCTCTACGTCTCGGTCGACGGCGAGCAGGAGCGCGAGACCGAGATCGCCGACTACGCCGCGTTCTTCGAGCGCCTGCGCGCCTCCGAGAGCGGCGCGACCACCTCGCAGCCGTCGATCGGCGACTTCATCTCGGTCTACGAGCCGCTGCTGGATGAAGGCAAGGAGGTCGTCTCGATCCACATCTCGGCCGGGATCTCCGGCACCTTCGAGGCCGCCAACCAGGCGCGCGAGCGGCTGGTCGAGGAGGGCAAGGGCGGCGAGCGAATCCGCGTCATGGACTCGCGCTCGGCGGCCGGCGGCATGGGCCTCTGCACGCTGGGCGCCGCGGCCGTCGCGCTGCAGGGGGGCGACAGCGAGGCGGCGCTGAACCGGGCCGAGGAAGTGCGGCAGGCGCTGCGGATGTGGTTCGCGATCGACACCCTCGAGTACCTGCGCCGCGGCGGCCGGATCGGCGGCGCCCGCGCCTGGATCGGCAGCGCCCTGAAGATCAAGCCGATCCTCACGCTCGAGGAGGAGATCACTCCGGTCGAGCGGGTGAGGACGCGCGCTCGCTCGCTCGAGCGGCTGCGCGAATACGCCCGTCAGCGCCACGCCGACGGGGCCGACGGCTGGGTCGTCCAGCACATCCAGGACGAGGAGATCGCGTCGGCCCTGGCCGACGACTGCCGCGAGATCTACGGCTGCGAGCCAGCCTTCACCTCGGAGATCGGCGCCGTCCTCGGCGCCCACGTCGGCCCCGGCCTGCTCGGCGTCGGCGGCGTCCCGGCGAAGCTGATCGCGGTCTGAGCCGCGCCGCTACCGGTTGCGGCGGCCGAACATGAGGCGGGCGCCGACGAGGAACCCGACGGCCGCGGCGCCGATGACCAGCTCGCGTTTGTGCTCGCGGACCTGGCGCCGCCAGTCGGTCAGCTCGGTAACGCGGCCGCGCAGCTGTTCGACCGAGGTGCCGAGCTGCTGGCGCTGAAGGTCGATGTCGCGGCGGATCTCCTCCGCCGTGCGCCCCGGCCTGCCGGCCGTCGAAGGCCGCGGCGGCCGCGGATTCGGGTTGGCGCTCACTTCTTCTCCTCCTCCTTGGCCAGCATCTCCTTGGTCAGCTTCGCCTCCTCGATCGCCTGCTCGGGGACCGGCGGTGAGCCGGCCTTGACCGCTTTGTAGGCGATCGTGCCGGCCAGCGCCGCGATCAGCAGCAGGACGCCGGCCTCGACCAGGAAGCCGGCCCAGGCGGTGCCGCTGAAGACCTCTTCGGCCAGCAGCCAGGCGATTCCCTCCAGGGTCAGGATCAAGGCGAGGAAGGCGAAGGTGCCGGCGGCGACGCCGACCGCCGAGCCGCGCAGCAGCTTGGTGACTTTTTCGGAGACCTCGGTCTTGGCGAGTTCGACCTCTTCGCGGATCAGCGTCGAGGCGTTTTCGGAGACGTCGAAGACCAGCTCGGCGACCGAGCGGTGGTCGGGCTCGCCGCCCGGCGGCGGCACCGGCGGCGGCGTCTGGCCCTGCTCGGGCGGCGTCTGACTGGGTTCCGTCATGCCTTCCTAGTTACTCCGGCGGCTCTTCGTCAAACATCCGGCGGTATAGGAAAGCAGCCAGGCGGGCGGCAACGATGCTCGCCAGCGCGCCGCTGGCCGCCAGCATGCCGCTCCAGATCAATCTGCGGACGATCTCGTTATCCACGCGGCCCGACCATACCTATCGCGGCTCGAGACCGTCGCAGATCGTCGTCACCAGCAGGTCCTTTGCATCGTCGTAGCTGGTGTCGCCGGCCGGGATCACGTCGAAGATCCAGCCGGTCAGCAGCTGCTCGATCGCGCCGTAGAAGGCCATCGAGGCGAACAGCGGCGTCACGTCGCGGCGGAACTCGCCCGCCTCCTGGCCGTCGGCGACGATCTTCGCGATCTGCTCGTAGGCGCGGCGGATCTCCGCCAGGTGGGTACGGCCGAACGAGTTGGCGGCGCGCGTCACCTCGACGATGATCACCTTCATCAGCTCCGGGTCGTGGCGGTAGGACTCGACGATGAAGCCGGCGACGGCGGCGAGCCGCGTGCGGTGGCTGCCGCCGGCCCGGTCGGCCTCCTCGATCGCCGCCAGCAGCAGCGACCAGCGCTCGACGAAGAGTTCGCCGAGGACCTCGTCCTTGGAGCGGAAGTAGTGGTAGACGAGCCCGTAGGCGACGCCGGCCTCGTCGGCGATGTCGGAGACGCGGGTCGCGTGGAAGCCCTGGCGGGCGAAGACGCGGACGGCGGCGTCGAGGATCTGGCGGCGCTTGTCGACCGCCGACGCTTTAGACGCCATGCGCGTAGGCCTCCGGGCGGCGGTTGGCGAGCGAGGGCAGCGACTCGCGGATCCGGTCCTGCTCGGCGAAGTCGAGCTCGGCGGCGACGAAGCACTCACCGGCGTCGGCGGGCGCGACGGCGAGCAGCCGTCCCCACGGGTCGACGATCGCCGAGTGACCGAAGGAGTCGTAGTGCGGCGGCGCGGTGCCGACCTGGTCGGGGGCGACGACGAAGACCTGGTCCTCGATCGCCCGCGCCCGCAGCAGCACCTCCCAGTGGTCGCGGCCGGTGGCGCTGGTGAAGGCGGCGGGCAGGGCGAAGACGCGGGCGCCCGCCAGAGCGAGGGCGCGGAACAGCTCGGGGAAGCGCAGGTCGTAACAGACGGCGAGGCCGAGGACGGTCTCGCCGAGCGGGGCGGTGACGATCTCCTCCCCCGGCCGCTCGTAGGCGGACTCGCGGTAGGAGACGCCGCCGGCGTCGACGTCGAACATGTGGATCTTGCGGTAGACGGCGAGGTCGTCGCCGTCGGGCCCGATCAGGACCGAGGTATTCGAGGCCTTCTCCTCGCCGCGCTCGCTGATGCTGCCGGCCAGCAGGTGGATGCCGAGCTCGCGCGCCCAGCCGCGGGCGGCGGTCAGGCTCGGCCCGTCGAGCGGCTCGGCGCCGGCGAGCAGCGCCTCGCCGTCGGCCAGCAGGTTCCACTTCTCGGGCAGGACGACGAGCTCGGCGCCGTCGGCCGCCGCCTCGCGCACCAGCCGCTCGGCCGCCGCCAGGTTGCGCGCCTTCTCGCTCGTAGAATTGAGTTGAACCGCTGCTGCTCGCACCTTCGAAGTCCTCGTTGATTGACCAGTCAATCGGGTCTCGGAAGTATAGGACCCGGGCGCGATTCGCCTGGAAAGCAGCGGATCTACAGGTTCATTGCCTTGCGGACGATCCGGTCCCAGACGGGCGTCGGGACCAGCGGCCGCAGGCGCGCCTGGAACTTCGCGTCGAGCCCGACCAGGTAGCGCGTCCGCGGCCGCCGCGCGCTGAGCGCGTGCTCGACCGCCTTCGCCACCTTCTCCGGCGGGATCCCCCGCTCCGCCGTCTTGCGGACGGTCTCGCGGTAGGCCTCGATCGCCCGTCCGTAGAGCGCCTCGAGCTTCGGCAAGCGGCCGCCGATCGAGCTGATGAAGACCACCCGGCCGCGGGCGGCGCGGACCTGCTCGAGCAGCGCCTGGGTGACCGCGACCTGGCCGGTCAGGTTGACCTCGAGCTGGCGGCGGAAGTCCTCGATCGGGATCGTCTCCAGCGGGCTGGGGACGGCGACGCCGGCGTTGTTGACCAGCCCGGCGAGCCCCCCTCCCCCGGCCCCGACCCGCTCCGCTGCGGCGGCGATCTGGTCGGCATCGGTGACGTCGAGGTGAACCGGGGTCAGCCGCTCCGAGCCGGCCTCGCGCAGCGACTCGGCGTCCTCCTCGCGGCGGACGCCGGCGAAGACCCGCCAGCCGGCGCCGTCGAGGCGCAGCGCGCTGGCACGGCCGATCCCGGTCGATGCCCCCGTCACCAGTACGGACCTCACACCGACCAGGCTACCCCCACAGCCCGCAGTGGCCCGCCGAGGCCACGCGCGCCAAACGGACGCGGCTCGGCCAGGCCATCCCGTGGTTCCTTCCGGACGCCAGGAGTCCCAAAGGAACCACGGAACCGAAATCCCGGCCGGCGCTCCGAGTTGTGGTTCCTTAGTTGCGCTACGCGTCCCTAAGGAACCACGGGATTTGAAGCCCGGAAGCTGGCCCGGAGCTCCCCGGGCGCCGCTCAGCCCCGGCGGCGCTCGAGCTCGGCGACCATCAGCTTCGTGTGCAGGGCGGCGATCAGGTCGCGCAGCGGCTCGGCGCCGGTTTCCAGCATCTCGACCACCCGCTCGGGCGGCACTTCGCCGGCGAGGCGGTTCATCACCATGTCGATCTCCTGGCGGACGAGCTCTTCCAGCGCCGTCTTGTAGCGCAGGGTGTCGTAGACGGTGAAGCCGATCTCCTCGTCGTAGCCGCCGGCGCGGAAGCGGCTGATCGCCTCGATGATCGTCACGTCGGAGGGCGAGTAGCCGCGGCTGTTGGGGGTCAGCACCTCGAGCTCGGCGAGCCGGTCGAGCACCTCCTTGGGCACGCCGTAGCGCTCGCGGACCTCGGCCGCCGGCGTCCGCGCCCGCTCGCCGACCAGCGCCCGGTCGAGGATCCGGTCCTCCAGCTCGAGCAGCGCCTCGGCCCGCTCGGGATCCTCGTCGAGCAGGCCGCGGATCGCCTTCAGCGGCAGGAAGCGCTCCTCCTGCAGGCGCTTGATCAGCCGGATCCGGTCGACGAAGGTCGCCGGGTAGTAGGCCATGTTGCGGCTGGTCTTCACCGGTTCCGGCAGCAGCCCCTCGCGCAGGTAGTGCTTGATCGTCGGCACCGGCACGCCGGAGGCGTCGGCCAGCTCGCCGATCTTGAGCAGTTCGGTCTCGGTCGCGCTCACGCCCGGAACTCTCCCCCGGGCCCGCCGGGATCGCAGCCGGCGGCCGCGCCGGACTCCAGCAGCCGCGCGACCTCCTCCTCGGAGTAGCCGGCCTCGCGCAGGACCTCCTCAGTGTGCTCGCCGAAGGCCGGCGCCGGCCGGGTCGGGTCGCCCGGCGTGCGGCTCAGCTTGACCGGGTTGCCGAGCAACCGCACCGGCCCGATCTCCGGCTGCTCGACCTCGACCACCATCTCGCGGGCGCGGACCAGCTCGGAGTCGAGCACCTCGTCGACGCCGAGGACCGGCTCGATGCAGCAGTCATGCTCGTCGTTGAACCGCCGCCACTCCTCCCGGGTGCGGGAGCGAAAGACCTCGGCGACCTCGCGGTGGCCGTCGGAGCCGGGCGGGTCGAACTGGCGCTCGATCAGGTCGGGACGACCGGTGCCTTCGCAGAAGGCGGCCCAGAACTTCGGCTCCAGGGCGCCGCAGGCGACCCAGCCGTCGGCGGCCTCGTAGTTGCGGTAGCAGGCGACGCCGCCCGAGAGCACGCCCTCGCCGCGGCGCGGCACGTTCCCGTCGCAGAGGTACTGGGCGGCGACGAAGGCGAGCCAGGAGAGGGCGCCGTCGGCCATCGAGACGTCCACGTACTGGCCCTCGCCGGAGCTGCGCCGCTCGTTGAGCGCCGCCAGCACGCCGATCGCCGCCATCAGGCCGCCGTTGACGTCGGCGATCTGGCCGGCGGCGGAGACCGGCGGCCCGTCCCGCTCGCCGGTGAGGCCAAGCAGGCCGGTCAGCGCCAGGTAGTCGATGTCGTGGCCGGCGCGCTGGGCGTTGGGGCCGTCCTGGCCGTAGCCGGTGATCGCGGAGACGACGATCGCCGGGTTGGCCTCGCGCAGCCGCTCGTAGCCGACCCCGAGCCGGTCCAGCACGCCGGGGCGGAAGCCGTCGAGGACGACGTCGTAGCCGGCGACCAGGCGCAGCAGGGCCTCGCGGCCCGCGTCGGATCTTGAGGTTGAGGCGAACCGAGCGCTTGCCGCGGTTGAGCGCCAGGTAGAGGGCCGAGCGGGTGCCGAGGCCCTGCTGCTCGTCGCCGCCGTAGTAGGGAGGCGACCAGCGCACGTAGTCGCCCATCCCGGTGTCCTCGACCTTCAGCACCTCGGCGCCGAGGTCGGCGAGCAGCAGCGAGCAGAAGCCGCCCGGCAGCAGCCGGGTGAGGTCGAGGACGCGGACGTCGGAGAGCGGCGGTGCGCCCACGCTCAGACCTCCGCGCGCCTGGGCACCCCGAGCAGCTCGCGCGCCTCGGCGACGCTCGCCGGCCGGCGGCCGACGTCTTCGGCCATCTGCCGCGCTTTCGCGATCAGCTCGCCGTTGGACTTCGCCATCTCGCCGTCCGGCAGGTAGAGGTTGTCCTCGACCCCGGCGCGGACGTTGCCGCCCAGCACCAGCGCCGCGCCGAGCAGCTTCCACTGGTCGCGGGAGATGCCGATCACCTGCCACTGGTTGCGCCCCTCCGGGCCGCCGGGGATCTGGTCGGACATCGCGGTGACGTTGCGCGGCGTCGGCCGGATGCCGCCGGTCACCCCCATCACCAGCGAGATCTGCAGCGGCTCCTCCAGCAGCCCCATGTCGAGCAGCGGGTCGAGGTTGGCGACGTGGCCGGCGTCGAAGCACTCGTGCTCGGGCTTGATCCCGAGCTCGCGCATCGCGGTGAGGAACTCGACGATCGTGTCGAAGCTGTTCTCGAAGACCGCTTTGAAGACGAAGTCCTTGCGCCGGGCGCTGTACTTCGCGTAGTTCATCGAGCTCATGTTGAGCGCGGCGACGTCGGGGCGGCAGGCGCGCAGGTACTCGATCCGCTTCTCGATCGGGATCCCGATCGCGCCGGTCGAGTAGTTGACGATCACGTCGCCGACCTCGGCCAGGATCGCCTCGGTGATCGCCTTGAAGTCCTCGACCTCGTAGGAGGGCGTGCCGTCCGGCTTGCGGGCGTGGATGTGGATCTGCGAGGCGCCCTCGTCGACCGCGCGCCGCGCCTCCGCCGCGTACTCCTCCGGCGTGTAGGGGATCGCCGGGCACTGGTCGCGGTTGGCGATCACGCCGCTGATCGAGCAGCTGATGATCACCGGGTCGTCGTAGCTGCTCATCCTGCCTCCCGGGTCGAGTTGGTCAACCTCTGGTTGACAAAGTCGACAAGCCCGCTCATACCGGCATCACGCCGTGACGTTTGCGTGGCTTCTCGACCTGCTTGGTGCGCGCCATGCGCAGCGCCTTGACGATCGTCGGGCGGGTCTCGCGCGGGTCGATGATGTCGTCGATCACCGCGTTGCCGGCGGCGATGTAGGGGTCGATCCGCTCGCGCACCGCGTTCAGCATCGCCTCGCGCGCCGCCTCCGGGTCCTCGGCCGCCTCGATCGCCGAGCGGCCGATGATTTCGACCGCGCCCTCGGCCCCCATCACCGAGATCTCGGCGTCGGGCCAGGCGACGATCAGGTCGGGCTCGTACGCCTTGCCGCACATCACGTAGTAGCCGGCGCCGTAGGCCTTGCGGACGACCACGGTCACCTTCGGCACCGTCGCCCGGCTGACCGCGTAGAGCAGCTTCGCGCCGTGGCGGATGATCCCGGCGTGCTCGACCTTCGAGCCGACCATGAAGCCGGGGATGTCCTGGAGGAAGACGAGCGGGATGTTGAAGGCGTCGCAGAGGTTGATGAAGCGGGCCGCCTTGTCGGAGGAGTCGTTGTCGAGGACGCCGGCCAGGTGCTTGGGCTGGTTGGCGACGATCCCGACCGGCTGGCCGCCGAAGCGGGCGAAGCAGGTGATGACGCTGCGGGCGAAGCGCGGCTTGAGGTCGAACCACTCGCCGTCGTCGACGATCTCGGCGATCACCTCGTACATGTCGTACGGCTTGCGGTTGGACTCGGGGACGATCTCCATCAGCCTCTCCGACATGCGGTCGTCGAGGTCGCTCGGTCCTCGCGCAGCGGCGGCTTCTCCTCCCAGCTGGAGGGGAAGTAGGAGAGGTAGGACTTGATCGCGGCGATGCACTCCTCGTCGTCGGCGACCTCGAGGTCCCCCACCCCCGATTTGCGGCAGTGCACCTTGGCGCCGCCCAGCTCCTCCATCGAGATGTCCTCGCCGGTGACGGCTTTGGTCAGGTGCGGGCCGGCGAGCGCCATCGCGCCCTGGCCGGAGACCATCGGCACGAAGTCGGCGAGCGCCGGGATGTAGGCGGTGCCGGCGGCGCAGGGACCCATCATCGCCGCCACCATCGGGATCACCCCCGACATTTCGACCTCCTCGCGGAAGAGGTGGCCGGAGCCGGCGAACAGCGAGCCGGTCGCCTCCTGGATGCGGGCGCCGGCCGAGTCGAGCAGCCAGACGAACGGCATCCGCTTCGTCACGCCATCTCCCGCAGGCGGCTAATCTTGATCTCGCCGGTCATCCCCATCGAGCCGGCCATCACGGTGAAGTCGTAGGCGGCGATGCAGCAGGGGCG
>CAWEOH010000026.1:0-47561 GCA_963810455.1 uncultured Actinomycetes bacterium
GAAAGCAAGCTATGCAATTTGGGAAACCCATCAGGGCCCGTTGTCCCGGGTGACCGCTACACCCCGGCCTGCGGCCGCACCTTCCGCGGGGCGCCCGAAACGGCTAGGATCGAATGGATGGAGCAGCGGTAGGTTCTCGGCGCCCACTACCCGAGCGTGACCCGCGACTCCTATCCGCTGGCGGAAATCACCGCGCCTCGACCCCGGAGGGCCCGGCCGACCGACATCGCGTACTGCCACTAGCCATCCAGGAAGGACCCCCATGCGCATCTCCCGCCTGACGGCTCTGATCGCCGTTGCCCTCGCGTCCTCCTCCCTCGCCGCGGCGCCCGCCTCCGCCTCCTCCACCACCGCTGACGTCCAGCGTGGGCTGCGCGGGTTGGTCACCGCTCCGGGCGGGCCTCCCGGGGCGATCGCGACCCTCTATAGAGGCGGCAAGCTGACCGTCCTGCGGGCGGGCCGCGCCGACGTCCGGCGCCCGAGGGCGCCGCGGGCGACCGACCGGATGCGGATCGCCAGTATCGCCAAGGCTTTCAGCGGGGCCGTCGCCCTGAACCTGGTGCGGGAGGGGAAGCTCGGGCTCGACGAGACGATCGCCGAGCGGTTGCCGGGCATGCCGGCGGCCTGGGGCGGGGTCACGGTGGCGCAGCTGCTCGGGCACACCGGCGGCGTCCCCGACTACACCCAGTCGAAGGCGTTCGCAAAGCACGCCGACGAGCACCCGCGCGCCTTCGTGCGGCCGCTGCAGATCATCGGCTGGGTCCGCCACGAGCCGCTCGATTTCAGGCCCGGCAGCGACTACCGGTATTCGAACACCGACAACATCCTGATCGGGCTAATCGCCGAGCAGGTCACCGGCGAGAAGTACGGTCAACTCCTGCAGCGGATCGTCTTCGACCCGGCGGGCCTCGGCGCCACCTCCTTCCCCCGCACCACGGCGATCCCAAGCCCCTTCATCCACGGCTACGTCACCGATCCCGAATCGCCGCCCGTGGACGTCTCGACCGTGCTCAGCCCCAGCGGCGCGTGGGCCTCGGGGGCGATCCTCTCAACCCCGCGCGACCTCAACGCCTTCATCCGCGCCGACCTCGGGTTGCGCTTCTTCGACCGTGACCAGCAGCGCCGGCAGATGCGGTTCTTCAAGGGCGGCGAATCGAGCCCGCCCGGCCCGGGCCGCAATTCGGCCGGGCTGGCGCTCTTCCGCTACCAGACGAGGTGCGGAACGGTCTACGGCCACACCGGCAACTTCCCCGGCTACGTCCAGTTCGCCGCGGCCACCGCTGACGGCAAACGGGCGGTGACGACCTCGCTCAACATCCCGGCCCCGACCGGGAAGCTGCTGGCGCAGCTGCGCCGGGTCCAAGCGACCGCGGTCTGCGCGCTGTTCGGTCGCTAGCCGCAGTTCCCAACCAGGTTGTTCCCGAGACGTCGAGAACGACGTCCTCTATCTGCACGTGGGCGAGCAGCGGGAGAGGATGAGGGGAGGAGACCCCTGAGGGTCGCGGCAGCTCGCCCGTGGAATCATCGTTGCAGACAAAACGTCTTGTGTCGAGCTATCCCCTGCTTGTGATGCTGCCCGATCCGGTGCCCGGCGTAGCATGGCCGAAGTGGTCCCGAAACCGAAAGTTGAGGTGGCACGGGAGCACCTGACCAAGGCCCAGACAGAGGCCACCGCGGGCGATCTGCGGGACGCCGTGCAATGGAGCTTCGCGAGCCTCGAGGCGGCGATCAACGAGGAGCGCAAGGCAATGTTCTACGAGGGAGAGGATCCGGAGCTTGGCGAGCATTCCATGGAAGATGTCTTGATCGAGGTTGAGACCGCGGTCCAAATCGCGGAGGCTGAGGCTGAATGACGACCACGACGATGACTTGGCAGCAGTTGCGTCCCCAGCGAGGGGCGCTTTCCCGCTTGCATCCCGGCGATTCCGACGTGTGGGCGGAGAGAATGGCCTTTGACCGCGACCGCGCGGCACAGAACCAGTCCAGCGACCTCATCGCGATCACCGAGGCGGTCGAGGAGCGGGCACGGGCTGCCGGCGCCGAGGCCATGGTGCTCTCCGGCTCGACTGCCCGAGGGCATCGGACCCGCGTCAGCGACCTCGACTTTCACGTCGTTGGAGTGCACTCCTTGGACGTCGCTGATCTGCCCGAGGACATTGACCTCTACGCGGAAGCGGTGGGTCGGTTCTCAGAGAAGGTTCGGAGCGGAGATGATTTCGCGCACTGGTCCGTCTGGTACGGCTGCGTGTTGTTCGATTCGGGTGTGATCCAGGAGGCCGCGGAGTTCGTGGCCGATCAGGGCTCCTGGCCCGACGCCGAGCGAAAGCTTCGACAGGCTCGAACCGCGCTGGACTTCGCCGGGAGGATCATCGATAGCGGCGACTATGGCGCGGCGTTGGAGCAGACGCGCGGCGCACTGTCTCTCACCGCACGGTGGGTGCTGCTCTCGAACGACGCCTTTCCCCTCGCGCGGGATGAGATGCCCGGGCAGTTGGTGGGGCTTGGTTGGGGCAGACTCGCCCGCGACCTTCGTAGCTCGATTCGCGAGCGGCCCAGTACCGAAGATCTGGGCGCTGCGGTGTCGCGTGCCCAGGCGTTGACCAGGGCCGGCGAATCGGGGACGGGTCGCGCCGCCGCCTGAGCGCTGGCCGCTAGGGCGCACTGGTAGCGCGCCCTGGCGGGTGGTTCTGACGGGCACCGCTGTCGTCTCCGAGCCAGCGCCACCTGTGTGGCCATGTTTCTTGGGGTCCTCCTGGGTTATGCGAATTGCTAGGCCGTGGCCGAAGCGAGCAGCGCTACGTTCGAGAATCTCAGCGGCCCGGAACCGCCTCCGGCCTCCGCCGCGGCCTGGGTGATCGCGTCCCAGGCCTCCTCCTGGGCCTCGCCTGCGTGCTGCTCGATCATCGCCCGGATCGGGGCGGCGATCGCCCTGGTGTAGGCGGTGAACTGCTCCGGTGAGTCGACTTCGAAGGTGACCTCGGCCTGCTCCACGGCGACCTTTGAGAACCCACCTCCTTCGAGCAGGCCGGCGATCGCGGCGGGGGTGGGCCGGGAGAGGGGCCCGGGCGTTCCCGCCGGGGGCGGAGGCACCCCCAGCCGCTTCATCGTCGTCCTCATCGGGATCGAGAGGAACGGGACCTGATCGGGTTCGCCCCACGAGGCGATCGCGATTCGCGCTCCCGGCTTGAGGAAGTGTCGGATGCGCGCCGCGGCCGCCTCCGCGTCAGGCTCGAAGATGATGCCCCAGCGCGAGACGGCGGCGTCGAAGCTCGCCGACGGGAAATCAAGGCTGGCGGCGTCCGACTCGACGAACTCGAGGTTGCCCACCCCGGCTGCCGCCGCGCGCTCACGCCCGAACGCCAGCATCTCAGCGGAGATGTCCGTGGCCACGACGCTGCCCTCCGTGCCCACCTTCAGCGCGGCGGTGAGCGCCGGTTCGCCGTAGCCGGCGGCGATGTCCAGGACGCGGCTCCCCGGCTGCACCCCGGCGAGCTCCACCAGTCGCTCGCTGACGTGCCGAGCTGCGCGATCGGTGAACTCGCTCCACTCCTTCCACCCCGCCGCGGCGGAGTCCCACTGCCGGTGCTGCGCCTCGCGGAAGTCGGCCGAGTCGATCGCCTTGGATTCCATGCTTGCTCCTCCTTGTCATCCCGTCGCAATGCACAAGCGACGCTAGTCGACCCGGACCGGCCGCGCAGGCAGTTCCTCAGGGCAGACGCCCGAGGGAAGGGCGTCGCCCACCGTCGCATGGGCTCTCGACGAAGTCGATATGAGCGCCGAGGGTCGCGGGTTCGACCAACGAGACGGGCGCCGGGTCAGCTCTCGCTGGCGTCGCCGACCCCGACCGAGCTCCAGAGGGTGACGTGCGGGCGGGCCTGGACGCGCGAGGAGACGGCGCCCGCGCGGCCGGTCGAGATCGCCTGGGTTGCCTCCGGGCTGGTGGCGAAGCGCTGCATCGCCAGGGCAGCCGGGAGGCCGCGGCCGAAGCCGAGGGTCGAGGCGTGCCAGACCTCGACGAGTGGGGTGCCTGGAAGGTCGACGCGGACCAGGGCCCGCCGGCGGACCTGGTCGACGACCGCGTGGGCGAGGGCGAGAACGAGGCCGTCGCCCGCGACCGCGGCGGCAATCGCCCCGGCGCTGCTGGTGTAGCCGACGGTGTCCTCGGGCTCGATCCCCAGGCGCGCGAAGAGCAGGCCGGAGCCGGTGGTCGGGTCCCACTCGGAGGGCCCCAATAGCCAGCGGGCCTCGGCGGCTTCGGCGGGCGAGACCTCGTGGCCGGCGGCGAGGGGGTGGCCGGGCGCGGCGACGACGATCATCCGCGCGCGCAGGAACGGCACCGCAGCGATCGTGGCGGCGGTGTCGCCAGTCGGGGCGGGCCCGAAGGCGATGTCGGCCCGGCGGTGCTCGAGCAGCCCGCCGAGCTCCGCGCCCCGCGCCGCCTCGACCGAGACCTCGATGCCCGGGTCGCGGGCGGTGAAGGCGTCGACCAGCGGCCCGATGTGCTCGGCGACGACGTGCGTGGCGGCGATCTGCACCCGTCGTGGCTGGCCGGGCGCGTCCTGGACGGAGCGGCGGGCCTGTTCGGCGAGCTCGAGGATCTCCGAGGCCAGGGTGGCCAGGCGCCTGCCGCCGGCGGTGAGCGCGATCCCGCGTCCCTCGCGGACGAACAGCTCGTCACCGAGCTCCTTGCGCAGGGCGGCGACGGCGACGGAGACGGCGGCCTCGGTGACGCCCAGCTCGGCCGCTGCCGCTTTCACCGATCCGAGACGGGCCGCGAGCACGAACGATTGCAGCTGGGCAAGGGTCATCTCTCTCCGCTGGGCTAAGTAATCGCTTAGGTCGCGTTGCAGCCCTGAGCCTGGCGCAACCAGAATTCTAGATCCGGAGGAGATTCGCCCCCTGAGGCCCGGCTGGACCGGGCGGACGGGAGCGGCGGATTGGAGGGATGTGGATGCAGGTTCCGGCGCCATTCGAGTACGAGCGAGCGACGAGCGTTGAGAACGCGCTCGAGCTGCTTGCACAGCTCGGCTCGGACGCCCGGATCCTCGCCGGCGGCTACTCGCTGCTGCCGATGATGAAACTGCGACTCGCCACCCCGAAGTGGGTGATCGACGTCGACCCCCTCGCCGGGGAGCTCGGCTACGTCGAGGAGGACGGGGGCGCGATCCGGATCGGCGCGATGACCCGGCACCGCGACCTGCTCGAGTCCGAGCTGCTGGCCGAGCGCGCGCCGATCTTCCGCGACGCCGAGCGGGAGATCGCCGATCCCGTGGTCCGCAACCGGGGCACGATCGGCGGCGCGCTGTGCCAGGCGGACCCCTCCGAGGACCTGAGTGCCGTCTGCACGGCGGTCGGCGCCGAGATCGTGATCCGCAGCGTCGAGGGCGAGCGGACGCTGTACATGGAGGACTTCTACCTCGGCCCGTACCGGACCGCCGTCGCCGACGACGAGATGGTGGTCGAGATCCGGGTGCCGCTGCGCGACTCGACGGGCAGCGCCTACGAGAAGGTCAACCGGCGGGTCGGCGACTGGGCCGTCGCGGCCGCCGGCGCCGCGCTGACGATCGAGGACGGCGTCGTCGCCGACGCCGCCATCGCCCTGGTCGCGGTCGGCTCGGAGGTCGTCTCGACCGCGGCTCGCGAGGCGCTGATCGGGCAGCCCCCCTCCGAGGAGCTGTTCGAGCGGGCGGCCGCGGCCGGCGCCGCGGTCTGCACGCCGATCACCGACCAGCGCGGCTCCGCCGACTACAAGCGCCACGCGGCAGGGGTCCTCGCCGCCCGTGCGATCGCCCGCGCGGCCGAGCGCGCGGCAGCGGGGGTGGCGTGATGCAGGTGACGGTCACCGTCAACGACCGCGACTACACGCGCGAGGTCGAGCCGCGGACGCTGCTGGTCCACTTCCTGCGCGACGAGCTGGGGCTGACCGGCACCCACTGGGGCTGCGACACGTCCAACTGCGGCGCCTGCGTGGTGCTGATGGACGGCGAGCCGGCGAAGTCGTGCACGGTGCTGGCGGCGACCGCGGCGGGATACGAGATCCGCACCGTCGAGGGCCTGGAGGTCGACGGGGCCCTGGATCCGGTTCAGCGCGGCTTCAGCCAGGAGCACGGCCTGCAATGCGGGTTCTGCACCCCCGGGATGCTGATGACCGCCCGCGCGCTGCTCGACGCCGCCGAGGACCCGACCTCCCTGACCGACGAGGAGATCCGCGAGGCGATCTCCGGCCAAATCTGCCGCTGCACCGGCTACGCGACGATCGTCAGGTCGATCCGGTGGGCGGCCCGGAACTCGAAGGAGGAGCTGCCCGCATGAAGAGAGGCACGAGATGACCGTCCAAGCGGCCCTGGCCGGATGGAAGATCGGCATAGTGCTCGGCGTCGTCGTGATCCTGATCGCGGCCGCGATCGTCACCACGATCGTGGCGCTCGCAGTGCGGATCGCGCGCCAGGCGCGGACCGCCGTGGCCGGCGTCGAAGTCGTGCGGGCGCAGACCGACGAGCTGTCGGGCGTGGCGCGGATCAACGACTCCGGCGTCAGGATCCTGCACTCCGCGCGCGCCCTGCGCAAGGTGGCGGTGGGCAAATGACGCTCGTCACGGCCGCCATCTCGGCCCACACCTACTGGGAGATCGCCCTCGCGATCGCGCTCGTCGCGGCGGCCGCCGTCGCCATCCTGCTGGCGGTGCTGCTGCGCACCGTCAATGAAATCGACGACTCCGCGGCGCAGCTTCTCAGCGTCGCCGGAGGCGTCGCCGAGAACACCGCCAACATCCCGCAGCTGCAGGCGACCGCGCCGGTGCTGGGGAAGATCGTCGAGGAGGCCCTGGTGCAGGACGACTACATGAACGCTCTCACGGACGGGTTCGGTGAGCGATGAGCACCGACGCGCTGGTCATCATCAGCGTCGTGCTTGCAGCCGTGGTGACGGCCGTCCTCGCGGCGGCCCTGATCCTGGTGCGCCGCGGGCTGCTCTCGATCTCGACCAACCTCAACACGCTCGCCGGCGCCCTTGAGACCGTCGAGGCCGAGCACCTGCGGACGCTGGAGCCCTCGGTCACCGCGATCAACGCCCAGTTCGACACGATCCTCGGCGCCCTGCCCGGGATCGCGTCCAAGGCGCGGATCGTCGCCGAGAGGAGGCCGCGATGATCCTCTACTGGATCGGCTCGCTGCTCGTCCTGCTCGTCATCTTCCCCGTCGTCGTCTACCTGCTGCGGGGCGTGCTGCAGGCCGCCGAGGGAATCGCCCCCAGCGTCGACCGCATCGCCGCCGCCGCGGCGGCGGGGTCGGAGGACCTCGACGCGGTGCCGCTTCTGCTCACCACCCAGGACCAGGTCATCAAAACGGTCGAGACGGTCGCCGACTACGGCGGCTCGCTCGACGTGATCGTCGACGACGCGAGCTAAGGAGAGCCAGAGATGCCCGCACCCGGAATCGTCCTGATCGTCGCCGTGGTCCTCATCGTCGCGGCCCTCGTCTACTACCTCGTCTCGACCATCGTCGCCCTGCGCCGGATCTCCGCCGGCCTCGACGGCGCGATCGCGGCGGTCGGGGAGATCGTCGAGAAGAGCGCTCCGGTCGAGGACGTGGTGAAGACGATCAACGCCAACCTCGACGCCGCCGTCGATGCGCTCGAGGGGCTGCTGGTCAAGAAGGCGGGGCTGAGCGACGCGGTCGGCCTGATCGACGGGCTCTACCCCGGCGCCGGCGCCGAGGGCCTGCGCAACTTCCCCGACTCGGAGAAGATCAAGCCGCCGCGGATCGCCGAGGTCTACACGACCGGGGTGCTGACCCTCGCCCGGCTCGGCCGCGAAGCGCCGATCGCCGCAGCCAGCCCCGAGGGCCCGGTCCTCCGCCATCCCGGCCGGGCGGCGGCGGAAGCGCGAGCGCTGTACCCGAACCTGCGTCAGACGCGGCCGCAGGCGCTGCCCGACTCGCCGGTGATCGGCACCGACGCGCCGGTCCAGTACGAACCGGCGCTGACGCCGGGCGTGAGACCTCGCCCCCCGGCGCCGGCGACCGGCGCCGCAGCCGACGACGACACGAGAGGAGGGTCGTAGAGATGCAGACGCCGGCACCCTGCGGCTACGAGCGGGCCACCAGCGTCGACGGGGCGCTGGCCTCGCTGGCCGAGCACGGCCCCGGCGCGCGCCTGATCGCCGGCGGCCACAGCCTGCTGCCGATGATGAAGCTGCGCCTGGCGACGCCCGAGCACCTGATCGACATCAACGACCTCGACGAGCTCTCCTACATCGAGCGCGACGGAGAGCTGATCCGGATCGGGGCGATGACCCGCCACGTCGAGCTGCTGCGATCCGAGCTGCTGGCCGAGCACTTCCCGGTGTTCGCCGACGCCGAGGAGGTGATCGCCGACCCGGTGGTCCGCAACCGCGGCACGATCGGCGGCTCGCTCTGCCAGGCCGACCCGGGCGAGGACCTCTCGGCGGTCTGCTCGGCGATCAAGGCCGACGTCGTGGTCCGCGGCCACGAGGGCGAGCGCGTGATCTCGATGGGCGAGTTCCACGTCGGCCCCTACACGACCGCGGTCGGCGCCGACGAGATCCTCACCGAGGTCCGGGTCAAGATCCGCCCCGGTGCCGGCAGCGCCCACGAGAAGGTCGAGCGCCGGGCCGGCGACTTCGCGATCGCGGCCGCCTCGGCGGCCGTCTGGGTGGGCGGCGGCAGCTTCGCCGACGTCGGCGTCGCGCTCGCCGCGGCCGGGCCGTTCACGATCGACGTGAGCCGGGTCGGGGAGCTGATGCGCGGGCAGGCCCCAAGCGAGGAGCTGTTCGAGCAGGCCGGCGCAATCGCCGCCGAGGACTGCATGCCGATGGCCGACACGCGCGGGCCGGCCGACTACAAGCGGCATCTCGCCGGAGTGCTGACCAAGCGCGCCCTGCGCCGCGCGACCAACCGAGCGCTGCGACAGGAGGCCTGAGGAATGCAAGTCACGATCACGATCAACGGCCAGGAGGTCACCCGCGACGTCGAGCCGCGGAACCTGCTGGTCCACTTCATCCGCGAGACGCCCGGGCTGACCGGCACCCACTGGGGCTGCGACACGTCCAACTGCGGCGCCTGCATCGTCCACCTGGACGGCAAGGCGGTGAAGTCGTGCACGGTGCTGGCGGCGATGGCCGACGGCCGCGAGGTGACGACGGTCGAGGGCCTCGAACGCGACGGCCGGCTCGACCCGGTCCAGGAGGGCTTCCACGAGAAGCACGCCCTGCACTGCGGGTTCTGCACGCCGGGCATGATGATGGCCAGCCGGGCGCTGCTCGACGAGAACCCGGACCCGACCGACGAGGAGATCCGCACCGCGATCTCGGGCGGGATCTGCCGCTGCACGGGCTACCAGAACATCGTCGCCGCGGTCCGCTGGGCAGCGGACCACGAGGCCGAGATCAAGCAGGAGGCGTAGCGATGTCCACGATCGTCGAGCAGACCCGGACCCGACCAGGAGCGGCCGATCGGCTTCGGCCGCCTCAAGCGCAAGGAGGACGCGCGGTTCATCCGCGGCCAGGGCACCTACCTCGACGACATCAGGCTGCCCGGGATGCTGCACGGGGCGATCCTGCGCAGCCCCTTCGCCCACGCGAAGATCAACTCGATCGACACCTCGGCCGCGCTCGCCCTCGACGGCGTCGCCGCGGTGGTGACCGCCAAGGACCTGGAGACGCTCGGCCTCGCCTGGATGCCGACGATCTCCTACGACACGCAGGCCGTGCTGGCCGGCGACAAGGTCCGCTTCCAGGGCCAGGAGGTGGCCTTCGTCGTCGCCACCGACCCGTACATCGCCCGCGACGCGCTGCCGCTGATCGAGGTCGACTACGAGCCGCTGCCGGTGATCGTCGACGCCCGCAAGGCGCTCGACCCCGACGCGCCGTTGATCCGCGACGACAAGCCGGGGCAGGTCGACAACCTCGCGACGCCCACCTGGGAAGCCGGCGACGAGGAGGCGACCGAGCGGGCCTTTGCCGAAGCCGACGTGGTCGTCACCAAGGACCTCCTCTACCCGCGCTGCCATCCGTCGCCGATGGAGACCTGCGGGATGATCGCCGACTTCAACCCGAAGACGGGCCAGCTCGACATCTACAACGGCAACCAGGCGCCGCACGTGCACCGCACGGTCTACGCCCACGTGGCCGGCCTGCCCGAGCACATGATCAGGATCATGTGCAACGACATCGGCGGCGGCTTCGGCAACAAGGTGCCCGTCTACCCGGGCTACGTGTGCACGATCGCCGCCTCGATCGTCGCCGGCGTGCCGGTCAAGTGGATCGAGGACCGCTCCGAGCACCTGACCTCGACGGGGTTCGCCCGCGACTACAACATGCATGCCTCGATCTGCGCCAAGGACGGCCGCGTCACCGGTCTCAAGGTCGACGTGATCGCCGACCACGGGGCGTGGGACTCGACCGCGCAGCCGACCAAGTTCCCGGCCGGCTTCTTCCACATCTGCAGCGGCTCCTACACGCTCGACGCCGCGCACGTGAAGGTGAAGGCGGTCTACACCAACAAGGCGGCGGGCGGCGTCGCCTACCGCTGCTCGTTCCGGATCACCGAGGGCGTCTACATGCTCGAGCGCATGGTCGAGGCGCTGGCGCTGGAGATGGACGTCGACCCGATCGAGCTGCGGATGCGCTCCTTCATCGGCCCCGATCAGTTCCCCTACGAGACGACCACCGGCTGGACCTACGACTCGGGCAACTACGCCGAGACGATGAAGGTGGCGATGGAGATCGCCGGCTACGACGAGCTGCGCCGCGAACAGGCGGCCAAGCGCGAGCGGGGCGAGCTGATGGGGATCGGGGTCGCGTTCTTCACCGAGGGGGTCGGCGCCGGCCCGCGCAAGCACATGGACATCCTCGGCCTGTCGATGAACGACGGCGCCGACCTGCGCGTGCACCCGTCCGGCAAGGCGGTGGTCTCGATCAGCTGCCAGACCCAGGGCCAGGGCCATGAGACCACCTTCGCCCAGATCGTCGCCGAGGAGCTCGGCATCCCGCCCGAGAACATCGAGGTGCGCCACGGCGACACCGACAAGTCGCCCTACGGCCTCGGCACCTACGGCAGCCGCTCGACCCCGGTGTCCGGGGCGGCGGTCTCCCTGGTCTCGCGCAAGGTGCGCGACAAGGCGCGCCTGATCGCGGCGACGATGCTGGAGACCAGCCCCGACGACCTCGCCTGGGAAAAGGGACGCTGGTTCGTCAAGGGGGACCCTGAGCAGGGCGCGACGATCGAGGACATCGCACTGCGCGCCTACAGCGGCGAGGAGCTGCCCGCCGGGATGGAGGGCGGTCTCGACGCGCAGATCATCTACGACCCGCCGAACCTCACCTACCCCTACGGCGCCTACATCTGCGTCGTCGACGTCGACCCGGAGACGGCCCAGGTCACGGTGCGCCGCTTCATCGCCGTCGACGACTGCGGCGTGCGGATCAACCCGATGGTCGTCGACGGCCAGATCCACGGCGGCCTGGCCGAGGGAATCGGGATCGCCCTGATGGAGCTGATCTCGTTCGACAGCGAGGGCAACTGCCTCAACTCCTCGTTCATGGACTACCTGATCCCGACGGCGCTGGAGTGCCCCGAGTTCGAGCTGGGGGCGACGGTGACGCCGTGCCCCCACCACCCGCTCGGCGCCAAGGGCGTCGGCGAGTCGCCGAACGTCGGCTCGCCGCCGGCGATCGTCAACGCGGTGATCGACGCGCTGCGCCAGGGGCATCCCGAGGTCGACCACATCGACATGCCCTGCACCCCCGACCGCGTCTGGGCGGCGATGCAGGGGCGGGCGGAGCCGCCGCAATGATCCCCGCCGACCTCGAGCAGCGGCTGCGGGACCTGCGCGCGCACGGCGAGCCGTTCGTGACGGCCACCGTCGTCCGGGTCCAGCGGCCCACCAGCACCCTGGCCGGCAACGTCGCCGTGGTGCGCTCCGACGGCTCGATCGAGGGTTTCGTCGGCGGCGTCTGCGCCCAGCAGAGCGTGCGCCTGTACGCGTTGCAGGCGATCGAGAGCGGCGAGGCGGTGCTGCTGCGGATCGTTCCCGACGAGGGGGCCGACCAGCCCGCTCACCGTCCGGCCGACGCCGCCGAGGAGGTCGGTCGCGGGGAGGGCGTGGTCACGGTCCACAACCCGTGCCTCTCGGGGGGCACGATCGAGATGTTCCTCGAGCCGTTCCTGCCGGCGCCGCGGGTCCTCGTGTTCGGCGACTCGCCGATCGTCGAGGCGCTCGCGGACCTCGGTCCGCGGCTGGGGCTGGAGACCGTCGTCGCCGGGCCGGGAGAGGCCCCGGTGGCCGGCGACCTGGCGCTCGTCGTCGCGGCCCACGGGCGCGACGAGGTCGGCGCCCTCCGCGCCGGCATCGAGGCGGGCGTCCCGTACATCGGCCTCGTCGCCAGCCCGAGACGCGGCGCCGGGGTGCTCGAGGAGGTCCGCGCCGACGGCGCCACCGAGGAGGAGGCGGCGCGGATCGAGACCCCGGCCGGAATCGACATCGGCTCCCGCACGCCCGCCGAGATCGCGCTCTCGATCCTCGCCCGGGTCGTCGAGGTCCGCCGCGCCCGCGACAGCCACGTCGGGATGCTGGCCGACGCGGCCGGAGCGGCGAGCGCCGCCGGCGCCCCGGGCCCGCGGATGGCGCTCGACCCGATCTGCGGCATGAGCGTCGTGGTCGATGACGACACCCCTCGCCTCGAGCACGACGGGGAGACGACCTACTTCTGCTGCGAGGGGTGCCGCAAGCGCTTCGAGCAGCAGCTCGCGGCATGAGCGACGACGGCGCCGCGGAGCTCGCCCACCTCGTCCCCGACCCGGAGACGCTCGGCCAGCGGCTGGGTGCCGTCGACTACCTGGTCGACGAAGCGCTCGGGACCTCGATCTTCCTCAGCCTGCGGCTGCCGCAGCCGCTGCTGCTCGAGGGAGAGGCGGGCGTCGGCAAGACCGAGGCGGCGCGGTCGCTGGCGATGGCGCTGGACACGCCGCTGATCCGCCTCCAGTGCTACGAGGGGATCGACGCCGCCGAGGCGCTGTACGAGTGGAACTACCCGCGCCAGCTGCTCGCGATCAGGCTGGCCGAGGCGGGCGGCGAGTCGCTCTCCGAGGAGCGGCTCTTCGGCCCCGAGTACCTGATCCGCCGGCCGCTGCTGGCGGCGCTCGAGCACCCGGGCCCGCGGCCCGCCGTGCTGCTGATCGACGAGATCGACCGCGCCGACGACGACTTCGAGGCGTTCCTGCTCGAGCTGCTCGGCGAGGCGGCGGTGACGATCCCCGAGATCGGGACCGTGCGCGCCACCCACCCGCCGATCATCGTCCTCACCTCCAACCGCACCCGGGACCTCCACGACGCGGTCAAGCGCCGCTGCCTCTACCAGTGGATCGACTACCCGACGCCCGAGCGCGAGGTCGAGATCATCCGTCGCCGGGTGCGCGGGGCGGCCGAGTCCCTGGCCGTCCAGGTCGCCGCCGCGGTCGCCAGGATGCGGGAGTCGGACGTGCAGAAGCCGCCCGGCATCGCCGAGGCGATCGACTGGCTCGCGGCGCTCAGCCTGCTCGGCGTCGAGCGCCTGGACGCGGCGGCGATCGACCGCTCGCTCGGCTCCGTGCTCAAGTACGCCGAGGACCAGGAGGCCGTCCGCGCCGCCGGCCTCGAGCAGCTGGTGACGGGAGCGCCGTGAGCGCCTTCGAGGTCGAAACCGTCGAGCTCGACCTGCCGGCGCTCGCCGGGGCGTTCGGCCGCCGCCTCCACACCGCCGGGCTGCCGGTCACCGCCGAGCGGTCGGCCAACTTCGCCGCGGCGCTGGCGCTGGTGCGCCCGGTGGCGCGCCGCCGCCTCTACTGGACCGCGCGCGCGGTCTTCGTCTCCGACCTCTCCCAGCTGCCCGCCTTCGACGCCGCCTTCGCCGCCGTCTTCGGCAGCGGCGGGGAAGGCGCCGCCGAGGCGCAGGCCGACGCGGAGACGGCGCCGGCGCCGGCCGACGAGCGCGACAGCTCCCACTCGCCGGCGCCGACCCCGTTGCGCGAGGCGGGGTCGGCCGGGTCCAGCGCCCCGCCCGAGCGCGACGCCGGCGAGCGTTCCGAGGACGAGCTCGAGCTCGAGGTGCCGACCATCGCCAGCGAGGAGGAGGTGCTGCGCCGCAAGCGGTTCGACGCGCTCGAGCCCGACGAGCTGGCCGCCCTGCAGCGGATGATGGCCCGCCTCCAGGTGGCCACGCCGCCGCGGCGCACGCGGCGCGCCCGCCGCGACCTGCACGGCGAGCGGATCGACCTGCGCCGCACGCTGCGATCCAGCCTGCGGACCGGCGGCGACCCGGTCCGGCTCGCCCGCCGCCGCCGCCGGGTCCTGCGGCGGCGGATGGTCCTGCTCTGCGACATCTCCGGCTCGATGGAGCCCTACGCGCGGGCCTACCTGCAGTTCCTCACCTGCGCGGCGGCCGGTGGGGTGAGCGGCGGGCCGAGCGCCAGCCGCGCGGAGGCGTTCGCCTTCGCCACCCGCCTGACCAGGCTGACCCGGGCGCTGCGCTCGCGCAATCCCGAGCGGGCGATCCAGCGGGCCGCCGCCACCGCCCCCGACTGGGCCAGCGGCACCCGGATCGGCGAGGCGCTGAAGACGTTCAACGATCGCCACGGCAGGCGCGGGATGGCCCGCGGAGCGGTCGTCGTCATCCTCTCCGACGGCTGGGAGCGCGGCGACCCCGAGCTGGTCGGCCGCGAGATGGAGCGCCTGTCGCGGCTCGCCCACCGGATCGTCTGGGTGAACCCGCGTGCCGGCGCCCGCGAGTTCGAGCCGCGGGCCGGCGGGATGGCCGCCGCCCTGCCGCACTGCGACGCCTTCGTCTCCGGCCACACGCTCGAGGCGCTGGACGAGGTGATCGACGCGATCGGCGCCGAGCGAGCGCTGGACGCGGCGCCGGAGACGAGGTGGGAGCCGCCGCAGACCGAGGAGGAGCCGTGGGGCAGCGCGACGCCGGTGCGCGGCAGCTCGGTGGCGATGCCGAGCGGTCATGGCCCGAGCCGAGGCAGGACGACCCCGGGCTGGTCGGGATGAGCGACGAGCCGAAGATCTGCATCTATCCGGGCTGCGAGAGACCGGCGGTCCCGCCGCATCCGATGGGCGGGCCGCAGCCGGCCTTCTGCGACCTGGAGGAGCACAACGCACTCACCGTCCACCTCGAGCGCAAGCGCTTGGCGGAGGCGGCGGCTTCCAAGAAGGAGCGAGACGATGGCAAATGAGGCATACCGCGCGGTGTTCCTGCGCATCCACCCGACGGGCAAGATGGTGTTGAGCCTGACCACCGAGGCCGACGGCAACGAGGGCGATTACGCGCAGCTGGTCGCCCGCGAGCTCGGCGTGCCGCCGCTCGACGTCAAGGTCGTGCCGGCCGACACCGATCGTTTCGGCGAGGGCCACGGCTTCAACACGGCCCCCTCGTCCGGCGCCCCCGCGGCGATCGCCAGCGCGACCGGCAAGATCCTCGACAAGGCGCGGCTGCTCGCCGGCGTCGCTCTCGGCGCCTCGCCGGACAGCCTCGAATGGAGCGACGGCGCCTTCAGCACGGGGGCCGAGCCGGCCCAGGTGGCGACGGTCGCCGACATGGCGATGTACTCGTTCTCCAGCGGCGAGCTGCCGCCCGGGGTCGAGGGAGGCCTCGACGCACAGACCGTGTACCGAGACTGAACGAACCCAGACGAAGGAGACCCACACAGATGGTTGAACTCGACAACCGGTTTCAGAACGGCAAGCCGACCGACTACAACTGGGACGCGATCCTCGACCTCGACCGGCTGATCCCGTGCGTCGAGGGCGGCCGCGTGATCGAGCGGACCTCGCCCGAGAGCGCGAAAGCGGAAATCCTGGTGAAAATGGGCGCGATGTCGCTCAAATTCGTCGGCACCGTCGAGGTCGCCGAGCGCGACGACGAGGCCCACCGGGCCCTGCTCAGGGTGAAGTCGCGGGAGGCTGGGGGACAGGGGTACGCCAACGCCGACGTCACCTTCACCCTCGAGGACGGCGGCGGCGCGATCCACACGGCGGCCCAGATCTCGGGCAAAGCGGCGTCGATGGGCGAGGGCGTGATGCAGACCGTGCTCGAGGCGCTGATCAAAGACTTCACCGAGAGCCTGGAGCAGATCTGAATGGCGACGGGCCCGCAGGCGGGAGCGTGAGAATCCACCGATGGCGACGATCCCGATGGCGCTGATCGACCCCGCCGAGATCCCGGAGGACGGCGGCACGGCGGTGCAGGAGGACCCCGCACGGCCGGTCTTCCGCGGCCTCGAGGGCGACGACTACGTCTGTGCTGAGTGCGGCAACGTGCTTGCCTCGAAGATGGCGCCCGAGTACATGAACGCCAAGCTGCGGATCCGTTGCGGCCGCTGCCGCAAGGTCAACGTCGCCGTCGAGATCGAGGGCGTCGACTACCGCAGCGCCTTCGGCCGCGGGGCCGTCTTCGGCGAGAACGCGGTCGGTGCCGGTCGCCGCCCGCCCCGGCCGAGCTGAGCAGTCGCTCGGGTAGGGTTCGGACCCTTGGCGACGCGCCGGACCAGCGAGCGGGAGCCGGGGACGGAGGCGAAGATCCCGCTGGTAGTCGAGCCCGGCTCGGCGCCGCCGGCCGACCGGCCGATCGGCTTCGGCTCGCTGTCGCGCAAGGAGGACCCCCGCTTCATCCGCGGCCAGGGGCGGTACGTCGACGATCTGCAGCTGCCGGCGATGGCGCACGGCGCGATCCTCCGCAGCCCCTTCGCGCACGCCCGGATCGTCTCGATCGACACCACCGCCGCCCTGCAGCACCCGCGGGTGCTTGCGGTGCTGACCGGTGCCGACCTCGAGGCCCGGGGGATGGCCTGGATGGCGACCATCTCCGAGGACCTGCAGGCGGTGCTGGCCACCGACAAGGTCCGCTTCCAGGGCCAGGAGGTGGCGTTCGTCGTCGCCGAGGACCGCTACTCCGCGCGCGACGCGCTGGAGCTGATCCACGTCGAGTACGAGCAGCTGGAGGCGGTGGTCGACGTGCGCCGCGCCCTCGACGCCGGGGCGCCGCTGATCCGCGACGACCTCGAGGGCCGCGAGGACAACCGCATCTTCGACTGGGAGGCGGGGGACCGGGTCGCCACCGATCGCGCCTTCGACGCCGCCGACGTCGTCGTCGAGCAGGAGATGGTCTTCCCGCGCGTGCACCCGGCCCCGCTGGAGACCTGCGGGGCGGTCGCGGACTACGACCGCGCCAGCGGCAAGCTGACGATCCATGCCACGACCCAGGCGCCGCACGCCCACCGCACGCTCTACGCGCGGCTGACCGGGATCCCCGAGCACCGAATCCGAGTCGTCTCCCCCGACATCGGCGGCGGCTTCGGCAACAAGGTGCCGGTGTACCCCGGCTACGTCTGCGCCGTCGTCGCGGCGGTCATCACCGGTCACCCGGTCAAGTGGGTGGAGGACCGCTCGGAGAACCTGACGTCGACGGCGTTCGCACGCGACTACGCGATGCGCGGCGCGATCGCCGCGACGCGCGACGGGCGCATCCAGGCGCTGCGGGTCACCACGCTCGCCGACCACGGCGCCTTCAACGCCACCGCGCAGCCGACCCGCTACCCGGCGGGGTTCTTCCACGTGTTCACCGGCTCGTACGACATCGAGGCGGCCCACTGCGGCGTCACCGGCGTCTACACCAACAAGGCGCCCGGGGGCGTCGCCTACGCCTGCTCGTTCCGGATCGCCGAGGCGGTCTACCTGGTCGAGCGCCTGGTCGACTGCCTCGCCCAGGAGCTCGGCGCCGACCCCGCCCAGCTCCGCTCCGACAACCTGATCGCTCCCGACCAGTTCCCCTACCAGTCGAAGACCGGCTGGGTCTACGACTCCGGCGACTACGAGGCGGCGCTGAGGCGCACGCTGGAGATCGCCGGCTACGAGGAGCTGCGCCGCGAACAGGCGGCCAAGCGCGGGCGCGGCGAGCTGATGGGGATCGGCCTCTCCTTCTTCACCGAGGCGGTCGGCGCCGGTCCCCGCCGCCAGATGGACATCCTCGGCCTCGGGATGAACGACGGCGCGGCACTGCGGATCTACCCGGGCGGTCAGGCGCAGATCGCGATCAGCGCTCAGACCCAGGGCCAGGGGCACGAGACGACCTTCGCCCAGATCGTCTCCCACGAGCTGGGGATCCCGCCCGAGGACGTCGAGGTCGTTCACGGAGACACCGACGCGACGCCCTACGGCCTCGGCACCTACGGCTCGCGCTCGACGCCGGTCAGCGGGGCCGCCACGGCGCTGGCGGCGCGCAAGGTCCGCGACCGCGCGCGGCTGGTCGCCGCCGCGATGCTCGAGGCCGCACCCGAGGATCTCGAGTGGGAGAACGACCCCGCCTCCGGCCCGGCACGCTGGTTCGTCAAGGGCGACCCGGAGAAGGGCGCGACGATCGCGGAGATCGCGGCGGCCTCGCGCGGCTCGGCCGCCGTGCCCGAGGGGGTGGAGTCCGGCCTCGACGCCGAAGCGGTCTACGACCCGCCGAACCTGACCTTCCCCTTCGGCGCCTACCTCTGCGTGGTCGACGTCGACCCGCGCACGGCGAAGGTGACGGTGCGGCGCTTCGTCGCCGTCGACGACTGCGGGGTCCGGATCAACCCGATGATCGTCGAAGGCCAGATCCACGGCGGCCTCACCGACGGCGTCGGGATGGCGCTGATGGAGGCGATCGCCTTCGACGAGCACGGCAACTGCCTCGGCGGCTCGCTGATGGACTACCTGATCCCCACCGCCGTCGAGGTGCCCGACTGGGAGACCGACTTCACCGTGACCCCCTCGCCCCACCACCCTCTCGGCGCCAAGGGAGTTGGCGAGTCGGCGACGGTCGGCTCGCCGCCGGCGATCGTCAACGCCGTGGTCGACGCGCTCGCGCCCTTCGGGGTGCGCCACATCGACATGCCCTGCACCCCGTCGCGGGTGTGGGACGCGATGCGCGAAGGGGGAGCGCCCCCGCGCTGAGGGCCGGTCAGCCCGCGGGCAGCCGGCCCTCGAACTCGACCTCGATCTCGTCGACGACCTTGAGCGTGCCGAAGAGGGCCGAGTAGGGCTTGATCCCGAAGTCCGACTGCTTCAGCGTCGCGGTTCCGCGGAGCCCGCCGTCCCCGTCGGCGCTCAGCTCGAAGCTGAGCGGACCGCTGGTTCCGAGCAGGTTGAGCTCGCCGTGCACCTCCAGCGTGCCGCCGTTCTCGCCCGGCTCGACGCTGGTGGAATGGAACTCGATCGGCCCCCCCTCGAGTATCTCCTCGGCGATCGTCTGTCCGATCGACGCCTTGTCGTCCTCGCCGAGGGGGACGACCCCGCCCGTTCCCTCACGCACCTGCAGCGAGTTCGAATCGGCCTTCAGCTCGAGCGAGATCGACGCCGGGTCCTCGCCCGCGCTGATCGTCGCCTCCCACGAGCCGACGTCGATCAGCAGGTTGTGGCCGGCCTTGGCGGCGGCGCCCGCCTTGCGGGTGTGAACCATCAGCTTGGCGTCCGCGGGCCCGATCTCGTGACTGCCGGGGGCGATCTTCATGGTGAGGTCAACCTAGACGCCCGTCATCGCGCTCGCGCGATCAACTAAGCGATCCCTTAAGTCATTCCCCGCCCCTCTGGGGGCCGCCGTACGATCTCCTCGTGGTTGCGTCTGATGGGCAGTTCGTATCCGGGCTCGTGCTCGCCGCGGGGGGATCGCGGCGCCTCGGGCAGCCCAAGCAGCTGCTCCCCTACGGTGAGGGGACGCTGCTGGGTCACGTGCTCGGCGTCGCTCGCGCCTGCGAGCTCGACCAGTCGCTGTGCGTGCTCGGGGGCGGCGCCGACGGTGTCCGCCGTGAGGTCGACCTCGCCGGCTTCGACGTCGTCGTCAACGAGGACTTCGGCGAGGGGTGCTCGTCCTCGATCGCCGCCGCGCTGGCCGCCGTCGACCCCCGTGCCGAGACGCTCGTGCTGATGCTCGGCGACCAGCCGGGCGTCAGCCCGGCGGCAGTCGCCGCCCTGCTGGCGAGGTGCGGCGCGGCTCCGATGGCCGTCTGCGAGTACGACGACGGCCGCGGTCACCCGCTGGCCTTCTCCCGGGCGACCTTCGGTGATCTCGCGACGCTCCACGGCGACAAGGGCGTGTGGCGGCTGATGGATCGCCTCGGCGACGCCGTCGCGGCGGTCCCGGTCGCGGGACCGATCCCCCGCGACGTCGACACCTGGGAGGACTACCGGGCCCTCCTCGCCACCTCCCCCGGCCCGCCCGCAGGGTGAGGCCGTCCCCGCGGCTTCGCCGCGTCAGGGCACCGTGGTCGGCTCGTCGTGGATCGGCCCCTCCGTTTCGCCCAGGCTGGCGCCGGCGCGACCGCTGCGGGCGGAGATGACCTCGGCGAGGATCGAGATCGCCGTCTCGGCTGGCGTGCGGGCGCCGACGTCGAGCCCGCACGGTGAGTGGATCCGGGCGAGGTCCGAGTCGGCGAGCCCGCGCTCGCGCAGTCGGGCCAGGCGCCGCTCGTGGGTGCGGCGGCTGCCGAGCGCCCCGACGTACCCGGCGCCGCTGGCGAGCGCGGAGACGAGCGCCGGCTCGTCGAACTTCGGGTCGTGGGTGAAGACGAGCACCGCGTCGCGTCGCCCCAGCGGGTGGTCGGCGAGGAACTCGTCGGGCCACTCGACGGCCACCTCGGCGGACTCGGAGAAGCGCGGGCTGGCGAGGAACGGCTCCCGCGCGTCGCAGATCGTCACCCGGTAGCCGAGCCGGGCGGCGATCGCGGCGAGCTCGGCCGAGAAGTCGATGGCGCCGAAGATCACCATCTCCGGGGCCATCGAGAAGGCCTGGATGTAGACCGACAGCTCCGACCCCATCACCTCGCCGCCGCCGCCGTAGTGCCGCACGGTCGAGACGCCCTCGTCGAGGAAGCCCCGTGCCTCGCGGCTGACCGAGCGGTCGAGCAGCTCACCCGTCTCCAGGCTGCCGACGGTCTCGTCGGGGAGGATCGCCATCTTCGCTCCGGCGGCGTCGCCGTCGAGCAGGGTCGCGACGGCGACCGGGGCGCTGGCCGCGATCGCCTCCGCCGCCCGCTCCAGCGGCTCGAGCGAGGCGGCGCTCGGAGCATGGGCGAAGACCCGCACGGCGCCTCCGCACATCAGGCCGACCCCGACCGCTTCCTCGTCGGAGATCCCGTAGCCGAGCAGCCGCGGCGGGCCGCCGGCGAGGATCTTCCGGGCCTCCTCGACGAGCGCCGCCTCGATGCAGCCGCCGGTCACCGAGCCCTCGATCCTGCCGCTCTCGTCGATCAGCATCTGGGCGCCGGGGTCGAGCGGCGCCGAGCCGATCCGCTCGACCAGCGTCGCGATCACCACGCGGTGGCCTTCGCGCAGCCAGGCGGCCGCGGTCCTCTCAGCGGTTGGCATCGGTCTCATCCACGGGAGAAGCCTGCAATTACACCGATTAAGCCGATCGCAAGCGGCGATTTCCATCTGGCCTAAGCGATCGCTTAACGCACCGGCTCACGGTCCTGGCCGTGCGCGGCGAGGCTGCTGGTCGCATCTCGGTAACACGGCGCCTGCGGCTCGACTTGCCGAGCCGGAGCAACGTTCTGAGTAGCTACGACTAGCGCAGCTTCAGCGCCATCTTCTTCTTGCTCGAGTTGCCGGCCTGGTCGACGAAGCGCAGATGGACGATCGCCTTCGCGCTGGCGCCCCGCTTCACCGCCCGCCGCAGGCGCTTCGCGGCTCGGCGGTTCTTCTTGCCCTGCGGCTTCAGCACCAGGGTGGTCTGCACGCCGGCCCTGACCCGCCTGCGGACGGGCTTGAGGTGGACGGCGAGCTTGCTCTTGCTCTTGCGGGCGGCGATCGCGAAGGCGCTCGAGGCGCCGGCTCCCTTCTTGCTGCTGCCGCTCGGCTTCTGGACCCCCTTGGCGATGACGCGGCCGTTCTCGTCGAGGCGGACGACGATCCGCAATGGCTTGCCGGCCCGCGGCTTGCCCTTGGCGCGGGTCTTCGGGCGCGGCGCGGTCGTGTCGGGCGGCTGCGACGGGGGCGTGGGCGGGGTCGATTCGGACGTCGGTTCGGGTTCGTCTTGCGGCGGCGACGGGGCGGTGCCGGGCACGATCCCCCAGTCGGGCCGGCGAGCGGCGGAGAACCCGGTGGGCAGGGTGATCTCGCTGCCGCTGCCGTCGGCCGCCCTCACGTACAGGTTGTCGCCAATGAGCGGATCGCCGTAGACCACCATCGTCCCGTCCGGTGAGAAGCGCGGGTAGGACTCGGAGCGGCCGGGCGTGTTGGTGATGTCGACCGGGGCGCTGCCCGCGGAGTCGACGAAGATGTCGGTGTCGCAGCAACCGGGCGTGGTGCGCGAGTAGACGAAGCGGACTCCGTCCGGCGACCATCCCCCTGACCGGGCCGACTCCTCGGTGCCGCTGACGTTGGTGGCCTCGCCGTTGCCGAAGGCGGTCCACGCCGCCGATCTGAAGCTGGTGGTTCCCGGGATCTGGAAGTTGTCGGTGAACATCAGCTGCCCGTTGGCAGAGATCTCCGGTTCGGTGAAATTGTCGACGACTTCGGGCTCCTCGGCCCGGTAGAACGCGTAGGTCGAGGTCGGCGCGGCTCCCAGGTTGACGGTCGAGAACGTGGGATCGGCGCTGCCGTCGGGGTCGGCGCGGAAGATGACGGTGTCGTTGTCGACCCAGCTCGGGTTCTCCTCGTCGATCGTGTCGTTGGAGGTGAGGCGGCGTTCGTCCGTCCCATCCGCGTCGATCACGTAGAGGTCTTTCTCGCCGCCGCGTTCGGAGACGAACACCACCCGGTCGCCGCGCGGCGACCACGACGGTTCGCCGCCGCCGTCCGGATGCGCGACCAGCTGCTGGCCGGCGCCGTCGCCGAGGGCGATCGTGTAGATCGTGCCGAGGTATTCGTAGGCGATCCGGCCGTTCGCTCCGGGCCAGGTGCCGGCGCTCGCGGGCGCGCAGAGGAGGAGGCAGCCGACCAGGACGGCGAAGACCGCCAGCCAGCGTCCGCCCGCGAACACTCTTGGAGCCGATTCCTGCACTGCCCGGCGATACTCGGGAATCGAGCCCGCACCCGCAATGCGCCCGCCGCGCAAATGGGCCGAACGGCCCAAGCCGGCTGCTCCACCGAGGCGGGCCGCCGCGGACCGGGGAGGCGCGGAGCGGAGAGGGTGGATTCGTCGAGGTCGGCTTGGCGTCGGAGCATCTCTCGTCGTAGGAGCACCAAACCTGAGTTCCTCGGCAAGAGGGGATAGACGATTGGCTCGAGGCGTCCGCGGCGGATCGCGGTCAGCAGCAATGCCGGAGCGTCGGCGTGGTCGGCGCGGAGACGAGGACGCCGGGGTCAACTGTTGTCCTCGCCACGCCACTCCCCGCGCATCGCGCGAAGCTCGTCGGTGGCGAGTTCCATGCCCTTCTCTCCAGCGGCGGGCGCGACCTTGGCCCAGATCTCGGCCAGCTCGTCGACTCCGAGGTCGCGACGCAGCGATTTCTCGATCACCTGTGAGTTGCGCTTGCCGGTATTGAACGCGCTCCACGTAGTCCGGCGGACCTCCCACTTCGTCCTTCCAAGCCGAGGGTCGCAGTCGCGCCCTCGTCAGACGCCACCGCGAGTGCGGCTGATGGGAGACTCCGGGCATGGGGGCTCGGGTAAACGAAGCGAGCGGCGTGCCGAGTGCGCTGCGCGGCTCTTGGGCGTCGCCTGACGGTCGCCTGTCGCGACCGTCGCCGTGAGCGCTGCGGTCGGCAGTGTCGCGGTCGCCGCGCCGCACGGGCTTGCGGTCGACGCCGCGCAGGAGGCGGTCGAAGCGGGTGGCAACGCGGTCGACGCGGCGCTGGCCGCGGCTGCGGTCCTCGTCGTCTCCTATCCACACCAATGCGCGCTGGGGGGCGACCTGACGGCCCTGGTGCGAGGGACGGACGGGAGGGTCGAGGCGGTCCTCTCGCTCGGCGCCGCGCCAGCGGCGGTCGACGTCGAAGCGCTGCGCGCGCAGGGCGGGCGGATGCCCGCTCGGGGCGCGCTCGCGGTGACCGTGCCGGGGATCGTCGCCGGTTGGTCGGAGCTGGCGCGGCTCGGCGCGCGGCGCGGGCTGCGCGAGCCGCTGCTGCGCGCCGCCGAGCTGGCGGAGGCGGGGGTGCCGGTCGCGCCCGGCCTCTCGCGCGGGCTCGCCGAAACGGCCGAGGCGGTCGCCTCCGATCCGGGGCTGAGGGCGATCTTCACGCGCGGCGGCGAGCCGCTGCGCACGGGGGACACCCTGGTCCAGCCGCGGCTGGCGGCGACCCTGCGGCGGCTCGCCGAGGACCCCTCCGACTTCTACCGGGGCGAGACGGCCGAGCGGCTCGTCGCGGCGCTGCGCCGCCTTGGCAGCCCGGTCACCGCCGAGGACCTCGCCGCCCACGCGGCCGAGCGCCCCGCGCCGCTCGCGGCCACGGTCGGCGAGACACGCTGGTGGGCGGCGCCGCCGCCCTCCCAGGGCGCGACCGCCCTGGCGCTGATCGCCCCGGAGGTCGACCCGGACGCCGAGCTGCTGGCCCGCGTCCGCGCCGCCCAGGCCGCCCGGGCGCGCCTGCTCGGCGACCCGCGGGGCGGTCCGATCGACGTCGCCGGCCTGCGCTCTCCGCGCCCGCTCCCGGCGACCGACCCCGCCCCGGCCCCCCGCGTCTCCGGCGACACCGTCGCGGTGGCGGCCGTCGACGGCAAGGGTCGCTCTGTGACCCTGATCCAGAGCGTCTTCCAGACCTTTGGCGCCGGCATCCTCGAGCCCGAGACCGGGATCGTCCTCCACAACCGCGGCAGCTCGTTCTCGCTCGAGCCCGGCCATCCGGCCGAGCTCGTCGGCGGGCGCCGCCCGCCGCACACCCTCTGCCCGCTGCTCGCGGAAAGCGCCGACGTGCGCCTGGCGCTCGGCTGCCAGGGCGGCAGCGCCCAGCCGTCGATCCTCGCTCAGGTCGCCGCCGCGGCGCTCGACCCCGGCGCCGACCTCGCGGCCGCGCTCGCGGCGCCGCGCTTCGTGGTCGGTCGCCAGGAACTCGGCTTCGACAACGAGACCGTGCTCATCGAGCGCGGCGCGGCGATGCCCGGCCTCCCGCCGCTGCCGCTGGTCGAGGTTGGATGCGACAGCCGCTGCGGCCACGTCCAGGCGGCGCGGGCGACCGCGGCCGGGCTCGATGCCGCGACCGACCCGCGCGCCGACGGCCGCGCCGCGACGATCGGCCCCGGGCCGGGCCGGGGGATGGCGCCCTGACCCCGCTCGAGGCCCTCGCGGTCCTCGCCGCCGGCTTCGCGGCCGGCGGCGTCAACGCGATCGTCGGCTCGGGCTCGCTGATCACCTTCCCGGTGCTGCTGGCGGTCGGCTATCCGGCGGTGACCGCCAACGTCTCCAACACCGTCGGCCTGGTGCTCGGCAACGTCAGCGCCGTCTGGGGCTACCGCCGGGAGCTGGTCGGGCAGGGCCGGCGCTGCCTGGTGCTCGGCAGCGGGACCGCCGTCGGCGCCGCGGCCGGCGGTGCCCTCCTGCTGATCCTGCCCGAAGACGTCTTCGAAGCGGTCGTGCCGGTGCTGATCCTCTTCGCCTGCGCGCTGATGGTGCTGCGCCCGACCCCGCGCCTCAGCCGCGGCTCGCTGAGCCACCACCGGATCGGCGCCCTGTTGGTCGTCGCCTTCCTGGTCGGCATCTACGGCGGCTACTTCGGCGCCGCCCAGGGGGTGATCCTGCTCGCCGCCCTGCGGCTCCTGATCCCCGATCGGCTGCAGCGCCTCAACGGGCTGAAGAACGTCCTCGTCGGGATCGCCAACGGGGTCGCGGCGATCCAGTTCATGCTGATCGCCGAGTCGCCTGGGCCGCGGCCGGCCTGGTCGCGATCGGCTCGATCGCCGGCGCGCAGGTCGGCTCCACCTATGGCCGGCGCATCCCCGACGAACGGCTGCGCTGGACGGTGGTGGCGGTCGGCGTCGCGGTCGCGATCGTCCTGCTGGCGACTTGAGAGGGCCGCCCAGCGATAGGGTCTCGCCGTGAGCGGACGAGCCAGATCGGCGTGACGGGGTTGGCCGTCATGGGCGCCAACCTCGCGCGCAACCTGGCCCGTCGCGCGGGCCGGTCGCGGTGTTCAACCGCTCGCCGCAGCGCACGCGCAGCTCCTCGACGAGCACCCCGAGGGGGGCTTCGCGGCCAGCGAGTCGATCGAGGACTTCGTCGCGTCGCTGAGCGGCCGCGGCGGATCGATCATCATGGTCAAGGCCGGGCGCCGGACCGACGCGGTCATCGAGCAGCTGGCCGCTGCTCGAGCCAGGGCGACATCATCATCGACGGCGGCAACGCGAACTTCCAGGACACCATCCGCCGCGAGCGAGGCGCTGCGCGAGCGCGGGTCTGCACTTCGTCGGCACCGGCGTCTCCGGCGGCGAGGAGGGCGCGCTGCACGGCCCGTCGATCATGCCCGGCGGCTCGGCCGAGGCCTACGAGACGCTCGGGCCGATCTTCGAGTCGATCGCCGCCCAGGTCGACGGCGAGCCCGTGCTGCACGCACGTCGGCCCCGACGGCGCCGGCCACTTCGTGAAGATGGTCCACAACGGCATCGAGTACGCCGACATGCAGCTGATCGCCGAGGCCTACGACCTGCTGCGCACGCGCTGCGGCCTCGACGCCGACGCGATCGCCGACGTCTTCGCGGACTGGAACGAGGGCGACCTGGAGTCCTACCTGATCGAGATCACCGCCGAGGTGCTGCGCCAAGACGCGACGCGAGACCGGGCAGCCGCTGGTCGACGTCATCCTCGACCAGGCCGAGCAGAAGGGCACCGGGGGGTGGACGGTGCAGGACGCGCTCGACCTGGGCGTGCCGGTCACCGGCATCGCCGAGGCGGTCTTCGCGCGCGCGCTGTCCGGCAAGCGCGAGCGAGCGCGCCGCGGCGCGCCGACGGCCTGCCGGGCCCGCGCCCGAGGCGCGGCGGCGCCGGGGACGCGACTTCGACGACGACGTCCGCGCGGCGCTGTACGCGTCCAAGGTCGTCGCCTACGCGCAGGGCTTCGACGCGATCGTCGCGCGGCGCCGAGGAGTACGAGCTGGGACATCGACCTCGGCGCCGATCGCGACGATCTGGCGCGGCGGCTGCATCATCCGCGCGCGCTTCCTCGACCGCATCACGGAGGCCTACGACGAGGACCCGGACCTGGCGAACCTGCTGATGGACCCCGTACTTCGCGACGCGGTCGCGCGAGGGCGCAGGCGGCCTGGCGGCGGGTCGTCGTCGGCGCGGCCGAGGCGGGCGTCGCCGGTGCCGGCGCTTCTCCTCGGCGCTGGCCTACTACGACGCGCTAGCGCGCGCGAGCGGCTGCCCGCCGCGCTGATCCAGGCGCAGCGCGACTACTTCGGCGCCCACACCTACCAGCGCGTCGACCGGGAGGGGACGTTCCACATCCGCTGGGCGCAGGACGGTGCCGAAGTCCTCCGCACCGACGCCTAGCGCCTGGGTCGTCCTCACCCTGATCCTCCTACGCGCTGCTTCAGCTCGCCCGGGCGGGCGTTGACCAGGAGGCCGATGACGGTGGATTCGACGGGCCCGCGGAGCAGCATGCCGAGGAGGCGGGGGGGTTGCTGTCGAGGGCGTAGACGGCCCGGGTGCAGTCCTTGCCGAGCGCCTCGAGGGCCCAGTGGCCCTCGACCGACTTGAGGTCGCCCTTCTCCTGGGTCCAGGAGAGGCGGGTGGGCGGCTCGTAGCGGAAGCGGACCTGGGTCTTGACGCGGCGGACCTTGAGGTCGTCTTGGCTTCGACCAGGGTGGGGCGGTCGGCGTCGTCGTGCTCCAGGGCCGACATGCCGACCAGGCCGCCCTGCCAGTCGGGCGCGGTCAGCACGTCCTCCACCACCGCCCAGACCTGGTCGAGCGGCGCGTCGATCTCGGCGCTGGCGCTGCCACCGATGTGTGCCATCGAGTCCTCCTCCCCGAGCTTTTCTCCCGGCCACAGGCTCGCAGATCGGCGCGGTTGCTAGCTTCGCGCGATGCTGTCTTCGCTGGACCTCCGCGGCGGAACTGAAACGCGCCTGCGGGGAAGACGCCGGCTTCATCTGTCGCCATGTCCTCGAATGGACGGGCAACGAAGGCGTGGCCGAATTCGCCCACTGGGCGCTCGACGTGCCGCTGCGGATCATCGCCATCGTCCTCGGCGCGCTGGTGGTCAGCTGGCTGCTGCGCCGCGCGGTCGGCAAGGTCCTGCGCCGGCTGCACTCCGGGGCGATGGAAGAGAGGGTCGGCGCGGTGCGCGCGGCATCCCCAGCGCCCTCAAGGCGACCGAAGAAACCAGCCTGCGCGCCGAACAGCGGATCAAGGCGCTGACCGGATGCTGCGCAGCCTCATCACCTTCGCCGTCTGGCTGATCGCCGCCTTCATGATCCTCGGCGAGGTGGGGATCAGCCTGGCGCCGCTGCTCGCCGGCGCCGGCGTGCTCGGCGTCGCCCTCGGCTTCGGCTCCCAGTCGCTCGTCAGGGACTTCCTCTCCGGGCTCTTCATCCTGGTCGAGGACCAGTTCGGGGTCGGCGACATCATCGACGTCGACGGCGAAGTCGAAGGGGTGGTCGAGGGGGTCAGCCTGCGCACGACGCGGCTGCGCAGCGTCGACGGCGTCGTCTGGTATGTGCCGAACGGGGAGATCCGCAGGGTCGGCAACATGAGCCAGCACTGGTCGCGCTCCCTGCTCGACATCGAAGTCGCCTACGACACCGACATCGAGCGGGCCAAGGCCGTCGTCAAGACGGTCGCCGACGGGCTCTGGAAGGAGGATCAGGCGGTTCTGAAGAGCCCGAGATGTGGGGCGTCGAGCAGCTCGGCGCGAGCGGCATCGTCCTCCGCCTCGTCGTCAAAACGACTCCGAAGGAGCAGTGGCGGGTCGCGCGCGAGCTGCGCGAGCGGATCAAGCGCGCCTTCGACCGGGAGGGGATCGAGATCCCCTTCCCGCAGCAGACCGTCTGGTACCGGGGCGAGCCGCCGGCCGAGGACGCGACCGGCGGCTAGCGCGAGGGCCGGGCTCGCCGGAGCCTAGGCTCCGGGCGGGCCTGCAGGGCGCGCTCGAGATTGTCGAAGCAGGTCGTCCAGCCCGCTTCGTGGCGGCGGACCAACTCCTCGTCGAGAAGGGCGCTGTGGGTGAAGGACACCCTCGTGACCCCCTCGGCCTCCTCGAAGTCGATCTCGATCAGCGTCCGCCTGGAGTCGTCGTCCCAGGTCCAGGTGAAGGCGAGGCGGTCGGCGGATCGATCTCGGTGTAGTGACCACCGCCGCCGTACTCGACGCCCTCCTCGGGGTCCGCATGACGACGCGGACGGCGCCACCGATCCGCAGGTCGACCTCGGCGAAGGGGGTTTCCCACTCGCGGCGGCCGCGGAACCAGCGCCGCATCACCTCCTCGCTGGTCCAGGCGTCGAAGACCGCCTCGGCGGGGGCGGCGAAGGTCCGCTCGATGAGCAGCGTCTGGTCGTCGGTCATCCCCCGGGCTCCCGGCGCCGGCGGCGCCGCAGGCGCAGACTAAGCCAGGCGCGCGAGATCACGTGCTCCGCGATCCGCGCTGCGACGCGGTCGCCTCCGAGAGGGCGTGCTCGAAGCCGGTCGCCTCGTCGTACTCGTCGTGGAGGTTCCACCAGGCGTAGGCCTTGGTCTGCGGGTAGCCCTCCGGCGAGTCCTCCCAGATCTCCTGGCGCCCGAGCGCGGTGATGTCGAGGTAGGTCCAGGTGCTGCCCATCGCCTCGTCGCCGCGCTTGTCGACGAAGTAGGTGCGGTAGACCCGGCCGTCGTCGCGGAGGAAGGCGTTGGTCCCGTGCCATTCGTCGACGTCGAAGTCGGCGTCGAACTCGTCGGTGACCGTGTACCAGGGGACCTCCCACCCCATCCGTCGCTTGAGGCGGGCGATGTCCTCCTGCGGCGCGCGCGAGACGAAGGCGAGGGTGGTGTCGCGGGCGTTGAGGTGGGCGGGGTGGGCGACCTGGTCGGCGACGAAGGAGCAGCCACGACAGCCGCTCTCGGGCCAGCCGTGCACCCCGGGCTCGAAGAAGAAGCGGTAGACGACCAGCTGGCGCCGTCCCTCGAACAGGTCCTCCAGGCTCGCCGGCCCGTCCGGCCCCTCGAAGCGGATCCATCGTCACCGCCAGCCGCGGCATCCGGCGGCGCTCGGCCGCCAACGCGTCGCGAGCGCGCGTCAGCTCCTTCTCCTTGACCAGCAACTCCTCGCGGGCGGACCTCCCTCCTCGCTGAAACGACCGGCGGCAGGTTCATCGCTTCTCCTCCTTCAGGTAGTCGTCGACGACGTCGAACAGGCGCGTCCAGATCGCGCGCTGGCGATTCATCCACTCGGTCGCCTCGTCGAGAGCCTCGGTCTCGAGCGAGAGCACGTGCGTGCGGCCCTGGATCGCGCGGCTGACGACGCCCGTCTCCTCCAGGACCGTCAGGTGCTTGGAGATCGCGGGCTTGGAGACGCCGAAGCCGCGGGTGACTTCGCCGACGGTTGCCGGACCGGTGGCGAGGCGTTCGACGATCTCGAGACGGATCGGGTGGGCGAGCGCCCGGAATGAATCGTTAACCATTTGGTGAACTATAGCGTCTTGACCGGGGGACGGCGGAGTGGAGGCGGTCCGCTCGTCCGCGTCAACGACAAACGCAGGAGGATGAGATGGCCGAGGCACTGATTCTCGAGTTCGAGGGTTTCGGGCCCCGACCTACGCAAGCGTCAACGAGATCCTCGGGATCGACGCGACCACGGGGGAGGGGGATTGGCCGGAGGGGCTGATCAGCCACACCGGCGCAGTCGGCGCCAACGGTTTCGTCGTCTTCGAGGTGGAGCTCACGCGCCGATCAGGAACGGTTCATGGCCGAGCGGCTCGGGGCCGCGCTGGCGAAGGGTGGGGCCGAGGGCTCGCCGAGCCGCCAGGAGTGGCTCGAGGTCGCCGGCCACCAGCAGCCCGGCGAGGGCTGAGACAGCCAGCGAGCCCGGCGCCGGCCCCTCGGCCAGCCGGCGCCCGGCCTACTCGGCGCTCGTGGTGCGCATCACGATCCGCGTCTCCGTGCGGCGGCGCCGGCACGCTGGCGGATCGAGCGGACCGTGTCGTCGAGGTCGTCGGCGTCGCGGCAGGCGACCTCGCACCTGGTAGTCGAAGCGGCCGGTGAGGAAGGCGAGCTCGCGGACCGCGGGCAGGTCGCGGACGGCGCTCGAAGACGTCCGGGTCGGTGCTCGGCAGCAGGCGGATGTCGATGAACGCCTCGAGCGAGCGGCCGAGGCGGCTCGCAGGTCGAGCTCGCGGTGTAGCCGATGATGATGCCGTCGCGCTCGAGGCGGCGGACCCGGTCGGCCGCGCCGTGCGGGCTGAGCCCGACCTGCTCGCCGATGCTGGCGAAGGAGGCCCTGCCGTTTCACGGAGGAGGCTGATGATTCGGTCGTCGATGTCGTCCATAGCTGAGGTTTCGGTGAAATCTACCGTCAAACGCTGGCGATCACCCGGTCAGACGCGTATATCGGTCTCAATTCCACGAAGGAGGTCGATCGATGCGCATCGGCGTCCCGACCGAGATCAAGTCCGACGAGTACCGCGTCGCGCTGACGCCGGCCGGCGTGCGCGAGCTGACCGGCGCCGGCCACGAGGTGGTCGTCCAGGCCGGCGCCGGCGAGGGCTCGGCGATCGCCGACGACGACTACGTCGCCCAGGGCGCGAGGATCGTCCCCGACGCCGCCGCGGTCTTCGCCGAGGCGGACCTCGATCGTCAAGGTCAAGGAGCCCCAGCCGACCGAGGTGGCGCTGCTCGAGCCGCGCCACATGCTCTTCACCTACCTGCACCTCGCGCCCGACCCCGAGCTGACCCGGGGGCTGATCGAGTCCGGCGCCACCTGCATCGCCTACGAGACGGTCACCGACGCCGCCGGCCGGCTGCCGCTGCTGGCGCCGATGAGCGAGGTCGCGGGCAAGATCGCCGCCCAGGCCGGCGCCTTCATGCTCGAGCGCCCGCTCGGCGGCCGCGGCCTGCTGCTCGGCGGCGTCGCCGGCGTCGCCGCCGGGAAGGTGATGGTGATCGGCGGCGGCGTCGTCGGCCAGAACGCCGCCCGCGTCGCGATCGGCCTGGGCGCCGAGGTCTACGTCTTCGACCGCTCGATCGACCGCCTGCGCGAGCTCGACGCTGCGCTTCGGCGGCCGCGTCTCCACCTGCTACGCCTCCACCCTGGAGATCGAGCAGCGCCTGCCCGAGGTCGACCTGGTGATCGGCGCGGTGCTGGTCCAGGGCGCGACGGCGCCGCACGTGGTCACCCGCGAGCAGCTCGCGCTGATGAAGCGCGGCGCGGTGATCGTCGACGTCGCGATCGACCAGGGCGGCTGCTTCGAGACCTCGCGCCCGACCACCCACGCCGACCCCACCTACGAGGTCGACGGCGTCACCCACTACTGCGTCGCCAACATGCCCGGCGCGGTGCCGATCACCTCGACCCAGGCGCTGACCAACGCGACGATGCCCTACCTGATGACGCTCGCCGACATGGGCGCCGAGGCGGCGCTGGCGGCCGACCCCGGCTTCGCCGCCGGGCTCAACGTCGCCGACGGCAAGCTGACGAACGAGGCGGTGGCCGCCGCCCAGGGCCTGGAATGGACCGCACCGACGGAGATCCTCGGTCGCGCCGGCGCCGCCGAGCTGGCCGCCTCCTGAGCGGCGCGGCCCTCCGCGGCGGGCGCTCGGGCCTGACCGAGGCGACCGGGTAGCGCCGTGCCTCACGCCGGCCGCAGCGCGCCGCGCCGGGCGACCGCCAGCGCCGCCGCGGCCGCCGGGACCGCGCAGGCGACGATCGCCCCGGCGCGCCAGCCGCCGGCCTCGACCAGCGGCCCCGCCAGGGCCGAGCCGGCGCTGGCGCCGACGGTGATCGAGAGCCCCATCCAGGTGAACGCCTCGGCCCCGGTGCCGGACGGCATCGTCAGCTGGACGAGCTGATTGCGGACGGTGGTGAGCGGCGCCACGCAGAGGCCGGCGAAGCAGGCGGCGACGAACATCTCCGGAACCGTCGCGACGAGCAGGATCGGGACGCAGGTCAGCGCCTGCAGCGGGCCGAGGCCGAGGAAGGCGCGGCGCGGCGAGCCGTGCGGGCGCAGGCCGTAGGCGAGCCCGCCGATGGCGGAGCCGAGCGCCAGGGTCGCCGCCAGCGGGCCGCCGATGGCGGAGTTGCCGTGGAGGGCGCCGAAGGCGGGGAGGGCGACGTCGAGGGCGCCGAAGCTGGCGCCCATCCCGATCCCGGTGAGGACCAGCAGGCGGATTCCGGGCGAGACGAGGGCGCCCGCCCAGTGGCGCTGCCCGGCCGGGTGGTCGGAGGGTGCGAGCTGGGCGACGGCGACGAACCAAAGGGTGCCGAGCGCGCCGACCACCGCCGCCACCAGGAGCCCCTCGCCGGCGCCGACGGTGGCAGCGAGGACGCCCGCCAGCAGCGGCCCGATGACGAAGATCGCCTCCAGCGCGATCGCGTCGACGGCGTAGGTCGTCGCCATGTCGCCGTCGGGGACGAGCTGCGGGAAGCGGAGGCGGACGACGCTGCCGAGCGGCGGCGCCGCGGCGCCGGCGACCCCGGCCATCGCCGCCAGCGGCACGATGCCGGCGTTCTCGTGGCCGAGGGCGACGACGCCGGCCAGGGCCGCGGCGCTGACCAGCCCCGCCGGCAGCACGATCGGGCCGGTGCCGCGGCGGTCGATCGCGCGCGCCAGCACCGGGCCGGTGATCCCGAGCCCGATCGTGAAGGCGCCGGCCGCGACGCCGGCGGCGGCGAAGGAGCCGGTCGCCCCGTGCACGTAGATGACGAGCGCGACCGCGCCCATGCCGACCGGGAGGCGGGCGATGACCGAGGCGCTGACCATCGTCGCCACGCCGGGGGCGCGCAGCACGCGTCGGTAGGCGGCGAAGCCCTGGTTCACCCGGCGAAGGCGCGGCCGCGGGGCAGCCGCGCGCACCAGAGCGCGAAGAGGCCGATGGCGAGCACGGCCCCGGCCCAGTGCGCGTTGAGCAGGACCGCGAGCAGGCTCGGCAGGCCGGCAAGAACGGCGCCGATCAGGGTCGGCACCAGCGGCAGGCCGAGGACGCGGGCGCTGAAGGCGGCGCACAGCATCCAGGCGAGCGGGCCGGTGATCCAGCCCCAGTCTTCGAAGAAGCTATGGGGGAGGGCGATGGCGAGGGCGATCGAGAGCACCGCGACGGCGACGAGCTGAACGAGTGCCGCCCGCCACAGGGTCGGTACGTCCATCGCCGCCGAGGCTAGCGGACGACGACCTTCCCGCGCATGAAGGGGTGGATCGTGCAGTGGTAGCGGAACGTCCCCCTGCGCTTGAAGCGGACCGCGAACCTGCCGCCGGGCCGGATGTGGCCGCTGTCGAAGCTGTGGCGACGGGTCACCGTGTGGGCGACCCCGTCGCGATTGACGAAGACGACGCGGGTGCCCCGCCTGACCCGCAGCGTCTTCGGCCGGTAGGCGAAGTCCTCGATCTCGACCTTCCTCTTGGCCCGCTGCGAGGCCGCCTCGGCAGCGGTGCCCGCCTTGGCCCGGGCGTCGGCGCCGGCGAGCTCGCCGCGCAGGCCGAGCAGGGAGAGCAGCAGGGCCACCATCGCCACCCCGATCGCAAGTCGGCGCCAGGAGCGGCGCAGGATGGTCCCTGTGGTTGCCATCGCCCCGGAGTACGGAGCGGCGACCGGCCAGGTTCAGCAGCCGAGGCCGAATTCTTCGCAGAGGAACGATTCTTCGCCGCCGGAGAAGCTGCCGAGCTGTTCTTCCAGCGCTTCCACGCGGCCGTTCAGTTCTTCGCCTTCTTCGACCCGGCCGCGCAGTTCTTCGACCTCGGCTTCCAGCCCTTCGACTTCGGCCTGGCCGGAGGGACCTTCGGGACCTTCGGGGCCGCGCGCCCCGCGCGGGCCCTCGGGCCCGCGGGCGCCCTTGGCACCAGCCGGGCCGGTTTGCGCCAGCAGCGCCAGCCCCGAGCCGATGCCGGCGCTGAGGATGCAGACGCCGAGAACGAGCAGGACGAAGTTTCGCTGCGTCATGGAAACCATCGAGGCCCGGGATCATCGCAGCCGGAGCCGAGCAATAATGGCTGAGCGGGGCGCTTAGCTCAGTTGGGAGAGCATTCGGTTTACACCCGAAAGGTCGGCGGTTCGAGCCCGTCAGCGCCCATCACACGCCCTCCGAGAAGAAGTAGAAGTGCTCCGTCGCGCCCCGCACCTGGCGCGATTTCACGTCTTCGAGCACCCCGAGGTCGGCCAGCTTCCTCAGGTGGTAGCTGACCAGCGACAGGGCGACCTGCCCCTCGAGCACGCGCTCCAGGTCGTGGGCCGAGAGCGGCTGGCCGATCCCGGCCAGCGCCTCCACGATCGTCACCTTGAGGGGATGGACGACTCGGGAGACGAGCCCGGCCCAGTCGTACCGGTCGTGCTCGTCTCCCTCAGCCGTCATGCGCCCGTCTCGGCTTTCCGGGTGCATCTTGGTTGGGTGGCGTGGGAGGGAGTCTGGAAGCGCATCGGGCGTCCCCGACCGGCCCGGTCGCCGAGGCGAGCGGGCAAGGTAGCTCCTGCTCGGAATGGGGGGCCCGCTTACCGCGGCGTGGTGGCGCCGGGCCGACTGCCCCCGCCCGGGAGGGCGGTCAGGGGGTCGGAATCAGTCGATTGGTTGAAGGTTTCAGATGGAAGCGGGCGGGTCAAAAAGGATCCGCGCACTTGTCAGGGTTCGCTGACGGTGATTCCGGTGATCTCCGTGCTCGCTCAAAGCCCCATTGGGCAACGATGTAGCTGGTGGCGTCCTCACCGCTGAGCGCACGACGGTTCGTCGAATCCGCCTCGATTTCTCCGGCGCGTTCCCACAGTCGCTCTTGCTCTGCGGACAGCTCGCGTCGTCCCTGCTCATCGAGGTTGAACCAGCGCCAAGCAAGCACCACCATCGGGTCGTCGCTGAGCTTGCCGCTGCCGAGCGCGGCGATGATCTCGGCCGTGCAGTGCTGAACGATCAGACCGGCGATCACCTGGCGTTCCTCGCTCGTCATGGCCTTCAGCTTCTCTTCGTCGAAGCTCGGCATATGGATCGCGCGATAGAAGTGGAGGTTGGCATTACGTCGTCGCTCGATCTTGGCGATTTCGATCGACTCGTCATGGAGCAGCACCTTGAGGTGGTGGTGAATGGTCTGGCGCGACTCGCCGATGATGTCGGCCAGCTCGTCCGCGGTGTGGACGCCTTCGTTCAGGATCGCCAGGACTTCGACCCGGATGCGATGCCCGAGCGCGGTGCCCACACGTTCCTCGATGCTCTTGCCGGTCAGGCTCCCGGCCGTCTCCTCCGTCGTCGCTCCCACTTCAGGACCCCTTACTTGAGCTGCCTCCTGTACTCAACAAGTACGGAGCATAAGCGAATTCCCGGCCATTGGGAAGTCCTCGCCTGTCAGGAAGCGGCTGATACTGGAATTTGTCTTAGCATTCGCCCGGAGTTCTCCTGAAGCGCTAGGGGTCGAATCGGGAGAGGGGGTGAAGTCGATGAAGATCGCGAAAGCGGTGCACGCCTCGGTGCCTAGCTACATGATCATGAAGCACGCCTGAGAGACGGGGGCGATCTTGTGAAGGGCCGGTTCCGGTGGCTGGATGGGCCGGGACCGGCCCGACTCATCGCCCGGTTGTCCTTCTCACAACCGCGGCGCGGGCGGGATGCTCGCGCTCCCATAGCCTGCAGTCCTCAGACCAGACCCGAGGAGCTGCCATGGACTTCGAACCGACGGACCGCTGCAAGGAATTCCAGGAGCGCGTCCTGGCGTTCATGGACGAGCGGATCTACCCTGCCGAGCCGGTGCTGGCGGCCGAGATGAAGGAGGCCGGCGACCCCCACCACCATCCGCAGGTGATCGAGGAACTGAAGGAGGAGGCGCGCTCGCGCGGTCTCTGGAACCTCTTCCACCCGCACGAGGAGTGGGGCCCGGGCCTGCTCAACGCCGAGTACGCGCCGCTGGCGGAGATCATGGGACGCAGCATCCTGATCGCCCCCGAAGCGATGAACTGCAACGCGCCGGACACCGGCAACATGGAGGTGCTGACCCTGTTCGGCACCGACGAGCAGAAGGAGAAGTGGCTGAAGCCGCTGCTCGACGGCGAGATCCGCTCGGGCTTCGCGATGACCGAGCCGGCCGTCGCCTCCTCGGACGCGACCAACATCGAGACGCGGATCGAGCGCGACGGCGACGAGTACGTGATCAACGGGCGCAAGTGGTGGACGACGAACGCGATGCACCCCAACTGCAAGGTCCTGATCGTGATGGGCAAGACCGACCCCGACGCCCCCACCTACAAGCAGCAGTCGATGATGGTGGTGCCGATGCGACACCCCGGGCGTCTCGGTCGTCCGCAACCTCTCGGTCTTCGGCTACACCGACCGCGAGGGCCATGCCGAAGTCGACTTCGAGCGACGTGCGGGTGCCCGCCTCGGCGATGCTCGCCGGCGAGGGCGACGGCTTCATGATCGCCCAGGCGCGGCTCGGCCCCGGCCGCATCCACCACTGCATGCGCTCGATCGGCGTCGCCGAGCGGGCACTCGACCTGATGTGCGAACGCGCCCTGGAGCGGGAGACCTTCGGTGCGCCCGATCGCGACCCGGGCCAACGTCCAGGACTGGATCGCCGAGGCGCGGATCGAGCTGGAGATGGTGCGGCTGCTGACGATGAAGACCGCCTGGCTGATGGACACGGTCGGCAACAAGCACGCCCGCACCGAGATCGCGGCGATCAAGGTGGCGGCGCCCGAGGTGGCGCTGAAGGTGCTCGACCACGCGATCCAGGTGCACGGCGGCGGCGGCGTCTCCGGCGACTTCCCGCTGGCCGAGATGTGGGCGGGGCTGCGCACGCTGCGGCTCGCCGACGGCCCCGACGAGGTCCACAAGCGCCAGATCGCGCGCATGGAGCTGCGCCGCTTCGAAGACCGCTAGGCCGAGCCACCCCCGGCAGTCGATCCCAATCGCGTGGTTCCTTTTTGACCCGCAGCGCAAAAAAGGAACCACGCGATGGGAGGGGTGGGTGCTGCGGAAGGTGCCGACGGGTCGGGCCGCGGTCGGGGCAGGCGGGAGACGCGGGGTTGGGCCGGCGCGTTGCGCTGGCTGGCTAGGGCCGCAGGACGATCTTGCCGAAGACGTCGCCGGCGATCATCGTCGAGATCGCCTCGGCCGCCTCGGCGAGGGGCAGGGTGCGGTCGATCTTCGGCCGCAGGCCGGTGCTCTCCATCATCTGCACGAGGTCGCCGAGCTCGTCGTTGGTGCCCATCGTCGAGCCGATCACCTCGATCTGTTTGAAGAAGACGCGGGAGAGGTCGGCGGGCGGGTTGAGGCCGCTGGTGGCGCCGGCGACGACGACGATCCCGCCCGGCTTGACCGAGCGCAGCGAGTGGCCCCAGGTCGCCTCGCCGACGGTCTCGATCACGAGGTCGACCCGGTCGGGGAGGCGGGCGCCGGACTCGAACGCCTCGTGGGCGCCGAGCTCGAGCGCGTGGGAGCGCTTGCGCTCCTCGCGGCTGGTCGCCCAGACGCGGGCGCCGGCGGCGCGGGCGATCGCGATCGCGGCGGAGGCGACGCCGCCGGCCGCGCCCTGGACCAGCACCGTCTGCCCGGGCCGCAGCCGCCCGCGGGTGAACAGCATCCGGTAGGCGGTGAGGTAGGCGGTCGGCAGGCAGCAGGCTTCCTCGAAGCTGAGCGCCGCCGGCTTCGGCACCAGGTTGTGGCGCGGCACCGCGACCCGCTCGGCGAGCGTGCCGGGGTGGACCTCGGAGAGCAGGCTGCGCTTCGGGTCGAGCGTTTCGTCGCCGCGCCACTCGGGGTCGGTGATCACCGCGTGGACGACGACCTCGTTGCCGTCCGGGTCGACGCCGGCGGCGTCGCAGCCGAGGATCATCGGCAGCCGCTCCTCCGGCAGCCCGACGCCGCGCAGCGACCAGACGTCGTGGTGGTTGAGCGAGGCGGCGCGGACCGTGACCGGGACCCAGCCCTCGGGGACGTTCGGCTCCTCGACCTCGCCGACCGCGAGCGCCGTCAGCGGCTCCTGCGGATCGATCCTCGCTGCGTAGGCGGCAAGCACGGGCGCCGATCCTAGCTGGACCGGCCTTCAGAGGGCGGCGACGAGCAGGGCGATCAGGGCGGTGCGCTCGACCAGCGAGTCGAGGCTGACGTGCTCGTCGACGGCGTGCGCGCCGCCGCCTTCGGGCCCGAGCCCGTCGAGCACGGCGACCCCCTCGGCGGCGGCCAGGTTCGCGTCGCTGACGCCGCCGGCGTGGCCCTCGCCGAGGTCGAGCCCCTGCAGGGCGCCGAGCTCCCTCGCCCGGGCTGCCGCCGCGGCGATCGCCGGGGTGCGCTCGAGCGGCGGCCGCGAGTGCAGCTCCTCGACCGTGAGCCCGGCCCCCTCGCGCCGCGGCGCGAGGGTGCCGAGCCGGGCGCGCACGCGCGCCTCCTCGGCCGCGTCGGCGACGCGGAAGTCGACCGTCGCCTCGGCCCGCTCGGCGACCATGTTGGCGACGTTGGGGGCGCTGAGCAGGCCGAAGTTGACCGTGGTCCCGGCCGCCGGGTCGGCGAGCTCGCGCAGGTCGACCAGGCAGTCGACCAGCTCGTCGACCGCGCTGACGCCGCGCTCCGGCTCCAGCCCCGCGTGGGCGGCGCGGCCGCTGGCGAGGACGCGGCAGAGCAGCCAGCCCTTGCGCGAGGTCTTGAGGCCGCCGCCGGGCAGCGCCGGCTCGGGCACCAGCGCGACCGCCGCCCGCCGGGCGCGCTCGGCGATCGCCGCGCGCGAGGCCTCGCTGCCGGTCTCCTCGTCGGGGGTGATCAGCAGGCGGACGGGGCGGCCGAGCGCGTCCAGCTCTCCCAGCAGGGCGAGCGCTCCCAGCACGGCGACGATGCCGCCGCGCATGTCGAGCACCCCGGGCCCGCGCGCCACCCCCGCCTCGACCGCGAACGGGCGGGCGGCCACGGTGCCGGCGGGCCAGACGGTGTCGTAGTGGCAGAGCAGCAGCAGCTCCGGGCCCTCCGCCGGGCCCAGCTCCGCCTCGAGCAGCGGGCCGGCCGCGGTCGGCAGGCGCTCGACCCGGTCGGAGACCTCGCCGAGCATCGACTCCAGCAGCGCCGCCGCCGGCCCCAGCGCCTCCGGCTCGCCGCTCGGCGCGTCCTCGGCGGTCAGCTCGGCCAGCATCGCGACCAGCTGCTCGCGCCGCTCCCGCGCGCCGCGGAGGAGCGACTCGGCCAGCGCGGCCTCGGCGGCGCCGCTCACCGCGGCTCAGCCGCCGCCGGCCTCGGCGAGCGCCTCGCGCAGCACCCGGCCGCTGATCGCGCCGACCAGGTGCCGCTTGTACTCGACCGAGCCGTTGGCGTCCTCGACCGGGTCGGCGGCGTCCGCCGCCAGCCGGCGCACCTCGGCCAGCGCGCCCTCGAGCTCGGCGGCCGGCAGGCCCTCGAGGACCTGCTCGGCAGCCTCCGCGCGACTCGCCCGCGTCCCGGCCGAGCCGACCGCCAGCCGCACGTCGGCGAGGCTGCCGGAGTCGAGGCGCAGGTGGGCGGCGACGGTGATCGCCGGGCGCTCGGTGAGGACGAACTTGCGGTGGGCGATCGCCGCGCCCGGGGCCAGGGCCGGCACCGAGACGCCGGCCAGCAGCTCGCCGTCCTCGAGCGCGTTTTCGAACGGGCCGGTGCTGAAGGAGCCGAGCGGGATCTCGCGGCGCCCGTCGGCGCCCCGGCGGGCTTCCAGCGTCGCGCCGGCGGCGAGCAGGTAGGTCGCCGGGTCGGAGTGGGGGTCGCCGAAGCAGAGGTTGCCGCCGATCGAGCCCATCGTCCGCACCCGCAGGTTGCCGACCCCGCGCTCCATCTCCGCCAGCGAGGGCCAGCCCTCGCGGACCACCGGGTCGCGCTCGATCGCGCGGTGCGTCTCGGTGGCGCCGATCCGCAGGGCGCCGTCGCGGCGCTCGATCCCGGACAGCTCCGGGATCCCCTTGAGGTCGATCACGTGCGGGTATTCGGCGAAGCCCAGCTTGAACAGCAGGAACAGCTCGGTGCCGCCGACGTAGACGACGGCGTCCTCGCCGTAGCTGGCGAGCATCTCGGTGGCCTCGCCCACGCTGGTGGGCCGGTGCCGGTCGAAGGCGGGGAGCGTGGTCACGCCGTCACTGCCTCGCCGCTCTCCGCCAGCGAGCTCAGCACCGCCTCGGCGGCGGCGCCGAGGTCGACGTCGACCCCCTGGTCGGCGAGGCCGCGGCCGAGCGCCGAGACGGAGACCAGCGGGTAGAGGGAGCGCGAGCCCGAGCCCATGTGGCCGATCCTGAAGATCTTGTCGGTCAGCTCGCCGTAGCCGCCGGAGAGCATCACGCCGTAGCGCTCGCGGATCTGCAGCAGCGTCTCCGGGACGCTGACCCCGTCGGGGCAGTAGAAGGCGGTGACGCAGTTGGCGGCGATCTCCTCGCTCTTCGGCCACAGCTTCAGGCCCATCGCCTCGATCCCGGCCCGGCAGGCCCGCGCCGCCGAGGCGTGGCGGCCGATCACCGCGTCGAGCCCGTGGTCGAGGCACTCGCCGACCGCCGCGTGGACGCCGAAGACGTCGGAGACCGACGGCGTGTAGGGGAACTTCTTGCCCTCGCTGGCGAGCCACGTTTCGCGCCAGTCGAGCAGCGAGAGGAAGGTGCCGCGCGGCGCCTCGGGGTTGGCCTCGATCGCCTTCCAGGCCTCCTCGCTGACCACGCAGGGGGAGACGCCGGGAGGGCCGCCGAGGCACTTCTGGATGCCGGCGACGGCGATGTCGACGCCCCAGTCGTCGACCCGGACGTCGGTGCCGCCGACCGCGGAGACGACGTCGGCGTACATCAGCGCGCCCGCCTCTTTGACGATCGGGGAGATCTCGGCGAGCGGGTTCTCGATCCCGCAGGGGGTCTCGGAGTGGACGAGGGCGACGAGCTCGACGTCGCCGAGGCGCTGCAGCTCGTCGCGCACGGCGTCCGGCTCGATCGCCTCGTCGTAGGGGACCCGCAGCTCGGAGACCTCGGCGCCGAAGTCGCGCAGCCAGTCGGTGAACCAGGCGGCGTAGATCCCGGAGACGAGGTTGAGGCAGCGCATGCCCGGGCGGACCACGGCGCGCGCCGTCGCCTCCAGCCCGAGCAGCGCCTCGCCCTGCATCAGGACGACGTCCTTCGAGGTCCGGAACAGCTGCGCGACCAGGCCCTCGGTCTCTTTGAAGTGGGCGAGGAAGGCCGGGTCGTAGTCGAACACCATCGGCCGGCCGAGCGCCTGCTGGACGCGCGGCGAGGACATCGTCGGCCCCGCGCTCAGGGTGAAGTCAGGCTGATTCATCTGCGTCTCCTCTCCTTCCGCCGAAGGCACGTTTGATCTTTGTCCAGAGCACCTGCAGCATCAACCGCACGCCGTTGATCGGCTTCGCTTCGGGGGGTGCCTGCCGCTCCTCCCCCTCGCCGGCCGGCTCGAAGCGGGCGGCCAGGCAGCTCGCCATTTCGCCGACCAGCCGGTCGGCGACGTCGTCGATCACCCCCTGCGCCATCTGCGCCGCGCGGCCGCTCAGCTTCACCGCGGTGACGGTCGCGACCTGCGAGCCGCCGCCGGCCTCGCTGACCAGCATCGTCATCCGCGCCTTCGCCGTTCCCTGGCCGCGCTGCTCGCGCAGGTCGGCCTCGAGCACGGCGCGCAGCGCCGCCTCGCTGGCTTCCTCGATCCGCACCTTGCCGCTGTAGCTCATCCGCATCGGGCCGAGCCTGACCGCGATCTTCGCCGGGTGGGAGCCGTCGCCGTCGGAGGCGCCGATCTCGCCGCCCGGGATGCAGGGTCCGACCCGCTCGAGGTCGATCAGCATGGCGTAGGTGGCGGCCGGCGTCGCCGGGATCTCGAACTGCTTCTCGATCTCCATCAGAAGGTCTGCACCGGGGCGCGCCAGCCGGCCGTGTCGCTTTCGCAGGGAATCGAGGCGTCGTCGTGGTTGGTGACGAGCTCGTCGCCGCGCAGCACCGAGCAGATCGCTTCGATGTGCGGGTCGCCGTAGTTGACGTTGCAGCGGACGACTGCCGCGCCTTCGTAACGGCGGCCGCTGCGCAGGCAGGTGACCTGGTGCGGGCGCAGCGCGTGTTCGTGCAGGCGGGTCACCAGCTGGCGCTTGATCTCGGTCCGGTTCGAGGTGACTGCGGCCGAGGAGCCGGAGCTCGAGAGGCCCAGCACGAGGGCCAGGCAGATCCCGGCCGCGACCAGCGCCAGGGCGCCGAAAAGCGCATAGGACCGCGGCATCCGCCGCTTGCCGGGGCCCATATCGGAAGCAGGGTTATCGGGACGCAAGATCTATACACTCTCCTCGCGGTCAGCTGTTGACAATCGGCAGCTTACACATATAGTGGCCCGATCGCGCAACGAAAAAGCGCGCAGGTGCCACACGAGTGGCGTCGCTTTAGAGACACCACCGAGAGGAGAAGGTCGGTCCAATGCAAGTCCTGATGAAGAAGCGGCAGCTCCGAGTACTGGGGCTGCTGTTGACCCTGTTCGCGGTCGTCCTCATAGCCGCCGCATGCGGTTCCAGCGGCGGAAGCAGCGGGAGCACGGCCGGCTCCGAAGAAACGTCGGGCTCCGAAGAAGCCTCGGGCGAAGAAACGAGCGGCAGCGAAATCAGCAAGATCGCGATCGCGACGCCCGCCAAGCCCAACGACTACGGGTGGAACGAACAGGGCGTCCAAGCCGCGGAAGAAACCGCTGAAAAATTCGGCGCCGAACTCGAAGCCAACACCGACATCGGCTACGAACAGACGGAATCGATCCTCAAACAGATGGCTCAGAAAGAACCGAGCCTGCTGATCTCCCACGCGAGCGGCTACGACACCGCCGCCCAGCGGGTCGCCGAAGAATACGAAGTCCCCACCGTCACCTACGACATCCCGGACCAGGTGAAGCCGGGGATCCTGACCAGCATCACCACGAAGAGTCAGGAAGGTGCCTACCTGGCGGGGATCCTCGCGGCGAAAACGACCAAGACCGGCAAGGTCGGCGTGATCATCTCGGCCTCGGACACCAACTGGTTCGAGATGACCGGCGGCTACGCGGCCGGCGTGCACAGCGTCGATCCGAAGATGCCGATCTCCTTCGCCGAGATCAGCGCCGAAGGCTACGACGACGCCGCCGGCGGCAAGCGGGTCGCGACGAGCATGATCGCCGAAGGCGCCGACGTGATCTTCGGCATGGGCGACGGCGCTTCGTTCGGCTACCTGCAGGCGATCGAAACCGCCAACCCGGGCCACAAGGTCTGGTACATCGGCGACATCGGCGACATGACGCCGATCGACAAGAAGGGCGTGCTGCTGTCCTCGGTGCTGTGGAACTTCACCACGGCGTACGAGACCTTCTGCGAACAGATCGAAGAAGGCACGTTCGGCGAAGAAGGCTACGTCCTGACGCTCGAAAACGAAGGCATCTCGCTGCTGCAGACCGAACACATCGACTCCGGCGTCTGGTCTGAAATCGAAGAAGCGCGGGAAGAAGTGATGTCCGGTGCGATCGAAGTGCCGGAAGACACCACCATCGAGGAAGCGAAAGCCACCCTCAAGGGATGACCCAGCAGCACCCAGGCAACAGGCCGATGGCCGGCGCCGGGGGCGCGTCCGAGAGATCGGATGCGTCCCCGGCGGGGTCGCCCAGCTCGGCCGCGCCGCTGATCGAGCTCCGCGGGATCACCAAGGCGTTCCCCGGCGTCGTCGCCAACGACGACATCACGTTCGACGTGCAGCGCGGCGAGGTGCACGCCCTGCTGGGCGAGAACGGCGCCGGCAAGTCGACGCTGATGGCGATCCTCTCCGGGCTGCAGAGCCCCGATTCCGGGGAGATCCGGATCGACGGCGAGGAGGTCCGGATCAGCTCGCCGCGGACCGCGCTCAACATCGGGATCGGCACCGTCTACCAGCACTCGACGCTGATCCCGGCGCTGACCGTGCTGCAGAACCTGATGCTCGGCGACACCGGCAAGCTGCGGCTCGACGCGCGCGGCGCCCGGGACCGCCTGCAGGAGTTCGGCTCGATGCTGGGCGTCGAGGTCGACCCGGAGGCGAAGGCCGCCGACCTGGCGCTGGGCCGCCAGCAGCAGGTCGAGATCATCAAGGCGCTGTGGCGGGGATCGCGCCTGCTGATCCTCGACGAGCCGACCTCGATGCTGACGCCGCAGGCCGTGGAGGAGCTCTACACGGTGCTCGCGCGACTCAAGGCCGAAGGCCTGGCAACCATCTTCATCACCCACAAGCTGCACGAGGCCGCCTTCCTCGGCGACCGCATCTCGGTCCTGCGCCGCGGCCGGATGATCGGCACCCTCGACCACGCCGCCGTCAAGGCGGCGGGGCCCGACGAGCTGGAGAAGAAGATCGTCGAGATGATGTTCGGCGCCGAGGCCGAGAGCCTCGTCGGCGCCGCCGAGCTGAAGGCCGAGGTGGGTGAGACCGAGGGCGCCGAAACCGTGCGCAGGGCGCCGGCCGTCGGCGAAGCGATGCTCGAGCTCGACGACGTCACCGCCCGCGGCGAAGGCTCCGAACCGGGCATCGACGACGTCTCCCTGGTCCTGCACGAGGGCGAGGTGCTCGGCGTCGCCGGGGTCGACGGCAACGGCCAGCGCGCCCTGGCCGAGGCGATCAGCGGCCAGCGCAAGATCCGCGGCGGCGCGATCCGCCTCTTCGGCGCCTCGATCGGGCGCCTCGACGTGATCAAGCGCGAGAAGCTCGGCCTGCGCTACCTGACCGACGACCGGATCGGCGAAGGGATCGTCGGCAACCTCAGCGTCGCCCTCAACATGTTCTTGAAGCGGATCGGCGAGCCGCCCTTCTGGCGCCACGGCCGGATCCGCAAGCGGGCGATCGACGAGCGCGCCGAAGAGCTGGTGCGCGAGTTCGACGTCCGCGCCCCCGGCGTCGAGACCCGGGCGGGGACCCTCTCCGGCGGCAACATGCAGAAAGTCCTGCTCGCCCGCGAGCTCTCCTTCGGGGCGAAAGTGGTCGTCTTCCACAAGCCGACCTACGGCCTCGACCTGAAAACCACCCACGCCGTGCGGGAGATGATCCGCCAGATGCGCGACGGCAGGGCCGCGCTGGTGATCTCGACCGACCTCGACGAGCTGCTCGAGGTCTCCGACCGGATCGTCGTCCTCTCCCGCGGCGCGATCGTCGGCGAGACCGTGCCCGGCCCCGGCGCCGCCGAGCGGATCGGGGCGATGATGATCGGCGACGCCTCGCTGGCCGTCGCCGGCGCCGAGGGGAGCGCTGCGTGAGCACCGTCCCCGGCACCGAACTGATCTCGGAGGTCGAGACCCCCTCGCACGCCGGCCGCCCCGGCGCCGCGGCGAAGCTCGCCGACACCGTGATCCGCTCGCTGATCCCGGTCGTCCTCGCCCTCGTCGCCGGCGGCGTGCTGCTGCTCATCCTCGGGCACAACCCGTTGACCTTCTACAGCGAAGTCTGGGAAAACGGGGTGCAGAACAACGGCTGGGAAGAGAGCGCGAAGCGGATGGCGCCGCTGCTGCTGATCGCGGTCGGCCTGATCGTCGCCTTCCGGGCCAACATCTGGAACCTCGGCTACAACGGCCAGTTCCTGCTCGGCGCGGCGCTGATCTCCGGCTTCGGCCCGGACCTGGTCGAAAGCCTGCCGCTGTGGCTGGCGCTCACCGTCCTCTTCCTGATCGCCGCCACCGCCGGCGCGATCTGGACGATCGTCCCGGCGCTGCTCAAGGCCTACTACGAGACCAACGAGATCATCACCACGCTGATGATGTCCTTCATCGGCGTCGGCATCGCCCAGATGCTGATCAAGGGCCCGTTCCAGGACCCGTCGGTGAACATCGCGCAGACCAAGGTGCTGCCGCTGGACAAGATGCTGCCGCACATCCCGGGGACGAAAATCCACATCGGGGTGCTGGTCGCGCTGATCGCCGCGTTCGTCCTCTACTACGTGATCACCCGCACCTCGTTCGGGCTCAAGATCGACGTGCTCGGCGCCAACCCGCGGGCCGCGCGCCACGTCGGCATCCAGGTCCGCAAGCTGATCATCACCAGCTTCTTCGTCAGCGGCGCCCTGATCGGCGCCGCCGCGGCGGCCGACATCCTCGGCGTCTGGGGCTACATCCGCGCCAACTGGAACCCGGCCTACGGCGACACCGTGATCCCCTTCGTCTTCCTCGCCCGGCTCAACCCGCTGGCGGCGGTGCCGTTCATCGCCTTCTTCGCGGTGCTCTCGACCGGCGGCGACCTGGCGACCCAGAGCGTCGGCCTGCCGACCGACTTCCTGCTCGTCCTCGTCGCCCTGATCCTGCTCTTCATGACCGTGATCGAGTTCATCGGCCGCCGCCGCGACCTCGGGCAGAGCTACCTGACCGAGGGGCTGAAGCAGTCGCTGCGCCTGCCCTGGGGCGGGAAGAAGCGCGCTGAGCAGGAGGCCGGCGCCGAGCAGGCAGCCGGGGCCGACGAGACGGCGAAGACCGAGGAGACGCTGAAGTGAGCAACCTCTTCCACCAGGCGGTGCTGACGGCGCTGATCAGCGGCGGCGTGATCGCCGGCGTGCCGCTGCTGCTGACGGCGCTCGGCGA
>CAWEOH010000027.1:0-91355 GCA_963810455.1 uncultured Actinomycetes bacterium
AAGTTCGTCAAGGTCGAGGAGATGCTCAGCACCCTCGGCGAGAAGCTGCCCGGCTGAGCGCGGGGCGATGCCGGACCTCAGCGAGCTGCGGGCGATGATCGAAGCGGCGCTGCCCGGCGCCGCGGTCGAGGTCGTCGACGAAGACGGCGGCGGTCAGCACCTGCTCGCGATCGTCGCCGCACCCCAGTTCGAGGGCCTGTCCCGCATCGACCAGCACCGGCTGGTCAAGGCCGCGGTCAAGGAGCGCTTCGATGACGGCACGATCCACGCGCTCTCGGTCAAGACGAGCCTGCCGGGCTGAGCGACCGGCCCGCGACGTGCTCGGCCCACACGCCGCGCGCCGGCCCTCCACGACAGCCCCCAAGTAGCCGTCGCGCAGACAAAAAGTTACACTTTTCGTGCGCCACGCGTGCGTTCTTTCTCCCTAGGCTGGAGGCATGGAGGCAATGAGATCGACCTGGACCGACGAGCGGCTCGACGATTTCCCGCGAGCACGTCGACACGCGCTTCGACGCGGTCGACACCCGCTTCGATGCGGTCGACAGGCGATTCGACCGGGTCGAAGACGGGATCGCCAAGCAGAGCGGCCGCATCGACAGACTGCAGCACACGATCCTGGTCGTCGGCGGCGGCCTATTCGCCGCCTTCGTCGCCGTCCTCGCCGCGATCCTCGGTCTGATCGCCACCCAGCTCTGACCGCCCGCCGCAAGCCCGTCCGGGCCGAGCGGAGCGCCTCGATACGATGACCGCATGGCCGATCCAGAGTTGAAGTCCAAAGTCGAAGAGCTGATCTCCGCCAACCCGGTGCTGCTGTTCATGAAAGGCACGCCGGACATGCCGCGCTGCGGCTTCTCGATGCGCGTGGTCCAGGTGCTGGACCAGGTCGACGTCGAGTACGGCGCGATCGACGTCCTCCCCGCGCTGCAGCCGCTGCGCGAAGTCACCGCCGAGATCGCCGACTGGCAGACCTTCCCGCAGCTCTACGTCAACGGCGAGCTGCTGGGCGGCGCCGACATCATCCAGGAGATGTTCGAGTCCGGCGAGCTCGCCGAGGCGCTCGGCGTCGAGCAGCCCGAGAACGCCTCCGTCCCCAGACCGACGCCCCGGCGCAGTCCCCGCCGCTGCAGATCGAATAGGTCCAGCCGGACGACGGAGGGCGCAGAACGCGCCGGTCAGACGGCGGCTGCCGGCGCGTCGTCTTTCACCTGGAAAGACGATCCGCAGCCGCAGGCGGCGACGACGTTCGGGTTGTTGACCTGGAAGCCGGCGCCCTGCAGGCCTTCGACGTCGTCGACCTCGGAGCCGAAGACGAACTGCATGCTCACCTTGTCGACGATGACGGCGACGCCGTCCACCTCGAAGACGTGGTCGTCGTCCTTCGGCTTGTCGAAGGCGAGCGCGTACTGGAAGCCGGAGCAACCGCCGCCGCGAACGGCGACGCGCAGCGCCTGGTCGGCGGAGTCCTCCTGGCCGGCGAGCAGCTCGGGATCTTGCTGGCGGCCTTGTCGGTCAGGGTGATGGCGGCTTGTGGCGTGTCAGTCACTTCACAAAGTGTAGCGAGGCCGGGAGCCGGCACCGGGGGTCGTCTGAGACAATCGCCGCGTTGAACGCGAGCGCCGAGACCGCCGTCGTCTGCGACAGCACCTGCTATCTGCCCGCCTCGATGATCGAGGAGCGTCGGATCAAGGTGATCAGCCTCTACGTCTCGGTCGACGGCGAGCAGGAGCGCGAGACCGAGATCGCCGACTACGCCGCGTTCTTCGAGCGCCTGCGCGCCTCCGAGAGCGGCGCGACCACCTCGCAGCCGTCGATCGGCGACTTCATCTCGGTCTACGAGCCGCTGCTGGATGAAGGCAAGGAGGTCGTCTCGATCCACATCTCGGCCGGGATCTCCGGCACCTTCGAGGCCGCCAACCAGGCGCGCGAGCGGCTGGTCGAGGAGGGCAAGGGCGGCGAGCGAATCCGCGTCATGGACTCGCGCTCGGCGGCCGGCGGCATGGGCCTCTGCACGCTGGGCGCCGCGGCCGTCGCGCTGCAGGGGGGCGACAGCGAGGCGGCGCTGAACCGGGCCGAGGAAGTGCGGCAGGCGCTGCGGATGTGGTTCGCGATCGACACCCTCGAGTACCTGCGCCGCGGCGGCCGGATCGGCGGCGCCCGCGCCTGGATCGGCAGCGCCCTGAAGATCAAGCCGATCCTCACGCTCGAGGAGGAGATCACTCCGGTCGAGCGGGTGAGGACGCGCGCTCGCTCGCTCGAGCGGCTGCGCGAATACGCCCGTCAGCGCCACGCCGACGGGGCCGACGGCTGGGTCGTCCAGCACATCCAGGACGAGGAGATCGCGTCGGCCCTGGCCGACGACTGCCGCGAGATCTACGGCTGCGAGCCGGCCTTCACCTCGGAGATCGGCGCCGTCCTCGGCGCCCACGTCGGCCCCGGCCTGCTCGGCGTCGGCGGCGTCCCGGCGAAGCTGATCGCGGTCTGAGCCGCGCCGCTACCGGTTGCGGCGACCGAACATGAGGCGGGCGCCGACGAGGAACCCGACGGCCGCGGCGCCGATGACCAGCTCGCGTTTGTGCTCGCGGACCTGGCGCCGCCAGTCGGTCAGCTCGGTAACGCGGCCGCGCAGCTGTTCGACCGAGGTGCCGAGCTGCTGGCGCTGAAGGTCGATGTCGCGGCGGATCTCCTCCGCCGTGCGCCCCGGCCTGCCGGCCGTCGAAGGCCGCGGCGGCCCCGGATTCGGGTTGGCGCTCACTTCTTCTCCTCCTCCTTGGCCAGCATCTCCTTGGTCAGCTTCGCCTCCTCGATCGCCTGCTCGGGGACCGGCGGTGAGCCGGCCTTGACCGCTTTGTAGGCGATCGTGCCGGCCAGCGCCGCGATCAGCAGCAGGACGCCGGCCTCGACCAGGAAGCCGGCCCAGGCGGTGCCGCTGAAGACCTCTTCGGCCAGCAGCCAGGCGATTCCCTCCAGGGTCAGGATCAAGGCGAGGAAGGCGAAGGTGCCGGCGGCGACGCCGACCGCCGAGCCGCGCAGCAGCTTGGTGACTTTTTCGGAGACCTCGGTCTTGGCGAGTTCGACCTCTTCGCGGATCAGCGTCGAGGCGTTTTCGGAGACGTCGAAGACCAGCTCGGCGACCGAGCGGTGGTCGGGCTCGCCGCCCGGCGGCGGCACCGGCGGCGGCGTCTGGCCCTGCTCGGGCGGCGTCTGACTGGGTTCCGTCATGCCTTCCTAGTTACTCCGGCGGCTCTTCGTCAAACATCCGGCGGTATAGGAAAGCAGCCAGGCGGGCGGCAACGATGCTCGCCAGCGCGCCGCTGGCCGCCAGCATGCCGCTCCAGATCAATCTGCGGACGATCTCGTTATCCACGCGGCCCGACCATACCTATCGCGGCTCGAGACCGTCGCAGATCGTCGTCACCAGCAGGTCCTTTGCATCGTCGTAGCTGGTGTCGCCGGCCGGGATCACGTCGAAGATCCAGCCGGTCAGCAGCTGCTCGATCGCGCCGTAGAAGGCCATCGAGGCGAACAGCGGCGTCACGTCGCGGCGGAACTCGCCCGCCTCCTGGCCGTCGGCGACGATCTTCGCGATCTGCTCGTAGGCGCGGCGGATCTCCGCCAGGTGGGTACGGCCGAACGAGTTGGCGGCGCGCGTCACCTCGACGATGATCACCTTCATCAGCTCCGGGTCGTGGCGGTAGGACTCGACGATGAAGCCGGCGACGGCGGCGAGCCGCGTGCGGTGGCTGCCGCCGGCCCGGTCGGCCTCCTCGATCGCCGCCAGCAGCAGCGACCAGCGCTCGACGAAGAGTTCGCCGAGGACCTCGTCCTTGGAGCGGAAGTAGTGGTAGACGAGCCCGTAGGCGACGCCGGCCTCGTCGGCGATGTCGGAGACGCGGGTCGCGTGGAAGCCCTGGCGGGCGAAGACGCGGACGGCGGCGTCGAGGATCTGGCGGCGCTTGTCGACCGCCGACGCTTTAGACGCCATGCGCGTAGGCCTCCGGGCGGCGGTTGGCGAGCGAGGGCAGCGACTCGCGGATCCGGTCCTGCTCGGCGAAGTCGAGCTCGGCGGCGACGAAGCACTCACCGGCGTCGGCGGGCGCGACGGCGAGCAGCCGTCCCCACGGGTCGACGATCGCCGAGTGACCGAAGGAGTCGTAGTGCGGCGGCGCGGTGCCGACCTGGTCGGGGGCGACGACGAAGACCTGGTCCTCGATCGCCCGCGCCCGCAGCAGCACCTCCCAGTGGTCGCGGCCGGTGGCGCTGGTGAAGGCGGCGGGCAGGGCGAAGACGCGGGCGCCCGCCAGAGCGAGGGCGCGGAACAGCTCGGGGAAGCGCAGGTCGTAACAGACGGCGAGGCCGAGGACGGTCTCGCCGAGCGGGGCGGTGACGATCTCCTCCCCCGGCCGCTCGTAGGCGGACTCGCGGTAGGAGACGCCGCCGGCGTCGACGTCGAACATGTGGATCTTGCGGTAGACGGCGAGGTCGTCGCCGTCGGGCCCGATCAGGACCGAGGTATTCGAGGCCTTCTCCTCGCCGCGCTCGCTGATGCTGCCGGCCAGCAGGTGGATGCCGAGCTCGCGCGCCCAGCCGCGGGCGGCGGTCAGGCTCGGCCCGTCGAGCGGCTCGGCGCCGGCGAGCAGCGCCTCGCCGTCGGCCAGCAGGTTCCACTTCTCGGGCAGGACGACGAGCTCGGCGCCGTCGGCCGCCGCCTCGCGCACCAGCCGCTCGGCCGCCGCCAGGTTGCGCGCCTTCTCGCTCGTAGAATTGAGTTGAACCGCTGCTGCTCGCACCTTCGAAGTCCTCGTTGATTGACCAGTCAATCGGGTCTCGGAAGTATAGGACCCGGGCGCGATTCGCCTGGAAAGCAGCGGATCTACAGGTTCATTGCTTTGCGGACGATCCGGTCCCAGACGGGCGTCGGGACCAGCGGCCGCAGGCGCGCCTGGAACTTCGCGTCGAGCCCGACCAGGTAGCGCGTCCGCGGCCGCCGCGCGCTGAGCGCGTGCTCGACCGCCTTCGCCACCTTCTCCGGCGGGATCCCCCGCTCCGCCGTCTTGCGGACGGTCTCGCGGTAGGCCTCGATCGCCCGTCCGTAGAGCGCCTCGAGCTTCGGCAAGCGGCCGCCGATCGAGCTGATGAAGACCACCCGGCCGCGGGCGGCGCGGACCTGCTCGAGCAGCGCCTGGGTGACCGCGACCTGGCCGGTCAGGTTGACCTCGAGCTGGCGGCGGAAGTCCTCGATCGGGATCGTCTCCAGCGGGCTGGGGACGGCGACGCCGGCGTTGTTGACCAGCCCGGCGAGCCCCCCTCCCCCGGCCCCGACCCGCTCCGCTGCGGCGGCGATCTGGTCGGCATCGGTGACGTCGAGGTGAACCGGGGTCAGCCGCTCCGAGCCGGCCTCGCGCAGCGACTCGGCGTCCTCCTCGCGGCGGACGCCGGCGAAGACCCGCCAGCCGGCGCCGTCGAGGCGCAGCGCGCTGGCACGGCCGATCCCGGTCGATGCCCCCGTCACCAGTACGGACCTCACACCGACCAGGCTACCCCCACAGCCCGCAGTGGCCCGCCGAGGCCACGCGCGCCAAACGGACGCGGCTCGGCCAGGCCATCCCGTGGTTCCTTCCGGACGCCAGGAGTCCCAAAGGAACCACGGAACCGAAATCCCGGCCGGCGCTCCGAGTTGTGGTTCCTTAGTTGCGCTACGCGTCCCTAAGGAACCACGGGATTTGAAGCCCGGAAGCTGGCCCGGAGCTCCCCGGGCGCCGCTCAGCCCCGGCGGCGCTCGAGCTCGGCGACCATCAGCTTCGTGTGCAGGGCGGCGATCAGGTCGCGCAGCGGCTCGGCGCCGGTTTCCAGCATCTCGACCACCCGCTCGGGCGGCACTTCGCCGGCGAGGCGGTTCATCACCATGTCGATCTCCTGGCGGACGAGCTCTTCCAGCGCCGTCTTGTAGCGCAGGGTGTCGTAGACGGTGAAGCCGATCTCCTCGTCGTAGCCGCCGGCGCGGAAGCGGCTGATCGCCTCGATGATCGTCACGTCGGAGGGCGAGTAGCCGCGGCTGTTGGGGGTCAGCACCTCGAGCTCGGCGAGCCGGTCGAGCACCTCCTTGGGCACGCCGTAGCGCTCGCGGACCTCGGCCGCCGGCGTCCGCGCCCGCTCGCCGACCAGCGCCCGGTCGAGGATCCGGTCCTCCAGCTCGAGCAGCGCCTCGGCCCGCTCGGGATCCTCGTCGAGCAGGCCGCGGATCGCCTTCAGCGGCAGGAAGCGCTCCTCCTGCAGGCGCTTGATCAGCCGGATCCGGTCGACGAAGGTCGCCGGGTAGTAGGCCATGTTGCGGCTGGTCTTCACCGGTTCCGGCAGCAGCCCCTCGCGCAGGTAGTGCTTGATCGTCGGCACCGGCACGCCGGAGGCGTCGGCCAGCTCGCCGATCTTGAGCAGTTCGGTCTCGGTCGCGCTCACGCCCGGAACTCTCCCCCGGGCCCGCCGGGATCGCAGCCGGCGGCCGCGCCGGACTCCAGCAGCCGCGCGACCTCCTCCTCGGAGTAGCCGGCCTCGCGCAGGACCTCCTCAGTGTGCTCGCCGAAGGCCGGCGCCGGCCGGGTCGGGTCGCCCGGCGTGCGGCTCAGCTTGACCGGGTTGCCGAGCAGCCGCACCGGCCCGATCTCCGGCTGGTCGACCTCGACCACCATCTCGCGGGCGCGGACCAGCTCGGAGTCGAGCACCTCGTCGACGTCGAGGACCGGCTCGATGCAGCAGTCATGCTCGTCGTTGAACCGCCGCCACTCCTCGCGGGTGCGGGAGCGGAAGACCTCGGCGATCTCGCGCGTGGCCGTCGGAGCCGGGCGGGTCGAACTGGCGCTCGATCAGGTCGGGGCGGCCGATGCCGTTCGCAGAAGGCGGCCCAGAACTTCGGCTCCAGGGCACCGCAGCTGACCCAGCCGTCGGCGGCCTCGTAGGGCAGGTAGCAGACCAGCTTCCCGGAGAGCTCGCCCTCGCCGCGGCGCGGCACCTCGCCGTCGCAGAAGTAACGGCCGGCGACCATCGCCAGCCAGGAGAGGGCGCCGTCGGTCATCGAGAGGTCGATGTGCTGGCCCTCGCCCGAGCGGCGCGCCTCGTGCAGCGCCGCCAGCGTCGCGAAGGCCGCCATCACGCCGCCGTTGAGGTCGGCGATCTGGCCGGCGGCGAGGGTCGGCGGGCCGCCCCGCTGGCCGCTCAGGCCGAGCAGGCCGTTGAGCGCCAGGTAGTTCTGGTCGTGGCCGGCGCGCTGGGCGTTGGGGCCGTCTTGGCCGTAGCCGGTGATCGCGCAGGCGACGATCGCCGGGTTGGCCTCGCGCAGGCGCTCGTAGCCGACCCCGAGCCGCTCCATCACCCCGGGCCGGAAGCCGTCGAGGACGACGTCGTAGGAGCCGACGAGGCGGAGGAAGGCCTCGCGGCCGGCGTCGCTCTTGAGGTCGAGCCGGACCGAGCGCTTGCCGCGGTTGAGCGCGAGGTAGAGCGCCGAGCGGGTGCCGAGGCCCTGCTGCTCGTCGCCGCCGTAGTAGGGCGGCGCCCAGCGGATGTAGTCGCCCATCCCGGTGTCCTCGACCTTCAGCACCTCGGCGCCGAGATCGGCGAGCAGCAGCGAGCAGAAGCCGCCCGGCAGCAGCCGCGTGAGGTCGAGGACGCGGACGTCGGAGAGCGGCAGCGCGCCCACTAGGCCTCCGCGCGCCTGGGCACCCCGAGCAGCTCCCGCGCCTCGGCGACGCTCGCCGGCCGGCGGCCGACGTCTTCGGCCATCTGCCGCGCTTTCGCGATCAGCTCGCCGTTGGACTTCGCCATCTCGCCGCCCGGCAGGTAGAGGTTGTCCTCGACCCCGGCGCGGACGTTGCCGCCCAGCACCAGCGCCGCGCCGAGCAGCTTCCACTGGTCGCGGGAGATGCCGATCACCTGCCACTGGTTGCGCCCCTCCGGGCCGCCGGGGATCTGGTCGGACATCGCGGTGACGTTGCGCGGCGTCGGCCGGATGCCGCCGGTCACCCCCATCACCAGCGAGATCTGCAGCGGCTCTTCCAGCAGCCCCATGTCGAGCAGCGGGTCGAGGTTGGCGACGTGGCCGGCGTCGAAGCACTCGTGCTCGGGCTTGATCCCGAGCTCGCGCATCGCGGTGAGGAACTCGACGATCGTGTCGAAGCTGTTCTCGAAGACCGCTTTGAAGACGAAGTCCTTGCGCCGGGCGCTGTACTTCGCGTAGTTCATCGAGCTCATGTTGAGCGCGGCGACCTCGGGGCGGCAGGCGCGCAGGTACTGGATCCGCTTCTCGATCGGGATCCCGATCGCGCCGGTCGAGTAGTTGACGATCACGTCGCCGACCTCGGCCAGGATCGCCTCGGTGATCGCCTTGAAGTCCTCGACCTCGTACGAGGGCGTTCCGTCCGGCTTGCGGGCGTGGATGTGGATCTGCGAGGCGCCCTCGTCGACCGCACGCCGCGCCTCCGCCGCGTACTCCTCCGGCGTGTAGGGGATCGCCGGGCACTGGTCGCGGTTGGCGATCACGCCGCTGATCGAGCAGCTGATGATCACCGAGTCGTCGTAGCTGCTCATCCTGCCTCCCGGGTCGAGTTGGTCAACCTCTGGTTGACAAGGTCGACAAGCCCGCTCATACCGGCATCACGCCGTGACGTTTGCGTGGCTTCTCGACCTGCTTGGTGCGCGCCATCCGCAGCGCCTTGACGATCGTCGGCCGGGTCTCGCGCGGGTCGATGATGTCGTCGATCACCGCGTTGCCGGCGGCGATGTAGGGGTCGATCCGCTCGCGCACCGCGTTCAGCATCGCCTCCCGCGCCGCCTCCGGGTCCTCGGCCGCCTCGATCGCCGAGCGGCCGATGATTTCGACCGCGCCCTCGGCCCCCATCACCGAGATCTCGGCGTCGGGCCAGGCGACGATCAGGTCCGGCTCGTACGCCTTGCCGCACATCACGTAGTAGCCGGCGCCGTAGGCCTTGCGGACGACCACGGTCACCTTCGGCACCGTCGCCCGGCTGACCGCGTAGAGCAGCTTCGCCCCGTGGCGGATGATCCCGGCGTGCTCGACCTTCGAGCCGACCATGAAGCCGGGGATGTCCTGCAGGAAGACCAGCGGGACGTTGAAGGCGTCGCAGAGGTTGATGAAGCGCGCCGCCTTGTCGGAGGAGTCGTTGTCGAGGACGCCGGCCAGGTGCCTGGGCTGGTTGGCGACGATCCCGACCGGCTGGCCGCCGAAGCGGGCGAAGCAGGTGATGACGCTGCGGGCGAAGCGCGGCTTGAGGTCGAACCACTCGCCGTCGTCGACGATCTCGGCGATCACCTCGTACATGTCGTACGGCTTTCGGTTGGACTCGGGGACGATCTCCATCAGCTTCTCCGACATGCGCTCGTCGAGGTCGCTCGGCTCGCGCAGCGGCGGCTTCTCCTCCCAGCTCGAGGGGAAGTAGGAGAGGTAGGCCTTGATCGCGGCGATGCACTCCTCGTCGTCGGCGACCTCGAGGTCGCCGACTCCCGATTTGCGGCAGTGGACCTTGGCGCCGCCGAGCTCCTCCATCGTGATGTCCTCGCCGGTGACGGCCTTGGTCAGGTGCGGTCCGGCGAGCGCCATCGCCCCCTGGCCGGAGACCATCGGGACGAAGTCGGCGAGCGCCGGGATGTAGGCGGTGCCGGCGGCGCAGGGGCCCATCATCGCCGCCACCATCGGGATCACCCCCGACATTTCGACCTCCTCGCGGAACAGCTGGCCCGAGCCGGCGAACAGCGAGCCGGTGGCCTCCTGGATCCGGGCGCCGGCCGAGTCGAGCAGCCAGACGAACGGCATCCGCTTGGAGAGCGCCATCTCGCGCAGGCGGCTGACCTTGAGCTCGCCGGTCATCCCCATCGAGCCGGCCATCACGGTGAAGTCGTAGGCGGCGATGCAGCAGGGGCGTCCCTCGACGTCGCCCCAGCCGGTGATCACCCCGTCGGCGGGCGCCTGGACCCCGTCCATCGCCCGCTGGCTGAAGTGCGGCTGGCCGTGCAGGCCGAGCTCGACGAAGCTGCCCTCGTCGACCAGCAGGTCGATCCGCTCGCGGGCGGTCAGCTTGCCGCGTTCGTGCTGCTTGTCGATCTTCTCGCGGCCGCCGCCGAGCCTCGCCTTGGCGCGGCGCTCGTGCAGCTGCTCGGTCAGCTCCCCCATCGAGGCCGCCCCCGGCAGCCGATGGGCCGATTTCCCGGGCATATCCTCGCTTTTCGTCCCGTCGGCGGGCTTGGTGTCGTCGGCGGCCACGGCTAGCGGCCCTTCCACTCGGGGTCTCGTTTCTCGAAGAAGGCGGTGACGCCCTCGACGATGTCCTCGGTGGTGAAGGTGAGCGAGAGCTGGGAGCGGAGGAACTCGAGCGCGTCGTCGACCGCCATGTCCTGCTGGCGGTACATCGCGTCGTGGCCGAGGCGCATCAGCACCGGGCTCTTCGAGGCGAGCCTGGTCGCCCACTCGGCGACGGCGCCGTCGAACTCCGCCGCCGGCACGACCTTGTTGGCGAGGCCGTAGGCGACCGCGTCCTCGGCGGAGAGCCGCTCGCCCAGCAGCATCATCTCGTTGACCTTCTTGCGCGGGACGTTGCGGTAGATGATCGCCATGATCATGTAGGGGAAGGCGCCGACGTTGATCTCCGGCGTGCCGAAGGTCGCGTTCTCGCGGGCAATCACCAGGTCGCAGGAAAGCGCCAGCCCCATGCCGCCGGCGAGGCAGTGGCCGTTGACCGCGCAGAGCGAGGGCTTGCCCAGGCGCGGCATCAGCCGGAAGAACTCGAGGAAGAGGTCGGAGGCGAAGTGTTTTTCGATCAGCGGCACCTCGGCGGCGAACCCGCCCAGGTCGGCGCCGGCGCAGAACGCCTTCTCGCCGGCCCCGGTTAGGACCACCGCCCGGACCCGGTCGGAGTCGCGCGCCTCTTCCATCGCCGCGACCAGCTCGGTCAGCATCGCGCCGGAGAGCATGTTGCGCTTCTCGGGGTCGTTCAGCGTCACGGTGGCGATGCCGTCGGCGACCTCGTAGCCGACCTTCTCGAACCCTTCGATGCTCATCTGCCCCTCTCTCGCGCGGTCCCCGGGCTGAATCCGGGCGCGAACAATAGACGGTCCTGTCGAAAGTGGGAAGTGCTACTGTCCACTCGCCTTTTCCAGGGGCCCGCGGGGGGCCCGACCGACAGCGAGGAGAGAGACCTGTGGCGACCGCGACCGACGGCTCCAGCGTGATCAAGCCCGACTTCCAGTCCGGGCGCAAGCACTTCATCTTCAGCCAGGAGCACGAAGACCTGCGCGAGTCGATGCGCTCGTGGGTCGAAAAGGAGCTCTGGCCCCACCGCAACGAGTGGGAGGACACCTACTGGCCGACCGAGGCGATGAAGCGCGCCGGCGACCTCGGCTTCCTCGGCCTCTGCTTCCCGGAGGAGTACGGCGGCCAGGGCGGCGACTACTTCTACTCGCTGGTACGGGCCGAGTGCATGAGCTACTCGGGCTCGGGCGGGACCAACATGGGCTTCGCCGTGCAGACCGACATGGTGCTGCCGCCGATCCACCTGCTCGGCACCGAGGAGCAGAAGCGGAAGTACCTCGAACCGGGGCTGAAGGGCGAGAAGGTCGGCAGCCTCGGGATCACCGAGCCGGGTGCCGGCTCCGACGTCGCCGGCATCCGCACCACCGCGATCCGCGACGGCGACGAATACGTGATCAACGGCTCGAAGACGTTCATCACCAACGGGCCGCGGGCGGACTTCATCGTCCTCGTCTGCAAGACCGACCCCGACGAGCGCCACGCCGGCATCACCCTGTTCATCGTCGACCTGCGCGACGAGAACGGCGAGAAGGTGCCGGGCTTCAGCGTCTCCAACGAGCTGGAGAAGATGGGGATGCACTCGTCCGACACCGGCGAACTCGCCTTCGAGGACGTCCGGGTGCCGGCCGACGCCGTGCTCGGCGAGATCGGCAAAGGCTTCTACCACATCTCCTGGGAGCTGCAGGGCGAGCGCCTGGTCGCCGCCGCCGGCTGCCACGCCGGGGCGGAACGGATGATCGAGAGGACCCTCGAGTACGCGAAGGAGCGCGAAGCCTTCGGCCGCCCGATCGGCAAGTTCCAGGCGATCCGCCACAAGTTCGCCGAGATGGCGACCAAGACCGAGGCGGCGAAGCAGTTCACCTACTCGACCGCCTGGCGCTTCGCCAACGGCGAGTACCCGGTGCGCGAGATCACGATGGCGAAGCTCTTCTCCTCGCGGATCGCCTGCGAGGTCGCCGACGAGTGCGTCCAGATCCTCGGCGGCTACGGCTACATGAAGGAGTACGAGATCGAGCGCGCCTACCGCGACGTCCGCCTCAACCGGATCGGCGCCGGCACCGACGAGGTGATGCTCGACGTGATCGGGCGCAGCTACGGGCTGTAGGCGCGGCGGTGCTGGCGGTCAGGTCCTGGTCACGATCACGGCGACGAGCGTGACCAGGATCGCCGCCATGTTGGTGCCCCAGAGCTGGAACATCAGCGTGCGGAGGTCCCGGACGTCGGTGCGGAGCTCACGGACGTCGCAGTCCAGGCGATCGAATCGATCGTCAAGCCGCTCGTCGTTCCACTTCGTCCGCTCCATGTCTCGAAGCTACCAAGAAGGAGCGCACCTGAGACGCTCTGTCTGCAAGTTCTCTGTGCCGCCTTCGTGACGACTCAGTCGTCGAGCGGCAGGCAGGCCTCGCAGAAGTCGGTGCCGAACGGGGTGAGGACGACGCTGCGGCGCACGGTGCGCGCCGTGCGCCCGCCCTCCTGCAGCGCCCCGACCACCGCCGGTTGCGCCTCCAGGACCAGGTAGCGCTGCGCGTCGCGCAGCGGCTCGCGCGAGAACCAGATCAGCCCCAGGCGGTGGAGGTTGTCGAGGTAGGCGTAGATGCGGTCGTCGTAGCGGCAGCCCGCCTCCTCGGCGATCATCGTCTGGCCCTGGGCGATCAGCTCCGAGGCGAGCGGCAGGCCGGCCCGCACGTCGACCGAGGGCTGCGGGCCGCCGCGGGCGAGGAAGCGAAGGATCCGCGCCTCGTCGGGGGCGAGGACGTCGAGGATCCGCATGTAGGCCGGGTGGGAGTCCTGCTCGGCGGCGACGTCGGCGGACCGGCGCAGCAGCTCCTCCCCGCGCCGGCGCAGCGCCTCGGCCGAGGAGTTCGCGCGCGGCGGCTCGCCGGCCGGCTCGGGCTGAGCGGCGCCGCGCAGCAACCGCGAGCCCGCCCGCCCGTAGGCCCGGGCGAGCGCCCTGGCGCCGCGCCAGCCGGTGTCGGCGACGATCCGCACCACTCCCGGCGCGCCGTCCAGCACCTCCCGCAGCGGCGAGGGCTCCACCTCCCCGCGCTGCGGCGGCCGCGCCCCCTCCGCCTCCGGCGCCGGCCCGGTCCCGTCCCGCCGCTCTGCCGGCCCGCCGCTCATCCGAAGATCGCCAGGTGCAGGAGACCCGCGCCGAACCCGAGCACGGCGCCGTGCAGGTAGAGCAGCCACTCGTCCTCGCGCATCGCGGTGCGCAGCATCTCCGAGAAGTCGGCCGGGTCCATCTCCCGCATCCGCGCCGCGACGAAGTCGCGGATTCCGTCGGACTGCGAGCGGTTGAACTCGGCGTCGGCGAGCGGCGCCACCGTGTAGTCGGCGGCCTCGATCGCGACCGAGGAGCGGATCTGGTCGTAGCGGCGCGGCCCGACCGCGGCCTGCACCGCCGGCTTCGCGCGGCCGACGGCCCGGTCGACCGCGGGGCGCAGCGCCGTCTCGACCAGCTGCCTGGTGCGATCGGAGTTCGGCCCGTACATCAGGGCGTCCGCCATGTTCCCCATGGTCACGACGTCGTCGGCGATGATGTCGGCGTAGACGCCGGCCACCTCCGGCTGGCGCCGGAGGAAGAGTCCCTGGATGCGGGCGGGGCCGATCTGGCGGGGCAGCACCGGCTCGAAGATCATCCGGATCCCGAGCAGGTTCGTCGTGTAGCCGATCAGCACCCCGGCGATCGGCAGCACCCACCACTGCGGCAGCGCGTACTGGGTGAGGAAGGCGGTCGGGATGCCGAGGGCCAGCCCGAAGAAGAAGCCGAAGTCGATGATGAAGCGCAGCTCCTTGCGGCCGACCTCGAGGAAGATCCGGTTGGCCAGCTCCGGGTTGGCCTCGATCCGGTGGATCACCATCAGCTTCAGGTCGACGAGCTGGTCGACGTGAGCGCCGATCTCGGTGGTGATCGCGGTGACGATCTCCGGCAGCTGCTCCTGGACGCGGGCGTGCACCGCGGCGCGCACGCGCGGCGGCAGGTCGTGCCAGAGCTGCGGCCGCTCCCGCTCCATGATCCGCTCGACCACGTCGTGGATGTCGCCGCGGGCGGTGGCGAGGATCTGCTCGGCGATCGCCTCGGGGTCGAGCAGGCCGTAGAAGTCGCCGGCGCCGCCGAGCTTGGCGATCCCCTTGTCGACCGCGATCGAGCCCATCTTCGCCGCCCGCGAGGGAACGATGCCCTGCCAGCCGATCCCGCCCCGGCCGAGGCCGGGAATCTGCCGGATGCGCCGCGGCATCACGTTGATCAGCGCCGCCAGCCCGGGCACCTCGAAACCGCGGAACCGAACCGGGTAGAACAGCATCCAGACCCCGGTCCAGTTCGTCACGTACCCGATCGCGCCCGTGAACAGGGGGATCGTGATCAGGCTGAGCGCCTGGCTATCCACGACGACCTCACCGCAACCGCCTCCTCCCGCTTGCCTGCGGCGATGCTACCCCGAGCGGGGCGGTGAGAGGTTCTCCGGCGGCGCGGCGGGCGGCGCGTTAGGGTCGTCGCGGTGACCGTGATCAGGGACACGGGGAGGCGCGCGGTGCTGCCGCCGTTCGGGGAAGAGCACGAGGAGCTGCGCGAGAGCGTCGGCCGCTTCGTCGCCAGGGAGATCGCCCCGCACGTCGACGAGTGGGAGGCGGCGCGCGAGTTCCCGCGCGAGCTGTTCCGCCGCTGCGCCGAGCTCGGCTTCCTCGGGCTCAAGTTCCCGGAGCGCTACGGCGGCCAGGGCGGCGACCACCTGCACGACGCGGTCTGGGTCGAGGAGCTGGCCCGGGCCGGCGGCTCGGGCGGCGTCGGCGCCGGGCTGGGCGCCCACGCCTCGATCGCGCTGCCGCCGATCTTCAACTTCGGCAGCGAGGAGCAGCGGCAGCGCTGGCTGGTGCCGGGGATCGCCGGCGAGAAGATCGGCGCCCTGGGGATCACCGAGCCGGGCGCCGGCTCCGACGTCGCCGCGATCTCGACCACTGCGAAGCCGATCGAGGGCGGGTACCTGGTCAACGGAGCCAAGACCTTCATCACCAATGGCGTCCGCGCCGACTTCCTCGTCTGCGCCTGCAAGACGACCGCGGAGGGCGGCCACGGCGGCATCTCCTTCCTCGTCCTCGAGCGCGAGATGCCCGGTTACGAGGTCTCGCGCAAGCTGGAGAAGATGGGCTGGCACTCCTCCGACACCGGCGAGCTCTCCTTCACCGACGTCGAGGTCCCGGCCGAGAACCTGCTCGGCGAGGAGAACGGCGGCTTCAAGCTGATCATGGCCAACTTCGCCTGGGAGCGGCTGCTGATGGCGATCGGCGCGGTCGGCGCGATGCAGCGCCTGATCGACGTCACCGTCGCCTACGCGCTCGACCGCGAAGCCTTCGGCCGCCCGATCGGCAAGTTCCAGGCGATCCGCCACCACCTCGCCGAGATGGCGACCAGGGCCGAGGCCGCCCGCGCCCTCACCTACGACGCCCTCCGCCTCTTCCACACCGGCCAGGACTGCATCGCCGAGGTCAGCATGGCGAAGCTGATGACCCAGCGCGCCGTCCTCGAGATCGCCGACCAGTCCCTGCAGATCCACGGCGGCTACGGCTACATGCGCGAGTACGGCATCGAGCGCGCCGTCCGCGACGCCCGCCTCGGCCCGATCGGCGGCGGCACCGACGAGGTGATGAAGGAGATCATCGGCAAGTCGATGGGGCTGTAGAGGTTTGTCGCTCTATGCGCGACTAATGTCAACAGCACTCGCTGGGTGGGTAGCCTCCACTCCATGGAGGAAGTGATCGACGGCGTCTTTCACTGGCGGGTCAAGCACCCGAACATCGGGATCGAGGTGGACTCGCACTTCGTCGCCGGGTCGGGGACGGCGATCGATCCGCTGCTGCCAGAGGAGGGGATCGAGTGGTTCGAGGGGAAGGGGCTGGAGCGGGTCGTGCTCTCCAACCGCCACCACCTGCGCCATGCGCCGGAGCTGGCCGAGCGCTTCGGCTGCCCGATCCTCTGCCACGAGGCGGGTCTGCACGAGTTCGAGGGCGGGCCCGAGGTGCGGGGGTTCGGCTTCGGCGAGCGGCTGGCGAGCGACGTGGTGGCGCTGGAGATGGACGCGATCTGCCCCGAGGACACGGTGCTGCGGATCGAGAGCGGCGGCGGCGCGCTGCTGTTCGCCGACAGCGTCATCCACTACGGCGAGCTCGGCTTCGTCCCCGACGACCTGATCGGCGACGACCCCGAGGGGGTCAAGCGACAGATCGAGGAGCACTGCGCGGCGCTCCTCGACGAGGACTTCGAGCACCTGCTCTTCGCCCACGGCGAGCCACTCCTCGGCGACGGGCGCGAGGCGCTGCGCCGCTTCCTCGCGGCGTAGCGCCCCGGTCGCCGCCGGCGGCCCTCCTCAGGGGGAGAGCCGGAAGGGCGGGTACTTGTCGGTGGTCAGGGCGAAGGCGTAGACGACGACGCGGTTGTGCCAGCGGATCACGCCTTCGATGTAGTCGAAGATCCCGCGCGGGTAGCGGCCGGTGAAGAGGATCGCGAACCAGGTCGCGATCGCGGCGAAGAAGACCCCGATGTCAAGGAAGAAGAGCACGATGTAGTGCGGGATCGCGAGCAGCCACTTGACGATCGGCATGCCGCGTTCGAGCTCGGCCTCGACGTCCGGGTAGGGGAACTCGAGCCGCACCGACTGCTGTTCGTCGGTCGACGGGTAGCGGTCGTCCATCAGCAGGAAGTAGATCCCGACCCGGTTGGCGAAGCGCATCAGCTCCAGGTTCCAGTCGTACCACCAGCGCGGGTACTTCTTGCGAAAGAGGATCATCAGCCCCGGCGCCAGGATCAGGAGCCCGGCACCGGCGCCGAAGAACGGGGCCCAGTATTCGCTGTTGCCGCTGTTCCAACCCCCGCTGCCGTTGAGCAGGCCGAGGATTATCGCGATCGGGATCACGGCGAAGATCCGGAACGCGGTCGAAAGGCGGTTCAGCTCCCGGTCCGGGTACTCGACCGAGAACTCGAGTGGGTAATCCGATGGCTGCATTTTCTCCCTCCTGGACTCGACTACCGGGAGAATTCGCCGCGCCCCGCCGAAATCCCCCGCCCTACCGGCGGTTCTCGAACCAGGCGACGATCGCCGGCCAGAGGCGGATCAGCACCACGATCAGGACGGCGGCGACGATGAAGATCCAGCCGCCGCGCAGCGCGTGGTGGAAGAGGATCCGCTGACCGAGCGCGAGGGGCACCCGCTCGATGGTAGGGAGGCGCCCCGGCCGACCCGGCTAGTGCCGGGGCCCGGCCTCGCAGGAATGCGACTTGCCGCGGCCGGGGCCGCCGTCGCACCAGTCCCGGCCACGGCCGCCGTAGAGCTGATCGGCGCCGGGGCCGCCGTAGAGGCGGTCGTTGCCGGCGTCGCCGTGGCAGCCGTCCTTGCCGGGACCCATCACGCAGACGTCGTTGCCGCGCCCGCCCCAGCAGCCGTCGCTGCCGGCTCCGGTCTTGCAGTAGTCGTTGCCGGGGCCGCCGACGCAGTCGCTGTTCTGCTGGCCGGTGATGCAGACGTCGTTGCCGGCGCCGCCGACGCAGCGGTTGCGGCGGGCCCCCTGCGAGTAGCAGGTGTCGGCCTCGCCGTTGCCGATGAACTTGTCCGAGCCGCCGCCGAGGTAGGCGGTGACCGGCACCGGCATCCGGTCGGCGATTTCGACGAAGTCGCCCGAGTTGCCCATCCGGATTTCGATCGCCGCGGCGTGCTTCAGCGAGCAGATCGAAAGCACCCGGTTGGGCTTGAGCCAGCAGCCCTGCGAGCGCGCGTGCGCCTGAAACCCGCGGACGATGAGCCGGTCGTTCTTCGTCGTCAGCGTCAGGTGGCTGCCGGAGGCGGCGCCATGGATCACGATCCGCCCAGCGGGCGTCGCCGCGCCGGGATTCGCCAGCAGTACCAGCGACAGGGCCAGGAGCGCGAGGGGAAGGAGAAGAAGACGGCGGCCAACGGGGATTGGCATCTGAGGCCATGCTAATGATCTCCTCACGCCGGCATGATCTACCTGCTGAGACACGGTGACGCGGAGCCCGCAAACGGCGGCGAGGACGCCGCTCGCCGCCTCACCGCCAAGGGCGAGAGGCAGGCGCGGGCGGCGGGCCGGGCGCTGGCCGCCCTCGGCGTCGAGCTCGACGCCTGCCTGACCAGCCCCAAGGTCCGCGCCGCGGAGACCGCCCGGCTCGCCTGCGAGCCGCTCGGGCCGAAGCCGGAGACGGCGATCGAGCTGCGCGGCGGCGGCTTCGACGCGCTCGCCCTCGCCGCCGACCGCGGCGAGGTCCTCCTCGTCGGTCACGAGCCCGACTTCTCAGGCGAGGTCGCGCGCCTCACCGGTGCCCACGCGCGGATGAAGAAGGGCGGCATCGCCGTCGTCGACGGCTCGACCCTGGTCGCGCTGCTGCGGCCCCGCGAGCTGAAGGCGATCGCGGCCGGCGCCGGCTAGGAAGCGCCGTCCAGCTCGGCGGCGACCCGCCGGGCCCAGGCGCGGATCTCGTCCCAGTCGCGGCGATCCTGGAACTCCTCGGGGATGTTCTTCGCCATCGCCTTCTCGACCATCCCCTTCGGCTCCTTCGGCACGGCGCCGCCGAAGACGACGTGCCCGCGCGCGCCCAGCTCTTCGACCTTGGCGATAGTCCGCCGCGGCTCGATCCACTCGGGGCTCTTCTCGTCTTCCTCGGCCGGGTCGCCGACCGGACCCGAGCTGAAGACCCAGAACGGCATCGTCGCCAGCGCCTTCTGGTGGTGGCGGAGGAAGTGGCGGGCGTCGCCGCGCCACCGTTTCGCGTAGACGGCGCTGCCGAGCACGACCGCGTCGTAGCCGCCGAGGTCCTTGACCTCGCCGCTCTCGCGGCACTCGACCTCGAGCCCCGCCGCGCGCAGCTCCTCGGCCACCGCCTCGGCGATCTCCGCGGTCGAGCCGCGCTTCGAGGCATGGGCGACGAGGACGGTCATCGCCCGCCACCCTGGCAGCGCCACGCCACGCCGCCATCGGGGCAAGTCCACATCGCGTGGCGCCTTTGTTCGGGATACCCGAACAAAGGCGCCACGCTACGCCAGCAGCTCAACCAGCCCGCGCACGATCAGCAGCGCGCCGAGCACCACCGCCACCATCGTCGCCGCGCGCCGGCCGTTGCGCGCCAGCCACTCGCGGAAGCGGACGACCGCGCCCTGCGTCCACTCCGGCGCCACCGCGTAGCCGACCAGCGGCAGCTCCAGCAGCAGCTGTTGGATCAGGCAGAAGACGACCACGAACAGCGCCGTCGGCGCCACCGCCCATTCCAGCTCGGACATCCGGTTCAGCGCCGTCAGGTAGGAGACCCCGGGGAAGCTGAGCAGGACGCCGACGGCGAAGCTGACCCGGGCCGAGCCGCGGCCCAGCAGCCGTTCCGGCCACGACTGCTTTTCCTCTTCCGGGTGCTTGGCCGCCTTGCGCTCGGCCCGCCGTTCGCGCATCTCCTCGACCCGCGTCGTCCGCAGCGCGATGCCGACGATCACCAGGATCGCGCCGACCGTCAGGTCCTGGGCCGGGCTCAGCGTGTTGCGGGCGGTTTCGGCACCTTCGGAGTGGTGCAGGGAGAAGACGACCAGCATCCCCAGCGAGATGCTCGTCAGGTACGCCCCCAGCAGGTAGCCGAACATCAGCGTTTTCGTCTTCGGCAGCAGCATCATGATCGTCACCGCCGCCAGCAGCGTCGGGTTGAACATCGCCACCAGCGAAAGCAGCAGGATGCTCCCGACGTCGCCCACAGCCGCATTCTGACCGCAACCGGCGGACGGGTGCGCGAACCGGCCTCAGTCAGCCGAGGTAGGCGCTGACCATCGCGTGGCCTTCGGCCTCCATCGCGGTCGCCGTCTCTTCGAGCACGATCTCGCCACCCGAGAGGACGTAGACGCGGTCGCAGACGCGCGCGGCGAGGTCGACCCGCTGCTCGACCAGCAGCAGCGAGCGGCCGCGCCGGCGCAGCTCGGCGAGCGCTTCGGCGACGCCGTCGATCGCGATCGGCGCCAGCCCCTCGGAGGGCTCGTCGAGCAGCAGCAGGTCGGGGTCGCTCATCATCATCCGGCCGATCGCGACCATCTGCTGCTCGCCGCCGCTGAGCTCGGCGGCGCCGCGGCCGCGGTACTCGCGCAGCACCGGGAACAGCTCGTAGACCGATTCGAGCAGCTCCGCCACCCGCTGCTGCTGGCGCCGCAGCCGGTAGGCGCCGAGGATCAGGTTGTCCTCGACCGTCTGCTCGGTGAACAGGCGCCGGCCCTGGGGGACGAGGCCGGCGTGCCCGGCGGCGATCCGGTGCGCCGGAGCGCCGGAGAGGTCGACGCCGCCGATCTCCACCTTGCCGCGCCGGTGCTTGATCAGCCCCATCAGGGCGAGCAGGAAGGTCGTCTTGCCGGCGCCGTTGGGGCCGAGCAGCGCCACCGCTTCGCCCTCCTCGACGTGGAGGGAGATGTCGCGGAAGACGTCATAGCGGCCGTGCCCGGCGGAGAAGTCGGAGACTTCGAGCGCCCGCGGGGCGCCGCCCTCGGCCTGCGGTCCGTTGCTCTTCTCGTTCATCTGGCTCGCCTCGCTCATTGCCCCAGGTAGACCTCGCGCACGCGGGTGTTCTCGCGGACCTCGGCGGCCGGCCCGCTGGTCACCACCTCGCCGGCGTTGAGCACCGTCACCTGATCGGAGAGGTCGAAGACGAAGCGCGGCTGGTGCTCGATCAGGAGGATCGTCATCCCCGCCGCCTTCAGCTCCGCCAGCCGCTCCTTGACCCGTTCGGTCTCGGTCGGGGAGAGCCCCGCAACCGGCTCGTCGAGGACGAGGACGCTGGGGCCGGAAGCGCAGGCGGTGGCCAGCTGGGTCAGCTGCTCGACGCCGTGCGGGACGTCGGCCATCGTCGCCGTGCTCCAGCCGTTGACGCCGGCAAAGGCGAGCGCCTCGCCCGCCTGCCGGCTCATCCGCTTGCCGTCGCGGCGCGCGGTCGGCAGCGCCGGCCAAGCCCAGGCTCGCAGCCCCAGCCGCGGCACCCGGCTGTAGAGGCCGACCAGCACGTTTTCGCGGGCGGTCAGCTCGCCGACCATTTTCGCCGTCTGGAAGGTCCGCATGATCCCGTGCCGGGCCCGCGAGGGGGCGCCCAGCTCGTCCATCCGCACGCCGTTGACGACGATCGTGCCGCTGTCCGGCCGGATCCGGCCCGCGATCAGGTCGACCAGCGTGCTCTTGCCGGAGCCGTTGGGCCCGATCAGGCCGTGGATCGTCCCCCGCTCGGCGACGAAGTCGACGCCGTCGAGCGCCAGCACTCCGGTGCCGTAGCCGAAGCTGATCCCGCGGCACTCGATCGCCGGCCCCTCCGGCTGCCCGTCGCCGGCGGCGATCCGTTCGGTCACCTGCCGCTCCTCGCCGGCGAGGGCCGGCGGCTCGCGGCGCGTCAGGCGGGTGGGATCGAGCCCGACGCGCCGCGCCAGCCAGCTGGCCCCGTCGGAGAGGAAGCCGACGAAGCCACGGGGGGCGACGACGATCACGACCAGCAGCAGGGCGCCGAAGACGACCTCCTGCCAGAACGGATCGATGTTCACCCAGTCGGGGAAGATGCTGATGAAGGCGGCGCCGAAGATCGGGCCCCAGAGGCTGTTGATCCCGCCGAGCAGGACCATCACCAGGATGTTCACCGAGAGCGTCCATTCGAACTGGCTCGGCGAGATGAAGCCCTGGAAGCAGAAGACCCAGCCGGCGAGCCCGGCCATCGCCGCCGAGAGCCCGAACATCGCGACTTTGATCAGCGAGGTCCGCGCCCCGGCCGAGGCGGCCAGCGGCTCCGCGTCGCGAATCGCCAGCAGCACCGAGTAGAACGGCGAGCGCCGGATCGCCCAGCTGACCAGCGTGCAGGCGCCGAGGCAGAGCATCGTCGCCCAGACCAGCGGCGCCCCCAGCCAGTCCAGGCTTTCCGGGAATTCGGGGAAGATCGGCCCGATCAGCCCCTGCAGGCCGCCGGTGAAGCGCAGATCGGTCAGCAGCGCGACCAGCAGCAGGGTGAAGATGAAGGTGGTGATCGCGAAGTACAGGCCGCTGACCCGCAGCGAGAGCAGGCCGATGAAGAGGCCGACGATGCCGACCCCGATCACCACCACCGGCAGCAGCGTCCAGGTGTTCCAGCCGTGTTCGGTCGCCAGCAGCGTCGTCGCGTAGGCACCGATCGCGAAGAGGCCGGCGTGGCAGAGCGAGTAGAGGCCGATCACGCCGGCGACCAGGTCGAGGCTGACGGCGAGGATCGCGTAGACGGCGAACGACCGACCACAGGCTCTGGCTGTAGGCGGTGCCGTGAGCGATCTCGTAGCTGAAGACGAGGAAGGCGACGACCGCGGCGATCAGCTTCGGCCCCGGCCGCAGGGCGAAGCGCAGTGCCGCCTCGAGCGGGCCGCCGCCGGGCCGGGCGGTCTCGGCGCGGGAGCTCACGACGCCCCCTCGACCGCGACGCGGTGCACGCGCTTGGACCGTTTCAGCTGGGCGCCGATCGAGAACAGCCCCTGCGGGGTGAGCAGGAGGACGACGGCGACGACGACGAACGGGAACCAGTCGGCGGCCTGGGTGTTGATGTAGTGGTTTGCCGCCTCGGTCAGGACCCCTAGCAGCAGGCCGCCGACCATCGCCCCGACCGGGCGCTCGGCACCGCCGATCATCAGCGCGACGAAGCCGTTGATCCCGTAGGTGTTGCCGAGGTAGGGGTTGGCGAAGGTGAGCGGGCCGATCAGCACGCCGGCGATCCCGGCGAGGATGCCGCCGAGGGCGAAGGCGACGACCGCGGCGGCGGTGGTGTTGGCGCCGACCGCCTCGGCCATCTCCGGGTCCTCGGCGATCGCCATCCCCAGCTTGCCGAGCAGGGTGCGGCGACGGACGCCCTCGAAGATCCCGATCGCGACAACCGCGACGGCGATCGCGATCAGCTCCTGCAGGCTGATGTGGGCGCTGCCGATCGTCACCGTCGTGTTCACCGCCAGCGCCGGGAAGGGCCGCGAGGTCGGGCCCCAGATCAGCGCCGCGAAGCTCTGGATCAGCAGCGCGACCGCGAGGGTCGAGACCAGCCAGGCGAACCCGATCCGCTGCACGGCGAGGACGGGCCGCACGGCGACGACGTAGGTGACGACGCCGAACAGGCCGGCGGCGAGCACACCGACGAGGCAGGCGAGCAGTGGCGGGAAGCCGCCGGTCGCCAGGGCGCCGGTGATCATCACCGCGACCATCAGCAGCTGGCCCTGGGCGAAGTTGATCACCCGGGTGACGTAGAAGACGATCGCGAAGCCCATCGCGACGAGGCCGTAGATGGCGCCGCTGGCGAGGCCGGAGAGGATCACCTGCAGCATCAGGCACCCCCCTCGCCGGCGAAGGCGCTCTCGTAGTCCCCGGCGGAGACCTCGTCCATCCACTCGGTCTTGCCGACCGAGACGGCGACGTGGATCAGCAGCGAGCCGGGCGCGGCGCCGTGCCAGTGGACCTCGCCGGCCGGGATGTGGGCGACGTCGCCGGGGCGCAGCGTCTCGCCGCTGCCGTCGTCGCGCTGCAGGCGGCCCTCGCCGTGGGTGACGAAGAGGACCTGGGCGACCTCGTGCCGGTGCCAGTAGGTCCTGCCGCCGGGCTCGAAGGTCACGGTGGTGACGCCGATCCCGTCCTCGGGCGGGAGAACGGGATCGGCGAGCACCGTGCCGGTGAAGGTCTCGGTGCGGCGCTCGGTCGGCTTCTCGGCGCGGCCGTGGGCGATCCTCATCGGGAGTCCTCCTTCCAGTCGGCCTGCACGCGGGTGCCGCCGGCCAGGTCGCCGATCGCGTCGACGACTCGGTTCGAGATCTGATCGCCGTAGCCGAGGGCGTTGGCGAGGTCGAAGGTGCCGAGGGTCGGCGGGCCGGTGAAGCTGGTCGCGCCGAGGCCCTGCATCAGGCCGAGGTAGAGGCGCAGGTCCTTGGCCATCAGGTTCGCGGTCAGCCCGCCCTCGAGGTAGTCGCCCTCGACGATCTTCGGGAAGCGGTTGAGAGTGGCGAAGTTGACCCCGCTGGAGGCGTTCACGACCTCGAGGAACTGGCGCATGTCGAGCCCCGCCTTCTTCGCCGCGACCATCGCCTCGGCGGTGGCGGCGAGGCTCACCCCGTTGAGGAAGTTGTTGATCAGCTTGGCGACGTGGCCGAGGCCGGAGTCGCCCATGTGGTGGATCGCCGTGGCGAAGGACTCGATCGCCGGCCGCACCGTGTTCAGCGCCGCGGCCGAGCCGCCGGCCATGATCGTCAGCTCCCCCTTCTCGGCGGCCGCGGCGCCGCCGGAGATGCCGGCGTCGACGAACTCCACCCCCTTGGCGGCGAGGTCGGCATGGATCCGCCGGGTCGAGGCCGGGTCCGCGGTGCTGAGGTCGACGATGACCTGGCCCTCGCGGCAGGCGCCGAGCACGCCGTCCTCGCCGTACACGACGCGCTCGACCACCGAGCTGTCGGGAAGGGAGAGGAAGACGGCGTCGGCGTTGGCGGCGAGAGAGGAGGCGGAGCTCGCCGGCGCCAGCCCGGCGTCTGCCGCCAGGGTCGGGTCGACGTCGAAGCCGGACACCGACCAGCCGGCCGCGCGCACCCGGCGCGCGATCCGGCCGCCCATGTTGCCCAGGCCGACGAAGCCGATCTCAGTGATCTCGGACAAGGGTCAGACCGTCGCCTTCAGGGGCTCCAGCCGGCTCGCCTCACCGGGGGCGAGCGAGAGCTCGGCGGCGCGGAGTGTGTCGTCGAAGACGTGAGTCGGGAACTTGTCCCACATTTCCTCGGCGTGGAAGGGGACGATCCGCGTCACCTCTTCGCCGACGTACTGCCACATCTCCTCCATCGTCAGCACGCACTGCTGCATGCTGCCGAAGGCGAGCCCGATCGGGACGAACATGCCGTCCTCCTGCGAGCCGAGGAAGTTGTCGTACGTGTAGCAGTTGTCGCCAGCCAGCAGCCAGCGCCCGTCGTGCTGGTCGAGCGTCACGTACTGCGACCCGGCGGTGTGGGTGTCGTGCGCCGGCACCGCCCTGACGCCGGGGATCACCTCCGACTCGCCGTCGAGCAGCGTCAGCTTGCCGTCGGCCATCCGTTCGACCAGGTAGAGCATCAGGTCGGGGTCGGTCGCCGTGGTCAGCCACTGCATCCGGTGCGGCAGCCCCTTCGCCCACAGGTAGTTATGGACCTCGCGCGCCTGCAGGTAGACGTGGGCGTTGGGGAAGAAGCGGACGCCGCCGGCGTGGTCGAAGTGGTTGTGGGTGAGGATCACCGTGTCGACGTCCTCGGGACTGAAGCCGAGCCGCGACATCACCACCTCCGGCGGCTGCCAGTCGGTGACGCCGTAGGTGTTGGCCAGGACCTTGCCGAGCTCGACGTGGTCGAAGCCGGTGTCGACGACGGCCAGGTGGTCCTCGCTCTTGAGGATTCCGTAGCAGTAGGGGAGGACCAGCGACCCCTGGTTGTGGCGACCGTAGAGCGCGGCGCTGACCGGGTACTCCTTGACCCGCGCGTACTCGACGATCCAGAGCGAATAGTCAGCCATCAGTGGCTCCTTTCATGTCCGCAGGGGACGTACTCGCAGTCGAAGACCTCCCAGACCAGCCGCCGCAGGCGGCGGTGGCTGGCGCGGACGGCGTTGAGCCGCTGGCGCGAGGGAGTGCGGCGGTCGCGGTCGACTTCGCGGACCATCGCCGCCAGGTCGGCCGCCGCCGTGCGGCAGGCCTCGAAGTGCTCGGCGAGCTCGCCGGGGCGCTCGGCGACGGCGCGCTCGCACTCGGCCAGGTGCCGCTCGATCACGCCCGCCTCCACCTCGGGTCGCCGGCCCAGGGTCAGCGCCGCGCCGATCGCCAGCGAGAGCGACTTGTTCTCGCCGTACAGCTCGCCGAGCAGGGCGGCGTCGGTCGCGCGCTCGCTGAGGACCCCGGCACTCACTGCCCGCTCCCGTTGCCCGCGGCGGCCAGCTCTTCGACCAGGATCGGGACGCCGACCGTGCAGGAGTGGATCCCGATCACGCTCGCCAGCTCGATCACCTCGAGGACCTCCTCGCGGGTCGCGCCGTACCCGATCGCGTTGCGGATGTGGGCCCGCAGCCCCTTCACGTAGAGGTGGGTGGCGGCGACGTCGAAGGCGGTGTAGATGAACTCCTTCACCTTCGGCGAGAGGGTCCCGCTCACCCACGGCACCGACGAGAACTTGGTGTAGGTGTCGAAGAACTCCGGGTCGAGCTGCAGGATCTCGTCCCAGAACGGGTTCCAGTAGCCGCGCTTGTCTTCGAAGTCGGCTTTGACCTCCTCCTGGCGGGCGTCGAGCGTGCGGTCGATCGGCTGCCCCGCCGCCTCCAGCTCTTCGACCAGGATCGGGACGCCGATGTTGCAGGCGTGGATGCCGAGAGTCGCGGTCAGCTCCAGCACCTCCATGATCTCCTCGGCGGTGGCGCCGAGCCCGATCGCCTGCTTGATGTGCTGGCGGATACCCGGCTCGTAGAGGTGGGTCGCGGCGGCGTCGACCGCGATGTAGATGAACTCCTTCGTCTTCGGGTCGAGCGGCCCTGACTTCCAGGGCACCGAAGAGAAGTCGAGGTACGCTTTGAAGAAGTCCTCGTCCAGGGTCAGCAGGCTGTCCCAGAACTCGTTCCAGAAGCCGCGGGCGTCGACGAACTCCTCGCGGAGCTGCTTCTGTCTGTCGGTCAGGGCGGTGGGCATATCTCCTCCTTGGTCGCTGGTCGGCGGGTCGCGGCTCAGTCGCCGAACCAATCCCCCGAGTCCTCCTGCAGGTCGACCCAGACCGACTTCGTCTGGGTGTAGTGGTGCATCGCCTCGAGTCCGTTCTCGCGGCCGTAACCCGACTCCTTGTAGCCACCGAACGGCATCAGCCAGTTCCAGATCCGGTAGTTGTTGATCCAGACCGTGCCGGCGCGGAGCCGGTGCGCGACCCGGTGGGCGCGCTTGACGTCGGCGGTCCAGACGGCGCCGGCGAGGCCGTAGCGGGTGTCGTTGGCGAGGCGGACCGCCTCCTCCTCGTCGGCGAAGGAGATCACCGTGGTGACCGGGCCGAAGATCTCCTCGCGGGCGACTCGCATCGAGTTCTCGACCGAGTCGAGCACCGTAGGCTCGAAGAAGTAGCCGCCCGCCGCGTCGCCCTCGAGCGCCGGCGAGCGGCCGCCGGCGGCGACGTCGGCGCCCGCCTCGGTGGCGATCTCGACGTAGCCGCGGATCTTCTCCAGCTGCCGGCTCGAGGTCGTGGCGCCGACCTGGGTGCGCGGGTCGAACGGGTCGCCGACCCGGATCGCGCTCGCCTTGGCGGCGAAGGCGGCGACGAACTCGTCGTGCACGTCGCGGTGCACGAGCGTCCGTGAGGCCGCCATGCAGGACTGGCCCGCCGCCGAGAAGATCCCGTAGGCCGAGCGGGCGACGGCCTGCTCGAGGTCGGCGTCCGCGAAGACGATGTTGGGCGACTTGCCGCCCAGCTCGAAGGTGGCGAGCTTCAGCGTCTCCGCCGCCTGGGCGGCGATCCGCTTGCCGGTCTCGGTCGAGCCGGTGAAGGCGATCTTGTCGACCTCGGGGCTGGCGACCAGCGCCGCGCCGGCGCGGGCGCCGAACCCGGGGACGACGTTGAGGGTGCCCGGTGGCAGCTCCAGCTGCTCGAACAGCGCCATCAGCACCAGCGCCGAGACCGGCGTGTCCTCGGCCGGCTTCAGCACCACCGTGTTGCCGCCGGCGAGCGCCGGGCAGACCTTCCAGGCAAGCATGTTGAGCGGCGAGTTCCAGGGAATGATCGCGCCGACGACGCCGATCGGCTCGCGTCGCGTGTAGGTGAGGAAGGGCCCGGTCTCGGGCATCGTCTCGCCGTACCAGGACTGGGCGGCGCCGGCGTAGAACTCGAAGTAGCGGACGATCGCGTCGAGCTCGGCGTTGGTCTCGCGCAGCGCCTTGCCGTTGTCGCGCGTCTCGACCAGCGCCAGCTCCTCGCGGTGGGCGTCGACGACTCCCGCCATCCGCAGCAGCAGGCGGGCGCGGTCGGCGGCGTTGACCCTCGACCAGGGCCCCTCGAAAGCGGAGCGGGCGGCGGCGACCGCGCGGCCGACGTCGTCGGGCCCGGCCTCGGCGACGCGCGCCCAGGCCCGGCCGGTCGCCGGTTCGTAGGACTCGAAGGTCGCCCCGTCGGCGGCCCCCGCCCACTCGCCGCCGACGTACAGCGGCAGCTCCGGCGTGCCCTGCGGCTCCAGTACCTCGCCCACCGTCAGCGTGGGCCCGATCGTCGTCTCCGTCGCTTTCAACCTGGTCGTTCCTGTCGTGTGTCGGGCTGGGACAAGCTGGTGGGACCGGCGCCAGGCACCGGTCCCACCGCCTCCGGCGGCTATTCGCCCCCGGTCGGCTGCTTGGCCAGCGGCTTCCATTCCGACCCGTCGTATTCGACGAGGGTCAGCTGCTTGCGGGTGATCGTCGCGTGTTCCTGTTCGTCGAACCCGAGGGTTCCGGTCAGGCCTTCGAACCCGCTCACTTCCTCCATGCCGTCGCGGATCGCTTCGGTGTCGGTCCCGTGTTCTTCGATCACCTGGGCGAGCATGTTCACCGCGTCGTAGGTGGCGGTCGCGAACGGAGTCGAGTCGACGCCGAACTGCGACTTATATTCTTCCTCGAATTCGACCAGTGCCGGGCCCTGTTCGAGTTCGGTCGTGATTGAGGCGCCGACCGCACCCTTGGCGGCGGAGCCGGCCAGTTTCGAGAACGTTTCGTCGGCGTTGATCTCGTCGTTGCCGAGGATCGTGAAGTTGGCGCCTTCGTTGCGCGCCTCCTGGGCGAACCGTGCAGTGTCCTGCGGCGTCAGCCAGACGACGACGCAGTCGGCTCCGGAGCTCTTGATTTTCGACAGCTCCGAGTCGAGGCTGACCGTAGCGCCGGTCGACCAGTTCTCGGTGATCGTTTCGTCGAGCGCGACTTCCTTGCCGCCCTTTTCTTCGTAGGCGATCTTGATGCCTTCGTTGCCGCCTTCGCCGTAGGTCGACGGATCGTGCAGGACGGCGAGGCCCTTGCAGTTTTCGAGCGCGTAGTCGCCGAGCGCTTCGCCCCAGGCGTACGTGTTCAGCCCGAAGCTGAAGACCCATTCGTAGGGCGGCTTGCCAGCCCCGTCCGGGTAGATCGTCAGGCCCGCGTCGTCGACGGCACCGGTGTTGACCACGTGCAGGCGCTCGGCCATCGAGGCGGTCGCCGGGCCGGTGTCGCCGGAGCCGAGGACGGCGACGGCGCCGTCGCTGACCAGGCGCTGGAAGAGCTGCGAGCTGAGCGTCGGGTCGGCTTTGTCGTTGTAGTTGGTGAGCTTGACCTTTTCACCGTTGATGCCGCCGTTTTCGTTCAGTTTCTGGACGGCGAGTTTGCCGCCGTTGACCATCGCGACGCCGGTCGTGCCGTAGGCGCCGGTGGTACCGGCGATCTGGCCGAGCAGGATTTCCCCGCCGCCGCCGCTGCTGGTTTCGGTTTCGCCGCCGCCGGTGCTTTCACCGCCGCCGCCGGATGACGAGCTGCTGCCACCGCCACAGGCGGCTAGCCCAGCCGCCAGGACGAGAACGGCGGCGATGACCGCCACCAGGCCAACCGTGGGCCTCTTCAAGTTACTCATGACTGTTTTCTCTCCTCCAACCATTCGTTGCTTTCCCGACAGTGCGCTGCCACCAATTAGGTGCGAGTCACGCCTTGTCACTTCCATCGACTCGAACAGCCAGCTCGGCGCTAGCGCCAGCCGGTGCAAACCTGCCCATCACACGCGGGTCGTGGCCGACGACAACCGCCGTCCCCGGCTCGCGCGCCAACTCGTTCACCCGGTCGAAGGCCATGTACATGGCCTCCAGGTCGGCGATCACGCCGAACGGGCGATTCAACTCCAGCTCCTCGTAGAAGTGCACGGCGTCGGAGGTGAGGACCACCCTCCCCGACGCCACCTCGACCACCGTCAGCTGCTGACCCGGCGAGTGGCCGCCCACCTGGATCGCGGTGACGCCCGGCAGGATCTCCTCCTCGCCCTCGGTCGTCCGCACCCGGCCGGCGGCCGCCGCCTCGCGGATCACCTCGATCTCGGAGCGCTCGACGTGCGGCGCGAACTGGGCGCGGTCGGCCAGCGGGCCGTCCCAGAACTCGAGCTCGCGGCGGGGGACGATCAGCTCCGCCCCCGGGAAGGCGGCGACGTTGCCGATGTGGTCGTAGTGGAAGTGGGTGATGACGATCGCCTCGACCGTCTCCGGCGCGACGCCGAGCTCGGCCAGCGCCGCGAGGGGCTCGACCAGGCAGGTGCGGCCACGGCGGCGGGCGCTGGCGGGGTCGAACCCGGTGTCGACGAGGACGGTTCGCTCGCCGTCGCGCAGCAGCCAGAAGTAGTAGGCCATCTCGACCTCGGCGTCGGGCTCGCCGTAGGTCTCGTAGCGGTGGAAGAGGTCGCTCTTGCGCGTGCGCAGGCTGCCGTAGCGGATCGCGGTCACCTCGTAGGCGACCTCGCCGGCGCGGTCCTGCCCCGTTTCGGCCAGCTCAGGCATCGGCACGTGCGGCCTCCTGCTGGGACTCGATCGTGACCCCGGCCCAGCGCTCGAAGAGGCGGGCGATCTCGGTGTGGTCGGCGGTCTCGTCGCCGTCGGCGGCCGCCAGCGTCCAGAGCTGCTCGACGACGCCGCCGAGCAGCATCGGCACCTCCTCTTCGCGCGCCGCGGCGAGCGCCAGGCGGACGTCCTTCAGCATCAGCTCGAGGCGGAAGCCGGAGGCGAAGCGGCGGTTGACGACCTGCTCGGGGAACTTGGTCGTGGTCGCCGTGTTGCGCCCGCTGCCCGAGTTGAACGCCTGCAGCAGCGCGTCCGGGTCGAGGCCGGCGTGCACGCCGGCGGCGACGGCCTCGGCGGTGATCGCCATCGCGGTCGCCGAGACGAGGTTGTTGAGCACCTTCGCCAGCTGGCCCTGGCCCGGCTCGGGACCGACGTGGACGATCGTCCGCGCGAACGGCTGCAGCAGCGGCTCGCAGCGCTCGAAGACCTCCTCGTCGCCGGCGGCGAAGATGCCGAGGGTGCCGGCCCGGGCGCCGGCGACGCCGCCGCTCACCGGAGCGTCGAGATAGGCGACGCCGCGCTCGGACAGCAGCGCGGCCAGCTCGCGCGCGGTGTGCAGGCCGGTGGTCGAGAGGTCGACGAAGGTGCTCAGGCCGCCGCCCAGCAGGCCGCCCTCGCCGCGGACCACGGCGGCGACCACGTCCGGGGTGGGCAGGCTCACCATCACGGTCTCGGCCTGCTGCGCGACAGCCGCGGGCGAGGCGCAGACCTCGGTCCGGCCGGCGAACGGCGCCGTCGCGTCCTCGCGGGTGTCGTACACGGCCAGCTCCCGGCCGGCGCCGAGCAGGCGCTCGGCGAAGGCGGCGCCCATCGCGCCGAGGCCGACGAGTCCGACCTTTCCGGCCGCGCCGGGGGTCATGGCTGTGCCGTGCCCGTCTCGCCCGCCTGCTCGCCGTCCGCCCGCTCCCGCTCGACCTCGTCGATCACGCTCTGCGCCAGCCGGAAGCCGGTGATCGCCGCCGGCAGGCCGCAGTAGACCGCCGCCTGCAGCAACGCCTCCTGGATCTCCTCGACGCTGCAGCCGTTGTTGAGCGCGCCGCGCAGGTGGAGCTTCAGCTCCTCGGACCGGTTCAGCGCGGTCAGCATCACGACGTTGAGCAGGCTGCGGTCGCGCCGGCTCAGGCCCGGCCGGGTCCAGACCTCGCCCCAGCAGTACTCGGTGACCAGCTCCTGCAAGGGTTGGCCGAACTCGGTCGCTTTCGCCAGCGAGCGGTCGACGTGGTCGGCGCCCAGAACCTCCCGGCGGGTCCGCAGACCCGCCTCAAAACGCTCCTCGTTGGTCATTCGGAGTCCTCCGGATTGGGGTTTCCGCCCAGCACGGGCGAGGTGAAGAGCGTCCGCGCGGCCTGTTCGACGTGGTGCATGCTGGCCTTGCGAGCGGCCTCGGGATCGCGCGCCTCGATCGCCTCGACGATCGCCCGGATCTCCTCCAGCGATTCGTCGGCGCGACCCTCGCTGGAGAGCGTCGCGGCGCGCAGCACCGCGACCCTGGCCTGGAAGCCCTCGAGGATCGCGCGGACCGTCTGGTTGTCGGCGCCGTCGAAGAGCACCTCGTAGAGCGCTCCCTTCGAGCGCAGCAGCCGCTGCGGCTCGCGCGACTCCTGGTATTCGCGCTCCATCCGGGCGAACGCGTCACGCAGTCGGGCGACCTCCGAGTCCGGCGCCTGTTCGGCGAACTGGCGGGCGATGATGCCCTCGAGCAGGGCGCGCACCTCGTAGACCTCGGCGGCGTCCTTGGCCGAGGGGATGGCGACGATCGCGCCCTTCTGCGGGATCGTCGTCACCAGCCCTTCGGCCGAGAGCTGGCGCAGGACCTCGCGGATCGTCGTCCGCGAGACGCCGATGCGCTCGACCAGCTCGCGCTCGACCAGGCGCTGGCCCGGCCTCAGCCGCAGTTCGAGGATCTCCTGCTGCAGGACCTCGAGCACCTGCTCGCGCAGCGGCGCCGCGACGCGGGCGACGCGGGAGGTGAGGTCGCCGATCGGGGCGGCGGCGCCGTCGGCGCCGGCCAGCTCGCGGATCGGCGCGTCGGCGGCGGAGCGCTGCGAGCCGTCGTCGGCCAGTTCAGGCACGAACGGGGCTCCCGGGAAGAGTTTGAATGATTGTCGTACAAGCACACCGCATGTCGGTGTTATACCCCGACACATTGCCCGGTGTCAAATCCCCGCTCCCAGAAGGCCCGCGAACCCGGTTGACTGGCCAATCGACCAGCCCTGCGCGATTCGATGTAGCCTCCCCCGCCGACCGCACGAACGAATAGGAGAGGCAACAGATGGGACTGCTTGAGGGGAAAAGGGCGATCGTCACCGGGTCGGCTCGCGGCATCGGCCGCGCCACCGCGGAGCTGTTCGTCGGCGAGGGCGCGCAGGTGCTGATCAACGACCTCGACGGCGACGTCGCCGAGGAAGCTTCGAAGGAGATCGACGGCGAGACCGCGGTCTTCTCCGGCGACCTGACCAAGACCGGTGCCTGCGACGACCTCGTCGCCGCCGCGGTCGACGCCTTCGGCGGCGTCGACATCGTCGTCAACAACGCCGGCTACACCTGGGACGGCGTCGTCCACCGGATGACCGACGAGCAGTTCCAGGCGATGATCGAAATCCACACCGCGGTCCCCTTCCGCGTCGCCCGGGCGCTGGCGCCGCACTGGCGCGAGGCGGCCAAAGCCGAGAAGGCCGAGGACAAGGAGGTCTTCCGCAAGATCATCAACGTCTCCTCGACCTCGGGGACGATGGGCAACCCCGGCCAGGCCAACTACTCCTCGGCGAAGATGGCGGTCGTCGGCCTGACCAAAACGCTGGCCAAGGAGTGGGGCCAGTTCAAGATCAACGTCAACGCCGTCGCCTTCGGCTTCGTCGACACGCGGCTGACCGCCGCCAAAGAGGAGGGCGGCGAGATGACCGCGCCGACCGGCGAGAAGATCGAGCTCGGCATCCCCGAGCAGATGCGGGCGATGGCCCAGGCGGTGATCCCGCTCGGCCGCGCCGCGCAGCCGAGCGAGGCCGCAGGCCCGGTCCTCTTCCTCGCCTCGCCGCTGGCCAACTACGTGCACGGCCAGGTGCTCAACGTCACCGGCGGCATGTTCGGGGGGATGTACACCTGAGCGAGCCGGCGTCAGGGCGCGGGGGCCCTCGCTATCTCGATCTGGCCGACCACGTCTGGCCGATCACCCGCCGTTTCATGGGCGTCCACACGTTCCTCTACCGGAGGACGGGTGGACGCCTCGGCCACGTCGTGCCGGGGCTGGCCGGGAAGATGCTGCTGCTCGACCACGTCGGCGCCAGGAGCGGCACCCGGCGGACCTCCCCCCTGCTCTACTTCGAGCACGGCGAGGACCTCGTCGTCGTCGCCTCCAAGGGCGGCTTTCCCAGGCACCCGGCCTGGTTTCACAACCTGCGCGCCAACCCGGAGACGACGGTCCAGGTCGGCGGCGAGCGCCGCGAGGTCCGTGCCCGCGTCGCCACCCCGGAGGAGCGCCGACGCCTCTGGCCCGAGGCGGTGGCCGCCTACAGCGGCTACGCCGAGTACCAGGACCGCACCGACCGCGAGATCCCGCTGGTCATCCTCGAGCCGCGCTGACTGAGCGCGAGCTTTTCCCCGCTTCGACATCGACGTCGACTTTGCTCCCGCATAGCGGGAAGAAGCTCGCGCTCAGCGCCCGAGCGGGAAGAACCTCGCGCTCAGCGGTCCTCGGCGACCGGGGCGCCGGTGTCGGTGGCGAGGGTCTCCGGCGGCCAGGGGCCGACCCAGTCGTCGCGGGCGCCGTCGATCGTGATCGTCGTGCCGGAGACGAAGTCCCCGGCCGGCGAGGCGAGGTAGGCGACCATCCAGGCGATCTCCTCGGCGCGGCCGGTCCGCCCGAGCGGGACCGAGCGGGCGACGTGGTCGAGCACCGCCTGCGGGTACTTCTCGAGGAAGGTCTCGGTGGCGAACTGGCCGGCGGCCAGCGCGCAGGTCCTGATCCCGAACCGCGACCACTCGATCGCCAGCGTCCGCATCATGTTCTCGACCGCGGCGCGGGCGGCGCCGGAGTGGACCATCCCCGGCATCCCGTTGTGGGGCGAGAGGGTGACGCTGATCACCTTGCCGCCCCCCTGCGGGATGAAGGCCTTGGTCGCCGCCGCGTGCGTCATCAGCCAGGTGCCGTTGACGTTGAGGTCGATCACCGTGCGGAACCCCTTCGCGCTGATCGACTCGGCCGGGGCGAGGAACTGGCCGCCCGCGTTGTTGAGCAGGACGTCGAGGCGGCCGTGGCGCTCGAGCAGGCCGTCGAAGAAGCGCCCGACCGGCTCCTCCTCGCGGATGTCGAGGCACTCGTGCTCGAAGCCGCCGGCCAGGTCCACGGCCAGCGCCGCGGTCTCCGCCAGCGGCTCCTCGCGCCGGCCGCAGCCGACGACAGTGGCGCCGAGCCGCACCAGCTCCAGGGCGCTCGCCCGCCCGAGGCCGGTGCCGGCGCCGGACACGGCGCAGACGACACCCTCCAGCAAACCCTCCCGAAACACCTGCGAATGCGAGCTTTCAGCCATCGCCGGGCTAGCCTATCGGCGCGCCGAGGGGCTTATATGTGACTGCGATGAAGGTCCGCGTCGAACCGCATCCGTTGCACGAGCCGCTTGCCGGGGGCAGCGCCGGCGCCAGCGTCGCCGTCGAACCGATGGTCGCCGGCCACTGCGACTTCCCGCGCGGGCTGATGGTCGACGCCGGCGGCCGCGGCTTCAAGGACCTGCGGATGCTGCGGGCGCTGCTCTTCGGCAAGGACGCGGTGACGATCCCGATCCCCGCCTTCCTCATCCGCCACCCGAGCGCCGGCCCGATCCTCGTCGACACCGGCCTGCACCCCTCGATCGCGACCGACGGCCGCGAGAACTTCGGTGGCCTCGCCACCCGCTTCGGCAAGCCGAGCCTGAGGCCCGGCGAAGACGTGCCGGCGCAGCTGCGCGCCAAAGGCCTCGAGCCGGGCGAGATCCCGATCGTCGTCATGACCCACCTGCACCTCGACCACACCTCGGCGATCTCCGAGTTCCCGAGCTCGACCTTCGTCGTCAGCGCCACCGAGTGGGAGGCGGCGACCGACGGCCCGAAACCGAGCCTCAACGGCTACCGCCGCCCGCACTTCGACTACGCCTTCGAGTACCGCACGGTCGACTTCGACCGCGGCGGGATCGGCTCCTACGCGACCTTCGGCCGCAGCTTCGACCTCTTCGGCGACGGCTCCGTCCGCCTCGTCTACACGCCCGGCCACAGCGCCGGCCACATCTCGGTGATCTGCCGGCTCGCCCAGCGCGACTTCGTGATCGGCGGCGACGCGATGTACATGGAGGGCCAGCTCGACGGCAGCGTGCCGCCTCCGCCCCGCCCCGCCGACGCCCACAACTTCCGCCGCTCGCTGCAGGAGCTGCGCCTCTTCCGCGCTCAGGTCCCCGACGCGATCATCACGCCCGGGCACGATCCGGAGTACTACTCGCGGCTCGATCGCCGCTACGAGTAGCCAGGCCCTCGTAGAGGTCGCGGACGCGGCCGAAGACCTCGGTCGCGACCTCCATCTGGCGCTCGCGCGAGGGGTTCTCCTCGACCGGAAAGCTGACCGGCTCGCCGAACTGGACCGTGACCTTGGGGAAGCGCAACCGCTTCCAGCGCCGCACTCCCGCCGAGCCGTAGACGGCGACCGGCACCACCGGCGCCCCCGATTCGAGCGCGACGCGGCCGATCCCCCGTTTCGGCTCGCCCAGCTCGCCGCTGCGCGAGCGGCCGCCCTCGGCGTAGACCAGCAGCGTGTCGCCGCGCGCGAGGATCGCCCGCGCGGTCGCCATCGCCTCCTCGTCGCGGTGGCCGCGGCGGATCGGGAAGGCGCCGCCGTGCTTGTAGATGTAGGTGAGGACCGGCGGGCCGAACAGCTGCGACTTGGCCATGAAGCAGATCCGCCGCGGCAGGTAGACGCCGACGAAGAAGTGGTCCATCTGGCTGAAGTGGTTCGGCGCCAGGATCACCGGCCCGTGCTTGGGCACGTTCTTCACGTCGATCCCGCGCAGCCGGTAGAGCAGCAGCGTCGGCAGGCTGACGATCGCGCGGGAGAAGTTGTAGGTCCAGCCGATCTTCCTGCGCGCCGCCGTGTGGAACTCGTCGAAGTACTCCGCCGGACGCGGGTCCTTGTAGACCTGTGGCTTCATGTCCGCCATGTGCGAAAGCGGCGGGGGTCGCCCACCACAGGTGCCTAACCTAGCCCCCGGCCCGGGTTACTCCGCCGCGGCGGCCGCCGAACCCGCCGAATGGAGGGTTCGCCGCAGCGCCTCGTGCCAGCCGCCGAGCAGCTCCTCGCGCTCGGCGTCCTCCATCCGCGGCTCGTAGCGCGCCGCCTGCCGCCACATCCGCTCGACCCGCTCGACGCTCCACGCCCCGGTCGCCACCCCGGCCAGGTAGGCGGCGCCGAGCGCGGTCGTCTCCGCCACCTCCGGCACCGCCACCGGGACACCCAGCACGTCGGCCTGGAACTGCATCAGCCAGCTGTTGGCGACGGCGCCGCCGTCGGCCTTCAGCAGCGTCAGCCGCTCGCCGGCCGCCGCCTCCTGGGCGCGCACCGCGTCGACCGTCTGGTAGGCGATCGCCTCCAGCGCCGCGCGCGCCAGGTGGGCGCGGCCGCTGCCGCGGGTGAGGCCGACGATCGTCCCGCGCGCGTAGGGGTCCCAGTGGGGCGAGCCGAGCCCGGTCAGGGCGGGGACGAAGTAGACGCCGTCGTTGGAGTCCAGCGAGGCGGCGAGCGGCTCGCTCTCCCCCGCGCTGGCGATGATCCCGAGCCCGTCGCGCAGCCACTGCACGGCGGCGCCGGTGACGAAGATCGAGGCCTCCAGCGCGTAGGCGACCTCCTCGCCGATCCCCCAGGCGACGGTGGCGAGCAGACCCTGCGGCGCCGGCGGCGGCTCCGGACCGGCGTTGAGCAGGACGAAGCTGCCGGTGCCGTAGGTGTTCTTCGCCGTCCCCGGCCGCAGGCAGGCCTGGCCGAAGAGCGCCGCCTGCTGGTCGCCGGCGACCCCGGCGACGGGCACCTCGCCGCCGAACTCGTGGGTGGTGCCGAAGACGGCGGCCGAGGGCAGCGGCTCGGGCAGCCGCGCGGGGTCGATCCCGAGCAGGTCGCAGAGCTCCGGGTCCCAGGCGAGGCGGCGGATGTCGAACAGCATCGTCCGCGCCGCGTTCGAGTAGTCGGTGACGTGGCGGCCGGTCAGCTTGAACAGCAGCCAGGAGTCGACCGTCCCGAACACCGCCCGCTCGGCGCCCTCGGCGTTGGCCAGCAGCCACTCGATCTTGGTCCCCGAGAAGTAGGGGTCGATCGTCAGCCCGGTCCGCTCGCGGACCAGCGCTTCGTGGCCGGCGGCGCGCAGCTCGTCGCAGCGGGCGGCGGTGCGGCGGTCCTGCCAGACCAGCGCCCGGTGCAGCGGCTCGCCGCTCGCCGGGTCCCAGGCGACGACGGTCTCGCGCTGGTTGGCGATCCCGATCGCGTCCAGCTCATAGCCCTCGATCCCGGCGGCGGCGATCGCCTCGGCGGCGACGCTGCGGGTGACGTGCCAGATCTCGGCCGCGTCGTGCTCGACCCAGCCCGGCTGCGGGAAGAACTGCTGGAACTCGGAGTAGGCGCGACCCGCCAGCCCTCCCTCGCGGTCGAAGACGAGGCAGGTCGTCCCCGTCGTCCCCTGGTCGATCGCGAGGATCACGGCGCGCCGCCTCCCCGCGCCGCGCTCGCCCCCGGCGGTCGCCGCCCGCGCGCCCGCGAGAGGTAGACGCGGGCGAAGTCCCAGAGCTGGCGACCGCGGTGGGCGAAGCCGGCGAGGCTGCGGCCGCTCGCCCGGTGCTCGAGGTCGAGCTCGTACTCGCGCAGGCGGAAGCCGGCGCGGACCGCGTCCACCGTCATCCCGATCTCCATCCCGAAGCCACCGGCGAAGGGAAGCGTCGCACGCAGCGCCTCGACGCGCAGCGCCCGCTGGCCGGAGATCGGCGCCTCGGTCTCGGCCCCGCAGAGGCGGCGGATCGCCCAGCGGGCGAAGCCGAGCGCGATCCCGAAGCCACCGCCCACCCGCTGCGAGAAAGCGGCGACGGCGAGGTCGCACTCCCCCGCCCGCACCGCGGCGACCAGCGGCACGAGCCGCGCCGCCGAGTCGCCGAGGTCGCCGTCGCAGAGGAGGACGAGCCGCGGCGGCGGCGCGGCGCTGAGCGCCGCCTCGACGGCGGCGGTGACGTTGGCGCCCTTGCCGTGGGGGCGGCCGCGGCTGACGACCTGGGCGCCGGCGGCGAGCGCCCGCTCGGCCGTACCGTCGCCGGAGGCGTCGTCGCCGACCCAGAGCGCGGCCGCCGGGAAGGCGCCGCGCAGCGCCGCCACCGTCGCCCCGATCCGGTCGGCCTCGTTGCGGGCGGCGACGATCACCGCCAGCTCGCCCTCTTGGTTCTCGCTCGTCCCCATCGTCTGGTTCCTTTGTCGCGCGACCCGCAACTTTGGAACCGCGCGCGCGGGTATTGTCCCCGCCCATGGCAGACATCGAGGCTCACATCACCGGCAACGTCTGGAAAATCGAGGTCGCGGTCGGCGACGCGGTCTCCGACGGCGACACGGTCGTGATCCTCGAGTCGATGAAGATGGAGATCCCGGTCGAGTCCGAAGAGGACGGCGTCGTCAAGGAGATCCGCTGCGCGGAGGGCCAGGCCGTGAGCGAAGGCGATGTCCTCGTAGTCCTGGAGTAGGGGCCGATGAACGAGCAGCTCGCGGGGGGCAAGCTCGAGCTCGACCGGCCCGCCGAAGCGGTCGCCCGCCTGCGCATCTCCAACCCCGAGCGGCGCAACGCGCTCGATCACGAGGTCCTCGACGCGCTCGCCGAGGCGCTGCCCGAGCTCGACCGCGGGATCGAGACCCGCTGCGTCCTGATCACCGGCGCGCCGCCGGTCTTCTCCGCCGGCTACGACATCACGACGATCGACGAGAGCACCTTCCAGCGCGACGCCGAGGCGCTCGTCGCCCACCCCTTCCACGCGGCGATGGAGGCGATCGCCAAGCACCCCTGGCCGACCGTCGCGGCGATCAACGGCCACTGCCTCGGCGGCGGCCTCGAGCTGGCGATCACCTGCGACCTGCGGATCTGCGCCGCCGGCGCCCAGCTCGGGATGCCGCCGGCGAAGCTCGGCCTGATCTACGGCCACACCGGCCTGCGCAAGTTCCTCGACACGATCGGCCTGGCGCGGACCAAGGAGCTCTTCCTCACCGGCCGCAACTACAGCGCCTCGCGCGCCGAGCGCTTCGGCCTCGTCAACGAGGTGGTCGACGACGACCGGCTCGGCCACGAGGCGGTGCAGCTGGCGGCGGCGATCGCCGCCAACGCGCCGCTCTCGATGCGCGGCAACAAGTCGGCGATCAACCTGCTCAACGCCTCGCCGGAACTGACCCCGCAGCAGGAGGCGGGGCTGGTGGCGCTGCGCGAGTCGTGCTTCTCCTCCGCCGACCTGCGCGAGGGGATCCGCGCCTTCGCCGAGAAGCGGCGGCCGCAGTGGACCGGCGAATGAGCGCCGCCGCCCGCGAGCTCGCCGCCGCCGACCCGACGATGGCGGCGCTGATCGAGCGGATCGGCGAGATCGACCTGGCGACGCGGCTGCGGCGGCGCGCCGAAGAGCGGCCCGCCGACGCTTACGGGGCGCTGCTGCGGGCGATCGTCGGCCAGCAGCTCTCGACCAAGGCGGCGCGGACGATCTACCTGCGCGTGCTCGAGCTCTTCGACGGCACCACCCCTTCGCCCGAGCAGCTGCTGGCGGCGAGCGAGGAGGACCTGCGCGGCGCCGGGCTCTCGGGCCGCAAGGTCGAGTACGTGCGCGACCTCGCCCACCACGTGCTCGACGGCGAGCTCGAGCTCGACCGCCTCGACCGGCTCGGCGACGAGCAGGTGATCGAGGAGATCGTCGCCGTCCGCGGCCTCGGCCAGTGGACGGCCGAGATGTTCCTGCTCTTCCACCTGCGGCGGCCGGACGTGCTCTCCGGCGGCGACCTCGGGATCCGCAAGGCGATCCAGGTCGAGTACGGGCTGGAGCAGATGCCCACGCCGCAGCGGGTGCTGGAGATCGGCGAGCCCTGGCGCCCCCACCGCAGCCTCGCCAGCCTCTACCTCTGGGAGTCGCTGGCCAACGCGCCGGACGCCTGAGGCGCGCCCGCCTCCAGGCGACGTCCCGATCGCTGTCTAAGTTCAAGCTCGCGGCTGAGCCGCCGACAACAATCGACGCATGCGCCTACGCCTCTTCATCAGCCTCGCTGCCGTCCTCCTGATCGCGGCCGGATCGGTCGCGGCGGCGCTGATCGTCCACTCCCGCGACACCCGCAACTTCCACCGCGCGCAGCGCAACGAGGCGGTGCGGGCGGCGCACCAGGCCGAGAACGTCGCCGCGCTCACGGTCGGCGAGCTCTCCAACGCCGCCACCTTCTTCCAGGTCGACGGCAACGTCAGCCGGCACGAGTTCGGAGTCGTCGGCCGCTCGCTGCTCGATCAGGGCACGCTGCAGGGCGCGACCTTCATCGAGCGGGTGCCCGCCGCCGACCGCGCCCGCTACGAACGCACCCACGGCGTGGTGATCACCGAAGGGGTCGGCAGCGCCCGCCACCGCGCCGCGCCGCGCCGCGTCTACTTCCCGATCAGCTATGCGGTCGCCGGCGTGTCAACCAAGCTGATGCGCGGCTTCGACCTCCGCACCGCGCCGCTCCGGGCTCCGTACCTGGCCCGGGCGCGCGATACCGGCAAGCCGGTCTCGACGCCGGTGATCCCGCTTGTGCTCGGCGGGGTCGGCGTCAACGTCTTCCAGGCCGTCTACCGCGACGGCGCCCCGATCCGCACCGTCGCCGAGCGCCGCCGCGCCCTGGTCGGCTTCGCCGCCGCCGCCTTCAGGGTCGGCGACCTCGCGGCGGCGGCGATCTCCACCGTCCCAGCCGCGAACGAAGTGAAGCTCCTCGTCAACCGCGACGTCGTCCTCGGCCCCGCAGGCCAGCTCGAAGACCCGGCCCGGGCCCGCTTCCAGGTCGCCGACCGCACCTGGGTGCTGGTCGTCCGCGACCCGAGCCGGCCGGGCATCGTCCTGCCGCTGCTGCTCGGCATCGTCGGCCTCGCCCTCTCCGCCGTGCTCGGGGCGCTGATCTTCGTCTGGAGCCGCAACGAACGGATGCAGGAGCTGAAGCGGGAGGCCAGCGAGGACCCGCTGACCGGGCTGAAGAACCGCCGTCGCTTCGACGAAGACCTGCGGATGGCGCTGGCGCGGGCGCGGCGCGAGCGCACGACCGGGGCGCTGGTGATGCTCGACCTCGACCACTTCAAGCAGGTCAACGACACCCGCGGCCACCCGGCCGGCGACCAGCTGATCGTCGAGATCGCCGACGTGCTGCGCAACCGCACTCGCGAGAGCGACTCCCTCGCCCGCCTCGGCGGCGACGAGTTCGCCGTCATCCTGCCCCGCTGCACGGTGATCGAGGCGCGGCTGGCGGCGGAGGCGATCGCCACGGCGATCCGCGAGCACGAGCCGCTCGGCGGCAAGATCGAGCCGCTCACCGCCAGCGTCGGCGTCGCGATGTTCGGCGACCGCCCGCGCGCCAACATCGCCGCGATCGTCTCCGAGGCCGATGCCGCGATGTACGAGGCCAAGGACGACGGCCGCGACAGCGTCCGCATCTTCGACCGCCACGCGATCGTCGACGACGGCGTTTGAGTCGTGGTTCCTTTCGGACCCGTGCGGTCCAAAAGGAACCACGGGATCGCTAGCCGGCCAGACGGGCGCGCAGGGTCAGCACCCGCTCGACCGAGGCCTCGAACTCGGCCCGGTCGAGGCGGCCGGCGCGCAGCTTGGCGACCAGCGCCCGCCGCGCCTGGGCGGCGGCGGAGAGGTCGGTGAAGAGCAGCAGGTCGGTGCCGGCGCGGGCGGCGGCGAGCGCCGCCTTGCGCGGCCCGCCGAAGTTCTCGACCGCGACGGTCTGCAGCGCGTCGGTCACCGAGACCCCCTCGAAGCCGAGCCGGCCGCGCAGCTCGCCGGTCGCCAGCGGCCGGGCGAAGGCCGCCGGCTTGGACGAGAACGCCGGGTAGATCGCGGTGCTGAGCATCACCACCTCGCCGCCGGCGGCGACGAAGCGGCGGTAGGGCGCCTCGTCGACCTGGCGCAGCTCGCGCTTGGAGAGGCGGATCCGCTGCACCGCGAAGTCGGTGTTTTCCCGCGCCGCGCCGAACCCGGGGAAATGCTTGCCGGTCGCGGCGACGCCGCCCGCCTGCAGACCCTGCGCGAACGGGACCGCGGTCGCCGCGACGCGCCGCGCGGTCGAGCCGAAGCCGCGTTCGGTGGCGGCGATGTCGCTGCCGGAGCGGGCGACGTCGAGCACCGGCGCCAGGTCGACGTTGACGCCGACGCCGCGCAGGTTGCGCGCCGTGCGCCGCCCCTGGCGACGGCTGAAGCCGGCGCCGCGTTCGCCCATCTCCCGCGCCGAGGCGGTCGGCGCGCCGGGCACCCGCTTCACCTGGCCGCCCTCCTGGTCGACCATGATCAGCAGCGGGTCGCGCAGCTTCGCCGGCCGGCGGATCCGCTGCAGCTTGCGGATCAGGCGGCGGCCGGCGGCGCGGCTGGGGAAGCTCTCGGCGAAGAGGACGACTCCGGCGAGCTCGCCGCGGCGGATCGCCGCCTTCAGCTTCGGCGGGAGGCCGGTCCCGGACACGCCGGCGATCAGCCGCTCGCCCGCCAGCAGCCGGGGCGACAGGGTGCTGGCGACCGGGGGCCGCTGCATGCGGGGCGGCGCGCTGCCGTCGCCGAGCGCGGCGCCGAAGGCGAAGGCCCCGGCCGCGAGCCCGACCAGCACCGAGAGCGCCGCCAGGCGGCGCCGGCGCGTGCGGCCGCGGCGGCTGCGTCTCCCCACGCTCGCTCGCTCCATGGCGACGATGCTACGCCCCCGCCGACGATAGGCTGCCGGAGACGCATGCCGCCGCTGATCAGCTTCGAAGAAGCCCTCGCCTACGGCGAGCTCACCGAGCACTCCGAGATCGAAGCTCTCGTCGAACGCGCCTGGGAGGTGCGGGTCGAGAACTTCGGCGACTCGACCGACATGTGCTCGCTGGTCAACGCCAAGTCCGGCGGCTGCGCCGAGGACTGCGGCTTCTGCGCCCAGTCGCGCTACGCCGAGGCCGACACGCCGATGCACGCGATGATGGAGCCCGAGCAGATCCTCGAGCACGCGAAGGCGGCCGAGGCGGCCGGCGCCCACCGCTTCTGCATGGTCACCCAGGGGCAGGGGCTCTCCAAACGCGACTTCCAGAAGATCCTCGAAGGGGCCGAACTGGTCTCCGAAAAGACCAACCTGAAGCGCTGCATCTCGATCGGCCACATGTCGGCCGAGCGGGCGAAGGCGCTGAAGCAGGCTGGCGTTCAGCGCGTCCACCACAACGTCGAGTCGGCCCGCTCCTACTACCCCGAGGTCTCGACCACGGTCCGCTACGAGGGCCGGCTGCGGACGATCGCGGCGGTCAAGGAGGCCGGGCTGGAGACCTGCGTCGGCGGCATCCTCAACCTCGGCGAGAGCAAGCAGCAGCGGGTCGAGATGGCCTTCGAGCTCTCCGAGATCAACCCGACCTCAGTGCCGATCAACCTGCTGATCCCGAAGCAGGGGACGAAGTTCGGCGAGCGCACGACGATGGACCCGTGGGAGGTCGTGCAGTGGATCGCGATCTTCCGCCTGGTCATCCCCGGCGCCCTCTTCCGCCTCTGCGGCGGCCGCGTCGAGAACCTCGGCTCGCTGCACAAGCTGGCGGTCAAGGCGGGGCTCAACGGGGTGATGATGGGCAACTTCCTGACCACGCTCGGGGCCGAGCCGGCCGAGGACCGCGAGATGTTCGAGGAGCTCGGGCTGAACGTCGCCCGCCAGCCCGACAACGGCGCCAACCCGCGGCCCGACAACCGCTCCGGCTGGCTCGAGGGCGAGAGCCCGGCGACGCCGATGGACGAGCTGATCGACCACCGCGACGAAGCGAGCTTCTGGGATCCCTCCACGCAGCTGCGCGTGGTCAAGAAGAGCGGCAAGACGCCCAGCTACCCGACCGCGGCCTAGGCGGTGGCGGGGTGACGGACGTCGCCGCCCGCCTGGCCGAGCTTCGCGACCGCGGCCTGCACCGGCGGCTGCGGCTGATCGAGGGTCCGCAGGGGCCGCGCGTGACTGCTCGACGGCCGCGAGGTGCTGCTGCTCTGCTCGAACAACTACCTCGGCCTCGCCGACGACCCCCGCGTGCGCGAGGCCGCCGCCGAGGCGGCGCTGCGCTGGGGCGCCGGAGCCGGGGCCTCGCGCCTGATCTCCGGCAACATGGAGCCCCACCGCGCGCTCGAGCGGCAGCTCGCCGCCTTCGCCGGCCGCGAGGCGGCGCTGCTGTTCGGCTCCGGCTACCTCGCCAACACCGGCACGATCGCGGCGCTCGCCGAGCGCGGCCAGGTCGTCTTCTCCGACGAGCTGAACCACGCCAGCATCATCGACGGCTGCCGCCTCTCCCGCGCCGAGACCTTCGTCTACCGCCACGGCGATCTCGACCACCTCGCCTGGGGCCTGGAGCGAGGCCGGCGAGCGGGCGGCGCTGATCGTCACCGACGGCGTCTTCTCGATGGACGGCGACCTGGCGCCGCTGGTCGAGCTGGTCGAGCTGGCGCGCCGCCACGGCGCCCGCCTGATGGTCGACGAGGCGCACGCGATCGGCACCGTCGGCCCCGGCGGCCGCGGCACCGTCGCCGCCGCCGGGCTCGGCGGCGAGGTCGACGTCCTCGTCGGCACCCTCGGCAAGGCGCTCGGCTCCTACGGCGCCTTCGTCTGCGCCGGGGCGGACACCGTCGAGCTGCTGCTCAACCGCGCCCGCCCCTTCGTCTTCTCGACCGCGCCGCCGCCGCCGGCGATCGGCGCCGCGGAGGCGGCGCTGGCGATCCTCGAAGCCGAGCCGGGGCTGGTCGACCGCCTGCGGGGCAACGCCGCCGCCCTGCGCGGGGCGCTCGCCGCCGAGGGGCTCGCCACCGGCGCCTCGACCACCCAGATCGTCCCGCTCGAGGTCGGCGGGGCGGAGCCGACGATGGAGCTCTGCGAGCTGGCGCTCGAGGGCGGCGTCTTCGCCCAGGGGATCCGGCCGCCGACCGTCCCCGACGGCTCCTCGCGCCTGCGCTTCACGGTGATGGCGACGCACACGCCGGCCGAGCTGCAGGGCGCCGCGCGGCAGGTCGGCGAGGCGGCCCGCAAGCTCGGCCTGGTCGGGGTCCCGGCCTGAGCGCCGCGGCGACGTGAGCGCCGACCGCCGCCCGCCCGGCATCTTCGTCACCGGCACCGGGACCGAGGTCGGCAAGACCGTGGTCGCCGCCGTCCTCGCCCGCACCCTCGCCGCCGAGGGCCGCCGCGTCGCGGTCTTCAAGCCCTGCGTCACCGGCCTCTCCGAATACCCCCCCGCCGACGGGCGATGGGATGCACGGGAACGCCTCGCGGCTGGCGGACCATGAGCTGCTGCGAGTGGCGGCGCGGTCGGAGCAGAGCGACGCCGAGATCGCGCCCTACCGCTACGACCCGCCCGCCTCGCCGCACCTGGCGGCGGCGCTGGCCGGAGAGGAGATCGCGCCCGAGCGGCTGCGCGCCGCGGCGGCGGACGCCGCCGCGGGCGCCGAGGCGATCGTCTGCGAGGGGGTCGGCGGCCTGCTGGTGCCGCTCGCGCCCGGCTACCTGGTCCGCGACCTGGCCGCCGACCTCGGCTACCCGGTGGTCGTCGCCGCCTCCCCCGGCCTCGGCACGATCAACCACACCCTGCTCACCGTCGAGGCCGCCCGCGCCGCCGGGCTCGAGGTCGCCGCCGTCGTCCTCACTCCCTGGCCGGCCGAGCCGAGCGAGATCGAGCGCGACAACCGCGCCACGATCGCCAGCCTCGGCAAGGTCGAGGTCCACACCGCTCCCCGAGATCGACCTCAGCGCCCCCGAGACCTGGCCCGCCCTGCACCTGCCGGCCTGACCCGCATCGCGAGTCTGCGGAAACCCGCGCCATACGCGGGTTTCTGCGGTTTCGCGAAGCGCGGGGCCTACGGAGCGGCCGCGGCGACGATCACGTCGAGGTGGCCGGGGCTGAGCTCGACGCGGAAGCCGGCGGCCTCGGCGAGCGCCGCCGCCCCCTCGGGGTCCTCGGGCGCCTCCTTCGCCCGCAGCAGGACCTTGGCGACTTCGCCGCGCACCGCCTTCGCCATGTGCGAGACCGGCTTGCGCCTGCCGGCCTCCTCGCTGAAGGCGCGCACCGCGAGCCGGGTCGCGGCCCGCGGCTTCCAGAACGCCGCGTAGGCGCCGGAGCGCATGTCGACGACCAGCTCGCCCTCGCGGTCGGGCAGCGCCGCCGCCAGCGGCGCGCGCCAGAAGCCGGCAAGCCCACCGATCTGCGGCAGCTTCGCCTTCGCCGCCAGCCGGTAGTAGGGGATCCGGTCGCCGGGCCGCACCGCGCCCCAGAGGGCGCTCGCGATCAGCACCCGCCGCCGCGCCGCGGCGGGCAGCGACGGCAGCCCGAGCCGGTCGTAGAGGACGCCGGTGTAGACCTCGGCCGCGGGCGCCGCCGGCGCGCCGCGCAGCCCGGCGTCGACCTCTACCTCACCCGCCTGACCGGCGGAGAGGCCCAGCATCGCGACGGCGTCCTCGCGGGGCACCGCCGAGAGCCCGGCCAGCGCTGCGAGCAAACTCCGCCTCGACTCCGTCAGCTCGGCGGCGAAGGCGAGCTTGGCGAGATCGACCGGGGAGCCCGCCGCGGGGGCGGCCTTGCCCTCCGATGGGGGCAGCAGGACCTGCATCGCGAGCCGACACTACGCGACCGTCTCGCGAGCCGCGGCCGTCTCGCCCGGTGCGAGGGCTGGCTGCTCCTCCGTCGCGGTGACCGCGGAGCCGCCGGGGTTGACCGCGGCCTCGGCCTCCTCCAGCGTCGTCGCCGGCGCCCGTTTCTTGGCCCGGATCGCGAAGGCGGCGATCACGGCGCCGGCGACGGCGACGAAGGCCGAGACGGTCATCGCCGTGCCCAGCGCGTAGACGAACGCTTCGCCGCTGGCGAGGGTGACCTGCTTCACCTGCGCCGGGTCGAGCCCCGGCAGGTGGCCGGCCGAGCCGCCGCCGAGCCCTTCGGAGATCGCGTCGCGCTGGGCGGCGGTGACGCCGCTGCCGGCGAGCAGCGAGTCGAGCCTGGGGCCGATCAGCCCCTGGAAGATCGCGCCGGTGACCGCGACGCCGAGGCTGCCGCCGACCATCCGGAACATCGAGAGGATGCCGGAGGCGATGCCGGCTTTCTGCACCGGCACCGCGTTCATCGCGGCGCTCGTCATCGGCGACATCGTCATCGCGATGCCGAAGCCGAGCAGCATGAACCCGGGCAGCAGATCGAGGTAGGTCGAGTTGACCTCGATGCCGGCGAAGCTGAACAGCGAAGCGGCGACGAGGGCGAGGCCGCCGACGATCAGCCAGCGCGGCCCGAACTTGTCGGCGAGACGGCCGGCGATCGGCGCCACGGCGACGATCATCAGCGTCGAGGGAGGAACCGGATGCCCGCTTCCAGCGGCGAGTAGCCGAGGACGTCCTGCATGTAGAGGGCGAGGAAGAAGAAGACACCCAGCATCGCGAAGCTGATGATCAGGGCGACGACGACGGCGCCGAGGAAGTTGCGGTCGGAGAGCAGCTCGAACTGGACCATCGGCGCCTTCACCCGGTTCTCGACCCAGACGAAGGCGGGCAGCGCCAGTGCCGCGACGGCCAGCAGGGCGATCACCTCGGGCGACCCCCAGCCCCAGCTGTTGCCCTCGACCAGCGACAAGACCAGCGCCGTGAGACCGGCGGTGAGGACGGCGACGCCGGGGTAGTCGACGTCGCGGCCGACCGAGGTGTCGCGCGACTCGCGGACCGCGAACAGGGTGGCCAGCACCGCGCCGATCGCGACCGGGATGTTGAGGTAGAAGATCGCCCGCCAGCTGACGTGCTCGGTGAGGAAGCCGCCGAGCACCGGCCCGATCGCCAGCGCCAGCGCCGAGACGCCGGCCCAGGTGCCCATCGCTTTGCCGCGCTCGGAGGCGGGGAAGGCGTCGGTGATGATCGAGAGCGTCCCCGGCATCATCAGCGCCGCGCCGACGCCCTGGACGACGCGGCTGACGACCAGCGCGGTCTCGTCAGGGGCGAGGCCGGCGGTCGCCGAGGAGAGGGCGAAGATGATCACCCCGCCGAGGAACATCCGCCGGCGGCCGAAGATGTCGCCGAGCCGCCCGCCGGTCGCCAGCAGCACGGCGAAGGAGAGCGTGTAGCCGTTGATCGTCCACTCCAGCCCCGAGATCGAGGCCCCCAGGTCCTTCTGGATCGAGGGCAGCGCGACGTTCACGACCGTGTTGTCGAGCATGATCATGAACAGCGCGAAGCACATCGCGCCGAGGGTCCACCACTTGCGGTTCTGGTCGGTGATCAGGTGGGCGTAACGGCTCAAGCTGCACTTCCCTTCAACAGGTCATAGGTCTGGGCGATGTCCTCGCGGTCCATCAGCGCGTCGACGGCGGCGTCGAGCTTGCGGCGCTGGGCGGGGCTGAGGGTCGAGGCGAAGGCCTCCATGCCGGTGCGGCGGATCGCGGTCAGGGTCTCGACGAATTCCTTGCCGGCGGGGGTGATCTCCACCCGCCGCACGCGGCGGTCCTCGGGGTCCTCGACCCGCGTCGCCAGGCCCTTCCTGACGAGGCAGTCGACGGCGCGGCTCATCGAGGGGACGGAGGCGCCGAAGACAGCCGCGAGGTCGCTGACCTGCCAGCTCCCCGTCCCCTGGCCGAGGCCGCCGAGCTCGAGCAGTGCCTTGCTCTGCGTCATCGAGAGGCCGGACTCCTCGATCACCCGCAGCTGGTTGCCGCGGTCGTAGAGGAAGAGATGGCGCAGCAGCGCGGTGATCCGCGCCGCGGTCTCCCGCTCCTCGGTCGTGGTCTCGGTCTCCCGGTCGGCGATGGCCTGCACGTCGCTCGCTTGCATGAGGGAAATAGTTGCACGAGCACAACCATTTCGCAAGCGCAAAAGTTGTGCCAGTGACGCATGTCACAGATCCCCCGGCCGGGTGGGAGCCGCGCCGCCGCGCGCCGGGCGGCCACTAGGGTTGACGTGCATGAGCGCTGACCCAGTGCGGCTCGACCACCGCCACCTCTGGCACCCCTTCACCCAGCAGCAGGGCTGGGGCGAGGAGGAGCCGCTGGTGATCGAGCGCGGCGAGGGCTGCTACCTGATCGACAGCGACGGCCGCCGCTACCTCGATGGCCACTCCTCGCTGTGGTGCAACGTCCACGGCCACCGCCACCCGACGATCGACGCCGCCGTCCGCGAGCAGCTCGACCGCGTCGCCCACACGACGATGCTCGGCCTCTCCCATCCCGGCGCCGCCCTGCTCGCCGAGCGGCTGGTCGCGATCGCGCCGGACGGGCTGCAGCGCGTCTTCTACTCGGACTCCGGCGCCACCGCCGCCGAGATCGCGATCAAGATGGCCTTCCAGTTCCACCGGCAGCGGGGCGGCGAGGACGCGCGGCGCACCTCCTTCGTCCACCTGCGCGAGGGCTACCACGGCGACACGATCGGCTCGGTCTCGGTCGGCGGCATCGACCTCTTCCACGCCACCTACAAGCCGCTCCTCTTCCCCACCCACATGGCCGAGCCCGGCGACGCCGCCGACCTGGAGCGGATCCTCGCCGCCCACGGGCCGGAGATCTCGGCGGTGATCGTCGAGCCCCTCGTCCAGGGCGCCGGCGGCATGCTGCTGCACCCGCCGGGCTACCTGCGCGCCGTGCGCGAGCTCTGCGACGAGCACGGCGTGCTGCTGATCTGCGACGAGGTCGCGGTCGGCTTCGGCCGCACCGGGACGATGTTCGCCTGCGAGCAGGAGGACGTCGCGCCCGACTTCCTCTGCCTCGCCAAGGGGATCACCGGCGGCTACCTGCCGCTGGCGGCGACGCTCACCACCGAGGCGGTCTACGAGGGCTTCCTCGGCGCCCCGGAGGAGTTCCGCACCTTCTTCCACGGCCACACCTACACCGGCAACCCGCTCGCCTGCGCGGCGGCACTGGCGACGCTCGACGTCTTCGAGTCCGAGCGCACGCTGGAGCGGCTGCAGCCGAAGATCGCGCTGCTGACCGAGCTGCTGGAGGGCGTCGCGGCGATGCCCGAGGTGAGCGAGATCCGCCACAAGGGGTTCATGGCCGGGATCGACCTCGACGCCTGGGACCCGGCGCTGCGGATGGGGCACCGGGTGACCGAAGCGGCGCGCGAGCGCGGCGCGATCGTCCGCCCGCTCGGCAACACGGTGGTGCTGGTGCCGCCGCTGGCGATCTCCGAGGCCGAGCTGCGCGAGCTGGTCGCGATCACCGCCGACTCGATCGCGGCCGCCGTCGCCACCGCCCCCGAGGCGACCCCCGGCGACGGCACCTCGGCGCCGAAGGTCGCCTGACCCGATCGCGAAAACAGACCCGATACTGGTGTGATGGATCGGGGGCGTCGTCGTAGTAGGGGTGTGAACCAGGCACTCCTCGCCACCGCCGAGCAGGCGCCGCCGGCCGCCGACCTCGCCTTCGAGCGCCTCTACCGCTCCAGTCGCGATGACGTCTACGCCTACGTCGCCAGCCTCCTGCGCGACCGCGCCGCGGCCGAGGAAGTGACCGCCGCCGCCTTCGAGCGCGCCTACCGCAAGCGCAGGCGGTTCGACCGCCGCCGCGGCGAGCCGCGCGCCTGGCTGTTCGGGATCGCCCGCAACGCGGCGCTCGACGAGCTGCGCCGCCGCGGCCGCCAGGCCGAGCTCGCCGCCGACCCCGCGGACCTCGCCGGCGCCACTGTCGGTGAGAGCGCCGAGCAGAGCGCCCGCCGCCTCGCCGTCGCCGCCGCGCTCGCCACGCTCGAGCCGCGAGACCGCGAGCTGATCGCGCTCAAGTTCTTCGCCGGCCTCGGCAACGCCGAGATCGCCGCCGTGTTCGGCGTCAGCGAGTCGAACGCCGGGACCAAGCTGCACCGTGCCCTAACCAAGCTGAGGGAGGCCTGCGATGGAGCCCTTTGAGGACGACAAGCTCGTCGCCACCCTGGAGTCGCTGCGCCCGGAGCCGCGCGAGGAGTTCGCCGCCGAGCTGGACGATCGCGCCGCGGCGGGATTCCCGCGGCGGGAACGCAGCGGCGCCTCGCCCTGGGCGCGCTTCGTCGGCAGCCTGCGCGCCGCCGAGCCGCGCCGGCTGATCCTGCCGATCGGCGCGGGCGCCCTGGCCGCGATCGTCCTCGTGACCGGCGCGGTGGTCGCCACCTCCGGAGGTGGCGTCGACACGAGCGGAGCCCCCCCGAGCGTATCCGGTCAGGAGGAGTCCAGCGGACCGCTCTCGAGGACGACCTACTTCAACGCGCAGGGCGAAGAAATCGCGGCGCCCGCAGAAGCCTCGGGCAGCGAAGCGAGCTCTGCGGCCTCCTCCGAGCGCCTTGCCGAGCCCGCGCACGAAACCGGCCCGTACGCCGCGAGCGCCAAGCACCGCGCGGTCGAACGAGGGGCCGCGATCACCCTCGGGACCAAGCCGGGCGAAGTCGGCAAGGCGGCCGGCAAGGTGCTCGGCACCGTCCATCAGTACGACGGGATCGTCCTCGGCTCCTCGGTCCGCGGTGGCAGCGAAGGCGAAGCGCGCGCCAGCTTCACGCTGCTGATCCCGAGCGCCAAGCTGGCCGACGCGCTCGCTTCCTTCTCCGAAATCGCCGAAGTCCGCAGCCGGCACGAGACGGGCAACGACATCACCGCCCCCACGGTGACCACGGGCGAACGGCTGCGGGACTCCCACGCCCGCGTCGAGAGCCTGCTGAACCAGCTCGCCGCGGCCGAAACCGAAGCCGAGCAGCAGGCGGTCGAAGCGAAGCTGCGAGCCGAGCGCCGCCGCCAGGCGCGGCTCAAGTCGCAGCTGTCGGCGCTGCGGCGTCGCGCCAACCTCTCGCGCGTCTCGCTGAAGATCGTCAGCAACGAAGCGCCCGCTGCGGGTGGCGGTAGCTGGGACGCCGGCAGCGCCCTGCGCGACGCCGGCCACATCCTCTCCGTCGCCGCCGGCGTTCTCATCGTCGCCCTCGCCGTGCTCGCCCCGCTCGCCCTGCTGGTGCTGCTCGCCTGGCTCGCCCACCGCGCCTGGCTGCGCGGCCGCCGCGAGCGCGCGCTCAGCTGAAGCCGACCCGCCCCCCGCGGGATAGGATGAGCGGATGGGAGAAGCCCCGAGGCCGATCGGGCCCGCCGAGGTGCCGAACTTCGGCCCCCCCTCGACGCCGCGACCGGCGGCAGGGATCGTCCTCCTGCGCCGCGGCGGCCGCCACGCCGACCGCGCCCTGGAGCTGCTGCTGGCGAAGCGCAGCGAAGAGGCGAAGTTCATGCCCGGCGTCTGGGTCTTCCCCGGCGGCTCGGTCGACGCCGCCGACGGCGCCGAGGAGGCCGGCCGCCGCGCCTGCGCCATCCGCGAGCTGGCCGAGGAGGCGGGGATCGAGCTGCCGCCCGGCGAGGAGCTGGTCCTGTTCTCGCGCTGGGTGACGCCGGAGGTCGTCGCGACCCGCTTCGACGCCTGGTTCTTCCTCGCTCTCGCCCCCGCCCACACGCCGCCCCGCCCCGACGGCGTCGAGACCACCGAGGCGGCCTGGTTCGAGCCCGCCAAGGCGCTGGCGAGCTACGAGGCCGGCGAGATGCGCCTCTCCTTCCCGACGATCAACCAGCTGCGCTGGCTGTCCGCCTTCGCCACCGCCGACGAGGCGCTCGCCGCCTATCGCGGCAAGGACGTCGGCTCGGTGACGCCGCGCATCCTCCGCGACGGCGACTCGTACCGCATCGTCCTCCCCGGCGAGCCCGGCTACGAGGACGGCGAAGCGGTCGAGAAGGAACGCTAGGGCGCCGGCTCAACCCTCGGGGAACGGCTCCAGCCCGGCGTGCCAGGGGCCGGGCGGGTAGGTGTGGATGCCGCTCTCTTCCATCTCCCACTGCAACCGTTTGAACAGCTCGCCCGCGTTCTTCAGCGCCGCTTTCAGCTCCGTTTCGCTGCGCTCGCGCAGCTGCCAGAGGAACCAGAGCTGGCGGTCGTTGATGCCGAAGTCGATCTCCCCGGTCATCGTCGTCACCCAGGTGAGGAAGCCGGGGCTGAACAGCTCGCGCAGCGAGACCGGGTCGTACTCCTTGGGCACCGTCGCCCAGAAGCGCTTGTTGAAGTCGATCGACTCGAACTCCACCTTGCGCGAGAAGCGCTGGGTAACGACCTCGTGGCCCTCGATCGACTCGACGTTGAAGGCGGGCACGACCTGCGCCAGGTCGGGCATGTGGGCCTTGGCGAGAACCGCGCTCGGCAGCACCGCCTTGCTGAACAGGCCCCCCGCCTCCTTTTCGTCGGCGTCGCAGGAGGAGCCCCAGAAGCCCTCGGCCAGCTGCCCGGTCAGCCGGTTGGCGCCGCCGACGCAGAGCGCGACCGGCGCGTCCTTGGGGTTGATGCCGCCGACCGGCTCGTAGGTGAGGCCGTGGCGCTCGCCGTAGCGGCGGACCGTCGCGGCCCACTCCGCCGCTTCCTGCTTCGCGCTCATCGGCGGATCTTATGTCGCCGGCGGACGTCGAATCCGCAGCGACATCCGTCGATTTCCCACCCCGCCTGCGGCTACGATGGTGTCTCGCCAGGATCTACCTGAAGGAGACAGGAGCCTCCATGACCATCGTCATCATCGTCGTCGTCGCGGTCCTCGTGATCGCGGTCCTCTACTACATCGCGAAGCGCAACTCGATCATCGCCTCGCGCAACCGGGTCGACGAGTCATGGAGCGGGATCGACGTGCAGCTGAAACGGCGCCACGATCTCGTCCCCAACCTGGTCGAGACGGTCAAGGGCTACGCGACGCACGAGAGCGAGGTCTTCGAGAAAGCGACCAAAGCGCGGGCGGCGGCGATGTCGGCCCACTCGGTCGCCGAGACCTCGAAAGCCGAGACGCAGCTGAGCGGCGCCCTCACCGACCTGCGGGCCGTCGCCGAGAACTACCCGACCCTGCGGGCGACCGAGAACTTCCAGCAGCTGAGCCGCAACCTCTCCGAGCTGGAGGACGAGATCCAGGCCGCGCGCCGGATCTACAACTCCAACGTCCAGTCCTACAACACGGACATCCAGCAGTTCCCCGGCTCGGTGATCGCCAACCAGGGCAACTTCACCGCCCGCGAGTACTTCGAGATCGAGGACAAATCCGAGCGCGAACCGGTCTCGGTCAGCTTCGACAAATAGCGATTTCCTAGACTGGGCCGATGACTGCGACCAAAGAGGCGACCCTCTGGATCTGCGAAAGCTGCGGGTTCATCTACGACCCCGCGGTCGGCGACCCGGATGGGGGCATCCCCCCGGGCACGCCGTTCGAGGACATCCCGGCAGACTGGTTCTGCCCGGTCTGCGGCGCCCGCACCACCGAGTTCCGTCCGCTCGAGCCCGGCGAGGCCTGAGCCGCCCGGCAGGGCCCCGGCCCGTCCGAGGCCCTGCCAACTCCTGGGGCCCACCGACCGGATAGGGTTTGGCCGGTGAGCCAGTTTGACTTCGACTGGATCGTCGTCGGCTCCGGGTTCGGGGGCTCGGTCTCCGCGCTGCGGCTGGCCGAGAAGGGCTACTCGGTGGCCGTGCTCGAGTGCGGGCGGCGCTTCCGCGACGAGGACTTCCCGAAGTCGACCTGGGACCTGCGCCGCTACTTCTGGGCGCCGCGGATCGGCCTGCGCGGGATCTTCCGCCTGACCCCGTTCAAGGACGTCTCGGTGGTCAGCGGCTGCGGGGTCGGCGGCGGCAGCCTCGGCTACGCGAACACCCTCTACGTGCCGCCGAGCCAGTTCTTCCAGGACCCGCAGTGGAGCGACCTCGAGGACTGGGAGGCGACCCTGGCGCCGCACTACGAGGAGGCCCAGCGGATGCTCGGCGTCGTCGTCCACGAGCACGACGACCCCGCCGACCAGCTGCTGCGCGAGTACGGCGAGGAGATCGGAGTCGGCGACACCTACCGCAAGACCCCGGTCGGCGTCTACCTCGACAACCCGGGGCAGACGGTCCCCGATCCCTTCTTCGGCGGCGAGGGCCCGGACAGGACCGGCTGCCTGCAGTGCGGTCGCTGCATGGTCGGCTGCCCGCACGGCGCCAAGAACACGCTGGTCAAGAACTACCTCTGGCTGGCCGAACGGCGCGGCGCCCAGGTGACGCCGGACCGCACGGTGACCGAGATCCGGCCGCTCGGCGCCGCCGACGGCAGCGACGGCTACGCGGTGAGCAGCGAGCGCTCCGGCCTGCGCCGCGGTCGCGGGGTCCGCACCCTGACCGCGCGCGGCGTCGTCGTCGCCGCCGGCCCGCTGGGGACCAACCGGCTGCTGCAACGCTGCCGGCTCGGCGGTGCCCTGCCGCAGATCTCGAGCCGGCTCGGCGAGCTGGTGCGGACCAACAGCGAGATGGTCCTCGCCGTCACGGTGCCGGAGGACTACCCCGAAGACCTGACCCGTCGGGTGGCGATCACCTCCAGCATCTATCCCGACCCGCACACTCACATCGAGACCGTCACCTACGGCAGGGACGGCAACTCGATGCACCTCCTCTACACGCTGCTGGTCGGCGACGGAACCCGCCTGACCCGGCCGTTGAAGCTGCTGGCCCAGATCCTGCGCCATCCCAAGCGCTTCGCCAAGACGCTCTGGCCACGGCGCTGGTCGAGCCGGACGATCATCGTCCTGGTGATGCAGACACTGGATAACGCGATCGCCCTGCGGCCGAAGCGCAACAAGCGCACCGGCGCGGTACGGCTGCAGACCGAGCAGGATCCCGAGCGGCCGATTCCGACCTTCATCCCGGTCGCCAACGAGGCGGCCGAGTGGCTGGCCGAGCGCACCGGCGGCATCGCCCAGAGCTCGACCATGGAGGCGCTGATGAACGTGCCGACCACCGCCCACATCCTCGGCGGAGCGGTGATCGGCAGCGGGCCTGAGAAAGGCGTCGTCGACGCCGACCAGCGCGTCTTCGGCTACGAGAACCTGCTCGTCTGCGACGGCTCCGCGATCCCCGCCAACGTCGGCGTCAACCCGAGCCTGACGATCACCGCCCTGGCCGAGCACGCGATGGCCGCGATACCGGCCAAGGACGGAGCCGAGCCGCGCCCCCCGCGGGAGGAGAGCCCGGCCCCGTCAGCCGGCTAGCCGGCGAAGGCGTTCGCCACGTAGTCCCAGTTGACGACGTTCCAGAAGGCGTCGAGGTAGGCGGGACGCTTGTTCTGGTACTTCAGGTAGTAGGCGTGCTCCCAGACGTCGACGCCGAGCAGCGGCGTCTGGCCGTCGGAGATCGGCGAGTCCTGGTTCGGGGTCGAGGTGACGGCGAGGCTGCCGTCGGCGTTCTTGACCAGCCAGGCCCAGCCGGAGCCGAAGCGGGTGGCGCCGGCGTTCTTGAACTCTTCCTTGAAGGCGTCGAAGGAGCCGAAGGCGCTGTCGATCGCCTCGGCCAGCGCGCCGCTCGGCTCGCCGCCGCCGTCCGGGCTCATCATCTGCCAGAAGAGCGAGTGGTTGTAGTGGCCGCCGCCGTTGTTGCGGACCGCGCCCTGCTTGTCGGCTGGCAGGCTCGAGAGATTCTGGAGCACCTCCGCGACGTCCTTGTCGGCCCACTCGGTGCCCTCGAGGGCGCCGTTGGCTTTGTCGACGTAGGCCTGGTGGTGCTTGTCGTGGTGGATGCGCATCGTTTCCTCATCGATGTGGGGCTCGAGCGCGTCGTAGGGGTAGGGCAAGTCGGGTACCGAGTAAGCCATCCGGGTATCTCCCTTGGTCGGTTTGAAGCGTCATGGCGGAGCCTAACCGCCGCCACCCCTCGGGTACCCGCCGGGTCACTTCCCGAACTTCGCCCGCGGCACCGTGCGCGGGTCGCCGCCGGTCCACGAGTTGAAGCGATACCAGGAGGGCTTCGCTTCGCGGTCGGTGGTCAGCAGCCCCGAGGTGGTGCAGAAGAGGCAGCTGCCGGGCGGTCCGTCGCGCCAGCTGAACCACCAGGCGCCGGCGATCCGCCAGCGGACCCGGTTGGCGGCGAGGATCCTGAAGGCCTTGGAGAGCTGGCGCGCCTGGCCGTGCAGGCCCCGCTCCCAGCGGGTCGGGCCGCTGCGCGAGCCCCAGCCCAGCTCGGTCACGTAGATCGGCGTCCTCGCGTCGTGGTGCCGGCGCATGATCCGGCGCAGCAAGCGCAGCTGCCAGCGCATCGCGCCCGCGTTGGCGACGTACGGGTGCAGGCCGACGCCGTCGAAGTAGCGCTTGACGTTGCCGCTGCGGTAGAGGCCGTTGAGGAATTCGCCGATCGCGGCATTGGGCGGCACCTGCAGCGGTCGCCCGAAGAGACCGCCGACGATCGCCTTGGCGCGATGGTCGGCGGCGTGGAGGGCCCGTCCCGAGATCCGCACCAGCCGCGCGAATTCGGCCGGGTCCGGTTCGGTGGCGAAGCTGACGATGTTCTCCTCGTTCCAGACCTCCCAGTCGCGGATCGGCAGGTAGCGCAGGTCCCGATGCTGTTCCCAGAACTGACCGTGCGGTCCGTACCGGCGCACCGCCGCGCGCAGGAACCGGGTCCAGCCGCGCCGCTGCCAGGCCGTCCGCACCGGCAGGTCCGTGGGTTCGTCGGCGATCCAGTCCGGCGATCCCAGGACGGTGGGCATCACTCGGATCCCGGCTTCCGCCGCGAGCTCCACTTCGCGATCGAAGCCAGCCCAGTCGGGCGGGAAGTATTCGGGGTTGTCGGCCTCGACCTCGCCCCAGTTGAGCCCGAGCCTGATGCTGCGCACGCCGGCCTCCCGCATCAGCATCAGGTCTTCGCTGCTGTTGGGGTTCTGCGTCGAGACGCCGACGAAGCCGCGCGGCAGCTTCGCGTGGGCACCGGCCGACGCCGGCGCGGTCACGGCCACTGCCACGACCATGGCCGCGACGAATGTAGAGAGCTTGCGCTTCATTGCCTCTTCCTGCGGAGAACCCGGGCGGCACCCAAAGTAGCGGCCGCGCCCCGGCGACGCCCCTCCCCCGCAGCTCTGAGATAATCGCTCCTCTCGGGGCGTGGCGCAGCCTGGTAGCGCGCACCGTTCGGGTCGGTGAGGTCCCCGGTTCAAATCCGGGCGCCCCGATGTTGTGAGCAAGCCGACCCCTCTGATCGAGTTTCCGGCCGACGACCCGGAGCGGGCCCTGCGCTTCTGGCGCGGGCTCCTCGGCGTCGAGCTGGCGGCCCGTGCGGCCGAGGACGGGGAAGGCTGGGAAGCCGACGAGGAAGGTCTGCGAGTCGGCGTGCACCGGCGCGGCGCGGGCCCTGGGGACACGGGGTCCCTCCCCTACTTCACCGTCGGCGACATGGCCAGGGCGCTCGAGCTGGTCGGCGAGCTCGGCGGCTCCGTCGTCCACCCGGGCGAGCGCTGGGCGGTCTGCCGCGACTCGGAGGGGAGCCCGTTCGCGCTTGCCGCGGCCTAGAGGCTCGCCAGGCGCTGCTCGATCTGGGCTTTGGGGACGGCGCCGACGATGCGGTCGGCCTCCTGGCCGTCGCGGACGATGACCAGGAGCGGGATGCTCATCGCCTCGAAACGGGAGGCGAGCTGGGGGTTTTCGTCGACGTTGACCTTGACCACCTTGAGGGCGCCGGCTCGCTCGGCGGCGAGCTGGGCGAGGACCGGCTCGACCATCCGGCAGGGACCGCACCACGGGGCCCAGAAGTCGACGAGGACCGGAACGCTGGCCTCGGTCTCGGCGGCGAAGCTGCCTTCGTCGGCGGGCACGATCCAGGGCAGGGGCGTCTTGCACTTGGCGCAGCGCGGCGTTCCCCGGGCCACGGGGCCGATCCGGTTCTTCGCCCCGCACGAGGGGCAGGCGAGAATCGTCGACATCGCGCCCAGACTAGCCCCGCGGCGGGCGCCCGACATGGGTAGTTCGCCCCAATCTCCGCCGCCTAGCCCGCGAGCCGAGGCGGGCCGTTCTCTAGGATCCTCCGATGATGCTCTTCGGCCCCGAACACGTCGACCGCTACGTTGCCACCGAGGGCGAGGAGGGGCACGACTGGCAGGGAACGCAGACCCTGCTGCTGACGACGACCGGCCGCAGGAGCGGCGAGCCCCGCGTCGCGCCGCTGATCTACGCGCCGGCCGGCGAGGCCTTCGCCGTCGTCGCCTCCAAGGGCGGCGCCGACTCGCCTCCCGCCTGGTACGTCAACCTGACCGCCAACCCCGAGGTCGAGGTCCAGGTCAGGGGCGAGCGCTTCAAGGCGACGGCGCGGACCGCGAGCGCCGAGGAGAAGGCGGAGCTGTGGCCGGCGATGGTCGCCGAGTGGCCGAGCTACGACGAGTACCAGGCGAAAACCGACCGCGAGATCCCGATCGTCCTGCTCGAACGAGCCTGACCCGCCGCCGCGGGCGCGGGCCGGCGGCGCGGGATAGGGTCTCGGCATGGCACCAGGCCCCTTCGAGGCCCATGAGGTCGACCTGCACGGTCACCGCGCCGTCTACCGGGTCGCGGGGTCCGGTCCGAACCTGGTCCTGATTCACGGCATGATCAACTCCTCCCGCCACTGGCAGGCGGTGGCGGAGCGGCTCGCCGACTCCCACCGGGTGATCGCCCCCGACCTGATCGGCCACGGCGACTCGGCGACGCCGCGCGGCGACTACTCGCTCGGCGCCCACGCGGCGAGCATCCGCGACCTGCTGACGACGATCGGGGTCGAACGGGCGACGATCGTCGGCCACAGCCTCGGCGGCGGCGTCGCGATGCAGTTCTTCTACCAGTTCCCCCAGCGCACCGAGCGGCTTGCGCTGGTCTCCAGCGGCGGCCTCGGCGATGACGTCAGCCCGCTGCTGCGCGGCGCCGCCCTGCCCGGCTCCTCGACCCTGCTGCGGCTGGCCAGCAACCCGCGCCTGGTCGGCTCGCTGAGCCTCGCCGGCGCCCGCCTGCGCGAGCGCGGCGTCTCCACCGGCGTCTACCTGCAGGCGGTGGCGCGGGCGCTCGGCCCGCTGCAGGAGAGCGGCTCGCGCCGCGCCTTCCTGCAGACGCTGCGCGCGGTGATCGACGTCCAGGGCCAGAAGGTCAGCGCCCGCGACCGCCTCTACCTGCTCGGCGAGATGCCGACGCTGATCGCCTGGGGCGCGCGCGACCGCACGATCCCGATCTCCCACGGCCGCGAAGCGAGCGCCGAGATCCCCAACTGCCGCTTCGAGACCCTCCCCAAGGCCGCCCACTTCCCCAACCTCGAAGACCCCGAGGGGTTGGCGACGATCCTCCGCGACTGGATCGCGACGACGACCCCGCACCGCATCGTCGACTCCGAATGGGGCGACGTGATCGCCCACCGCGCCCGGCGGCTGCGCCCGGCCGCCTGATCCGGAAGCTCTCCCACCCCCGAGCCGAAGGGGAGGTTCTTCCCGGATAACGGGAGGAACCTCGCGCTCAGCCTCAAGCCGGGAAGAACCTCGCGCTCAGCGAGAGAGGGCGGGCTCCCGTCCTTCGGGAGCCCGCGCTACTGCACTTCGCCGATCGCCGCTTCGATTTCGCCCAGCTTCGGACTGTCCTGCAGGGTCCGCGTCCCGCTCGGGCCGTTGACGATCATCGCCTGGCCGGTGCGGATCCCGAGGTCGCGGCCCAGTTCCTCGTAGCGTTCGAGCCGCTTGGAGATCGCGCTGCCCTTCTCGGTCCCCGTTTCCATCGCCTTTTCCCATTCGGGGCCGTTCAGTTCCTCGACCCCGCCGCCGACCGAGTCGAGGAAGTTTTCGTCGATCCCGACCCGCTTCGCTTCGTCCTGGTTGCGGAAGAAGAGGTAGATGTACTGCCAGCCGTAGCCCTGTTCGGCCGCCGCCTCGGCTCCGTAGAAGCCGAGCTCCTCGGCGTTTTCGGCGTTGGAGTAGTGGCGCCAGAGCAGCTTCACGTCGCCCGGCCGCGCGTAGTCTTCGGTCAGCGCCGGGATCGTGCTGAGGAACGCTTCGCGGCAGCTGGCGCACTGCAGGTCGTTGAAGACCTGGATCGAGACCGGCGCGTCATTCGAGCCGAGGCGATCGCCTTCCTGGGGCACCCCGCCGAAGATTTCCTGGGCTTCGGAGATCCCGGCGATGTGGACGATGTTGTTGTCCGGCTTCTGGGTCGAGATCTCGACGATCGCGTAGCCGAGCCCGAACACGCCCAGGGAAAGCAGCAGCGCGACCCAGATGCGGCCACGGCGGGGGATCGGTTTGACGGCGACTTCGGACATCGGCCTTTCATTATCGCGAGCCGGGGCCGCCGGCCCGCGATCCCGCAAGTTGCGAAAGTTGCGATTGACATGTCCGCCCCTGGGGGTAAACATGGGTTACCGACTTTCAACGACTCGGGAGGTCCTCGATGGCCAATCACCTGACGCCCAGTGAGCTCGCGGACGAGCTGCAGATGAAACGGCAGGAGGTGATCGGAATGTGCGTCGAGATGGGCGTTCCGATCTTCCACGGCCGGATCGATCGCACCCTGTTCGAATCCTCACTGCGTCACCTGACCGCGATCCAGAGCGGTCGCTCCCCCGCTCCGGCGCAACGCTGACCAGCAGCGCCGATTAGACTCCCCCCAGATGGAGGGGAGGGGAACCCATTCGAAAACGCTGGCGGACCTGCTGCCGCTGGCAGCCAAGCGCTACGGGGACCACCCCGCGGTCCGCTACAAGGACGGCGGCCAGTGGGTCGATCGCAGCTTCAACCAGGTGCTCGAAATCGCCCAGCCGCTCGGGCTCGGCCTGACCGATCTGGGGATCGGCAAGGGCGACCGGGTCGCGATCCTTTCCAACACCCGGCCCGAGTGGACGTACTTCGACTTCGCCGCGCTCGGCATCGGCGCCGTCGTCGTCCCGATCTACCAGACCAACTCGCCGGAGGAGTGCCGCTACGTGCTCGAGAACTCCGACGCCAAGGTCGTCGTCGTCGAGGACGACGAGCAGCTGGCCAAGGTCGCCGAGGTCCGCGACCGGCTGCCGCAGCTGCAGCACGTCGTGCTGATGGTCGGCGAGGGCGAGGGCGCGCTCTCGATGGCCGAGCTGACCGCGAGGGGCAACGCCGTCGACGCCTCGGTCTGGGAGCAGCGCTGCCAGGCGGTGACCCCGGACGACGTCTGCACCTTCATCTACACCTCGGGCACGACCGGGCCGCCGAAGGGCTGCGTGATCACCCACGGCAACTACCGGGCGATGCTCGACATGGTCAACGAGACCAGCGTGATCGAGGAAGGCGACGTCAGCTACCTCTACCTGCCGCTGGCCCACTCCTTCGCTCTGCTGATCCAGTTCGGCAGCTTCGACCTGGGGGCGACGCTCGCCTACTGGGAGCGCGATCCGCTCAAGATCCTCCCCGACCTGGCCGAGCTGAAACCGACCTACTTCCCCTCGGTGCCGCGCATCTTCGAGAAGATCTACACCGCCGCGACCAGCGGCATGGAAAAAGAGGGCGGCCTCAAAAAAGCGATCTTCGACTGGTCGATCAAGGTCGGCAAGCGGATGCGCGCCGTCGAACGCGCCGGCCGCAAGCCCGGCTTCCTGCTCAGCCGCGAGTACGCCTTCGCCGACAAGAAAGTCCTCTCCAAAATCCGCGGCCTGTTCGGCGGCGAGCTGCGCCTCGCGGTCTCCGGCGCCGCCCCGATCAACCCCGAGATCCTGCGCTTCTTCGACGCCGCCGGCGTCCTCGTGCTCGAGGGCTGGGGGATGACCGAGACCTCGACCGCGGCGACGATCGCGCGCCCAGACGACTTCAAGGTCGGCACGATCGGCAAACCGTTCCCCGGCTGCGAGGTGAAAATCGCCGACGACGGCGAGATCCTGGTCAAGGGGCCCAACGTGTTCCAGGGCTACCACAAGAACCCCGAGGCGACGGCGGAGACGATCGTCGACGGCTGGCTGCACACCGGCGACCTCGGCGAGGTCGACGACGAGGGCTTCATCAAGATCACCGGCCGCAAAAAGGACATCATCATCACCGCCGGCGGCAAGAACATCACCCCCGCCAACCTCGAGGCCGACATCAAGCAGCACCCGCTCGTCTCCCAGTGCGTGGTCGTCGGCGACCGCCGCCCGTACCTGGTCGCCCTGGTCACGCTCGACCCCGAGGAGGTGGCCAAATACACCGAGGAGAACGGGCTGCCCAACGACCCCGTGGCGCTCGCCGCCAACCCCGACGTCAACGCCGCGATCATGGCCCACGTCGAGCAGGTCAACGAGAACTACGCCCGCGTCGAGCAGGTCAAGAAGGTGACGATCCTGCCCCACGACCTCTCCCAGGAGAGCGGCGAGCTGACCCCGACGCTGAAGGTCAAGCGGGCCGTCGTCGCCCAGAAGCACGGCGACGAGATCGAGAAGCTGTACGCCGCCTGAGCGAGCCTCTCAGGAGGCTTCTTCGTCGCCGCTCTGGCCCAGCAGGACCGACGTCGTCTGGGTGAGGACGCGGCGCCAGGCGCTCTGTTCGGGTTCGTCCTCCTCCGCCGTCTCGACCACGCGCTTGATCCGCTCGCCGGAGATCTCGAGGCCGTGCCGTTTGGCGATCTCCTCGTAGCGCTCGTAGTCCTTGGCCAGCGTCTCGGTCACCGATTCGAAGCCGTGGCGGGCGATTAGCAGCCGCCGCGAGTAGTCCATGATCGGCGTCCCGAACATCAGCTCGTCGGTCGGCTCGGGCTCGACCAGGATGATGTCGACCCCGGGGTAGCGCTCCTGCCACTGTTCGACCGCCTGGTGCAGGCGGGCGTGGGCGATCAGGCGGAAGGTCTGGTTGGCGATCGCCGGCATCCCCATGTCGGCGACGCGGCGGACGCGGGTGCCGAAGACGGTCGGGATCGTCTTCTCGAAGTCGTTCACGTAGGGGACGAGCGGGTTGACGACGACGATGAACTTGGCGCCGGCCTCGACCGCGATGTCGACGTTGGTGGTCGAGCGGATGCCGCCGTCGACCATCTGCCGCCCCTTCAGCTCGACCGGCTTGTAGACGAGCGGCAGCGCGGTCGAGCACTGGACCGCTTTCGAGATCGGCACGTCGCGCCAGTCCTCGTCGCCGAAGACGATCCGCTCGCAGGTGTCGAGATCGGTCCCGGTCAGGTAAAGCTCGGGGTCGAGCAGGCGGAAGTCGTTGCTGCGGCCGTTCTCCATCAGCACCTCGGAGATGTAGTCGTCCAGGCCCGTGTTCGAGTAGAGGCCGGTCGGCAGCGCCTCGGCCAGGCCGACCCCGATGTCGATCGCCGAGAGCTCGCCGATCCGGGCCAGCGCCCGCACCAGCTCGACGCCGCGCAGCGGCAGCATCAGCGCCTTCTGCAGGAAGCCGAGGTAGTTCGGCTTCAGCACCCGGTCGAGATCGAGGTCTTCGAGCTCGGAGGGGACGCGCTCGTTCAGCACCTGCGCCATTTCGTCCGGCGTGATCCCGTTGGCCAGCATCGAGGCGACGAAGGAGCCGGCGCTGGTGCCGACGTAGACGTCGAAGTCGTTGACGGTGCTGTTGACCGCGAGCAGGTCGAGCGCGCGCAGGGCGCCGATCTCGTAGACGCCGCCGGTGAAACCGCCGCCGCCCAGCACCAGCGCGGTCTTCGAGGGCTTTTTCCGGCGACGCGGTTTGCGTCGCGGTTTCGAGTCGATGTCGACTACCTTGCCCATGGGCAAGGCCCATTATCCCAGGCTCGACGGCCGGCCTGGCCGCTACCTTCGCTCTTTCCCGTGTTGCTACCTGAGATGAGACGCGCCGCGACCGCCCTCGCCGCCGCCTGCCTGCTGGCGGCGCTGCTCGCTTCCAGCGCCGCCGCGGCCAGCCAGACCTGCCTGACGATGCGCCACCTGCTGCACCGCGGCGGCGGTTCCCAGAGCGGCCTGATCGTGATCGACGCGAAGACCGGCCACGTCGTCTGCGGCAGCGCCGCCCGCCGCCAGCGGCCGCTGGCCTCGAACATGAAGATGTTCACGACCGGGACCGTGCTGGCCAAGCTCGGCCCGCGCAAGCGAATCGCGACCAGGGTCTTCGCCGACGGCCGCCTCGCCGACGACGGCGTCCTCCACGGCAGCCTCTACCTGCGCGGCGGCGGCGACCCGACGCTCGGCGCCCCCGCCTTCTACAACCAATACGTCTCCGGCGTCGGCACCAACCTCTACGCGCTGAAGGCGAAGATCAAGGCGGCGGGGATCAAGCGGATCACCGGCCGGGTGTACGCCGACGACTCCTTCTTCGACCGGCTGCGCGGCGTCGCCGACTCCGGCTACGCGACCAGCGGCGAAATCGGACCGCTCTCGGCGCTCGAGTTCAACGCCGGCCACGCCGGCGGCAGCATCTTCAGCGGCTTCTCCTCCGACCCCGCCAAGCTCGCCGCCTCGAAGCTCGCCCGCTCGCTGAGCAAGAGCGGGGTCCAGGTGCCGCGCCAGGTCGCGCTCGGCAAGACGCCACACGGCTCGCACCGGATCGCGGTCGTCCGCTCCCCCACCCTGAGCCGGATCGTCAACTTCACCGACGTCTACTCCTACAACTTCTTCGCCGAGATGCTGATCAAGCTGCTCGGCGCCGAAGTCGGCAAGGCCGGCACCACCGCCGCCGGCGCCCAGGTGGTCACCTCCTTCGCCCACTCGCTCGGCACCAGCCTGCACGCGGTCGACGGCTCCGGCCTGACCCGCTCGGGCCGCGCCTCGCCGTGGCAGCTGGCCCGCTTCCTCTACAAGATGCAGGACCAAGAGGTCGGCCAGGAGTTCATCGACGACCTCGCCGTCGCCGGCAAGCAGGGCACGGTCGACGGCCGCATGGGCGGCACCGCCGCCTACGGCCGCTGCCACGTCAAGACCGGCACCCTGACCGGGGTCAGCAACCTCTCGGGCTACTGCTTCAACGCCAGCGGCCGCAAGATGATCTTCTCGATCCTGATGGGCAGCGCCTACGACGTCAGCTACGCCCACCTGATGCAGGACCGGATCGCCGGGATGGTCGCCTCCTACTGAGCTTCAGCGACCCGCCGAGGTGCCGCCGAGCAGCGCCAGCAGGCCGGCTTCGTCGAGGATCTCGGTGCCGAATTTCTCCGCTTTGGCGAGCTTCGAGCCGGGGCTCTCGCCGGCGACGACGAAGTCGGTCTTCTTCGAGACCGAGCTGGTCACCTTGCCGCCCGCCTGCTTGACCAGCGCCCCCGCCTCCTCGCGGGTCAGCTCCGGCAGCGTCCCGGTCAGGACCACGGTCTTGCCTTCCAGCGGGCCGCCCTCCTGCCGCCGTTCTGAGGGATCGGCCTGCAGTCGCAGGCCCTTCTCCCGCAGCTTCTCGACCAGCTTCCAGGTGTCCTCGTCGGCCAGCGACTCGGCGATCTGCACCGCCATGATCGGGCCCACGCCCTCGACCTCCTCGATTGCCTCCGGGGCGGCCTCGTGCAGGGCGTCGATCGAGCCGAAGTGGTCGGCCAGGGCCTCGGCGGTGACCGAGCCGACGCCGGGCAGGCCAAGGGCGAAGAGGACGCGTTTGAAGGGCTGGCGCTTCGATGCCTCGATCGCCGCGACCAGGCTGCGCGCCGATTTCTCTTTGAAGCTCTTCTTGCCGATCTTCTCGCCGACGAGGCCCTCCTCGGTGAGGTCGTAGATGTCGCCCACGTCCTCGATCACGCCCTGGGCGAGCATGTTCAGGGCGACCTCTTCCCCGAGCCCGTCGATGTCCATCGCCCCTTTGCTGACGAAATGCTTGACGTGCTGGGATGCCTGGCCCGGGCAGCCGGTGCGGTTGGGGCAGATCGTGAAGACCGAGTCCTCCGGCTTCACCGTCGGCGTGCCGCAGGCCGGGCACTCCTTCGGCGGCTTCGGCTTGCGGGCACTGCGGTTCTTGCGCGGCAGCTTCGGCGAAACGACCTGCGGGATCACGTCGCCGGCGCGCATGACGACGACTTCGTCGCCCTCGCGGACGTCCTTGCGCGCCAGGTCCTCCTCGTTGTGGAGGGTCGCGGTGGTGACGGTGACGCCGCCGACGTGGACCGGCTCGAGCATCGCGAACGGCACCAGGTGCCCGGTGCGACCGACGTTCCAGACGACCTTCTCCATCGTCGTCGTCGCCGTCGTCGGCGGGAACTTCCAGGCGATCGCCCAGCGCGGCTCGCGGCCGACGACGCCGAGCTCGCGCCACAGCGCCCGCTCGTCGACCTTGACGACGACGCCGTCGATCTCGTAGTCGAGCTGCTCGCGCCGCTCCTCCCACCAGCGGCAGCGCTTGACGACGCCCTCAACGCCACGGTGACGCTCGGTATCGGGGTTGACCTTGAAGCCGCGCTCGGCGAGCCACCGGACCTCGTCCATGTGGGTCGCGAGCTCGGGACCGCCCTCGATCACGCCGATCCCGTAGATCCAGGTCGAGAGCGGCCGTTCGGCGGCCAGGTTCGGGTCGAGCTGGCGGATCGAGCCGGCGGCCGAGTTGCGCGGGTTGGCGAAGGTGGGCTCGCCCGCCTCGGCGCGGCGCTCGTTCAGCGCCCGAAAGGCGGCGATCGGCAGGTAGGCCTCGCCGCGGACTTCGACCAGCGCCGGCGCCTCCGGGATCCGCAGCGGCACCGACCCGATCGTGCGCAGGTTCTGGGTCACGTCCTCGCCGACGCGACCGTCGCCGCGGGTGGCGCCGCGGACCAGGACGCCGTCCTCGTAGGTGAGGCTGATCGCCAGGCCGTCGATCTTCGGCTCGGTCGTGTAGCTGAACTGGGAGGCGGCGATGTCGAGCCGCTTCAGGTAGTTGGCGAGGCGGGTCTCCCAGGCGCGCAGCTCCTCCTCGTTGCGGGCGTTGCCGAGCGAGAGCATCGCCTCCAGGTGCCGGGCCGGCTCGAAGCGCTCCAGCGGCGGCGCCCCGACCCGCTGGGTCGGCGAGTCGGGCCGGCGCAGGTCCGGGTGCTCGGCCTCGATCGCGCGCAGCTCGTCGAGCAGCTCGTCGTACTCGTCGTCCCCGATCTCGGGCGCGTCGAGGACGTAGTAGAGGCGGTTGTGGCGGCTCAGCTCCTCGCGCAGCTCGGCCGCCCGCCGAGCGACCTCGCTCACGCCGCCGGGCTGGCGGCGGCCGCCAGCATCTGCTCGAAATCCCACTCGCCGAGGACCCGCAGGCCGCCGCGATCGGTGAGGTCGAAGTGGATCGGGGTGACCGCGATCTTGCCCGCCTCGACGGCGTGCAGGTCGGACCCCTCGATCTCCTCGTGCGAGGGTTCCCAGCCGTAGATCTCGTAGCGCTTGTGGCCGTGCTCGGTCTCCTCGATGAATTTGAGCCGGTCGTTGTAGATCCGTTTGCCGATGCTCGTCACCGCGACGCCGATCGGCTTGCCGGCGGGGTAGTTGACGTTGAGCAGCGTCGCCTCCGGCATCGGCGCCCGGCGCAGCTGCTCGACCAGGGCGGCGGAGAAGCCGGCGGCGACGCCGAAGTCGAACTGGCCGGCGCCGTAGCCGAGGCCGCGCGAGGACTGCTGCGAGAGCGCCAGCGCCGGGATGCCGAGGATGATCCCCTCGAGCGCCGCCGCCACCGTCCCCGAGTAGGTGATGTCGTCGCCGAGGTTGGCGCCGTGGTTGATCCCGGAGACGATCAGGTCGGGTCGCTCGCCGACCAGGCCGACGTCGGCGAAGCGGACGCAGTCGACCGGCGTGCCGTCGGTGGCGTAGCCGGTGTCGCCGTCCCCGAACTCGATTTCCTCGACCGTCAGCGGCTGGCGGGTGGTGATGCTGCGGGCGCTGGCGCTGCGGTTGCGGTTCGGCGCGATCACGTCGACGGTGACGTCGTCGAGCTCGCGCAGGGCGCGCCGCACCGCCTGCAGGCCGGGGGCGCTGATGCCGTCGTCGTTGGTGATCAGGATCCGCACGGACCCGATTCTAGGAGGCGGGCTGGTCCCAACCTCGTGTCGTGGATACTGCGGCCGTGCCCACGGTCAGGCTCGAGATCGAATACGACGGCGCCGGCTTCCGCGGCTGGGCCCGGCAACCGGGCCTGCGCACCGTCCAGGGCGAGCTGGAGGCGGCGCTGGCGAGGATCCTGCGCGAGCCGGTCGGGCTGACCGTCGCCGGCCGCACCGACACCGGCGTCCACGCCGGCGGCCAGGTCGCCAGCTTCGCGATCGACGGCGAGCCGCCCGCCGACCTCGCCCGCCGCCTCAACGGCCTCGGCCCCGACGACGTCGCGGTGACCGCGGCGGCCGTCGTCGCCGACGGCTTCGACGCCCGCCGCGACGCCCGCTCGCGGACCTACCGCTACCGCCTCCTCGTCCGCTCGGCGCCGAGCCCGTTCGAGCGGGGCCGCGCCCTCTGGTGGCCCCACCGCGTCGACCGCGTGGCGCTCGAAGCCTGCGCCGCCGCGCTCCCCGGCACCCACGACTTCACCGCCTTCACCCCGACCCAGACCGACCACGTCCACTTCGACCGCAACGTCCTCGCCGCCGCGTGGACCGACGAGCCGGGCGACATCCTCGCCTTCCGCATCACCGCGGATGCCTTCATGCGCAACATGGTGAGGGCGCTGGTGGGAACCATGCTGGAAGCAGCGTCCAGCCGCCGCACCGTGGAGAGCTTCACCGGCCTGCTGCACGGAGCCCCCCGCTCAGAGGGAGGCGACACGGCCCCGCCCCACGGCCTCTACCTGGAGTCCGTCGCCTACGACCAGCGATAGCCCCGCCACCCTCCGTCCCCCGCCAGCTACGTCAAGCGGGCCGGGCCCCTGCGGCGGGTGGCGTCGGGGTGAGGTCCTCGTGCAGGGCGGAGCCTTCTGAGGGCAAGACCCCGTCCCTCACCCCCGCAACCGAATCTCTGCCCGACGAAGGTCGCAGCCCAAACGAGGGCCTCACCCCGACGACAGGACCCGCCGCCCGGAGCACCCAGCTAGACGAGCTCGAGGTAAACCATCTCGGTCGAGTCGCTGCGCCTCGGACCGAGCTTGACGATGCGGGTGTACCCGCCAGGCCGCTCCGCGTACCGCGGCGCCACCTCGTCGAACAGCTTGTGGACGACGAACTTGTCGTTGTGCAGCGTCGAGAGCGCCTGCCGGCGAGCGTGCAGATCGCCGCGCTTGGCCAGCGTGATCAGCTTCTCGACCTCGGGCTTGACCGCCTTGGCCTTCGCCTGGCTGGTCTGGATCCGCTCGTGCTCGATCAGCTGCTTGGAGAGGTTCGAGAGCAGCGACTCGCGGTGGGCCGCGTCACGACTGAGCTTGTTCCGCTTCTTGCGATGGCGCACAGTTCTCTCCCCTCCGCTCTCGTCCGGTCCCTAGTCCTGCTGCAGGTCGAGGCCGCGGGCGTGCAGGGTCTCGATCACTTCCTCGATCGACTTCTGGCCGAAGTTCGGAATCGCGTTCAGTTCCGCGCGCGACTTGCGGACCAGGTCGCCGACGGTCTGCACGCCGGCGCGCTTGAGGCAGTTGTAGGAGCGCACGCCGAGTTCGAGCTCCTCGATCAGGATCTCGTCGAGCCCGTTGGCGCTGGCGGCGCCGTCGCTGGCCGGCGAGGAGAGCGGGTCGCTCGGCATCGCCGCGACCGGCTCGCGCGCGGTCAGTTCCTCGACCCGCTCGGCGTCGGTGAAGATCGCCAGGCTCTTGATCAGGATCTCGGAGGCCTCGCGCAGCGCCGCGGCCGGCTCGATCGAGCCGTCGGTCTCGAGGTCGAGCTCGAGCCGGTCGAAGTCGGTGCGCTGGCCGACGCGGGCGGCGGAGACGGCGTAGGAGGCGCGCCGGATCGGCGAGAAGATCGAGTCGATCGGGATTACGCCGATCGGCTGCTCGTCGGACTTGTTCTCTTCGGCGGGCGAGTAGCCGCGGCCGCGGCCGATCGTCAGGTAGACCTCGAGCTTGGTTTTTTTCTCAAGCGTCGCGATCGGCGCGTCCGGGTTGAGGATCTCGACGCCGGAGGGCAGGTCGATGTCCTTGGCTTTGACCTCGCCGGGGCCGGTGGCGACCAGCGGCGCCTCGACCTCGTCGGCGTCGGTGTGCATGCGGACGACGAGGTCCTTCAGGTTGAGGACGATGTCGGTGACGTCCTCCTTGACGCCGGGCACGGTCGAGAACTCGTGAGCGACGCCCTCGATCCGGACGCTGGTGATGGCGGCGCCACCCAGCGAGGAGAGGAGGACGCGACGAAGGCTGTTGCCGAACGTGTAGCCGAAGCCCTTGTCGAGCGGCTCGATCGTGAAGGTGCCGCTACGGTCGTCGACTTTCTCGGAGATGATGCGGGGGACCTGGAAATCAGTGGTCATGAGTTCCTTGGGTATGCGTGTTCAGAATCGGAGTTGCCGGACTACTTGGAGTACAGCTCGACGATCAGCTGCTCCTGGACCGGCGCCGAGATCTCGGAGCGCTCGGGATAGCGCAGGACCTTGGCGGTAAGCGCGTCATGGTCGGCCTGCAGCCAGGCCGGCACCGTCGAGACGAGTTCGGTCGCGCGTTGGACCGTCTCCGTCGCCGAGGAGCTCGGCTTGATCGAGATGATGTCTTCCGGGCGCACCTGGTAGGACGGGATGTCGACGCGGCGGCCGTTGACCATCCAGTGGCCGTGGTTGATCAGCTGCCGGGCCTGGCGCCGGGAGGCGGCGAAGCCGAGCCGGACGAGGACGTTGTCGAGCCGCGACTCGAGCAGCCGCAGCAGGTTCTCGCCGGTGACGCCGTCCTGCCGCGAAGCCTTGTCGTAGTAGGCGCGGAACTGCTTCTCGAGCACCTGGTAGTAGCGCCGCGTCTTCTGTTTCTCGCGCAGCTGCAGGCGGTACTCGGACTGGCGCAGGCGACCGCGGCCGTGCTCGCCGGGCGGGTAGGAGCGGCGCTCGACGCCGCACTTGTCGGTGAAGCAGCGCTCGCCCTTGAGGAAGAGCTTCTGGCCCTCGCGCCGGCACTGCTTGCACTGCGGGGAGGTGTCGCGGGCCATCAGACGCGCCTCCGCTTCTTCGGCCGGCAGCCGTTGTGGGCCTGCGGCGAGACGTCCTTGACCGTGGTCACGTCGAGGCCGGCGGCCTGCAGCGAGCGGATCGCCGTCTCGCGGCCGGAGCCGGCGCCCTTGGCGAAGACCTCGACCCGCTCGAGGCCGTGTTCCATGCCCTTCTTGGCGGCGGCGTCGGCGGTCACCTGAGCGGCGAACGGAGTCGACTTGCGGGAGCCTTTGAAGCCGGCGGAACCGGCGGACTCCCAGGCGATCACGTTGCCGTCGGTGTCGGTCAGGGTGACGATCGTGTTGTTGAAGGAAGTCTTGATGTGCGCCTGCCCGTAGGTGACGTTCTTTTTGACGCGGCGACGGGAGCGCCCTTTGGCGGGTTTTTTCTCGGCCATCCTCTGCTCCTCTACGCCTTGCGCTTACCGGCGATGCTCAGCCGACGCGGGCCCTTGCGGCCGCGGGCGTTGGTCTTCGTCCGCTGACCGCGGACCGGCAGGCCGCGGCGGTGGCGGAGGCCGCGGTAGGAGCCGATCTCCATCAGCCGTTTGACGTTCTGCGAGCGCTCGCGCCGTAGGTCGCCCTCGACCTCGCGGTTCTCGACCGCCTCGCGCAGCCGGATCACCTCGTCCTCGGTCAGGTCCTTGGTTGGCGTGCCCGGGTCGATCTTCGTCTCCTCGAGGATCTTCAGCGCCGTCGAGCGCCCGACCCCGAAGATGTAGGTGAGGCTGATCTCGATCCGTTTGTTGACGGGGAGGTTGATCCCTGCGATTCGCGCCATCGGCTAACCCTGCCGCTGCTTGTGTCGCGGGTTCTGACAGATCACCAGAACCGCGCCATTGCGGCGGATGACCTTGCACTTCTCGCACATCGGCTTGACGGAAGCTCTGACCTTCATTGCTCCGGATCTGGTTCGACTACAGGACTCCTGCCCTCCCCATGAATCGGATGAGCAGGACACAACTCTTGGCCCCACCAGGGCCGACCGGGAAAGATAGCAGGGCCGCCGCTCCGGCAGCGCTACCGCACGCGCGCGATCAGGAAGCCGTCGTAGCCCTTGACGCCGACGGTCTGGATCGTCGTCGCCTCGACCCGCGGCTCCCCGGCCAGCGTCTCGTGCAGGCGCCGCTGCGCCCGCGTCGCGCCGTCGTCGCTGCCCTCCTCGCCGAGGCTGCCGCCGCGGACGACGTTGTCGGCCACGATCAGGCCGCCCGGGCGGGTGTGGTCGAGCGCCCAGGCGAAGTAGTTGGGCGTGTTGACCTTGTCGGCGTCGATGAAGACGAGGTCGAAGGGGCCGGCGCCCTCCGCGGCCAGTTCGGGCAGCGCCTCCAGGGCCGGCCCGACGCGGACGACGACGCTGCCGTCGAGCCCGGCGGCGGCGATGTTCCGGGTCGCCACGGCGGCGTACTCGGGGTTCGCCTCGAGGCTGATCAGGCGGCCGCCGTCGGCCAGCGCCCGCGCCAGCAGGATCGTGCTGTAGCCGCCGAGCGTGCCGAACTCGAGCACCTGGCGCGCGCCGACCAGCTTCGCCAGCAGCTGCAGCAGCCGCCCCTGCGCCGGCGAGACCTGGATCGACGGCAGCCCCGCGGCCTCGGCCGCCGCCACCGCCGCCGTGAGCGCCTCGTCCTGCGGCACGATCGTCGCCGCGACGAACTCGTCGACGGCGCTGAAGGTCTCCTGGTCCACGGGGCGGATTCTGACGAACGCCGGCCGCCGGCCGCCCCGAGCCCGGCGCGGTAGAGGTTTGTCCCGCTATCCGGGACTTTCCTCTACCGCGCCGTCGGCTCCCTCCCCGGGAGAGTCAGCGGGGCAGTCGCTGGGTCAGCGCCACCGTCTGCTGGAAGGTCGGCCGGTTCTGGAACGGGAACGGGCCCAGTTCGATGCCGCCCGTCACCTGCGGCCGGTTCTGGTCGAAGCAGGCCGGCTGCGGGTCGGCGGCGCACTTGCCGTTGCCGCCTCCGTACAGCTTCCGCGGCGAGACCTTGAGCGCCTGCCTCAGCGTCTTCTGCAGCAGCTGGCGGCACTTCTTCTTCGAGCCGTTGCCGCAGTACTTGCGGCTGAAGGCGGCGTGCGGCTTCTTGCCGAAGACGCTGCGCAGGTCCTTGGAGACGTAGCCCCACCAGCCGTCGTAGAAGTCCGGCGCGTTCGGCGAGCCGCCGGTGTGGTCGCCGATCGACAGCATGCCCTGCAGCCGTTCGAACGCCTTCGAACCGAGCCGCGGCTTGAACTCCGCGGTGACCAGCTTCGGCCACCAGGCGTCCATGATTTCGATCGCCGGCGTTTCCTCGTCGACCCCGTCGCGGTTCAGGTCGCGGCGGTGGGCGCCGTGGTTGTGCCACGTCCGCAGCTTCGCCAGCGCCCGCTTCAGCTGGCCCGACTTCGGCTTGCCGATCGCCTTGAAGATGATCGGCAGCAGGCGGTAGCCCCGCAGGTCCTGGGTCGCCGGTTCCTCCATCGCCTGGACCAGCTGCGCGAGGGTCATCTTGCGCGTGCCCTTGGTCCCCGCCTTGACCTTGTCGGCGATCATCTGCGAGCGGTGCAGCGGCCCGTAGTCGTAGTTGTCGTCGGCCGCCGCCCATTCCGGCGCCTGCTTGTTGTTCCAGGAGACGAGGTAGGGCGGGTTGGTCTGCTGCGGGTGCTTGGAGAAGGGCAGGTACTTCGCCGTCTGGGTGCTCGGCTTGAAGCCCTTCCAGTCGTACTTGCCGGTGCCGAGCACCGGGAAGTCGGGCGAGGTGCCCTTCGCCCGCTGCGGGTAGGCGCCGGACAGCGCGTAGGCGATGTTCTTCGAGTCCACGTAGGCCCAGTTGAAGGTGAAGTTGATGTTCGACACGGCCTTTTTGAAGCCGGAGACGCCGGTGACGACGCCCGGTTCGTTCAGCTGCGCGAACCCGACCACCGAGTCGGCCTCGTGGAAGTAGGTGCTCCGCTGGCTGGCGAAGGCGACCTTCTTGCCGCCGACCTTGCCGCGGGCGTAGATCGGCCCGTGGACGGTGCGGTAGGCGGTCAGCTTCTGCGAGCCGGCCTTGGTCGAGTCGATCGCGTTCGGCGACCAGCTCTCGGTCTTCTGCAGCTTTTCCATCGGCCGGCACTTGCCGCGGTACATGTAGTGGTAGTTGTCCTTGCAGAGAACCTCGGCGAACGTGTCGGTGTTGTCGGAGCCGGCGCTGGTCGCGCTCCATGCGTAGTCGCGGCCGTGGCCGAGCTGGACGACGAGGTTGACGCCGGCGAACGAAGCTCCGCGGGCGTCGATCCCCGGCCCGTGCAGGTCCTCCTCCATCAGGATCTGCGGCACGTAGTACCCGACCTGCGGGCCCATCACCGCGATCGGGTGGCCGTTGGTCGAGTGCTTGGCGGAGACGAGCTCCCAGTTGGAGGCGTGGCCGGCGGCGTCGATCGCCGCCTTGAGGCGGGAGCCGAGGCTGCTCAGGCCTTCGGCGCCTCCGCCGGCAGCGGAGGATGCCTTCGCCGTCTTCACCTCGCGCACGCTCTTCGGGTTCGGCAGCGCCAGGCCCTTCTTGGCGAACGCGTTGCCGGTCTCGTACGGGAACTTCCTCTCGATCGTCGTCGGCGCTTCGGGGTCGTTCTTCTCACGGAACCCTCGCCAGGCCTTGCGGCCGGCCTTCTTCCCCATCCGTTCGACGAACGACTCCATCGTCAGCGCCGAGCTCAGCTCGTTGCCGCCGCCGCGGCCGAAGATGCCGCCGACCAGCGAGGCGATCGCGATGATGTCGGTCGGCTTCCAGCTTTCCATCGGCTGCCCGAGCAGCGAGTACTCGCCCGGCTGGAGGTTCTGCGGATCGGCTTTGGCAGCCGCGACGTAGGCGTTGATCCCTTCGACGTAGGCGACCAGGTCGTCGACCGCCTGCTGTCCCGCCGCCCCGTACTGCCGGGGCATCTGCGCGATCTGTTTTTCGAAGTCGGCTTCGGTGTAGGGCGCGAAGGCCCACTGGCTGGCGTCGGCGCCGGCGTTGCTGCCGCCGAGGAAGGAGGCGAGTTCGGCGCGGCCCGTGTGGCGCAGCACGTCCATCAGGAAGAGGCGGTCCTGGGCGCCCGCGTAGCCGGCGCCGAACATCGTGTCGGCGCGCGTGTCGCCGTAGATGTGGGGAATGCCGTAGGCCTTGTCGCGGACGATCGTCGTGCCCGGGCGCGGTTCGACCGTCGATTCGACTTCGCCGGGGGGAACGCCGAAGGTGGCGTCCTTGAAGTAGTTCGGGACGTCGGCTTCGGTCAGACCCGGCGAGCCGTAGACGAGGTTTTCGTAGAGCGGCTGCTGGTCCGCGTAGTGCGGCGGCAGCGTCCCAAACCCTTTGAACTGGAAGATCTGCGAGATGGTGTCGAGCCCGTTCTCCCCGGGCGGCAGCACGCTCCTGAACCCGCCGGCGTCGTTGGCGCCGTACGGTTCGACGGCGGCGGCGGCCGGCTGCGCGAAAGCGGCGACCACCAGGGCGGACAGAATCACGGGCAGCGCAAGGCGCCGGCAGACTCGACTTCGCAAGAACCTCTCCTCTCCATTAGCGGCGCCCCCACACCGCTCCACGGGACTCTACTGTTTGCGCTGGCTGGCTGGCAAGTCGAGTTCGGCGATTGCAGGCGGGGCGGGGCCGGCGAGGGACGGCGAGGGTTCGGGGTCTGGCGGAGGGGGTGGGTGTCCCTGATGCTCGGGGGCTTGTCCGGAGGGGTGGGGTGACCCTCTGCCGAAGACCGTCGCGCAGCTGGGGCCGGGGCGAGGGCTCAAGCGGCCGCGCATAGCCTTCGTCAGAGGGTCACCCCACCCCTCCCAACGGGATCGGCCCCGAGCTTCGCAACCTCAGCAGGCGCCGCCGAGCGAGCCCTGGGCCAGAGCTTCCAAGGTCCCGGAGCTCCCCGTCTCTCGGAAAGCTCCCAAGGGACGAGGCTCGCCTCTCTCGAATAGCTCCCGAGGGACCATGGCCCTCGTCTCTCGCATAGAGCTCCCAAGGGACGAAAGCGCGCCCCGTCGATCGCGTGGTTCCTTATGGACGCTCGGGGTCCGAAGGGAACCACGGGATCGGGATCTCGGCCTGGCTTGCGGGTCGTGGTTCCTTTTGGACCGTATGGGTCCAAAAGGAACCACGGGATTGGGGGGACGGGGGCTTTGCGGGGGCTGGGGCGCTTTCGTCCCTCGCAGGGCTCGGTCCGTTGGGGAGCTATGCGAGGGACGGGGCCATGGTCCCTTGGGAGCTACTCGAGAGAGGAGGGCCTTGGTCCTTTGAGAGCTTTCAACGCCGGAGGCTGGCCTGGGGCTCGCTTGGCGGCGCCTCCGGGGTACCGGGGCCTGGGATCCGGCTCCGTTGGGGAGGGTCGGGTGACCCTCTGACGAAGGCTCCCAGGCTGACCTACGAACCCTCGCCCCGGCCCCAGCTGCGCGACGGTCTTCGGCAGAGGGTCACCCGACCCTCCCGGGCGGGGCCGTGAGCCCTCGCCCGCCGGAGCCCTGGCCCGGAGCTCCCCGGGATCAGGCCGCCGGGCCTACAGCTGCTCGTGCCAGGGCGTCAGGATCCGCGGCCCGTCGGGGGTCACGGCGACGGTGAACTCGAAGTGGGCGGCGAGCGAGCCGTCCTCGGAGAAGACCGACCAGCCGTCGTCGCCCATCCGTACCAGCGGGCCGCCGGCGTTGACCATCGGCTCGATCGCCAGCACCATCCCCTCCTCCAGCTCCGGGCCCTTGCCCGGCTCGCCGAAGTTCGGAACCTGCGGCTCCTCGTGCATGTCGCGGCCGACGCCGTGACCGACCAGGGTGCGGATGATCGACAGCCCCTCGGCCTCGACCAGCTGCTGGATCGCGCTCGAGACGTCGCCGAGGTGGTTGCCCGGCCGCATCTGCTCGACCCCGGCGAAGAGCGCCTCCCGGGTCACCGAGAGCAGGTGCTTGGCGTCGCTGCCGATCGGACCGACCGGGAAGGTGAAGGCGGCGTCGGCGACCCAGCCGTCCTTGACCACGCCGATGTCGATCGAGATCACGTCGCCGCGCTTCAGCTCGTAGGGCCCGGGGATGCCGTGGACGACCATCGAGTTGGGCGAGGCGCAGATCGAGCCCGGGAAGCCGCGGTAGCCCTTGAAGGCCGGCAGCGCGTCCTGGGAGCGGATGAACTTCTCCGCCGCGGCGTCGAGCTCCTCGGTCGTGATCCCGGCCCGCACCTTGGCGCCGAGCATCTTCATGCAGCGGGCGAGGATCTCGCCGGCCGCCGCCATCTGGTCGACCTGCTCGGGCGTCTTGCGGATGATCATGCGGTACAAGGCTAGACTCGCGCCTGTCTAGACGGCCTCGTCCTGCTCCAGGCGCATCGTCGCCAGGGTCCGCCTCAGCACCTCGGTGACCTGGTCGGGCGGCGCCGCACCGTCGACTTTCCGCAGGACGCTGCGGTGGTCGTAGTACTCGACCAGCGGCTCGGTCTTCTCGTGGTAGGTCTGCAGCCGCTTGCGGATCACCTCGGGCTTGTCGTCGTCGCGGACGATCAGCTCGGAGCCGTCGATGTCGCAGACGCCTTCCTCTTCCGGCGGGTTGAACTCGACGTGGAAGACGTGTCCTTTGGCGGCGCAGGTGCGGCGACCGCCGAGGCGGCGCACCACCTCGTCGTCGGAGACGTCGATCAGCAGCACGGCGGTCACGCTCCGCCCCAGCTCGGCCAGCTTCGTGTCGAGCGCCTCGGCCTGCGGCGTCGTCCGCGGAAAGCCGTCGAGGATGAAGCCGTCGCGCGCCTCGTCGGAGTCCAGGGCCTCGGCGATCACGCCGACGATCACCTCGTCGGGGACGAGGTCGCCCGCGTCCATGTACTGCTTGGCGGTCTGGCCGAGCTCGGTTTCGTCGCGGACCGCGGCGCGGAGGATGTCCCCGGTCGCGTAGTAGGGCAGGCGCAGGTCTTCGTTCAGGCGCTCACCCTGGGTTCCCTTGCCTGAGCCCGGCGGCCCGAGGAGCACGAGATTCAGCTCAGCCATCGCCTGCACCCTAGTCGAAGGGCGGCCACGGGGCCGCGCCTATTTGAGGAAGCCCTCGTAGTTGCGCATCATCAGCTGCGCCTCGAGCTGCTTGACCGTGTCGAGCGCGACGCCGATCACGATCAGGATCGAGGTGCCGCCGAAGTAGAAGTTGGCCGAGGTCTGGCTGATCAGGATCGTCGGCAGCGCCGCCACCGCGCCGAGGTACAGGGCCCCGGGGAAGGTCAGGCGCGAGAGGATGCGGTCGAGGTACTCGGCGGTCGGCCGCCCGGGACGCACGCCGGGGATGAAGCCGCCGTATTTTTTGAGGTTGTCGGCCTGGTCGACCGGGTTGAAGGTGACCGCGGTGTAGAAGTAGGTGAAGACGATGATGAAGAAGATCTCGCCGACCACGTAGGGCCAGCTGTTGGGGCTGAAGAAGCTGGCGAAGTTGAGCGCGGCGGGCGTGTTGAGCAGCTGCCCGATCGTCGGCGGGAAGGCCATGATCGAGGCGGCGAAGATGACCGGGATGACGCCGGCCATGTTGACTCGCAGCGGCAGGTAGGTCGATCCGCCGGAGGTCATTTTGCGGCCGACGACGCGTTTCGCGTACTGGACCGGGATCCGTCTCTGACCCTCCTGGACGAAGACGATCGCGACGATCACCGCCAGCGCGATGAACGGCATCATTACGACGAAGACCTGGTCCGGGTTGTTCCACCACTTGGTTATCCCGGTCGGGATCGAGGAGGCGATCGAGGCGAAGATCATCAGCGAGATCCCGTTGCCGATCCCGCGCTGGGTGATCAGCTCGCCCAGCCACATCAGCAGCGTGCAGCCGGCGGTGAGGCAGATCACGATCAGCATCGTCTTCGGGAAGGTCAGGTTGCCGACCACGCTGGTGCCCGATTCTTCGCCGAAGGAGCGAAAGAGGAAGACGTAGCCCAGCGACTGCCCGAAGGCGAGGCCGACGGTGAGGTAGCGCGTGTACTGGGTGATCTTCTGCTGCCCCACCTCGCCTTCTTTCTGCAGGCGCTCCAGCGAGGGCACGACCACGGTCAGCAGCTGCAGGATGATCGAGGCCGTGATGTAGGGCATGATCCCCAGCGCGAAGAGGCTGAGCCGGGAGAGGCTGCCGCCGGAGAAGAGGTTGAGGAAGCCGAGGATGTTGGAGCCGCCGAAGTTGTTGGAGACTTCCTTGACGGCGTCGACGTTGACCCCGGGCGCCGGGATGTAGGCCCCGAGCCGGTACAGCGCCAGCATCGCCGCCGTGAACGCAAGTTTCTTGCGAATGTCGGCAACGCTGAACGCGTTGAGAATAGTCCTGAGCATTACGGCTCCAGAGTGTGACAGGAACCGCCGGCCGCCTCGATCTTCTCCTTAGCGGCCGCGCTGAAGGCATGCGCGTGGACCTCGAGTTTCTTGGTCAGCTCGCCGCGGGCGAGGACCTTGACCGGGTCCTTGCGCCGCGCCAGCCCCTTCTCCTTGAGCGACTCGGGGGTCACCTCGGCGCCGGCCTCGAAGCGGTCCTCGAGGTCGGAGAGGTTGACCGGCTGCGTCTTGGTGCGGAAGTTCTCGAACGGCATCGACTTCTTCATGTGCGGACCGCGCAGCTTTCGCATCCGCATGTGGATCGGGTTCTGGCCGCCCTCGTAGGCGGCTTTGCGCTTCGCGCCCGAGCGCGAGCCGGCGCCCTTGTGGCCGCGGCCCGAGGTCTTGCCGAGGCCGCTGCCCTCGCCGCGGCCGAGCCGCTTGCGCGACTTGCGCGAGCCGGGCTTCGGCTTCAGGTTGTGGAGACCGATCTCCTCGGAGCGGGGCTTATCGGCCATCAGGACTCGACCTCCACGAGGTGCGAGACGACTTTCAGCTGACCCTGCAGCTGCGGGCTGTCCTCGCGCTCGACCGACTTGCCGATCCGGCCGAGCCCGAGCGCGGCAAGCGTCGCTTTCTGGTTCGGGTTGGTCCCGTTGGGCGACTTGACCTGCGAGATCTTCACGACTGCGTCTCCTCGCCCTCAGTAGCCGCGTCCTCGGCGAGAGCCTCCTCAGCGGGAACCTCCTCAGCGGCAGGCGCCTCACCCTCCGCGGCCGGAGCGGCAGCCTCCGCGGCCGGAGCCTCAGAAGCTTTCGCGGGCGCCACCTCCGCGGCTGGAGCGGCAGAAGCTGCCTCTGCCGAGGCCTCACCGGTGGGTGGCGTGGGGTCGGGCGACTCGCCCGCAGCTTGCGAGGACGAGTCGTCTGACCCCGCGACAGGACCCGCCGGCGTGGGCTCGCCCGAGCCGGACGAGGCGTCTTCATCGGCGACAGGACCCGCCGCCAGGTGCTCCCCGTCAGTTGCAGAAGCACCGTTGCCGTTCAGCCCCAGCACCTCGGTGACCGACAGCCCGCGCAGCTCGGCAACCTCCTCCGGCCGGCGCAGCCGGATCAAGCCGTCCATGGTCGCCTTGACCAGGTTGATCGGGTTCTGCGTCCCGATGCTCTTGGTCAGCACGTCGCGGACGCCGCCGAGCTCGAGCACGGCGCGCACTCCGCCGCCGGCGATCACCCCGGTACCGGGGCTGGCCGGGCGCAGGACGACGTGGCCGGCGCCGAAGCGGCCGATGATGCGGTGGGTGATCGTCTGGCCGTATTTCGGCACCCGGATCAAGTTCTTGCGGGCGTCCTCGACGCCCTTCTGGATCGCCAGCGGGACCTCGCGGGCCTTGCCGTAGCCGATCCCGACCACGCCCTCTTCGTCGCCGACGGCGACCAGCGCGGTGAACGAGAAGCGGCGACCGCCCTTGACCACCTTGGCGACGCGGTTGATCTCGATCACCCGCTCCTGCAGGTCGAGCCCGCGCGGGCTGACCGTCTCGACGTTCTTCGTATCCATTCCCTTCATGGCAGCGGCTCACCGTAGCGAAACGGGTTCAGAAAGCCAGTCCCCCCTCTCGCGCAGCTTCGGCCAGCGCCTTGACCCGACCGTGGTAGCGGTAGCCGCCGCGGTCGAAGACACAGGCCTCGATCCCGGCCGCCTTGGCCCGCTCGGCCAGCAGCGTGCCGGCTTTCGTCGCCTGCTCGCCGGCGCCTAGGCCGCGCAGCTCGGGCTCGGTCCAGTTGACGGCGGCGAGCGTGTGGCCCTTGGTGTCGTCGATCAGCTGGGCGAAGACGCCGCGGTTGGAGCGGTAGACGCTGAGCCGCGGTCGCTCGGCCGTGCCGCTGACGCGGGCGCGTACCCGGCGGCGCCGTTTGAGCCGGCGCTCGCGCTTGGTCAAGACGGTCATGCGCGCTTGCCCACCTTGCGCAGGATCTGCTCGCCTTTGTAGCGGATGCCCTTGCCCTTGTAGGGCTCCGGCGGGCGGCGCTTGCGGATGTCGGCGGCGACCTGACCGACCAGCTGCTTGTCGATGCCGCGGACGACGATTTCGGTCTGCTGCGGCACCTCGAACTCGATCCCCTCCGGCGCCTCGATCACGACCGGGTGCGAGTAGCCGAGCGCCATCTCCAGGTTCTTGCCTTTCAGCGCGGCGCGGTAGCCGACGCCCTGGATCTCCAGCCGCTTCTCGAAGCCGTCGGTGACGCCGGCGACCATGTTCGCGATCAGGCTGCGCGTCAGCCCGTGCAGGGCGCGGTGCTCGCCGCGGTCGGTCGGGCGGCCGACGGTGACGGCGCCGTCGGCCTGCTGGACGGTCATCTCCTGCGAGAAGGTCTGGGTCAGCTCGCCCTTCGGGCCCTTGACGGCGATGTTGCCCGTGCCGATCTCGACCGTGACGGCGTCGGGGACGGGGACGGGTTTTCTTCCGATTCGGCTCATCTCGTTCTCACTCCAGGGCTCACCAGACGTAGGCGACGACCTCGCCGCCGACGCCCTTGCTGCGGGCTTCGTGGCCGGTCATCACTCCGTGCGAGGTGCTGACGATCGCGGTCCCGGTCCCGCCCTGAACCCGCGGCACGCTCTTGTGGTCGACGTAGCGGCGGCGTCCGGGCCGGGAGACCCTTTCGATCCCCAGGATGACAGGCTGGCGGTCCTCGGTGTACTTGAGCTCGACGCTGATCGCCTCGCCGACCGCGGCGGGCTTGCGACTGAAGTCCTTGATGTAGCCCTGCTCCTTGAGGATCCGCGAGATCTCGGTCTTGAGGTTCGAGGCGGGGATCTCCACCTCGTCGTGCCCGGCGCTGATCGCGTTGCGGATCCGGGTCAGGTAATCGGCTATCGGGTCGGTCTGCATCTCTCTTACCAGCTCGACTTGGTCATCCCGGGGATGTACCCCTCGTGCGCCGCCTCGCGCAGGCAGATCCGGCAGAGGCCGAACTTGCGGTAGTAGGCCCGCGGGCGCCCGCAGCGGCGGCACCGGTTGTAGCTGCGCGTCTTGAACTTCGGTTTGCGGCCCTGACGGACCTTCTGGGAAGTCTTAGCCATCCTCTGAGCTCTCCTCGCCGGACTCGCTGGAGCCCGCCTCTTCGTCGCCCTCTTCGGCCCCCTCGCCCTCTTCGGTATCGGGCTTGGCGTAGGCCTCCGGGTTCTCCTCTTTCAGTTCTTCCAGCGCCGCCTGCTCGGTCTCGGCCCGCTGCCGGGCCTCCTCCTTGCGCTGCTCCTCCTCGGCTTCGGCCTGTTCGCGTTCGCGCTCGGCCTGGCCCGGCCGGCCCTCCTGGGCGAAGGGCATGCCGAGCCCGAGCAGCAGCTCGAAGGCCTCGAGATCGGTCTTCGCCGAGGTCGTGATCGTCACGTCGAGACCGCGGACAACGTCGACCGAGTCGTAGTCGATTTCGGGGAAGATCAGCTGCTCTTTGACGCCCATCGAGTAGTTGCCCCGGCCGTCGAAGGAGCGCGGGTTGAGGCCGCGGAAGTCGCGGATCCGCGGCACCGCGATCGAAGTCAGCCGGTCGAGGAACTCCCACATGCGGGCGCGGCGCAGCGTCACCGAGACGCCGACGGGCATCCCCTCGCGCACCTTGAAGGAAGCGATCGACTTGCGGGCGCGGCGCACGTTCGGGTGCTGGCCGGCGATCGTCGCCAGCTGGGTCTGCGCGTTTTCGAACGAGCGGGCGTCCTGTTTCTCGGTGCCGAGGCCCATGTTGAGCGTGATCTTGACCAGGTGCGGCGCCTCCATCGGCGTCGTGTATCCGAATTTCCTGGTCAGCGCCGGCAGGACCTCCTGCTCGTAGCGCTCGCGCAGCCGCGGCGGCGGCGCCGCCTGCGAGGTGGATGCCATCGTCGCCTCCATCAGTCGACCACCGTCCCGCTGCGCTTCGCGTAGCGGACCCGCTTGCCGCCCTCGTCGCGGCGGACGCCGATCCGGGTGCCCTTGTTGCCTTTCGGGTCGAGCAGCATCACGTTGGAGACGTCGATCGGCCCCTCCTTCTCGACGATCCCGCCCGGGTTGGCGGTCGAGAGGTCGCCGCCGGAGCGTGGCCGTTCGTGCCGCTTGACGATGTTCAGGCCCTCGACGTAGACCCGCCGCTTCTTCGGCTCGGTCCTGGTGACGCGGCCGGTCTTGCCGGCGTCCTTGCCGCTGATCACCATCACCTGGTCGTCGGTCCTGATCCGCATGCTCTTGGCCATGGCTAGAGCACCTCCGGGGCAAGCGAGATGATTTTCATGAAGTTGCGGTCGCGCAATTCGCGCGCCACCGGCCCGAAGATGCGGGTGCCACGCGGGTTGTTGGAGGCCGGGTCGATCAGCACCGCGGCGTTCTCGTCGAAGGAGATGTAGGTGCCGTCCGGCCGCGAGAGCGGCTTGCGGGTGCGGACGACGACCGCCTGCACGACCTCGCCCTTGCGGACGCCGCCCTGCGGGCTGGCCGATTTGACGGTGGCCGTGATCACGTCGCCGACGCTCGCGTAACGACGGTGGGAGCCGCCTTTGACGCGGATGCAGAGCAGCTCGCGTGCGCCCGAGTTGTCGGCGACCTTCAGCCTGGACTCTTGCTGGATCATCGCGCGCTCCCTAGCGGGCCTTCTCGATGACGTCGACCAGACGCCAGCGCTTGGTCTTGGACAGGGGGCGGGTCTCGATGACGCGGACGACGTCGCCCTCGCCGGCCTCGTTGCGCTCGTCGTGCGCGTGCAGCGTGCGCGAGCGGCGGACGATCTTCTCGTAGGTCGGGTGGCGGCGGGCGATGTCGATCCGCACCGTGATCGACTTGTCGCCTTTGTTCGAGACGACGATGCCCTGGCGGACCTTGGCTGCGTTGGAGCTGCGCTCGGCCGGCTGCGTGCCGGTGGCCGAGGCGGTCTTGGCGGCCTTCGCTGCAGCCCGTTCCTTGCGCCGTTCCGCAGCCTTCGCCTTGCGGCGCTCGCTGCGCTGCGCGGCGCGCTCCTCGGGGCCGGCCTGGGGCCGGGCCTCGTGCTGGCGGCGCGATTTCTGCAGCCGCCGCCGCTCCTTCCAGGGAAGATCGTCCTCCGGGTTGGGCTCGGCCGGCGCCTCTTCGGCGGCAGGGGCCTCCTCCGCGGGCGTCTCCTCCGCCGCGGGGGCCTCCTCGACCTGAGCCTCGTCCTGGGTCTCGTCAGTCGTCTCTTTGTTCTCTTCGTCGCTCATATCTTCCGCGTCTCTTTCTCAACGTCGATGCCCCGCGCCCGAGCCACCGTCAGCAGCCGCGCCACGTCGCGTTTGGCCTGACCGAGCCGGGCGGTGTTCTCGAGCTCGCCCGTAGCGTGGCGGAAGCGGAGGTTGAACGCCTCTTCCTTGGCGTCGATCAGCTTCGCCACCAGCTCGTCGTCTTTCAGGTCGTGTACCTCCGACGCCCTCATCAGCCTTCGACGCCCTCTCGCTTGACGAATTTCGTCCGCACCGGAAGCTTGTGCCCGGCCAGCCGCAGCGCTTCGCGCGCCAGCTCCTCGGGAACGCCGGAGAGCTCGAACATCACCTTGCCCGGCTTGACCACCGCGACCCAGCCCTCGGGGTTGCCCTTGCCGGACCCCATCCGCGTCTCCGCCGGCTTTTTCGTGTACGGCTTGTCTGGGAAGACATTGATCCAGACCTTCCCGCCACGTTTGATCTTGCGGGTCATCGCGATACGGGCGGCCTCGATCTGGCGGTTGGTGATCCAGCCGCGGTCGAGCGCCTTGATCCCGTACTCGCCGAAGGTGACGGAGCTGCCGCCCTTGGTGTTGCCGCGCATGCGGCCGCGCATCTGCTTGCGGTGCTTGACCCGCTTCGGCATCAGCATCAGCGACCACCTCCGCCGCCGCGCGGGCCGCGGTCGCCACCGCGTCCACCGCCGGGACCGCGCCCGCCGCCGCCCTGGCCACGCCCACCGCCGGGACCGCGTCCACCGCCGCCCTGGCCACGACCGCCGCCGGGACCGCGCCCGCCGCCGGGACCGCGATCGCGCCCGCGCCCGCCGCCCGGACCGCGATCGCGATCGCGCCCGCGCCCGCCGCCGTTCGGGGACTCGGTCTCGGAGACGAGGTCGGAGCGGAAGCCCTCGGGCATCACCTCGCCCTTGTTGATCCAGCATTTGACGCCGATCCGGCCGGTCGTCGTCCGCGCCTCGAAGAAGCCGTAGTCGATGTCGGCGCGCAGCGTGTGCAGCGGCACGCGACCGTCGGCGTAGCTTTCGGTCCGCGCCATCTCGGCGCCGCCGAGGCGGCCGGAGACCTGGACCTTGACGCCCTTGGCGCCGGAGCGCATCGCCGAGGTCAGGGCGCGTTTCATCGCCCGCCGGAAGGCGACCCGGTTCTGCAGCTGCTCGGCGATCGACTGGGCGACCAGCTTGGCGTCGAGCTCGGGCCGCTTGACCTCGCGGATGTTGACTTTGACCGGGCTGCCGGTCAGCTTGTGCAGCTCTTTGCGCAGGGCGTCGACTTCGCTGCCCGACTTGCCGATCACGATGCCCGGGCGCGCGGTGTGGATGTCGACGGCGACCTCGCCGCGGCGCTCGATCGTGATGTTCGAGAGGCCGGCGTGCGAGAGCTTGTTGTTGATGTGGTCGCGAATCGCGAGGTCTTCCTGCAGCACGTCGGCGAAGTTTTTCTCCTCGAACCAGTTCGACTTCCAGTCGTGGATGTAGCCGACGCGGAAACCCTCGGGGTGGATCTTCTGTCCCATCAGGCCTCTCCTAGTCTTCGACCGGGGTCAGAGCCACGGCGATGTGGCTGGTTCGCTTGTGGATCGGAGTGGCGCGACCCTGGGCCCGCGGCCGGTACCGCTTCAGGGTCGGTCCCTCGTCGACCGTGATCGAGGAGATCCGCATCTCGTCGCCGATCAGGTCGTGGTTGTTTTCCGCGTTGGCCGCGGCGGAGTCGATCAGCTTGTGGATGTCGTGGGCGGCGCCGCGAGGCGAGAACTGCAGCAGGGCGCGCGCCTTTTCGATGTGCAGGCCGCGGACCTGGTCGGCGACCAGGCGCGCCTTGCGCGGCGCGATCCGCACGTAGCGGGCGCGGGCGCGGACGACCGGCGGGGTCGGCGGCGGCGCGGGAGCTTTTTTCGCGGCTTTTTTCGCCGGCGCTTTGCTCTCCGCTTTGGCGCTCTCTTTCTTCGAAGTCTTCGCGGCCTCTTTTTTGGCGGCTTTTTTCGGCGCGTCTTTTTTCGCGCTCTCTTTTTTGGCCGACTCTTTTTTGGCAGCCGGTTTTTTCGCGGCGGCTTTTTTCGCCGGCGCTTTCGCCTCTTTCTGGCCCGCCTCTTGTTTCGGGGCGGCTTTTTTGGCTTTTTTCTCTTCGTCTGCCATCGCTAGTCCCTGCCTCCGCCGTGGGAGCGGAAGGTGCGGGTCGGGGCGAACTCGCCGAGCTTGTGGCCGACCATCGACTCGGAGATGAAGACCGGCACGTGTTTCTTGCCGTCGTGGACGGCGATCGTGTGACCGACCATCTCGGGGAAGATCGTCGAGGTTCGCGACCAGGTTTTGACCATCTGTTTTTTGCCGGCCTCGTTCATCGACTCGATCCGCCCCATCAGGCGCTCCTCCACCCACGGGCCCTTTTTCGTCGAGCGTCCCATCGCCTACCTCCCGCCCTTCTTCTTGCCGCGGCGACGGCCGCGGACGATGTAGCGATCGGACTGCTTGCCCTTCTTGCGGGTGCGGTAGCCGAGCGTCGGCTTGCCCCACGGCGTCACCGGGTGGCCGCCCGGGGTGTGGTGGGCCTCGCCGCCGCCGTGCGGGTGGTCGACCGGGTTCATCGCGACCCCGCGGGTGTGCGGGCGCTTGCCCTTGTGGCGGCTGCGACCGGCCTTGCCGACCTTGAGGTTCTGGTGCTCGGCGTTGGAGAGGGTGCCGACCGTGGCGCGGCACTCGGCGCGGACCATCCGCATCTCCGAGGACGGCAGCCGCAGGGTGACCATCTCGCCCTCCTTCGCGACCAGCTGGATCGCGGTGCCGGCGGCGCGGCCGAGCTTGCCGCCCTGGCCGGGAATCAGCTCGACGTTGTGGACGATCGTGCCGGTCGGCATCTGGCCCAGCGCCATCGTGTGGCCGGGTTTGACGTCGGCCTCGGGGCCGGATTTGACGACGTCGCCGACCTTCAGCGCGGCGGGGGCGAGGATGTAGCCCTTGAAGCCGTCGGCGTAGTGCAGCAGGGCGATGTAGCAGCTGCGGTTGGGGTCGTACTCGATCGTCGCCACCTTCGCCGGCACGCCGTCCTTGAGCCGCTTGAAGTCGATCTTGCGGTAGCGCCGCTTGGCGCCGCCGCCGCGATGGCGGGCGGTGACCCGGCCGTTGCCGTTGCGACCGCCGGACTTCTTCAGCCCCTCGGTCAGCTTGCGCTCGGGCTCGCTCGCGGTCAGCTGCTCGCGCAGCGGGTAGGTCGCGAAGCGGCGCCCCGGGCTCGTCGGTTTGGTCTTGCGGTTCGGCATCTCTGTGCTCCCTACGCGGTCTGGCCGCCCTCGAACAGCTCGATTCGCTCGCCCGGCGCCAGCTGGACGACCGCCTTCTTCCAACCGCGGGTGCGGCCGCGGACCAGGCCGCGGCGCTTCGGCTTCGGCCGCACCTTGGCGGTCCGCACCTGGGCGACCCTGGCACCGAAGACCTCTTCGACCGCCTGTGCGATCTGGGTCTTGTGGGCGCGGTCGTCGACGCGGAAGGTGTACTTGCCTTCGGCGATCAGCGCGTAGCTCTTCTCCGAGATCACCGGGCGGATCAGGATCGTGCGCGCGTCCATCAGGTCAGCCTCTCCTTCAGGGCCTGCAGCGCCGTCTCCGAGAGGACGAGCGAGGCGGCGCCGATCACGTCGGCGACGCCGGTGGCGCCGACCTCGAGGACCTGGACGCGCTCGATGTTGCGGAAGCTCTTCAGCACCCCGGTCTCCTCGGCGGTGACGACGACCAGGGTTGGCACCTTGGCGCCCCATTTGGCCAGCGCGGCGGCGGCCTGTTTGGTCGAGGGGGCCTCGAAGGCGCTGGCGTCGACGACGGCGACCGAGCCGCGCTCGGCGTGGACCGAGAGGGCGGAGCGCATCGCGCGGCGCCGTGCTTTGCGGTTGACCTTGACCCCGTAGGTGCGCGGCTTGGGACCGAAGGCGACGCCGCCGCCGTAGCGGTTGGGCACGCCGAGCGCGCCGACGCGGGCGCGGCCGGTGCCCTTCTGGCGCCAGGCCTTGGCGGTGGTGAAGGCGACCTCGCCGCGAGTCAGCGTCGAAGCGGTGCCGCGGCGGCGCGAGGCGAGGTCGGCGCGGGCCGCCTCGTGGACCAGCGACTGGTGGAAAGGCTCGGCGAAGAGCTCTTTCGGCAGGTCGGCTTTGGTCGTCTTGCCGAGCACCGTTGCTTTAGCCATCGGTCCTCACCTCGACGATCGAGTTGCGCGAGCCGGGCACCGAGCCCTTGATCAGCAGCAGGTTGCGGTCGGCGTCGACGTCGGCGACTTCGAGGCCGCGCTGGGTGACGCGCTTGTTGCCCATCTGGCCCGGCATCCGCATGCCTTTGAAGACCCGGGCGGGGAAGGCGCTGGCGCCGATCGAGCCCGGCGCGCGGACGTTGTGGGAGCCGTGGGTGACCGGGCCGCGGCTGAAGTTGTGGCGCTTGATCCCGCCCTGGAAGCCCTTGCCGATCGAGACGCCGGCGACTTTGACCTTCTGGCCGCTCTCGAAGCTGGCGACGGTGACGTCGTCACCGATCTTCGGGCCCTCCTCGGCGCCGAGGTCCTCGTCGCGGAACTCGACCAGGTGGCGCATCGGCGGCGCGCCGGCCTTTTTCAGGTGGCCTTCCTCGCCCTGGCTCAGCTTGCCCTGCTTGACTTCGCCGAAGGCGAGCTGGACCGCCTTGTAGCCGTCGCGCTCGGCCTCGCGCACCGCGGTCACCTTGCAGGGCCCCGCTTCGATCACGGTCACCGGCACGACCGTTCCGTCCTCCTGGAAGACCTGGGTCATGCCGAGCTTCTTGCCGAGGATCGCCGCCACGTGATCACCTCAGAGCTTGATCTCGATGTCGACGCCGGCCGGCAGCGAGTCGAGGCGCTGCAGCGAGTCGACGGTTTTCGGCGACGGCTGGAGGATGTCGATCAGCCGCTTGTGCGTGCGGATCTCGAAGTGCTCGCGCGAGTCCTTGTCCTTGAACGGCGAGCGGATCACGCAGTAGACGTTTTTCTCCGTGGGCAGCGGCACGGGACCGGAGACGGTCGCGCCGGTGCGCTCCGCGGTCTCGACGATCTCGCGGGCAGCCCGATCGATGGCGTCGTGGTCGTACGCCTTCAGTCGGATCCGAATTTTCTGTGCCGCTATCGCTGCCACTTGGGTCTCTTCTCTCGTCTTTCGCTTCTCGTCTTACCGCGCAATAAGGGCGGGGCCCCTGTGCTTGGG
>CAWEOH010000028.1:0-31051 GCA_963810455.1 uncultured Actinomycetes bacterium
ACCGACGCCGCCACCGCCCGCGACAAGCGCTGGGTCGCCCTGGCGCTGCTCTGCGTCGCCCAGTTCGTCGTCGTCCTCGATGCCTCGATCGTCAACGTCGCGCTGCCGACGATCGGCGAAGCGCTCGACTTCTCGGAGGCCAACCTGCCCTGGGTCGTCAACGCCTACGTGCTGACCTTCGGCGGCTTCCTCCTGCTCGGCGGCCGCCTCGCCGACCTGCTCGGACGCCGCCGCGTCTTCATGTTCGGCCTCGTCCTCTTCGCCCTCGCCTCGCTGGCGGGCGGGCTGGCGGCCGACTCCGGCCAGCTGATCGCCGCCCGCGCCGTGCAGGGGCTCGGCGCCGCGATCCTCTCCCCCGCCGCGCTCTCGATCGTCGCCACCACCTTCCGCGACGGCGCCGAGCGCAACAAAGCGCTCGGGATCTGGGGCGCGGTGGCGGGCTCCGGCGGCGCCGCCGGGGTGCTGCTCGGCGGCGTCCTCACCGAAACGCTCGGCTGGGAGTGGGTGCTCTGGGTCAACGTCCCGATCGGGATCGCCGCGGCGGCGATCGCCCCCAGCCTGATCGCCGAGACCCGCTCGGAGGACGAGGTGCGCCACTTCGACGTGGCCGGCGCGCTGACGATCACGCTCAGCCTCTCGGCGCTCGTCTTCGGCCTGCTCGACGCCGAAAGCGCCGGCTGGGGCTCGGCGCAGACGGTCCTCACCCTGGCCGGCTCGGCGCTGATGCTCGCCGCCTTCGTCGCCGTCGAGCGCCGCTCGCGGGCGCCGCTGGTGCCGTTCTCGATCTTCCGGGTGCGCACCGTCACCGGCGCCAACGTGGTCGGCATCCTGGTCGGCGCCTCGCTGTTCTCGATGTTCTTCTTCATCTCGCTCTACATGCAGCAGGTGCTCGGCTACAGCCCGATCAAGGCCGGCCTCTCCTACCTGCCGCTGGCGGTGACGATCATCCTCTCCGCCGGGATCGCCTCGCAGCTGGTGACCAGGGTCGGGTTCAAGCCGATCCTCGCCACCGGCATGGCGCTGATCGCCGCCGGCCTCGTCTGGTTCTCGCAGATCTCGGTCGACGGCACCTTCCTCGGCGACATCCTCGGCCCGTCGCTGCTCGCCGCGGTCGGCCTCGGCTTCTCCTTCGTCCCGGTCACGATCGCCGCCGTCTCCGGAATCGAGGACCGCGAGCAGGGCCTCGCCTCGGGTCTGATCAACACCTCCCAGCAGGTCGGCGGCGCCCTCGGCCTCGCCGTCCTCGCCGCGATCGCCAACTCGATCATCGGCACCTCGCGCGACCCGGCGACCCTGGTCGAAGGCTTCCAGTCCGCCTTCCTCGTCGGCGCCTGCTTCGCCGCCCTCGGCCTGCTCGCCACCCTCGTCCTGATCCGCGGCCGCGACAGCCGCGCCCACGTCGAGCTCGGCAGCGAGCTGGCGGTCGAGACGGATTGACGATACCGCGTGTAATTGAAGTTCCCTGAGCGCACGGTTAGGTTGGGCGGGACGTGCTCGCCTACTGGACGAAGAAGCGCGCGCAGGGCAGGCCGGGGTCGGCGGCGCCGGAGCCGGCCCCCAGAGCGGCAGCGGACGACCGCGGCCTGCTGACCAGGGCGCCCGCCGAGAGCTTCTACGAAGCGATGACCGCGCCGGCCCTGCGGCACGGCCACCTCCGCGACTGGCTGCTCTGCCGCCGGCCGCCGGAGCCGGCGCCCTCGCAGCTCGGCCTGGTCGAGGAGACCGAGCCGGAGAAGCTCGGGATCTGCTGCTCGGGCGGCGGCATCCGCTCGGCCGCCTTCTGCCTCGGCGCCCTGCAGGAGCTGCAGGAGCGCGACGAGCTGAGCCGTGCCTCCTACCTCGCCGCCGTCTCCGGCGGCTCCTACATCGCCTCGGCGATCTCGATGGTGGCGAAAACCTCGGACCCGGGGAAACGCGGGCCGGACTCCGACGCGGGGCTCTTCGACCGGGTCAAGCCCTTCGGCCGCGGCTCGCCGGAGGAGCAGTACCTGCGCAACCGCGCCTCCTACCTGGCGCCGACGCTGGCCGACAAGGTCTACCTGGGGATGCGCGCGATCCTCGGCCTGTTCATCAACCTGATCTTCGTCTCGCTGCCGCTGGCCGCGCTGGCGCTCGTCTTCACGGGACTCGTCCTGGTGCCCCTGCAGCCGGACCTCACCGGCCACTGCCAGGCGGCGATGGAAACGTGCCACGACCGCTGGCAGCTGCCCGCCGGCTTCGCCCTGGTCCCGCTGGGCGCGCTCGGCTTCGCGCTCCTCTTCGGCGCGATCTCGATCCTCTTCCGCTGGAGCCGGGACGCCGCCCAGCACTTCTTCTCGGTCTGGGCGGTGCGGCTGCTCCTCGCCGCCGTCGTCCTCGGCCTGCTGCTGGTCGCGCTGCCCTACCTGGTCCACTGGATCGGCGGGAACGAGGATCAGGCCACCGAACCGGCGAACGGCGAGCACAGCGGAATAATCGGCGGCGCGGCCATCACCCTGATCGCCGGCATCGTCGCCCAGCTCTCGCACCTGCTCAGCTCCGAACCGGCGAAGAAGGACATCGGCCGCGCCCGCAAGGCGTTCGGCAAGCTCGGCAAGGGGGCGCGGCTGGCGGTCACCTACGCGGCCGCGGCGGTGGCCGGGCCGGCGCTCCTGTTCGCGATCGTCGTCTTCGTCGCGGCCTGGGCGCTCACCTACGCCCACGCCGACAGCCACGTCGACATGGGGATCGTCGCCGTCGGGCTCGGCGTCCTCGTCCTCTTCGGGCTCCTCTACAGCGTGGTCGACCTGATGACCTGGTCGCTGCACCCGTTCTACAAGCGGCGCCTCAGCAGCGTCTTCGCGCTGCGGCGCGTGAGCGTGGCGACGGCGAAGGGAGGGGAGGACGGCTCTCCCACCTGGGAGGAGTCCCGCTACGAGCTGCGGGCGCCGGCCGGAGAAGACGTCGGGATCGCGGTCGAACGCAGCTACGACAGGCGGGTGCCGATCTCGGAGACGGCGCTGAGGAACAACCCCGAATGGCCGACCCTGGTCGTCTGCGCCGCGGCCAACATCTCCGATCCCGGGGCGACGCCGCCCGGCCGCTCGGTCACCAGCTTCACCTTCAGCCCCCACGCCATCGGCGGCCCGCTGGTCGGCGCCGTCCCGACCGAGCAGCTGGAGCGGGCCTTCGACCGGCTGGGGAACGGGGGCGGGCGCCGGCGCCGCGACCTGACCCTGCCCGCGGCGATGGCGATGTCGGGGGCGGCGATCTCCCCCTCGATGGGGACGAAGACCCGGCGGCCGCTGACCTTCCTCATGGCCCTGGCCAACATCCGGCTCGGCGTCTGGGTCCCGAACCCCCGCTGGGCGAGGAAGTTCGAGCGGGACCGGGGCCTGCGCCAACGCCACGACCGGCCGCGCCCCGTCTACCTGCTCTGCGAGCTGCTCGGCCTCAACCGGATCGGCAACAAGTACCTCTACATCACCGACGGCGGCCACTACGAGAACCTCGGTCTGGTCGAGCTGCTGCGCCGCGGCTGCACCCAGATCTACTGCCTCGACGCCAGCGGCATCGGCCAGGACGGCGCCGACTTCGAGGCGCTCGGCGAAGCGATCGCGCTGGCCCGCAGCGAGCTCGCGGTCGAGATCGAGTTCGACGCCGGCGAGGAGGCCAACCCGACCAGCCTGCGGGCCGACGACAAGGGCTTCGCCAAGCACGACACCGTGACCGCGACCGTCAGGTTCCCGCCCCGCGAGGACGGCACCCCCCGCGAGACCGGCAAGCTCGTCTACGTGCGCAACTCGATGACCGAGCAGGTGCCCTGGGACGTCCGCGCCCACCACGAAACGGACGCGCGCTTCCCCAACGACCCGACCGTCGACCAGCTCTACACCGATCAGAAATTCGAGGCCTACCGGGAGCTGGGGTCGCTGGCCGGCGCCAAGGCGGCCAAGGCGATGCTGAGCGCCGCGGCACCCGAACCCGCGAGGTAGGCAACCGGCCGCCGGCGTCGAAGGGGGCGGGGTGAGCTCCGGGCCCGAACCCGCCGCATCGCCGCCAGAACCCGTCCGCTACCCGCCGGGGATGGACGCGCGCAGCACGCGGGTGATGGAAATCCTCGACACGCCGATGCTGATCGCGGCGGCGCTGACCGTGCCGATGGTGGCGATCAGCGAGTCCAACCCCGGGGGCGCGCTGGAGACGATCGCCGTGGCCCTCAACTGGATCACCTGGAGCGCCTTCCTGGTCGAGCTGGTGGTGATGCTGGCGATCGTGCCCAACCGCTGGGACTGGATCAAGCGCCACCCGCTCGACATCGTCATCGTCGTCCTCACCCCGCCGGTGCTGCCGGCCGGCCTGCAGGGGCTGCGCTCGCTGCGGCTGCTGCGCCTGCTGCGCCTGCTGCGGCTCGCCCAGCTCTCGCGCAAAGTCTTCTCGCTGACCGGGCTGCGCTACGCGATGCTGCTCTCCTTCCTCACCGTGATCGGCGGCGCCGTCCTCTTCGAGGCCTTCGAGAAGCAGAACCAGCACGTCAACTTCGGCGACGGCCTCTACTGGTCGATCACGACGATGACCACGCTGGGCTCGAACATCTACCCGACGACGACCGGCGGCAAAATCGTCTCGGCCGCGATCCTGGTCGTCGGCATCGGCTTCGTCGCGCTGCTCACCGGCGCCTTCGCCCAGCGCTTCCTCGCCCCGGAACTCGCCGTCGTCGAGGAGCAGCTGGAAGGCGAAAAGCTGAGCGCCGAGCAGCTCGCGCTGCGCGAACTGCGCAGCGTCCAGGAACAGCTGCAGGCGCTCGAGCTGGCGGTCGAACAGCTGGTGAACCGGTCCTAGTCGCTCTGCTCGGAGGCGATCTTCTCTTCCAGTTCCTTGGTCACCTCGGGGTCGCGCAGGGTCGTCACGTCGCCCAGCGCCCGGCCCTCGGCGATGTCGCGCAGCAAGCGGCGCATGATCTTCCCCGAGCGCGTCTTCGGCAGGTCGTCGGCCCAGATGATCCGCTTCGGGCGGGCGAATTTGCCGATCCGCTCGGCGACCTCGCCCCGCACCTCCTCGAGCAGCTCGTCGGAGGGCGCGGTGTCGCCCTGCAGGGTGACGAAGGCGCAGATCGCCTGGCCGGTGTCCTCGTCGTGCTGGCCGATCACCGCCGCCTCGGCGACGTGGTCGTGGGCGACGATCGCCGACTCGACCTCGGCGGTCGAGAGCCGGTGGCCGGAGACGTTGACGACGTCGTCGATCCGCCCGATCACCCAGAAGTAGCCGTCGGAGTCCCGCCGGGCGGCGTCGCCGACCAGGTAGCGCTTCACCCCGAAGCGCTCGAAGTAGGTCTCGACGAAGCGCTCGTCGTCGTGGTAGAGGCCGCGCAGCATGCTCGGCCACGGGCTGCTCGAGGACCAGCAGGCCCTGGCCTTCGGCGACCGGCTCGCCGTCGGACTCGCCGACCACCTGCGCCTCCACGCCCGGGAACGGCATCGTCGCCGAGCCCGGCTTGGTCTGCGTGATCCCGGGCAGCGGCGTGATCATGATCGCGCCGGTCTCCGTCTGCCACCAGGTGTCGACGATCGGGCAGCGTTCTGCCGCCGATCACCTTGTGGTACCAGAGCCAGGCCTTGGGGTTGATCGGCTCGCCTACCGAGCCGAGCAGGCGCAGCGAGGAGAGGTCGAACTTGGCCGGGATCTCGGCGCCCCACTTGATGAAGGTGCGGATCGCGGTCGGCGCCGCGTAGAGGATCGTCGCCTTGTAGTCGGCGATCAGCTCCCACCAGATCCCCTTGTGGGGGTAGTCGGGGGCGCCCTCCCACATCACCGAGGTGGCGCCGTTGGCGAGCGGGCCGTAGACGATGTAGGAGTGGCCGGTGATCCAGCCGACGTCGGCCGCGCACCAGTAGACGTCGGACTCCGGCTTCAGGTCAAAGACGTAGCGGTGGGTCGCGGTGACCCCGGTCATGTAGCCGCCGGTGGTGTGCAGGATGCCCTTCGGCTTGGCGGTCGAGCCGGAGGTGTAGAGGATGAACAGCGGGTGCTCTGCCTCCATCGGCTCCGCCGGGCACTCGTCGTCGGCCTGCTCGACGATCTGGTCGTAGAAGACGTCGCGGCCCGCCGTCATCGGGCAATCGATCTCGGTGTGGCGGACGACGACGATCGTCTCCAGGGTCTCGATCTGACCGAGGTGCTCGTCGACCGCCGGCTTGATCGGCGCGGTCTTGCCCTTGCGGCGGGCGCCGTCGACGGTGACCAGCGCCTTGGCGTGGCTGAACTCCATCCGCTCGGCGACCGACTCGGCGCTGAAGCCGCCGAAGACGACGTTGTGGGGGGCGCCGATCCGCGCGCAGGCGAGCATCGCGACGACGACCTCGGGGATCATCGGCAGGTAGATCCCGACCACGTCGCCCTTTTGCACGCCGAGCGCCTTCAGCGCGTTGGCGAAGCGCTGGACGTCGCGGTGCAGCTCGGCGTAGGTGATGTCGCGCCTCTCCCCCTCCTCGCCGCGCCAGTGGTAGGCGACGCGCTCGCCGCGGCCGGCGGCAACGTGGCGGTCCAGGCACTGGGCGGAGGCGTTGAGGCGCCCGTCGGCGAACCACTTGTAGAAGGGGGGGTTTGAGTCGTCGAGGCTCTCGGTCGGCTCGGTCTCCCAGTCGAGCAGCTCCTTGGCCTGGGCCAGCCACCAGGCTGGCGGGTCGGCCGCCGCGTCCTCGTAGACCTTCGGATCCGACCACAGCGCACGCTCGCGGAACTCGGCCGGCGGGTCGAAGGTCTCGATCTCGAGCATCGCGTCGAGCTCCGCCTCGAGGCCGGTGGTTCTCTCCTCGGTTGCCATCCAATCCCCTCTCTCTTCGCGGTGAGTCGAGGCTACCCGCCGCGCCCGCGCAGCGTCGCCTGGGCAGCGGCGACGCGGGCGACCGGGACCCGGTACGGCGAGCAGGAGACGTAGTCGATCCCGGAGCCGTCGAAGAACTCGATCGAGTCGGGGTCGCCGCCGTGCTCGCCGCAGACGCCGAGCTTGACCTCCGGGTTGACGCTGCGCGAGAGCCAGGCGCCCATCCGCAGCAGCTGACCGACGCCGGGGGTGTCGAGGGTCTCGAACGGCGAGCGGTCGAAGACGCCGATCTCGATGTAGCGGCCGAGGATCCGCCCCTCGATGTCGTCGCGCGAGAAGCCGAGCGTGGTCTGGGTCAGGTCGTTGGTCCCGAACGAGCAGAAGTCGGCCTCGATCGCGATCTCGTCGGCGCGGACGCAGGCGCGCGGCATCTCGATCATCGTCCCGATCGCGTAGTCGGCACCGCGCACCAGCTCGTTCCCGCCGGCGATCCGCTCGATCTGCTCGCGCAGGATCTCGAGCTCGCGCTGGTAGTCGACGAGCGGCACCATCACCTCCGCGTGGACCTCGACGCCCGCCGCCCGCGAGGCGGCGAGGGCGCGGAAGATCGCTTCGACCTGCATCTCGTAGATCGACGGCAGCAGGATCCCGAGGCGGACGCCGCGGGTGCCGAGCATCGGGTTGACCTCCTGCAGGGCGCGGACCCGGCCCAGTTCGTGTTCGATCGCGGCGACCTCGGGCGAGCCCTCGGTCCGCGCCTGCACCAGCCGGTCCTCGACGTCGGCCAGCGGCGGCAGGAACTCATGCAGCGGCGGGTCGAGCAGGCGGATCGTCACCGGCAGCCCGTCCATCGCGGCGAAGATCTCCTCGAAGTCGCTCTGCTGCAGCGGCAGCAGCCGCTGCAGGCCGGCCAGCCGGTCCTCGTCGGTCTCGGCGAGGATCACGGCGACGATCGCCTCGTGGCGCTCGGGGCCGAAGAACATGTGCTCGGTGCGGCAGAGGCCGATTCCTTCGGCGCCGAACTCGCGCGCCCGCCGCGCGTCGTCGGGCGTGTCGGCGTTGGTGCGGACGCCGAGCCGGCGCAGCTCGTCGGCCCAGCCGAGCACTGTCTCGAAGGCGGCGCTCATCGACGGCGCGACCAGCGGCACGTCGGCGGCGGTGATCGCACCGGCGGAGCCGTCGATCGCGACCCGGTCGCCGGCGCGCAGCACCACCTCGCCGTCGAGCCGCACCTCGCCCGCCTCCTCGTCGATGTGCAGCGCCCCGGCGCCGGTCACCGCCGGCACCCCCATGCCACGGGCGACGAGCGCGGCGTGCGAGGCCTTGCCGCCCTCGGAGGTGAGCACGCCCCTGGCGGCGTGGAAGCCGCCGACGTCGTCGGCCTCGGTGAAGGAGCGGACGAGGATCACGTCGCGGCCCGCCTCGGCGGCCTCGATCGCGCTCGCCGCGTCGAAGACGACCTCGCCTTTGGCGGCCCCGGGCGAGGCGGCGACGCCCCTGGCCAGGACCTCGTACTCGGCGGCGGGGTCGAAGGTCGGGTGCAGCAGGGCGTCGAGGCTCGCCGCGTCGATCGTCAGCAGCGCCGGCCCGGGCTCGAGCAGGCCTTCGGCGACGGCGTCGACGGCGAACCGCACGGCGGCCTGCGCGGGGCGCTTCGCGTTGCGCGTCTGCAGCATGTACAGGCGGCCTTCCTCGACCGTGAACTCGGTGTCCTGCATGTCGCCGTAATGGCGCTCGAGCGTGCGCAGGATCTCCATCAGCTGCTCGCTCACCTCGGGGTTCCACGCGGCCAGCTCGGAGATGTCGCGCGGCGTCCGCACCCCGGAGACAACGTCCTCGCCCTGGGCGTTGGGCAGGAAGTCGCCGGAGGGCGTCGGCTCGCCGGTCACCTCGTCGCGGCTGAAGGCGACGCCGGAGCTCGAGTCGTCGCCCTTGTTGCCGAAGACCATCTGCTGGACGTTGACCGCGGTGCCCCACTGGTCGGGAATCCGGTTGAGGCGGCGGTAGGTGACGGCGCGGTCGGTCATCCAGGAGCCGAAGACCGCGGCGACCGCCTTGCGCAGCTGCTCGCCGGGCTCGGTCGGGAACTCATACAGCGCCTTGAAGGCCTCGGTCAGCCGCCGCAGCGCCGCCGCGTCGAGCTCGACGTCGAGCTCGACCCCGAGCTCCTGCTTCTCGGCCTTGATCAGGTCCTCGAAGCGCCGCCCCTCGATGCCGAGGACGACGTTGCCGTACATCTGCACGAAGCGGCGGTAGGAGTCCCAGGCGAACCGCTCGTTCCCGGTGCGGGCGGCCAGCCCGGCGACCGATTCGTCGTTGAGGCCCAGGTTGAGGACGGTGTCCATCATCCCCGGCATCGACTCGCGGGCCCCGGAGCGGACCGAGACCAGCAGCGGGTCCTCGGGGTCGCCGAGCGTCTTGCCGGCCTGCGCTTCGAGCCGTGCCAGCGCCTCGGTGAGCTGCTCGTCGAGGCCGTCGGGGAAGGTGCCGTCGCGCTCCATGTAGGCGACGCAGGCCTCGGTCGTGATCGTGAAGCCGGCCGGCACCCGGTCGGCGCCGAGCAGCCGGGTCATCTCGGCGATGTTGGCTCCCTTGCCGCCGAGCAGCTCGCGCATCTCCCGCGATCCGTCGGCGAAGTCGTAGACCCAGCGACCCATGGCCGGCACCGTATACCACCCGGCCGGAGCTTGTATACAAGTCCCTTATAAGGAATTAGAAGGCGAAGATCAGGCTGCAGGCGATGCCGGCGACGATGCAGTAGATCCCGAACGGGGTCAGCCGGTTGGTCTCGAAGAAGCGGAGCAGGAATTTCACCGCGAGCCAGGTCGTGGCGGCGGCGACGAGGGCGGCGACCAGCGCCTGGCCGCGGACGCCGTCGCCGGCCGAGCCGAGCAGGTCGGGCAGCTTGAGGAAGCCGGCGGCGGCGATGATCGGCGTCGCCAGCAGGAAGGCGAAGCGGGCCGCGTCCTCGTTGGAGAGCCCGGTGAGCAGGCCGCCCCCCATCGTGATCCCCGAGCGCGAGATGCCCGGGATCAGCGCCAGCGCCTGGGCGCTGCCGATCGCCAGCGCCTGGCGGAAGCTCATCCGCGCGATCCGCGGGTCGCTGTCGCCTTCCCAGTCGCCGGGCTGCGGCGCCCGCCGGCGGTAGCGCTCGAAGACGAGCAGCAGGATGCCGTTGATCGTGAGGAAGATCGCCGCCGAGGTGGGCGAGGCGAACAGCGTGCGCAGCGGGTGCTCGAGCGCGAGGCCGATGATCCCGGCCGGGATCGTGCCGGCGACGAGCACCCAGCCGAGGCGGGCGTCGGAGTCGTCGGGGTCGAGCCGGCCGCCTTCGCGGACCGAGCGCCAGAGCCCGCCGAGGATCCGCTTCCAGTCGTCGAGGAAGAAGAAGAAGAGGACGATCGCGGTCGCGCAGTGGGTGGCGACGAGGAAGGCGAGGAAGAATTCGTCGTTCTGGTGGATGTCCCAGCCGAACAGCGAGGGCGCGATCACCGCGTGGCCGAGGCTGGAGATCGGGAACGGCTCGGCGATCCCCTGCAGGGCGCCGAGGATGATGGCCTGGAGATAGGAGATCGGTTCCACGCGCGGGCGCGCCAACCTACGCGCCGAACCTAAAGACGAGGTGAGAGCCGGGTAAGACGGCTCTCATCCTGGGCGCACACGCCCAGCGCTAGTAGCCCGGCGGGTGCCGCACGATGAAGCCTTCGGGGGAGTCGACCCAGGGGTCGTGCCAGCGCGGGCCGGGGCCGCCGACGGTGTCGAAGGCGATCCCGGCGATCACCATCCAGGCGTGGCCGGCGTTGGCGTAGACGGTGATCCACTTGCCGGCGCCCGCTTCGCCCCAGGTCTCCAGCCCGGTCGAGTCGAGCGGGCTTTCGAGGAAGCCGCCGCCGTGCAGCGCGTAGCTGACCGCGCCCGAGCAGTCGTAGCCGGAGGATTCGAAGGAGCCGTGCCCGCCGCCCCAGACGTAGGGCGTCATCGCGATCGCGTTGGCGGCGGCGATCGCGTCCTTGACCGCCTGCGGCGCCGCCGCCGGGGCGCTCGCCTGGCTTTCGTTGATCACCTGGGCGCGTTCGCCGGGGTTGAGCGGCGCCGGCACCTGGGCGGTCGGGCCGCCGGTGACCGTGGCGCCTTCGGCGGCGATCTGTTCGGAGATCGAGGCGAGGTTGTTGCTGAGCGCTTCTTCGCGCGACTCGAGCGCGTTCAGCGCCTGCCGCCGCTGCGCCTGGGCGCTCTTCAGTTCGGCGAAGCGAGCCTCGGCCTCGGCCCGCGCTGCGGCCGCTTCCTGCTCCATCGTGGCGACCGCGTCGCGCGCCTCTTTGACTTCGGCGCGGTGCTTGCTCAGCTGCGCGACCGCGCCGGTGACTTCGTCGCGCAGCGTCTTCACCCGCTTGACGACCGCCTCGTCGTAGGCCTGGATCCGGTTCAGGTATTCGGTCTGCGCCGACATCTCGGCGAAGTCTTCGGATTCGAGGATCGCGTTGACGATGTCCGGCGAGCCCGCCTCGTAGATCGCGACGAGCCGGTCGCGGAGGACGCCCATCGCCCGCTGCAGCTTCTTCCGCACCCGTTCGAGGTGGGCGCGTTCGTCTTCCAGTGCCTTGGTCGCCGAGTCGAGCCGCGCTTCTTCTTCGCCGAGTTCGGTCTCCAGCGCGGCCTGCTTCTGGCGCAGCGCCGAGACTTCGCCGATCATCGAGTCGATCGCCCGGTTCTGGGCGGCGATCGTTTCCGCCAGTTCGCTCTGGTCGGCGCGGACGCCTTCGAGCTTGTCGCGCGTCGCCTGCAGCTTTTCCTGCGGCGTCTTGGCCGGGGCGCTCCCCTGCCAGGCGGCGGCGGCAACGATCAGCGCGGTCAGCAGGAGCGCCGCGAGGAGCAGCGCGCGACGCCTGTTGGCGCCCTGTTGGGTGTCGGTGAGATGAGCCCGCATCGGTTCCCCAGCGGCCCCGGGGGCGGGACCGGCAGTGAGTCGAGCAGGCTAGCGAAGTCGCCTGAAGATTGTTAGGAGTTGCTAATAACCTGCAACTTTGCTTGCAAATGGGCGGTTTCGGACATCCGTTGGAGGATTCCGAAACCGCCCGTCGACGGGTTTACGAGCCGCCGATCCCCAAAATTAGGCGAGCAGTTTCGCCTTCGCCTTCTCGAACTCCTCGGCGGAAAGGGCGCCCTTCTCCTTCAGTTCGTTGAGCTTGTGGAGTTCGTCGGCGGCGGAGCCGGAGCTGGCCTGCTGGCGGACGTATTCGTCGAAATGCTGTTTGGCCTCGGCCTGAGCCTTGATCGTCCGGTCCCGCATCCCGGCGCCGCGTGCGATCAGATAGACGAGCGCCGTCAGGAACGGGATGAAGACGAGGAACAGGACCCATACCGCCTTCCACCAGCCGGACAGCTCGTGGTCGCGGAAGAGGTCGGTGAGGATGGTGATCAGGATCCAGATCCAAATCACGAAGAAGAAGATCTCGAGCGCGATGAGGAGGAGTTCCCCAAAGCTGATGTCTGCGAGCGGCAAGGCGCTTCCTTTCCATTTGTGTGGGGAGATGCAGCGGCGCGGGGGAGCGCCGCCTGCCGCAACGCTATCCGGCGCGCAGGCGCATCGCAAACAGCGTGATCGCGACCGAGGTGGCGAGGTTGAGGCTGGATACGCCCTCCCGCATCGGGATCGCGACGCGGGCATCGGCACGCCCGAGCAGACCGCCGGTGAGGCCGTGGCGCTCGGTGCCGAAGGCGAGCAGGGCACGCGGCGGCAGCCGGTCGGGGTGCATCTCCTCGCCCTCGGGGTCGATCGCGAGCAGCGGCCGGTCGCTCCGCGGCAGGTCCAGGATCGCGCTCACCGGCAGCGCGAAGTGCAGGCCGGCGGCGCCGCGGACCGCGTCCGGGTACCAGGGATCGTGCTCGCCGGTGGTGATCAGCGCCGCCGCGTCGGCGGCGGCGGCGACCCGGACGCAGGCGCCGATGTTGCCCATGTTGCGCGGATCCTCGAGCAGGACGACGGGTGCCGGGCGGGGGTCGGCAAGGGTCGCGGCGAGATCGAAGGCGGGGCGGCGGGCGATCGCCACCACCCCGGTCCGCGGCACCAGCGGCACCAGCCGCGCCAGCGTCTCGGCGTCGACCGGCTCGACCCGGTCGGCGAGGTCGCCGGCGAGGTCGGGGGCGAGCTCCGCCGCCAGCCGCTCGAGCGCCGCCGGGTCGACCGCGACCGCCTCCCGCAGCTCGGCGCCGAAGCGCAGCGCGTGCTTGAGCGCGTGGAAGCCCTCGATCACGACCAGCGCGCGGTCGCGGCGGGCGCGGCGGTAGCGGTGGATCAGCTCGTCGCCCACGGTCGGCTCACCCCCGCGCGAAGGGCGCCGGCGCTTCTTCGTCTGCCGCTGCTTCGGCCGGCGACTCGACCACGCGGATGCTGCCGTGCACCCAGGGATGGATCGCGCAGAGGAAGTAGAGCCTGGTCCCGGCCCGCGCCGTCACCTGCTGGGAGAACGAGTCTCCGCGAGCTTCCGTGAACCAGGAGTCGCCGAGGCGGTGGGCGCTGCCCATCGTGCTCCAGCCCGGAGCGCCGGCTTCGGCCGGGTTGAGCGTCACCTCTTCGCGCTCGTCGAAGCCGTGCCAGGCGGCGATCGCGGCGCAGAGGCGGCCGGGTTCGCCGCAGTGGCGGCGGGCCCGCCTGCCGCGCGGGATCGCGCCGCGGCGAACCAGCGAGAAGGTGTGCGGGCCGACCAGGAACGGGTTGGTGCGGTTGACGATCCGCAGCTCGTCGCCGCGGGCGACGGTCGCCGGCGCCACGAACCGGAGCTTGCCTTCGACCAGCTCGATCTTGACCGTCTCGGTCGTCCCGGTCGGAGCCGGCAGCGCCCGGGCGGTGCCGGCGGCGAGCAGCAGGACCGCGAGCACGGCCGGCGAGAGGAGCTGCCGGGGTCGAAGGCGCATGGCCCGGACTGTAGCCTTGACCGCGGTGGCCACCTACCTTCACACCTGCTACCGGATCGGCGACATCGACCGCTCGGTCGCCTTCTACGAGAAGCTCGGCTTCGAAGAGGTGCGGCGGATGCCGATCGGCGACGAGGCGATCAACGTCTTCATCGGCCTGCCCGGCGACGCGGCGCTGCTCGAGCTGACCTACAACCACGGGGTCTCCGAATACGACCTCGGCACCGGTTACAACCACATCGCGGTCGGGGTCGACGACCTCGACGGGACCCTGGAGCGCCTCGCCGCCGAGGGGATCGAGCCGGAGAAGCCTCCGTACCGGCCCGGCGGCCGCACCGAGGGACACCGGATCTGCTTCGTCCGCGACCCGGACGGCTACCGGATCGAGCTGATCGGCGAGTAGCCGATCGCGTGGTTCCCTTGGGACTCCGGGAGTCCGAAAGGAACCACGCGGCGGTGGGTGCGTACTAGCGGCGGCTCTTGCCGTCGCGCTTGCCCTGGCTCTTGTCGTGGCGGCTGCCGTGGTGGCGCTTGTCGTGCCGCTTGCCGTGGTGGTCTTTGCTCTGGGTCTGGGCGCCGTGGTCGGGGCTCTTCTGGGAGCCGTGGTCGGGGCTCGCCTGGGCGACGCCGGCGCCGCCGATCGCGAGGGCCGCGCCGACACCGGTCACGGCGATCAGCTTGGAGATTCGGTGTTTCATCGGATACCTCCGGGGTTTGGGGCTTTCGTGGCGCTGGCGCGGAGCCAGCGATACGAGAGTGCCGGAGGCCCGTCAAGGCGCCGCCCAACCACGGGCAAAACCTCGGTAAAGGCCGGCTGCTCAGCCGGGGGCGACGCCGCCGCCGACGCCGACGGCGGGCGGCGGCTTGGAGGAAGGAGGCGTGGCGGCCGATTCGGGGGGCGCCTTTTCTTCCTGTTCTTCCTGTTCTTCCTTTTCTTCTTCGCCTTCTTCTTCCTTTTCTTCTTCTTCCCGCTGCTTTTCTTCTTCTTCGCTTTCTTCTTCGGATTCTTCTTTGCTGGCTTCCGAGGAGGAGCGGGTGTGTTCGCTGCTGAACGGCGAGAGTTCCGGCAGGTCGGTCGGGACTTCGAATTCGGGGCAGTTGCCTTCCTGCGCCGCCGACATGTAGTTCTGCCAGATCGGGCCGGCGGTCGAGCCGCCGTAGCCGGTGTATTCGCGGGTCGTCGGGTGGCCGACCCAGACCGCCGTCGAGTAGAGCGGCGTGTAGCCGACGAACCAGGCGTCGGACTCTTCCTCGGAGGTGCCGGTCTTGCCCGCCTCCGAGCTGCAGCCCATGTAGGCGGGACCGCCGGTGCCTTCGGTGATCACGCCTTTGAGGATCCGCGTCACTTCCCAGGCCTGGCCTTCGGTCAGCACCCGCTTGCCGTTTTCGCTGAGCAGGTTCTCGACCTTGCCGTTGGGGAATTCGACCCGGCTGACGGCGGTCGGGTCGTGGTGGATCCCGCCGTTGGCGAGGGTCGCGTAGGCGTCGGCCATTTCCAGCGGGCTGACGCCGCGGGCGAGGCCGCCGATCGCCTCCGCCGGCACCGACTGCAGTTCCGCTTCGATGCCCATTTCTTCGGCGGTTTCGGTCACCGCTTCGGGGGTGACGTCGAGGTCGAGCTGGGCGAAGACGACGTTGACCGACTCATGGGTGGCCGTTTCGAGGTCCATCACGCCGTTGCCCGCCTCGGCGTTGTGGACCGTCCAGGTGCCGCCGCCGGGGATCGCGAGGGTGATCGGTTCGCTGCCGTCGTAGAAGGTCTTCTTCGGGTCGATCCCCTGCTTGATCGCCGTGGTCAGGACGAAGGTCTTGAACGAGGAGCCGGGCTGCCGTTCGGCCTGCCAGGCGTAGTTGAATTCGTCTTCTTCTTCGCTGGGCGGGCTCTGGGCGAGGGCGACGATCGCGCCGTTCTTCGGGTCGACCGAGGCGAGCCCGGCCACCGGCCCGTTGGCACAGGCGTAACAGGATTCGGCGATCGCGGCTTCGGCCTTCGCCTGCAGGTCGGGGTTGATCGTTGTGTACGCCTTGAGGCCGCCTTTACGGACCGTGTTGACGCCGTAGCGTTCGTTCAGTTCGCTCTGGACCAGGTCGTAGATGAACTGGTCCTTGACGTTGGTGTACTTGTGGCCCGGGTCGAGGCCGAGCCCGCGGGTCTTCGCCTTGCGGTACTGGGCCTCGGTGATGTAGCCCTGCGCGGCCATCGTCCCCAGCACCTCGTTGCGCCGGTTCAGCGCCGCTTTCGGGTTGATGAAGGGGTTGTATTCCGAGGGCGCCTGCGGCAGGCCGGCGAGCAGCGCCGCCTCGATCAGGTTGAGGTCCTTGGCCGGCTTGTTGAAATAGGTCTGCGACGCCGCTTCGGCGCCGACCGCGGTCTGCCCGCCGTTGGTGCCGTAGGGAGCGGTGTTGAGGTACTGGGTGAGGATCCATTCGCGGTCGTGCTTTTCGAACAGGTCTTCGGCCAGGTGGGCTTCGATCAGCTTTCGGTGGAGCGTGTCTTCGGGGTTCTGGATGTAGAGGTTGCGGACCAGCTGCTGGGTGATCGTCGAGGCGCCCTGGACCGGCTTGCCGCCGGCGAGCAGGTCCTGCCAGGCGGCGCCGGCGATGCGCTGCGGGTCGAGCGCGCCGTGCTGCCAGAAGCCCTTGTCCTCGATCGAGATCGTCGCGTTCTTCAGCGTTTCCGGCAGTTCGCTGGCGGGGATCGGCTGGCGGATGTTGTTCGAGTTGATGTACCCGATCAAGCTGCCGTCGGCGGCGTAGATCGCCGAGGAGCGGCCCTTCTGCACCGGCTTCAGGCTGCTCAGCGGCGGCGCAGAGTTGTAGATGTTGAGCGCCCAGGCAGCCGCGATGCCGCCGGCCACGAGCCCGGCAACCACCAGCACACCGATCAGGATGAGGACCTTGCGCCAGATGCGGTGCACGTGCCTTCGGCGCCGCCGGCGAATTCGAGTAGACATGCGTTGGCTGAATTGTAGAGAGCGACAGCCGCCGTCCAGGCTGCGTGGCGAGCGATGACCGAGCGCGTGCAGACGCCGGCGGCGGCGCGGCGCTCAGGCGCGCAGCTTGTAGCCGGAGTTGAAGAGGCGCAGGTTGAAAACGAACAGCGCCGCGGTCGCCGCGCTCAGCGCAGCAGCGAGAGCGGACGCCAGCAGCGAGAGCGGGATGCTGACTTCGCTGTAGCCGACGAACCCGTAGCGGACCAGGGAGATCATGTAGAAGATCGGATTGAAGCGGGTGATGGTCTCGAACGGCTGCGGCAGCAGCGCCGCCGAGTAGAAGACGCCGCCGAGGAAGATCAGCGGCTGCAGGACGAAGGTCTGGGCGAAGGCGACGTCGTCGAACTGCTCGGCGCGGACGCCGATCAGCACCCCCAGCTGCGAGAAGAAGAACCCGACCAGGAAGAGCGCCGGGATCAGCACGAGGACGTGGTCGACCGGCAGGCCGACGAGGATCACCGAGACGACGAAGGTGATCGTCGCCACCATCGCTCCGCGGACGAAGCCGCCGAGCGAGAGCGCCAGCAGCAGCTCGCCCGGCGAGGCGGGCGAGGAGAGCTGGTCCTGGATCGCCCCCTGGAACTTCTGCTGCAGGATCGACGAGGAGTTGTTGGTGAAGGCGTTGGTCGCCCAGGCCATCATGATCAGGCCGGGGATGACGAAGAGGATGTATTCGATCCCGTGCAGTTCCTTGATCCGCGAGCCGAGCGCGGCGCCGAACACGGTGATGTAGAGGAAGGTTTCCAGCAGCGGCCCGCCCAGCGTCTGTTTCTTGATCTTCATGAACCGGTTGATCTCGCGGCGCCAGAGCGTCGCGAACCGGATCTGGTCGGCGGTCATCGGCAGGCCGCGCCTCACGCGAGCTCCTCCTCGACCGGGATGTGCGAGCGCGAGAGCTCCTTGCGGCCGACCAGCGCCAGGTAGGCGTCCTCGAGGCTGGTGACGCCGAAGCTCTCGGCGACGTCGCGGCTGCCGCCCTCGGCGACGATCTCGCCGCCGGTGATGAAGGCGATTCGGCTGCAAAGCTGCTCGGCCTCCTCGAGGTAGTGGGTCGTGAGCAGGATCGTCGTCCCCTCCTCGTTGATTTTCTGCACGTAGTGCCAGAGCTCCAGGCGGAGCTCGACGTCGACGCCGGCGGTCGGCTCGTCGAGGATCAGCAGCCGCGGCCGGTGCATCACCGCCCGCGCCAGGATCAGCCGCCGTTTCATCCCGCCGGAGAGCGCTCGGGTACGTTCGTCGCGCTTCTCGGTCAGCGAGAAGACCTCGAGCAGCTCCTTGGTGCGCTCGCGGCGGTCGCGCTTGGGCATGCCGAAGAAGCCGGCGTGGTAGTCGAGTGACTCCTCGACGGTGAGGAACCAGTCGAGGTTCGGCTCCTGCGGCGCCAGCCCGACCGCCTGCCGCGCGTCGGCGTAGTCGTTGACGGCGTCGTGGCCGAAGATCTCGATCGAGCCGGCGCTCGGCTGGGCGAGCCCGGTCGTGCAGTGGATCAGCGTCGACTTGCCCGCCCCGTTGGGGCCGAGCAGGCCGAACAGCTCGCCGCGCGGGATCTCGAGCGAGACGCCGCGCAGCGCCTGCACCCCGTTCGGGTAGGTCTTGACCAGGTCGGTTATGTGCAGGGCCGGTTGCTCCACGGCGGAGGAATCTAGTGGGGCGCCGGTCTCGGCCGGCGCCGACGGCTCCGCGAGCGGCGATCCGGTGCCCTATAAGTGAGGCGTGAGCGCACCGCTGCTGGCAGTCGACGCCCCCTCGATGCTGTTTCGCGCCTTCTACGCGCTGCCGAAGACGATCGTCGGCCGCGACGGCGAGCCGGTCAACGCGCTGCTCGGCGCCGCCAACCTGGTGCTGCGCGAGGTCGAGACGCATAGGCCGCGGGCGGTGGCGATGTGCTTCGGCCCCGATGCGGCCGCCTACCGGGTCGAGCTCTATCCCGCCTACCACGAGAAACGCGAGGAGGAAATGCCGGCCGAGCTCGAACCCCAGTTCCGCGCCTGCCGCGAGTTCTTCGCCGCCTTCGGCTGGACCGTCGCCGAGAGCGTGGACCTCGAGGCCGACGACCTGCTGGGGACGCTGGCGCGGCGCGAGGAGGAGGCGGGTGGACGGGCGCTGATCCTGACCGGCGACCGCGACATGTACCAGTGCGCGACCGAGGCGGTGACCGTGCTCTACGTGCGCACCGGCGGCAAGGCCGGCGCCGAAGAGGTCGGGCCGGCGGAGGTGCGCGAGCGCTACGGGATCGGGCCCGAGCTGGTCCCCGACTTCATCGCCCTGCGCGGCGACCCCGCCGACGGGCTGCCGGGCGCCAAGGGCGTCGGGCCGAAGACCGCGGCCGAGCTGCTGCGCCGCCACGGCTCGCTGCAGGCGGTGCTCGACGCGGCGATCCGCGAGCAGCGGCCGAAGCTGCGGGCGGCGCTGATCGAAGGTCGCGAGGAGCTGCTCGCCTTCAAGGAGATCGCGACGCTGCGCGACGCGGGCGTCGACCGCCCGCCCGACGCCGCCACCGACTGGGCCGGCGCCGCGGCGGCGGCACGCGAGCGCGGCATGAACCGCCTCGCCGAGCGGCTCGAGGCGGCGGCGGGCTGAGGGGCGGGTCGAGTTTGTCAACCACAGGTGGACAAACTCGACCCGGCCGGATGCCGCTGCGCTCCGAAGGCCAGAACCGCAAGCGCTGGCGCTACGTCGGCTTCTTCGGCGAGGAGGTGATGCTGTGCGCGGCGCGGGCCGAGGTCGGCCCGCTCGGCCAGTGCTTCTGGGTCCTCTGGGACCGCGAGCGGCTGCGGCCGGCGGCCCACACCTCGCTGCGGCCCGGCAGCCGCGAGGTGGTGCTCGATGGCCCGCGGCTGGAGGTCGAGGCCCGCGGCCTGCGCGCCAGCCTCCGCCTCGGCGAGTGCGAGGCGGTCGAGACCACCTGCGCCAGCCCCGGCGGGCGCGGCTGGGGCTGGACTCGCAAGCGCGCCGGGGTGCCGATCGAGGGCACGATCGAGGTGCCGGGCCGGCGCTGGGAGGTCGGCGGCTACGGCGTCGACGACGAGTCGGCCGGCTACCACCAGCGCCGCACCAGCTGGCTGTGGTCGGCCGGGGTCGGCGAGGCCGCCGACGGTCGCCGTCTCGCCTGGAACCTGGTCGAGGGGATCAACGACCCGCCGAGCGGCAGCGAGCGCGCGATCTGGGTCGACGGCGCCCCGCACGAGCCGCCCCCGGTCAGCTTCGAGAACCGCACCGCGATCGCCCTCGCCGACGGCGGCCGGCTCGTTTTCGCCGCCGAGTCGAACCACTCCCGGGACGAGAACTTCCTCCTCGTCCGCTCCCGCTACCGCCACAGCTTCGGCAGCTTCGCCGGCAGCCTCGGCCCCGGCCTCGAGCTCGCCGCCGGCCTCGGCGTGATGGAGCAGCACGACGCCGTCTGGTGACCCCACGCCCGGTGGCAGAGCTTTGTCTCGCTATCCGAGACAAAGCTCTGCCACGCCGCTGAGGCGCCTGGCCTAGACGCGGTACTCCGGGTTGGGGAAGTCGAAGTTGGCGCCCATCTCCCACTTTTCCGGCTGGTTGCCGTGGGCGGGGATGCCGCCGGCGTCCTTGAGGATCCGCGCCATGTGCATCAGGTTCCAGGCGGCGAAGGTCGTGTTGCGGTTGGTGAAGTCGTTCTCTCGACCGCCCGAGCCCTGGTCGAGGTAGGAGGGTCCCGGCCCGGCCTCGCCGATCCAGCCGGAGTCGGCCTGGGGCGGGATCGTGTAGCCGAGGTGCTGCAGCGAGTAGAGGGTGTTCATCGCGCAGTGCTTGATCCCATCCTCGTTGCCGGTGACGATGCAGCCACCGACCCGGCCGTAGTAGGCCCACTGGCCTTCCTCGTTGAGCAGGTGCGAGTTGCCGTAGAGACGCTCGATCACGTGAGTTGCCACCGAGGACTTCTCGCCGAGCCAGATCGGCATCCCGATCACCAGGATGTCGGCGTCCATCACCCGCTCGTAAATCGCCGGCCACTCGTCGCGCTCCCAGCCGTGTTCGGTCATGTCGGGCCAGACGCCGATCGCGATCTCGTGGTCGACCGCCCGGATGCAGTCGACGGCGACGCCGTTGCGGCGCATGATCTCGATCGAGATGTCCATCAGGCCCTGGGTGTTGGAGACCTCGGGGCTGCGCTTCAGCGTGCAGTTGATGAAGAACGCGTTCAGGTCGGAGTAGTCGATCTCGTTCTTCTCACACAGCGCGGTCTGCATGTCGTTCAGCTCGGTCACTTCTCCTCCTCTTTGGTCAGTCGCGGTCCCGCTTGAGCGCGTCTCGTCTGGTCTCGAAGAAGCTCGTCGCGGCCGCCTCGCGGTCGTCGGTCGCGAGCAGGTCGGAGTAGCGCAGCTCGGCGCCGGTGAACCCTTCGGCCTGCCAGAGGTCGCCGGAGACCGCGGCGCTCCAGGGGCCGACGTAGAGGTACGGCTCGGCGTGGCTCCCGTCGCCGGGCGAGAGGCCGTAGTTGGCGCGCGCCCCGGCCGCCTCGGAGCCGAGTTCGATCGCGATGTCGAAGTGCTCGGGCCAGAGGCGCGGGATCGTCGCCTCCTCGCCGGGAGCGGCGGCATCGACCAGGCGGCCGAGCACCGTCGCGCCGAAGCCGTAGAGGGCGCCGAGCGCCAGCGCCGCCTCGCGCTCGACCGCGAGCGGCTCGTCGTCGGCAGCGGCGCCGGCCGGGAGCAGGTCGGCGACCGGCTCGGCCGCCGCGGCGAGCGAGGTGAGCGGGGCGCGGCGCTCCTCGCCGCCCCGCTCGCGCACCAGCTCGTCGCCCTCGACCCGGACCCGCTGGGCGAGGCCGCCGTGCTCGAACTCGGGGGTGCCGAAGCCGCCCGGCGTCGCCCGCAGCGAGATCTCGTTGTCCGGCTTGCGGGCCGGGGCGACGATCTCTTCGGCGACCCGGTGCAGGGCGGCGACGGTGGCGGCGAAGGAGGCGGGGAGCGGCGAAAGGGGCACGTTCACGACCCGCCCGTTCCCTCAGCTCGCTTCGAGCTGTCTGGCGAGCCGCTTCATCCCTTTGCCGAGCGCCCGGCGCAGGAAGGCGTTGGTGACCGGCGGCAGCAGGCGATCGAAGCGGGGCGCCTCGAGCCAGGCCAGCTCGAAGCTGACCTCGGTGCCGCCGTCCACCTCGGTCAGCCGGTAGGTGCCGCGGGTGCGACGCTTGCCATGGCCGCTGACCGCTTCCTCGACGGTGCGCGAGGGTCGCTCGGACTCGACCACCTCGAATTTGGCGACCTCACGCGAGGCGGGCGCCGCGACCCGGGCCTCGGCCCGGGCGCCGACCCCGCGCCTGGAGCCGGAGAAGTGCCACTTGTCGTACATGTGGTCCATGTAGGACTCGTGGTTGGCGAGCACGTCGATGTAGTCGAAGACCTCTTCGCGCGGGCGGGCGACCTTGACCGAGACGGTTACGGGCTTCACCGGCCGGATCCTAGATCGTGGCGCCGGATCGGTGTGCCGGCGCGGTCGCGCCGGGGCGCTCAGGCCTCGCCTTCGGGCTCGGTCGGGTCGCCGTTTGCGACCTCGTCGCCGTTCTCGTCGGCGCCGGGGCCCGGCGACTCGAAGGCGGCCAGCCCGACGACCATCGAGGTCGGCTGCTCGCCGGTCATCTCCAACCGGGTGCGTGCCTGTTCGTGAACGGTCTGCAGGCGCGCGATCGCTTCGTCGAGAACCTCAGCCGCCTGCACCCAGCCAACCTCGTCGACCGCCATCGACATCCAGGTCAGCGTCGTGTCCTCGCGGTCGTCGATCGTCCCCGCCTGCAGCGCGTCGATGATCCGTGTCATGAAGCTGTCGACCGAGGCGCCGGAGATCTCCGAGCGCACCGAGCGCGGCACCTTGCGCCACTCCTGGTGGCCGATGTACGAGCGCGGCACGGCGCGGAAGTAGTGCTCGACCGCCCCCCGCCGCTGCGCGGTGCGCACCAGCTCGACGCAGCCGCACTTCTCGAGCACCCGGGTGTGGTAGGCGACGTTCCCCAGCGGCATCTCGAGCATGTTCATCAGCTCGTTCGGGCTCGCGTCCCGTTCGTTGAGGATCTGCAGGATTTCCACCCGCAGCGGATGCGCCAGCGCCCGCACGAGCTCGGTATCGATCTTGTCTGGTCTGCGCCCCGCCATGTAGTCCGCGAGCTTTGCGCATAAAGAGGCGCCTGTGGGAAGAAGCGGTTGAATGAAAAGGAATCCCTGACTAGAGATCCTCGCGACATCTTCTCCCGAAGAGGATACGGACCGAGCCTTGCCCGGGCGACTCGGCCCGACCCCTTTCCTCAATGACTCAGCTCATCTTGCCGATGGCAGCAGCAGGAATGAGGTGCACAGTGTGAGCGGCCTTCATACTTAGCCCCCTTTCGCATGTCGTAGTTGGCTGGCGGATCCGCAGTCGACGAACCCGGGCGTAGGGTTTACTAAAGGTTGCTCTCTCAATCTGCCAATTCAGATCAACGAATAGCGGAAGACGCGGTGAGTTTTTTCTATTAGAGTGCGGCAATCAGAAACTCAGTTTTTTTGGAGGATTTCTTGTCGCTTCCGCAACCGCCATCTCTCACCAACCCGAGACTGGTCACCGCCCTCGCCCATCCCACTCGCCTCAGGGCGATGCGGGTCTTTTGGGAACGGGCGGCTACCCCGCGCGAAGTAGCGGAGCTGATCGACGAGCCGCCGAACAACGTCTCGTACCACGTGCGAATCCTCCGTGATCTCGGCTGCATCGAGCTGATCGAAACGAGGCAGGCCAGGGGAGGTCGCGTCGCCGAGCACCTCTACAAAGCGTGCGAGCGTTACCAGATATGGGACGAAGAGGCGTGGAAGCGGTTGACCGAGGCCGAAAGGCTGGGGTTCGCGCGCGCGGTGATGCACGAGATCGCGGACGACCTGGCCGAGGCAATGGCGACTGGTACGTACTTCGAGGACGACGACAGTCACGTGAGCCGGATGCCGATGGAACTCGACCAGGACGGCTGGGACGAAGTCGTGGACCTGCTGGCGGGCATGCTCGCCGAGCTGTTCGCGATCCAGGGGCGGGTGGACGAACGAACCGACGGCAAATCGGATCGCCCCCACCACACCAAGGTCAACATCATCCACTTCCGCTCGCCGCCGCCGAAATCCGCGTGAGCTGGGCGCCGCGGTTCGTTCGGCTCAGGTTCCGCGGATCGCCTTGCCGACGATCGCCTTCATCCGCGTGCGGTCGCGATCGGCGAGGTTGCCGGGCCGCCCCTTCGACTTCTTGATCAGCGACCAGAACTCGCCCTGCTCCTCGGCGCTGAGGTTCTCGCGGATCCGCTCGCGGCCCTTCTCGGCGAGCCAGAGCGCGATCGCCCAGACGGTACGCCAGGGGATCCGCTTCCAGGCGGCGGTCGCGGTCTTGGTCGCGATCGAGGGCATGCTCCGAGGCTACCCGGGCCCGGTCGCCGCGCAACGCCTCGGTGGACGTCGCCTCGGCTCCGCCCGGCTCAGTAGCCGGGGGTCCGCGTCATCTTGTGGCGCTCGGACTCGTGGGCGCCGCCCTTCTTCTCCAGCGTCTGGATGGCGCCTTCGACGTCGGCGGCGAGGTGGTCGATCAGGGAGCGCCCCAGGGTCTCCTTGACCAGCGCCCGCAGCACCTTCACCTCCTGGGCGTCGGGGGGCATCGTGTAGGCGGGGAGCATCCAGCCGCGCTCGGCCGAGAGCTGCCAGGAGACGTCGAACTCGTCGTAGGCGTGCTTCTCGGCCAGCTTGAAGGCGACCAGCGGCAGCTGCTCCTCTTGGTCGCCGATCAGCTCGAAGGTGCCGATCTCCTTCAGCTTCGCGGCGAAGGCGCGGGCGTTTTGCTGCATCGCCTTCATCACGTAGCCGTAGCCCTCGCGGCCGAGGCGGACGAAGTTGTAGTACTGGGCCAGCACCATCGCCGAGCCGGTCGAGAAGTTGAGGGTGAAGGTGGCGTCGGTCTTGCCGAGGTAGTTCTCATAGAAGACGAGTTCGGAGGCGAGGTCGGTCTTCTCGCGGAAGATCAGCCAGCCGATCCCCGGGTAGACGAGGCCGAACTTGTGGCCGGAGACGTTGATCGAGCGCACCTGCTCGAGCCGGAAGTCCCAGGTGGAGTCCGGGTAGAGGAAGGGCCAGACGAAGCCGCCGGAGGCGCCGTCGATGTGCATCGGCACGTCGAGGCCCCGCTTGCCCTTGATCTCGACCAGCAGGTCGTTGATGCCGACGATGTCGTCGGCGTGGCCGGTGAAGGTGGTGCCGAGGACGGCGGCGACGCCGATCGTGTTCTCGTCGAGGTGGGGCTCGATGTCCTCGGGGCCGACCGTGTACTTGTCCTTCTGCAGGCGGACGATCCGCGGTTCGACGTCGAAGTAGCGGCAGAACTTTTCCCAGACCACGTGGACGTCGCCGCCGAAGACGAGGTTGGGCCGCTCGACCGGCTTGCCTTCGGCTTCGCGGCGCTGCTTCCACTTCCACTTCAGCGAGAGGGCGCCGAGCATGATCGCCTCCGAGGAGCCCTGGGTGCGGGCGCCGGTGGTCTCGCCGGGGGCGTGGAAGAGGTCGGCGAGCATGCGGATGCAGCGCTGCTCGATCTCGGCCGAGATCGGGTACTCGGCGTGGTCGATGAAGTTGCGGTAGAGGTTCTCGGCGATGATCCGCTGCGCCTCGGGCTCCATCCAGGTGGTGACGAAGGTGGCGAGGTTGCGGTTCGGATCGCCCTCCAGCTCGAGTTCGAGGCCGACCAGCCGCATCGCGTCCAGGGCGGCCATGCCGGACTCCGGGAAGGGGCCGTCGGGGGCGTCTTCGACGAGGAAGCGGTTGCCGTAGAACATCCCCATCTCGCGGGCGGCGCGGTTGGCTTTGTCGTGGCTGCTGCTGGCTGGTTCGCTCATGCTCCCACCCTAATCGTCGGCGGCGACGCCGCAGGTAGAGTTGTGGGGAATTCGGCCGGATCGACAAACTTGACCGAGGAGGACCGCAGTGAACGGCGATGCGCTGGAGGAGATGGGGCCGATCGACTACGTCCTGGTCGAGTGGCCGGGGCGGCAGCCGAACGGCGAGGCGATGCCCCACCTGATCGACCTGGTCGACCGCGGCCTGATCCGGGTGATCGACCTCGCCTTCATCACCAAGGACGAGGACGGCGACGTCGCCGGGATGGAGCTGTCCGAGCTCGGCGAGGTCGCCGAGCTGGCGGTCTTCGAGGGCGCCTCCTCGGGCCTGCTGGCCGACGAGGACATCGCCGCCGCCGCCGACGTGCTCGAGCCCGGCACCTCGGCCGCCCTGCTGGTCTACGAGAACGCCTGGGCGGCGCCGTTCGCCGCCGCCGTGCGCCGCTCCGGCGGCCAGCTCGTCGCCAGCGGCCGGATCCCCGTCGAAGACCTGGAGGCCGCGCTCGACGCGGCCGAGGCCAACGCCTAGAGAAGGAGCAGCAGATGCCAGGACTGATCAGAGGCATGGCCCGCACCGCCGTCGTCGCCGGCACCGCCACCGCCGTCAGCGGCCGGGTCCGCAAGCGCCAGTACGACAAATGGTCGCGCCAGGAAGAAGAGCAGTACGCCCAGCAGCAGGCCCAGCAGGCACCGCCGCCCCAGCAGGCGGCCCCCGCCGCCGCGCCCGCCGAGGGCTCGGTGATCGACCAGCTGAAGGAGCTCGGCGAACTGAAAGCGCAGGGCATCCTCACCGAGGAGGAGTTCGCCGCGCAGAAGGCCAAGCTGCTCGGCTCTTAGCCAGGGCGCTGCTGGGTCCTGGCCGCTTCTCGCGCCCCGATCGGCGACGAAGACGTCTAGCGACCGATGCGGTAGGTGAGGTGGAGGGCCTCGGGGCCCTCCACCACCTCGGTCAGCGCCAGCTCGGCGGCGCCCGGGGCGAGGTTGTCGAAGAGGCGCTCGCCGGCGCCGAGCAGGACCGGGACCTGGTGGACGACGATCTCGTCGAGCAGGCCGGCGGCGATCGCCTGCTGCAGGGTGCTGGCGCCGCCCGCGATCGAGACGTCGGCCTCGCCGGCCGCCTCCCTGGCGCGGGCGACCGCGTCCTCGATCCCGTCGCCGACGAAGTGGAAGGTGGTGCCGCCCTGCATCTCCAGCGGCCCGCGCAGGTGGTGGGTGAGGACGAAGACGGGGACGTGGAAGGGCGGGTCCTCGCCCCACCAGCCGCGCCATTCGTCACCGATCCAGGGGCCGCGGACCGGGCCGAACATGTTGCGGCCCATCACCACCGCGCCAATGTCCTGCTGCGCCGCCGCGATCACCGCGTTGCTCGGGTTCTCGTCCCCCTCCCCGCCCTCGCGGCCGTGCGGCTCGCGCCAGGCGGCGAGCTTGAAGACCCACTCGTGCAGCCCGATCCCGCCCTCGCCGAGCGGGTTCTCCTCGCTCTGGCCGGGGCCGGCCATGTAGCCGTCGAGCGAGACCGAGATCTGTGCCTTGACCTTGCCCATCGACCGGCGGCGGTCAGGCGCGGGGCGCCGGCTAGGCGCTGCGCTCGGCCTCCTCGACCGTCAGCTCGGCGGTCGGGTTGGCCTCGAGACGGGCGTCGGGGATCGGCTCGCCGCTGCGCACGGAGAGGCCGTAGGTGCCGGCGGCGAGGCGCTCCTCGGCGCGCTCGACCGCGTCGAGGCGGCGCTTGAGGTCTTCGGCGAGGCCGGCGTCGAGCTCGTCCTGGTAGAGGCCCTCGGAGTCGTAGTCGCCGGGCTCGCGGCGTTCGTCGCTCTCTTCCGGGCCGCCGCGCTTGGCGGCGGCGATGTCGGTTTCGATCTGGGCTCGCTCGGCGGCGAGCAGCTCTTTGGCGCGCTCGGGATCCATGCGCGGAACCGTATCGGGTCAGCGTGCCGGCCGAGTCGGCGGCTGGGGCGCGCGGGGTTGAGGCGGGATGGGGGTCGCGCTATCCTGCTGGGACTAACTACAGAAAGTGGACTTGGTTATGAATTATCGGCTGATTCCCTTGGACGAGACGATCGTCTTCCCCACCGTGACCGCGACCCTGCCGATCGACGTCGGCGAGGAGGAGCGCGCCTTCCTGATCCCGCGCCGCGACGGCGAGTACGGGCGCGTCGGCGTCGTCGCCGAGGTGATCGAGCACGGCGTCTCGCGCCGCGGCCAGCCGGTCGCGACCGTGGTCGGCCTGCACCGTGGGCTGGCCGGTGCCGCGCAGGCCGACGGCTCCGACGCCGACGTCCTCCGCGTCGAGGTGCAGGAGATCCGCGACGGCCATCCCGACGACGAGCACACCGTCGAGCTGAGCCGCGAGTACCGCGCGGTGGTCGAGGAGATCCTCGAGCTGCGCGGCGACGACGGCCGCATCGCCGCCTTCCTGCGCTCGATCGACGAGCCGGGCGCGCTGGCCGACACCTCCGGCCTCTCCCCCGACATCCCCAACGAGGGCAAGCTGCGCCTGCTGGAGACGATCGACGTCACCGCCCGCCTGGAGCTGGCGGTCGAGCTGCAGCGCGAGCGCCTGACCGAGCTGCAGGTCCGCTCGAAGATCCGCGAGGACGTCGAGTCCGGCGCCCAGCAGCAGCAGCGCGAGTACTTCCTGCGCAAGCAGATGGAGTCGATCCGCAAGGAGCTCGGCGAGGACGAGGAGGACCTGATCGCCGAGTACGAAGCGAAGATCGAGGAGGCCGGGATGCCCGACGCGGTCTACGAGCAGGCCGAAAAGGAGCTGCGGCGGCTCGAGCGCCAGGGCGAGTCCTCGCCCGAGTCCTCGATGATCCGCAGCTACCTCGACTGGCTGATCGCGGTGCCGTGGAGCGCGCGCTCGGAGGAGCGGCTGGACCCGGTCCACACCCGCGAGGTGCTCGACTCCGACCACGCCGGCCTCGATGACGTGAAGCGGCGGATCACCGAGTTCGTCGCCGTGCGCAAGCTGCGCGAGGAGCGCGAGGTCGACGACGACGACGGCCGCGCCAACGGCACGATCCTCACCCTGGTCGGACCCCCGGGCACCGGCAAGACCTCGATCGGCGAGTCGATCGCTCGCAGCCTCGGGCGCGAGTTCGTCCGCATCAGCCTCGGCGGCCTGCACGACGAGGCCGAGGTCCGCGGCCACCGCCGCACCTACATCGGCGCCCTGCCGGGCCGGATCGTCCGCGCCCTGCGCGACGCCGAGACGATGAACCCGGTGATCCTCCTCGACGAGGTAGACAAGGTCGGCGCCGACTGGCGCGGCGACCCCTCGGCGGCGCTGCTGGAGGTGCTCGACCCGGCCCAGAACAACACCTTCCGCGACCACTACCTCGACGTCGAGATCGACCTCTCCGAGGTGGTCTTCATCGCCACCGCGAACCTGGTCGACACGATCCCGGCGCCGCTGCTGGACCGGATGGAGGTGATCGCCTTCGACGGCTACACGACCGAGGAGAAGCTGGCGATCGCCAAGGGCTACCTGCTGCCGCGGCAGCTGAAGCGCAACGGCCTGGAAGCCGAGGAGGTCTCGCTCGGCGACGACGTCGTGCGGGCGGTGATCTCCGAGTACACCCGCGAGGCCGGCGTGCGCCAGCTCGAGCGCGAACTGGGCAAGCTGCTGCGCGGGGCGGCGACGAAGATCGCCGCCGGCGAGGCGACCAGCCCGGTCGTCCTCGACGAGGCGGCGCTGCGCGAGGCGCTCGGGCGGCAGAAGTTCTTCCAGGAGTCGGTCGAGCGCACGGCGATCCCCGGCGTCTCCACCGGCCTGGCGGTGACCGGCACCGGCGGCGACGTCCTCTTCGTCGAGGCGACCGCGATGGACGGCGACAAGGGCCTGGTCCTGACCGGGCAGCTCGGCGACGTGATGAAGGAGTCGGCGCGGATCGCGCTCTCCTACGTCCGCTCCCACGCCGGGCAGCTCGGCATCGATCCGGGCCGCTTCGACCGCGAGTTCCACGTCCACGTGCCCGCCGGGGCGATCCCCAAGGACGGCCCCAGCGCCGGCACCGCGATGACGACGGCGCTCGTCTCGCTGCTCTCCGGCCGGCCGGTGAAGCACACGGTCGGGATGACCGGCGAGGTGACCCTGCAGGGCCGGGTGCTGCCGATCGGCGGCCTCAAGCAGAAGGTGCTGGCCGCCCACGCGGCGGGCCTGACCGAGGTGATCCTGCCCTGGCGCAACCGCGGCGACCTCGACGAGGTGCCGGAGGAGGTTCGAGAGCAGATGACCTTCCACCCGGTGATGAGCATCGACGAGGTCCTCGGCCTGGCCCTGGAGCCGGTCGAGAGCGGCGCGGCGGTCGCCTAGATGACGCCGCGCTGCCGCAGCTGCCAGCCCGTGCCGCCGGAGCTCCGCGCGGCGGCCGGGCTGCTGGAGCGGCGGTGGACGATGGCGACTATCTACGCCGCCTCCAGCGGCGCGACCCGCTTCAACGAGTTCCGCCAGTCGCTGCCCGGCGTCTCCCCCACCACCCTCTCGGAGCGGCTCGACCAGCTCGAGGCGGCGGGGATCGTCGAGCGGACGTTGGTCCCCGGCCGCCCTCCCCACACCGAGTACGCGCTGACCGTGCGCGGCGAGCGCGTGGCGCGAGCCGTGGCAGCGCTCCTCCAGCCGGCCTGAGCGCGAAGCCGCAATAACCCGCGCCAGGCGCGGGTTTTCGCAGACTCGCGGGCGCGAGGTAGGTTGGTGGCGTGGAGGTGCGGATCACGCACGTGGGGGGACCCACCGTGCTGCTCGAGCTCGGCGGCTGGCGGCTGCTCACCGACCCGACCTTCGACCCGGCCGGCGGGCGCTACCGGTTCGGCTGGGGGACGGGGTCGCGGAAGCTGACCGAGCCGGCGATCGCGGCGGCGCAGATCGGCGAGATCGACGCCGTCCTCCTCTCCCACGACCACCACGAGGACAACCTCGACGCCGCCGGCCGGGCCTTGCTGCCGCGGGCGAAGCGGGTGGTGACGACGGTGCCCGGGGCGAAGCGCCTGGCGAAGGGCGCGAGCGCCGGCGGTCCCGACCTGCGCGGCCTCACCGCCTGGGAGAGGACGACGCTGGAGGCGCCAGGCCGGCCGGCGATCGAGATCACGGCGACGCCCTGCCGGCACGGGCCGCCACTCAGCCACCCGATCGTCGGCGAGGTGATCGGGTTCGCGCTGCGCTGGCAGGGCCAGGAGCACGGGGCGCTGTGGATCTCCGGCGACACCGTGCTCTACGACGGCGTCCGCGAAGTCGCCGCCCGGGTCGCCGTCGGCACCGCGCTGCTGCACCTCGGCGGCGTCCGCTTCCCGATCTCGGGGCCGCTCCGGTACACGATGACCGGCGCCGAGGCGGTCGAGCTCTGCGGCCAGATCCGCCCCCGCACCGCGATCCCGATCCACTACGAGGGCTGGCAGCACTTCCGCGAGGGCCGCGAGGAGGTCGAGCGGGCGCTCGCCGCCGCCCCCGCTGAGGTCCGCGACTCCTTCCGCTGGCTGGAGATCGGCGTCCCCACCGCGATCGACGTCTGA
>CAWEOH010000029.1:0-31149 GCA_963810455.1 uncultured Actinomycetes bacterium
GTCGGAGGTGACGTAGATCGGTTCCGAGAACGTTCCGACCAGCTGCACCTTCGCCGCCCCCGCAGGAGCGGCGAGGCAGAGGAGCAGGAGCGCCGAGGTGACAGCCCCGATGACCATGTCGCGGACCACGTTCACGTAACCCGCAGGGTACGTACTTGATTCGACGGACGCGATTGATCGGCCCCCACCGAGTAGTTCGTCGCGTCTTCACGCACCCGCTACATTCTTGCTTCCGCCGTGTTAGAAGGTGCTCGCGCGCGCCGCCGCGCGCGGTGCCCGTCCATCACCGCCGCCAGGGGAGACCAGCCATGCGACTCAGACTGACCACCGCGATCCTCGCTGCTTGCCTCGCGATCGGCCTCGTCGCCAGCGCCGGCACCGGTGGCGCGAAGCCCCTGCCGACCCCGCCGCGCGGCTTCTTCGGGGTTGGCCCGCAGGCCGGGCTGACCCCGGAAGACATCAGCTACATGAAGGCGGGCGGGATCGAAAGCGTCCGCTGGCCGCTCTCCTGGGGTGGGGTCCAGCCGACGCGCAAGGGCGGCTATGACTGGAGCAGCTTCGACGCGGTCGTCGCGATGGCCGCGCGCGGCGGGCTCACCGTCCTGCCGGTCCTGATGTCGCCCCCGCACTGGGTCGCCCACAAGGAAACGACGATGCCGGTCAACAGCGGCCGCCAGCGCCAGGCCTGGAAGAAGTTCCTCGGGGCGGCGGCGGAGCGCTACGGCCCGGGCGGCGAGTTCTGGCGCGAACGGACGAAGCCGGAGTTCGTCGAAGGCGTCCGCTACGAGCCTGAAATCCAGCGAGCCCGGCCGATCCGCACCTGGCAGATCTGGAACGAGTCGAACTTCTTCTACTTCACCTTCCCGGTCTCGCCGAGCCGCTACGCGAAGCTGGTGACGATCTCCAGCCAGGCGATCAAATCCGCCCAGCCCGGCGCCAAGGTCCTGCTCTCGGGGCTGTTCGGCGAGCCGACCGCCAAGGGCAAGCGGGGCATGCCCGCCGCCACCTTCCTGCGCCGCTCTCTACCGCTACCCGAAGATCAAGAGCCGCTTCGACGGCGTCTCGCTGCATCCCTACGCGGTCGACAGCAAGCGGCTCGAAGAGCTGGTCGAAGAATTCCACGACGTCCTGGTCGAAAACCACGACCGGCCCGCCTTCTACGTCACCGAGATGGGCTGGGGCTCGCAGAACAGCAAGCACGACGCCTTCGAGCAGGGGCCGCGGGGACAGGTGAGGCAGCTGCGCAGGTCCTACCGCTACCTGCTCGCCAACCAGCGCCGGCTGAACCTCAAGGGCGTCTACTGGTTCTCCTGGAAAGACCTCAAGGACAGCTGCGACTTCTGCGACTCGGTCGGCTTCTTCCGCGAAAGCACCCGCTTCAAGCCGAAGCCCGCCTGGCACGCCTTCGTCCGCCTCGCCGGCGGTCGCGCGCGGCCGTAGACCGGCTGAAGGGGCGGACCGCGGACCCCGCGCACAGAGTTCGATATATCCTGCCGCTTCTTGGCTGACGGGAGATCACCGGGTTCGAGTTCGGCTCCTCGGCCACCGGCACTGGCGTACTGGGAGCGGTGGCAGGCCTGGGTGTCCCGCCACCTAACCGCGCGCGGTCGCCCTCTACGGCGTGATCCTGACCGCCGCTGCGCCGCTGCCTACTTCGCGATCTTCACCCTCTTCGAGAGCTACGACGACGAGGGCACGCTGCTGCTGACGCTGAAGGCGTTCGTCCACGGCGACGCCCTCTACCGCGACATCTACACTCCGTACGGGCCCTTCTACTACGAGCTCTTCGGGGGGCTCGCGGCGCTGACCGGCAGTTCGATCACCACCGACGCGAGCCGCATCACGGTGGTCGTCGTCTGGATCCTGACCAGCGGCCTCTACGGGCTCGCGGCTCAGAGGTTGACGGGGCGGCTGCTGCTCGGCGCGATCGGGACGATCGTCGCCTTCGCGACCCTCGGGATCCTCATTGCCGAGCCGATGCACCCCACGGCCTCGCCAGTCTGCTGCTGGCGGCGCTCGTGCTCGTGCTCGTCTTCCTCCCACCCCGGCGGGTGCTGATCTCGGGGGCGGTGGTCGGGCTCCTGGCAGGGGCCCTGCTGCTGACCAAGATCAATCTCGGCATCTTCCTCCTCGCCGCCGCCGTCTTCGCCGCCGTCGCCACCTACGAGCCGCTCCACCGCCGCCGCTGGCTGCGCTGGCCCGTATTCCTCGCCTTCGTCGCGATGCCGGTCGTGGTGATGGCCCGCGACCTCGGCGTCGGCGAAGTCCGGGACTTCCTCGTGCTGATCCTCTGCGCCGAGGTCGCCGTCGTCCTCACCGCCGCTTCGGCTCGCGTGAGCGCCTCGCCCGAGGACCGCCTTCGGCGACTGGCTGATCGCGGCCGTGGTCGCGGCCTTCGTCGGGGTGGCGACCGTCATCGCCGCCCTGCTGCTGACGGGACCCAATCTCGGGGACGTCTATGACGGGATCGTCAACCAGGCGCTGCGCATCCGCGATGCCCTTGTCACGCCGATGCAGTTTCCCAGCGCCGGTCTCGACTGGGGGTTCGCCGCAGTTGCCGGCGCGGCTCTGGTGGCGGTGCTCCCCCGGGGCCCGGGCACGCCGCGGATCTGGCCGGGGCTGCTGCGGGTGCTGGCCGGCGCCGCGATCTGGATGGCGATCGCCCAAGTGCCACCCCTCAACGTCAACTCGACGCTGATCAGGGAGGCCCTGCCGCTGACGCTCGCCTGGATCGCCGCGATCCCGCCTGTCGACGTCGAGGAGCCCCCGTTCAAGCGCTTCGTGCGGGTCCTGTTGCCGGCGCTGGCGGTGGCCGAGGCGTTGCAGATCTATCCGGTTGCGGGAAGCCAGGTCGGGATCGCGGCCGCGACTTTCGTCCCGGTCGGCGCCCTCTGCATCGCCGACGGGCTCGCCTCACTGCGGCGCTGGGCGGCGGCGAGCGGCCCGGAGACCGCGCTGCGCCTCGGCGTCGTCGTCACCGTCGTACTGCTCGCCGCGCTCGGGAAGTTCGGCTACGAGTCGATCGTCCGGCCGGGCCTGACGAGCTTGAAGACCTACCGCGACCTGCCGGCCGCCTCGCTGCCCGGCGCCGGCCTGCTCCACATCCCCCCGCCGCAGGCGGAAGAATACGAAGCGCTGGTCGAGCTCCTGCACAGCCAGAACTGCACGACCCTGGTCGGCCAGCCGAGCATCAACAGCCTCTACCTCTGGTCGGGCCTGGAAGCGCCCAAGCCGCAGGTCCCGGGCCCCTGGGTCAGGCTGCTCGACAACGCCACGCAGCAGCGGATCGTGGACCAGTTGAAAGCCTCGCCGCGTCCGTGCGCGGTCCGCAACGAAGCGGAGACAAACGCCTGGCTGAACGGCCAACCGCTGCCAAGCTCCCCCTGGTCGTCTACCTGCGCGAAGACTTCGAATCGATCCGCCAGGTCGGGAACTCGGAATTCCTCGTCCCCAAGGGCGGCGGCTGAGCTTCAGTCCTCGCCGGTGACGAGGAAGTCGCGCACCGCGGCGATCACCTCGTCGACCTGGGCGGCGGAGAGGTCCGGCCAGAGGGGGAGCCGGACCAGCCGGGCGCTGAGGTCATCGGTGACCTCGAGCTCGCCGCTGGTTCGCCCGAAGCGGCGGCCGGCGGGCGAGCTGTGCAGGGGCACGTAGTGGAAGACCGCGCCGATGCCGCGCTCGCGCAGGCGCGCGATCAGCCGCGTGCGCTGCTCGCGGCTCGGCAGAAGCACGTAGTACATGTGAGCGTTGTGGCGGCAGTCGGGCGGAATGACGGGTCGCCGGATGCGGCCGGACTTCTCGCACGGCTCGAGGCGGGCGTGATACCGGTTCCAGAGCTCGACCCGGCGCGCGGTGATCGAGTCGGCCTCCTCGAGCTGGGCCCACAGGAACGCCGCGACGATCTCGCCCGGCAGATACGACGAGCCGATGTCGACCCAGGTGTACTTGTCGACTTCGCCGCGGAAGAAGCTGGCTGCGGTTGGTCCCCTTCTCGCGCACGATCTCGGCGCGCTCGACGAAGCGCTCGTCGTTGACGAGCAGCGCGCCGCCCTCGCCGCAGATGACGTTCTTGGTCTCGTGGAAGCTCAGCGTGCCGAGGTGCGCCGATCGTGCCCAGGCGGCCGTCCGCGGTAGCTCGCGTCGACAGGCCCTGGGCGGCGTCCTCGATGACCAGCAGCTCGTGCGCGCTGCGCGATGTCCAGGATCGGGTCCATCTCGCAGCCCACGCCGGCGTAGTGCACCGGCACGATCGCCCTGGTGCGCGGGCGTGATCGCCGCCTCGACCAGCGACTCGTCGAGGTTGAGCGTGTCGCGCCGGATGTCGACGAACACGGGCACGCGCGCCGCGCAGGACGAAGGCGTTCGCGGTGGAGACGAAGGTGTAGGAGGGCATGATCACCTCGTCGCCTGGCCCGATGTCGGCGAGGATGGCGGCCATCTCCAGCGCCGCGGTGCAGGAATGCACCAGCAGGACGGGCGAGCCCAGCGACTCCTCCAGCAGCTCGCTGCAGGCCCGGGTGAACGGGCCGTCGGCGGCGAGGTGGCCCGAACTCGATCGCCTGGTCGATGTAGGCCTGCTCGTTCCCGGCCCGGGCAGCGCGGTTGAACGGGATCTCCGCGGTCTTGCGCTCGGTCGCCGCGGTGTCCGCCGCGCTCATCGCCACCGGTGATACCAGACCTCGGTGCTTCGTGATCGTGAATCCGAGCTTCTGGTAGAGCCGCAGCGCGCCGACGTTGCGGGCCTGGGTGACGACCGAGATCGGCTCCTCCGGGCGCTCGCCGATCGCCGCCGCCAGCAGCGCCTGCCCGACGCCCTGGCCGCGTGCCGATCGCTCGACGGCGATCAGGTCGATCGCCCGCGGTTCGTCGCTGACCAGCACGTAGCCCAGCAGGCGCTCGTCGCGCTCGGCGACGAGCAGGTGCCTGGAGTCCTCGTGGAAGCCGCGGCCGACCCAGGTCGCGTACAGCTCCGCGGCGCGCTGGCGGGGAAAGTGGGGATCGAAGTGGAACCGGGTGTCGGTGTGGGCGGCGGCGGCCAGGGCCGCGACCCGGCCGGCGTCCCCCTCGCGCCCCTCGCGGACGGCGAGGCCGGCCGGCGGCCCGGAGACGGGCTCCGCAGGCCGTTCGAGCGTAATCCGCGTGTCGACCGGCAGGAAGCCGGCCGACTCGGCGGCTTCTGCCGTGCCGGCGTCGTCGGCGGGGGCGAGGAGGTAGGTGCAGCGGATGCCTTCCCCTCGCACCATGAAGTCACCTCGAAGGCCTGCTCGCGGTCGAGCCGGTCGCCGTTGACGCGGGCCACCGGGAAGCCCCAGAAGGCGCTGTCCCACTCCAGGCGCTGGCAGAGCGGCTCGGTTGCCTTCGCGCCTGGCCCCGCTGGCGATTGCCGCCGCGTGGGTCGCCGTCCGTGCCCGTACCGCGTAGCTGGGGCGGGCCATGACGCGGACGTGGACGCGGGCCAGGTACTCGCCGATCACCCCGATCGCGAACAGCTGGGTGCCGGAGAAGATCGAGATGATCGAGGCGAGGAAGGGGAAGCCGGGGACGCTGTCCTGCTCGATCGCGGTGCGCCCGATCACGTAGACGAGCACCACGACGCCGAACAGGATCACGAAGAAGCCGAGCGTCGTCGCCAGTCGTAGCGGCCGCGTGCTGAACGCGGTGATCATCGTCAGCGCGTGTCGCACGAGCTTCGGCAGCGAGTAGTTGGACTCTCCCTCCACTCGCTCGGCATGGCGCACCTGGACCGAGCGGAAGCGGTCGGTCTGCCAGGTGAGCAGCCCGTCGATCGAGACGTCGGGCCCGGTGTAGTCGGCGAAGCCGTCCCGCAGTCGCGTGCGGAAGGCGCGGAAGGAGCTGACCATCGGCGCCGTCTCGCCGCCGAGCACGCGCAGCATCCGCGTCACCAGCTTGGTCGCCAGCCGTCGGTGCAGGCCGTGCTGTTTCGCGATCGGCTCGCCGTAGACGACGTCATACTCGTCGCTCAGCGCCTCGAGCAGTTTCGGGATCTCCTCCGGCGGGTTCTGCAGGTCGTCGTCGATCGTCACGCAGATCTCGTTGTGCGCTTCGCGGATCCCGACCAGGAGCGCGTTGTGCTGGCCGAAGTTACGCGCCAGGTCGAGGCCGCGGACCCCCGGGTGCGGCGGCCGCCAGCTCTTCGATCTGCTGCCAGCTGCGGTCGGCGCTGCCGTCGTTGACGAGGACGATCTCCAGCCTCTCGGTCCACTCGGCCATCGCCGCTTCGGTCCGACGCACGCAGCTCGGAGAGGCTGGCGGCCCCGTTGTAGACAGGGACGACGACCGACACGGACGGCCGCACCTGGGTGCGCTCCTGGCCGCTGCGCTCCGGCGAAGCTGCAATGCTTGGCGAAGGTGGGGTCTCCACGTGCCGACGGAGGATATGACGCGAGCCTGTTCGAGCGGTTCGCAGCCGCTCGAGGACCGGAGCTTCTGGTTCCGCGCCCGCAATCAGCTCATCGTGCAGCTGACGCGCGAAGTGTCCTCCGCCGGGGACAGCTTCCTCGAGATCGGTTGCGGCACCGGATACGTGCTGCAGGCGCTGGCGGGCGAGTGCGGGCTCGAGGTGACCGGCAGCGAGCTGCACGCCGAGGGGATAGAGGTGGCGCGGCGCCGGCTGCCCGACGCCGAGCTGGTCGAGCTCGATGCTCGCCAGATGCCCTACGAGGAGGAGTTCGACCTCGTCGGCGCGTTCGACGTGCTCGAGCACATCGACGACGACGCCGGCGTCCTCGCCGGGCTTCATCGCGCGCTGCGCCCGGGCGGCCACCTGCTGCTGACCGTGCCCCAGCACCCGTCGCTCTGGAGCGACGCCGACGACTACGCTCACCACGTCCGACGCTACCGCCGGCGCGAGCTGGTCGGCCGCGTCGAGGGCGCCGGCTTCGAAGTCGTCCGCACCACCTCCTTCGTCACCTCGCTGCTGCCGGCGATGGCGCTGGCCCGCTGGCGGCAGCGCCTCTCGCGCGGTCCCTACGACCCGGTGGCCGAGCTGGTGCCGGCGGACCGCGTCGAACCGCGCGCTGGAGTACATGCTGCGGGGGGAGTGCGCGTTGATCAGGCGCGGCGTCGACCTGCCGGCTGGCGGCTCGCTGGCGCTGGTCGCCCGGCGGCCGACGGCCGCCGGACCGTCCGGTAGGTTCGCTGCGAATGGACCGCGTCCTGATCACCGGCGGCGCCGGCTTCGTCGGCTCCAACCTCGCCGTCTCGCTGGCTTCCCGGCACCCCGAGTGGGAGGTGGTCGCGCTCGACAACCTCTACCGGCGCGGCTCGGAGCTCAACCTGCCGCGGCTGCGCGAGGCCGGCGTCGAGTTCGTCGAGGGCGACGTCCGCGAGCCCGGCGACCTCGACCAGCTGCCGGCGATCGCCGCCCTGATCGAGTGCTCGGCCGAGCCCTCGGTGATGAGCGGGGTCGACGGCGACACCGGCTACCTGGTCCACACCAACCTGACCGGCGCCTACAACTGCCTCGAGCGGGCCCGCCGCGACGGCGCCTTCGTCGTCTTCCTCTCGACCAGCCGCGTCTACCCGGTGGCGCCGCAGGTCGGCCTCCGGCTGGAGGAGGCGGAGACCCGCTTCGAGCTCGCCGCCGAGCAGGAGGTTCCGGGAGTCTCGCCGGCAGGTATCAGCGAGCGGTTCCCGATCGACGGCGCCCGCACTCTCTACGGAGCGACCAAGCTCGCCGCCGAGCTGCTGATCGAGGAGTACCGCGCCGGCCTCGGCGTGCCCGCGGTGATCGACCGCTGCGGGGTGATCGCCGGCCCCTGGCAGATGGGCAAGGTCGACCAGGGCGTCTTCACCCACTGGATGCTCGCCCACCACTTCCGCAACCCGCTCACCTACATCGGGTTCGGGGGGCATGGCAAGCAGGTGCGCGACCTCCTCCACGTCGAGGACCTGGTCGACCTGGTCGAGCGCCAGCTGCTCGAGCCGCGAGCGCTGGGACGGCCGCACCGTGAACGTCGGCGGCGGCCGCGAGTGCAGCCTCTCGCTGCTCGAGACGACCGAGATCTGCCGCCGGCTGACCGGCAACGAGGTCCCGATCGAGCCGGTGGCGGAGACCAGGCAGGGCGACGTTCCGATATACCTTTCCGACTGCGCGAGGCTCTTCGCCGCCGACGAGTGGAGGCCGCGCCGCAGCGCCGAGCAGGTGCTGGCCGACATCCACGATTGGATCGCCTCGGACCCGGAGCGCATCGCGCGACGCCCTGGATATCGACGACCCCTGCAGGGGGGAAGGAGTAGGCACGACATGCCGGTAGCGATCATCACCGGAGCCGGGGGCCTGATCGGCTCCGAGGCGGTCGAGTACTTCATCGCCGAGGGCTTCGACGTCGTCGGGATCGAGAACGACATGCGGGCGCGCTTCTTCGGCCCGGAGTCCTCGACCTCCCACGTGACCGAGCGCCTCGTCTCCGAGCTACCCCTCCGAGTTCCGCTGGGAGAACGCCGACATCCGCGACACCGAGGCGGTCGAGCGGATCTTCCGCGAGCGCGCCGGCGAGATCGAGCTGGTCGTCCACACCGCCGCGCAGCCCTCCCACGACTGGGCCGCGAGCGACCCGCAGACCGACTTCGGCGTCAACGCCAACGGCACCCTGAACCTGCTCGAGGCGGCGCGGGCGCACTGCCCCGACGCGCCCTTCGTCTTCTGCTCGACCAACAAGGTCTACGGCGACACGCCGAACCGGCTGCCGCTGCAGTCGCTGGAGAAGCGGCTGGAGCTTCCCGAGGACCACCCCTACTACAAGGGCATCGACACCTCGATGTCGATCGACAGCTCGACCCACTCGCTGTTCGGCGTCTCCAAGGCCGCCGCCGACCTGCTGGTGCAGGAGTACGGCTACTACTTCGAGATGCCGACCGTCTGCTTCCGCGGCGGCTGCCTGACCGGGCCCCAGCACGCCGGCGCCAAGCTGCACGGCTTCCTCGCCTACCTGATGAAGTGCACGGTCACCGGCACCCCGTACACCGTCTTCGGCTACGAGGGCAAGCAGGTGCGCGACAACATCCACAGCGCCGACCTGATCGCCGCCTTCGACGCCTTCCGCAAGGCGCCCCGCCCGCACGCCGTCTACAACATCGGCGGCGGCCGCTTCTCCAACTGCTCGATGCTCGAGGCGATCGAGGTCTGCGAGCGGATCGCCGGTCGCGAGCTCGACTGGGAGATGGGGGAGGAGCCGCGGATCGGCGACCACCGCTGGTGGATCTCCGACCTGGAGCCGTTCAAGGCCGACTACCCGGGCTTCGAGCTGCGCTACGGGATCGACGAGATCCTGCAGGAGATGCACGAGCAGAACGTCGAGCGCTGGACCGTGAGCGCGGTCTGACCCCCGGGTCGCGGACACCCGGACGGCGCCCCAGCGAGGGCCGGTGAGGAGATGTCGGTGAGACTGTCGCCTGCGCGGACGCGCGCCCTCGTCTGGGTGGTCCTCGGCCTGGCGATGTGCGCCTCGGCCGCGTGGCTGATGATCTCCGCGCGGAAGGTCACCTTCTCCGGCGACGACGTCTACTACTACGCGCGCTACGTCGCGCACGTGTACGTGCCGGAAGTCCGCGGCGGCCTCGAGTTCTTCTTCGCCCCCCACAACGGCCACTTCCAGCTCGGCGGCAAACTGATCTACCGCGCGCTGTTCGAACTGTTCGGCGCCGACTACAACTACTTCCGCGGCGTCGAGGTCCTCGCCGTGCTCGCCGCTGTCGCGCTCTTCTTCGTCCTCGCCCGGCGCCGGGTCGGGGCGGTGGCGGCGCTCGCCCCGAGCATCCTCCTTCTCTTCTTCGGCTACGCCTGGGAGCCGCTGATCTGGGCCTTCGACATGCACACGGTCATCGCCCTGGCCTTCGGCCTCGCCGCGATCCTGGCGCTCGAACGCAACGACCGCCGCGGCGACGTCGCCGCCTGCGTTCTGCTCGTCTTCTCGATCACGATGATCGAGCTCGGCCTCGCCTTCCTGGTCGGCATCGCGGTCTCGGTGCTGCTGCGCGAGGACCGCGCCCGGCGCCTTTGGATCTTCGGCATCCCGCTCGTCCTCTACGCGATCTGGTGGGTCTGGGCGCGCCAGTTCGACCAGCCGGCGATCACGCTGCTGAACGTCCACCTGATCCCCAGCGTCGCGGCCGAATCGCTGGCGGCGATCGCCGGGTCGCTGACCGGCCTCAACCCGACCGGCGCCGAAGTTTCGCCTTACGTGACGACGGTGACCGCGGCGGGGACGGTGGTCGGGGCGCTGCTGGCGATCGCGGTGGTGGCGCGCGTCGTGCGGGGGAACGTGCCGGCCGACGCTCTGGGTGTTCGCGGCCGTTGTCGCGGCCTACTGGGTGACGATCGCGCTCGGCGGCCGGCCGCCGAACTCCTCCCGCTACATGTTCGCGGGCGCGGTGCTCGTCCTCCTCGTCCTCGCCGACGCCGCCTCCGGCCTGCGGCTGCCGAGCGCGGCGGTCCTCGCGATGTTCGTCGTCGTCGGGCTGGCGATCCCGCCGAACATCGCCAAGTACTACGACGGCCGCCGCGTGCTGCTCAACGACGCCGCCGCGACCAGGACCGAGGCGGCGATGGTGGAGTTGGCGGCGGCGGAAGTCGAACCCGGATTCAAGCCCGGGGCCGATCCCGAAATCGTCCAGCTCGGCGGCGGCGTCGGCGTGCCGCTCCCCGCCGGCGACTACCTGCGCGCGGCCGAAGAGTTCGGGTCGCTCGCCTACAGCCTCGACGAAGTGGCGGCGGAGCCGCTGCCGATGCGAGAAGTCGCCGACGCGACCCTGATCAAAGCCAAGCGCGTCGCCCTCGGGCCGAGCGACGCCCCGAGCAGCCGTCAGGGCTGCTACCGGATCTCGGACGCAACCGCCTCCGACTTCGCCTACTTCCCGCTGCCGCCGGAAGGCGTGCGCCTGGGGCGGACCCGGGAAGGGGTCCCGGTGCGACTCAGCCGTTTCGCCAAGGAAGGCCCCGGGTTCGTGATCGGCGAAGTCGAGCCCGGGAGCTGGGACTCGCTGAAGATCGCCCCGGACGCCGCCCCCCAGCGCTGGCGGGTGCTGGTGGGGGGGCCGGTCTACCGTCTGCCCGGCGGGCTAGCGCCGCTCAGGCGGCGGTCTCGTCACGGCGCTCGGTTTCCTCCGCGGCGATGTCCTGCCGCTCGCCGGTCCGCGGCCGCCCGGCCCGCCACACCCCTCGCTTGGCGGTCGGGGAGGCGTCGTCGCGGCGGTAGTCGCCGCGGCTGAGATGGTGCTCGAGGAAGACGTAGAGGATGATGAACAGGTAGCGGCTGCCCATCTCGTTCAGCCGCAGCTTCGAGTCGCCGGATTTCCTGTTGGTCCACGAGATCGGGACGATCCCGTAGCTGTAGCCGCGGACCACCGCCTTCAGCGGCAGCTCGACCGTGAGGTTGAAGTGATGGGAGAGGAACGGCTGGATGTTCTCGATCACCTCGCGCCGGTACGCCTTGAAGGCGTTGGTGGTGTCGTTGTAGCCGTGGCGGAACAGCACCCGGATCCCGAAGTTGACGATCCGGTTCATGATCAGCTTCGAGCGCGGGTAGTCGACCACTTCGGCGCCGTGGACGAAGCGCGAGCCGAAGGCGCACTCGTACCCTTCCTCGAGCAGCCGGTAGTAGGTGACCAGGTCCTCGGGGCTGTCGGACCCGTCGGCCATCATGATCGCCACCGCGTCGCCCTCGAACAGCTCCAGGCCGCTGCGGACGGCGAAGCCGAAGCCGGGGCGGTAGTGGGAGGGCAGGCAGCGGACCTGCGGGTGGCGGGCCGCGATCTCCTCGACCACGGCCGCGGTCCGGTCCTGGCTGGAGTCGTCGATGACGAGGACGTCGTGCGGGACCTGCTCGCGCGAGAGGGTGGCGACGATCCCCTCGACGGTCTCCCCCACCGAGCCCTCCTCGTTGTGGGCGGGGATCACGACCGAGAGCCTCATGCGTCCTTTCCAGGGGGGGTCGACATCGTCCACATCATGACTGCAGCCCGCATACGGCCGTCTCTCCCCGCGAACCGAACCGCAGGCGCCAAGGTATCGAAGAGCGATCGGGCGGGATCGCGACACCTCCACGGCGCCGCCGGGGGGGACCGTCGCGTTGAGCGCGACAGGCCAGCTGCCGCGCGCGAAGCGCGCCAGGCAATCGTTCAGCGCCCCCGCCCTGGTGCTCGCCGGCTTCACACTCGCCGGCCTCGTCGGAGTGACCGCCTCGCGCGCGATCCGCAGCGCACCGGCGAGGACCTTGTCGGCGGCGACGCGGGCGGGTTCCGGGGCTTCGGCGATCTCCGCCGGGCCGTAGGCGGGCGAGCCGAAGGCGTCGCGCGCCGAGAGGTACGGCCCGGCTTCGATGTGGACGAAGGAGGTGTCGGCGAGCGCTTCGTTCAGAGCGAAGGGCGACGACGAGCAGGGCGAGGAGGATTTTCATCTCGCGGCGCCCTGGCCGCCCTCCGCACAGGACCTCGGCGAGGAACAGGAATAGGCGGACGACCGGTAAGTCAACTACGTCCCTCGACCGCGGTTCTCTCGGAGCAGCGAGGAGTCCGGCCCGTTTTTCTTTCCGGCCGGCGCCCGAATCGAGCGCTCATCCGCTTGACGGTGCAAGCTAGGCTCCCGCAGATGCGAGTGATCCTGGCCACGAACCAGCTCGGCTTGGGCGGCAGCGAGTCGTATCTGTTGACCGTCGCCGAACAGCTGGACCGCCTCGGCCACGAGCCGGTCGTCTTCACGCGGGAACCGGGCGCCGGGGCGGTGCTCGCCCGGCGACGGGAAATCGAAGTTGTCAGCGAGAACGAGCTGCCGCCGGCGTGCGACGCGGTGCTCGTCCAGGACGCGGGCGTCTCGCTCGAGCTGGCCAAGCGCTTCCCGCATGTCTCCCAGGTGTTCGTAGCTCACAGTGAGATCTTCGACCTGCAGCTTCCTCCGCAACTGGAGGGGATCGTCCACCAAGTGGTCGCGCTGAACGATCGCGTTCTGCGGCGCCTGCGGGCACTGGCGGTGAAAGCCGACACCGTGCGCCTCCGGCAGCCCATCGACATCGAGCGGTTCGCTGCCGGCCCGCCGCTGCCCGAGCGCCCGGCCCGCGCCCTGCTGCTCAGCAACAACCCGGTGAGCGACCGCCTGGCGATGCTGGAGGCCGCCTGCGGCGAGGTGGGCATCGAGCTCGTCCGGGTCGGCGGCGAGGCCGGTCAGACCGATGACCCGGCGGGGGATCTGCGCAGCGCCGACATCGTCATCGGCTACGGGCGGTCGGTCCTCGAGGCGATGGCCTGCGGGCGCGCCGCCTACGTCTACGACCGCCACGGGGGCGACGGCTGGGTGACCGCTGAGAGTTACGGCGGGATCGAGGCCTCCGGTTTCGGCGGACGGACCGGCAATGTGATCGTCGACGCAGCGCGGCTGCGGGCCGATCTCGACCTCTACGACCCGGCGATGGGCCCGGTCAACCACGACATCGTCGCCGCGCACCACCGGGCCAACGATCACGTCCAGGAGCTGGTCGGCCTGCTGGAGGCTGCCGGAGCGCGGCCGGCGGAGCCCCGCTCCCCCCTTGACGAGATGGCACGCCTCGTCCGGCTCGAGTGGCGGATGCGCTCCGACGCCCAAGCGCTCGTCGGCGAGGTGACCCGGCTGAGCCAGGAGGGCGAGCAGCTGCGAGACGAGATCGTCCGTCAGCGAGGCGAGCTCGACCGGCAGGCCGCCGAGGCGGAGGAGAGGGTCGAGGCCGTCCGCCGGTCCTACGCCAACACCCTCAGCTGGCGGGTTACGCGGCCGCTGCGGCGCCTGCGGAGGATGCGGTGGCCTTTCAGGGCCTATCGTCAGGGCTGATCGACCTCCCTCAATCGAACATGGCAGTTGAACTGAACAACTCGGTCTCGACCAGAACCGCCGCCGACCGGCGCGAGGATGAACCGACGGTGCTCGAGGCGACTGGCCTGCGCAAGTCGTTCCGGCTTGCCGACCCACAAGGTCGACTCGCTGAAAGAGCGGCTGACCACCTTCTCCAGTCGAAGCGCGAGTACCGCGAGCTGCAGGCGCTCCGCGACGTCTCGTTCGACATCCACAGGGGCGAGTTCTTCGGCATCGTCGGCCGCAACGGCTCCGGCAAGAGCACGCTGCTGAAGATCCTCGCCAGCATCTACGCGGCCGACGCCGGCCGGGTGAGGATGGCGGGGCGGCTGGCGCCCTTCATCGAGCTCGGGGTCGGCTTCAACCCGGAGCTGACCGCGCGCGAGAACGTCGAGCTGAACGGCGTGATGATGGGCCTGCACCGCGACGAGGCCCGAGCCCGGCTCGGCGCCGTGCTCGAGTTCGCCGAGCTCGAGGAGTTCGTCGACATGAAACTGAAGAACTACTCCTCGGGGATGCTGGTCCGGCTCGCCTTCTCGGTGATGATCCAGTCCGACGCCGAGATCCTCCTGATCGACGAGGTGCTCGCGGTCGGCGACGCCTCGTTCCAGCAGAAGTGCGCCGACGTCTTCCACGAGATGCGCGACTCCGACCGCACCGTCGTCCTCGTCACCCACGACATGTCGGCGGTCGAGCACTACTGCCACCGGGCGATGCTGCTCCACGACGGGGTGGTCAAGGCGAGCGGCGACCCCGGCGAGGTCGCCCGCAGCTACCTGCGCCTCAACTTCGAGCAGGCCCCGACGCAGCTCGGGCGGCGGCGAGGAGAGCGGCACCGCCGACGTGATCATCCGACGACGCCTGGCTCGAGGGCGAGGACGGCGAGCGGGCGACGACGGTCGAGCACGGCACGCCGCTGCGCCTCTGCGCGACCGCTGGAAGCGCGCCGCGACGTCGAGGGGCCGAGCTTCGGCTTCGCGCTCGCCAACGCCGACGGCGTCGAAGTCGCGGGGGTCAACGCTGGTGCTCCCCGACGGCACGCCCGACCGGCTGCGGGCCGGGCAGCGGGTGCGGATCGCGGGTGAGATCGAGAACCGGATGGCGCCGGGGCGGTACGTGGTCAAGTGCTGGATCCACCGCGACCACAACCTCTCCAACCTGGTCCTCCATTCGCCCCACGTGCTCGACTTCGTCGTCTTCGGGTCCGACGTCTCCGGCGTGGTCTCGGTCGAGCACCACCTCGAGGTCGAGGTCGAATGAGCGCCGAGCCGGCGCTGAAGCTGCAGGAGGTTCGCGGCCCCTCGGCGATCGGCGGTGGCCGGCGCCGCTTCTTCGACCTGCTCTGGCTGGTCTCGGCGACCGATTTCAAGAAGAGCTTCTTCGGCACCGCGCTCGGCTACTTCTGGTCGCTGGTGCGGCCGCTGATGCTGTTCGCGCGTCCTCCTCGTCGTCTTCACCAAGATCATCCGCCTCGGCAGCAACGTCCCCCACTATCCGGTGCTGCTGCTGTTCAACCTGGTCGTCTTCGGCTTCTTCCAGGAAGCGACCGGCGGCGCGGTCAACTCGGTGCTGGCCCAGGAGGGGATCGTCCGCAAGACGCAGTTCCCGCGCCTCGTGATCCCGCTCTCCACCGTCCTGGTCGCGTTCTTCACGCTGGCCCTGAACCTGATCGTCGTCTTCATCTTCATCCTCGCCTTCGGCGTCGGGCCGATGTGGACCTGGTTGCTGCTTCCCGGTGATCCTGGCGCCGCTCGTGGTCCTCACCTGCGGGGTCTCGCTGCTGCTCTCGGCGCTCAACGTCCGCTATCCGCGACGTCGCCATCATCTGGACGGTGCTGGCCACCGTGCTGCTCTACGGCACGCCGCTGATCTACCCGCTGGAAATCGTCGAGCCGGGCCTGCTCCGCGACGTCCTGATGATCAACCCCCTGACCCTGATCTTCGAGCAGGCCCGCGTCTGGATCATCGACCCGAGCGCCCCCAGCGCCGTCTCAGCCGCCGGCGGCTGGACTCCACATGATCCCGGCCGCCGTGATCTTCGTCGTCGTCTGCGCCGTCGGCGTCCGGGTCTTCTGGCGCGAGGCGCCCCGCATCGCCGAGCTGCTCTGCAGGTGCCGGCGAACAGGTTGACCGAGACGATGCGCCGCATCGCGTACTCGTCGTAGGGGAGCGCGCCGCGCCAGCGGTTGTGGGCCTCGGCGGAGACGAAGTAGGTCTCGGGGTCGTCGCGCAGGGCGGCGATCGCGGCGTCCAGCTCGGCGTCGGAGACGCCCATTCCGGCGGCGATCCGGCGCAGTTTCGCCAGGTGCTCGTCGGCTCCCCAGCCGGCCAGCACGTGGTCGACCGCGTGGATCTGGCAGCCGCGCTCGCCAAGGATCTCCCGCGCCCCCGCCATCACCGCGTCGATCGCCTCCATCGGCACGTGCTCGAGGACGGAGATCGAGTACACGGCGCCGAAGTCGGCGCCGACGCCGGCGGCGGGCGGGAACTGCTCGCGGACGAAGCTCACGTCGGGGTAGGCGCGCCGGAAGGCCTCGTACTCGCGCGGCCCGCTGCCGCTGCCGTCGTAGGGGTCGACGACCGTCGACCTCGTAGCCCAGCCGCGAGAGCAGCCCGGCGACGAGCGGCTCGCCCGCTCCGATCTCGAGGATCCGGCGAGCCGCGCTCGACGTTGCCGAGGATCGCCTTCACCATCCAGCTGCGCTGCATGTCCTTCATGTCGAAGTTGGCGCCGGCCAGGTCCGGCATCGTCTCGGTGCTGTCGGCGAAGTCGCGCACCGTCCCGTAGGAGACGGGCGGCAGGGGGAAGGAGCCGCCGTAGCGCTCCAGCAGCGGCCCGGTCGACACTTCGCCGACCGCCCGGGCGGAGCCGTCCTGGCCCTCGCCCGGCAGGCGGCTTCGACTGCAGCGGCGGCTTGCCGGCGAGCCTCCGCAGCCGCGGCGAGCGCGCCGCCCGCGCCCTCACCTGCCTGGCGACGGAGTCGAGGCTCATGCCGGCGCGCCCGCCGCCGCGTTGCGGATCGCGTCGCGCAGCAGCCGGTCGAGGCCGGCCGCGTTGTCCCGCCAGCTGAGCCGCTCCAGCGCGAACTTCCGCGAGCCGCGGCCGAGCCGCGCGGCGAGCTCCGGGTCGGCCAGCAGTTCCTCGATCCGAACCGTGATCTCCATCGCGTTCCCCTTCTCGAGCAGGAGGGCGTTCTCCCCGTGCGTGAGGTCGTTGCCGATGTTGCAGTGGGGCAAGATAACGGGCCGGCCCATGGCCAGGAACTCGGGCAGCTTCGAGGGCAGGCGGTAGCGGTTGAAGTCGTCCGGCGGCCCGGGTTGGACGTAGGCATCGGCCAGGGCGAGGTAGTTCGGGATCTCGCGCCAGGGCACCGACCCCAGCTCGACGACGTCCTCGGCGACCGCGCGAAACGCCTGCGGGTCGGGGCCGCCGAATTCCGAGTGCCCGAGCCGGACCAGCCGCACCGGGTGGCCGCGCCGCTGCGCCAGCTTCACCGCCAGGTAGAGGCTCAGCATCTCGTGCTGGTTGGCGTAGTGGATCGTGCCGTGGTAGACGAGCACGAAGTCGTCCTCGGCCAGGCCCAGCTCGCGGCGGCTCGTCGGCGGCTCGAGGTCGGGGCGGAAGCGCTCGCTGTCGATGCCCGGCCTCACGACCTGGTGCGGTCGCTCGGCGACGTTGAACTCGTTGAGCTCCTCGGTGATCACCGTCACCGCGGCGGCGCCGCGGAGGAACTCGACGTGGTTGGTCGGGTGGATGCCGAGGTCGGGATGGGTGAGCGCGTCCTGCTCGGCCCGCGGCAGTCGCTGCAGCTCCGCCAGCGGCCGACCGATCGCCGATTCGAGCAGGTAGCGCTCGTTGTCCTCGAGGTGGATCACGTAGGGCGCGCCGAGCTCCGCGACGGCCTTCTCGTCAGCTGCCGCACCCGCTCCCGCGGCGTCCAGGCGAGGATCGCGGTCTCCTGCGGGTCCTGCGCGCCAGGCGCGCAGCTTGGCGTCGAGGTCGTCGTGCGAGATGCACTCGAAGTCGGCCTCGCCGACCGCCGAGATCCGGGCCGGGTTGCCGCGGCCGGTCATCGTCACCTGCCAGCCCATCTCGGTCAGCTCGTTGCCGAAGTGGAAGGCCTGGATCGCGCTGTTGACGTCGAACTGGCCGAAGTAGACGATCAGCAGCCTCACTCGGCGCTCCTCCCCGCGTGCAGCACGCGGTGGCGCCATCTGGCCGGCGTGTAGTCGGCGCGCGCGCCGGCCGAAGCCCGGATTGAAGTACGGATCGCCCTCGACCAGCTCGTCGTACCAGCAATCGACGAACAGGGCGCGGTCGACCATGTCCTCTTCCTTGCCCTCGGCCGGCGGGCGGTGGGTGAGCACGCGCGGCCGCGGCGTGTAGACGGTGCTGAGCCCGGCGGCGGCGAGCCGCTGGCAGAGGTCGAAGTCCTCGTAGCCGTTCGCGTAGAACTCGTTGAAGCCGCCGACCGCGTCGAAGGCGCCGCGCTCGACCAGCATGCAGTCGGCGGTGACCGCCGAGACCTCGTGGGCGCACGGCAGGGAGCCGTAGTAGCCGTCGCCGTCGGCCGGGATCCCGGGCGAGAGCGGCATCGCCGGCGGGTCGAGCCCGATCGCGACCCCGGCGGCCTCGACGCCGTCGCCGGCGCGGACCAGCATCGGGCCGACCGCGCCGACGCCGGGGAGCGCGGCAGTGGAGCAGGAGCTGCTCGATGGCGTCCGGGGTCGACGGAGCTCGGCCGTCTCGTCGAGGAAGAGGAGGTAGTCGCCGGCGGCCCGCCCGGCCCCCGCGTTGTTCGCCCTGGCCCGGTTGAAGGGGCCCGGCCCGGCGTCGACGCGACCACCACGCGACGGCTCGGCGGCGCCCTCGGGCGGCGCGGCGCCGACCACGATCGTCTCGCGATCTCGCTCGCGCCGGCGGCGGCAAGCGAGTCGAGCAGCCGTCGCAGCTGGGCGCCGCCTCGTGACGCGGCGACGACGATGCCGACCTGCGGCTGTCCGTCCCCGTCTCGCGGCGCGAGGACGGCGCGGTGGGGGATCAGCGGGTGCGGCTTGGCCACCGCTTCGGCGCCGATCCGCGTCCAGGTGCGAGGTCACCGCCCTCGCCTGCAGCTCCGGCACGCCCGACTTCTCTTCCGCGCCGGCGGCGATGCTGCCCGGGATCGCCCGCCAGTGGTAGGTGATCTGGGGGATGTGGTGGATGCGGTCGGTCCGCTCGCTGACCCGCAGCAGGAACTCGAAGTCCTGGATCTTGTCGAACGCCGGGTCGAAGCCCCCGACCGCCTCGGCGAGCTCGCGCCGCACGACCAGGAGGTGGCCGATGTACATCGCCCCGAGCGCGTAGACCGGGGACCAGTCCGGCTTGAGGAACGGGATCGGCGCGCAGGCCGCGGCCGTCGAGCTTGTCCTGGTCGGTGTAGACGACGTCGAGCCGGGATCGGCTTCGAGCGCCTGGACGACGCGCAGCAGGGCGTCGGGGGTCAGCGTGTCGTCGTGGTCGAGGAAGCCGACGAACTCCCCGGCGCAGCATCTCCAGGCCGGCGTTGGAGGCGGCCGAGATGCCGGCATTGTCGGCTGCGGCCTCGAACTTGATCGCGCCGGATCGCCCGCCGCGTACTCGTCCATCGCCCGCAACAAGCTCGCGAGTCGCCGGAGCCGTCGTCGACCACGCACAGCTCCCAATCCGGGTAGTACTGGCCGCGGACCGAGTCGACCGCCTCGCGCAGGTAGCCGGCTCGGTCTTGTAGGTCGGCATCACCAGGGAGATCTGCGGCCGCTCGGTCAGGTCCTCGACTTCGGCGAGGGCGGCTGCGCGCCGGGCTCGGGGCCGGATGTGCCGCAGCTCGCGCCAGCGGGCGGGCGCTCCGCGCAGCGCCTTCAGGCGGGTCTTGGCCTGGGGCGACAGCCGCCTGCGGGCGGCCTCTTCGGCCAACATGCGCCCGCGCTTGGCGCGCAGCCATCGTGTCAGCAACTGGCCATCGGCGGCGTCAGCGGCGCAGCAGGATTCGCAGCAGCGGCTTCAGGATGCGCAGCGGCGCGGTGATCAGCCAGCTCAGGCTGGCCGGAAGCTTTGTCGATCGGGCGCATTTCCGGTTCCAGTTCGTCGATGCGGTAGGCGCGGCGCACCAGCGCCCGGTCCAGCTCGACCTGCCGCTGTCGCAGCCTTCGACTTCCTCTCGCAGGGCTGCCGCTTCGGCCTGCACATCGCCAGTCTGCACATTCATCGAGAGCTTCATCGTAGAGGGCACTGCCATCGTCCGACACCCCGTGGCTGGACCCGCACCCGCCAGGTGAGGGGTAGTCTGCTGGCTCGATGGAGTCCCTGAAAGGACTGATCCTCTCCGGCGGCGCGGGGACCAGGCTGCGGCCGATCACCCACACCTCCGCCAAGCAGCTCGTCCCGGTCGCCAACAAGCCCGTCCTCTTCTACGGGATCGAGGCGCTGGTCGACGCCGGCGTCACCGAGATCGGGATCATCATCGCGCCGGAGACCGGCGATGAGATCCGCGAGGCGGCCGGCGACGGGTCCGCCTTCGGCGCCGAGATCACCTACATCGTCCAGGACGAGCCCGCCGGCCTCGCCCACGCGGTGCTCACCGCGAAGGACTTCCTCGCGGGCTCGCCGTTCGTCATGTACCTCGGCGACAACCTCCTGCGCGACGGCCTGCGCGGCCTGGTCGACAGCTTCCGCGCCGATGAGCCAGACGCCCTGATCCTGCTCACCGAGGTCGACGAGCCCGAGCACTACGGCGTCGCCGAGCTCGACGGCGAGCGGGTCGTGCGCCTGGTCGAGAAGCCGAAAGACCCGCCCTCGAACCTGGCGCTGGTCGGCGTCTACCTGTTCAGCCCGCTGATCTTCGCCGCCGCCGAAGCGCTCGACCCCTCCTGGCGCGGCGAGTACGAGATCACCGAGGCGATCCAGGGCCTGATCGACGAGGGCCGCGACGTGCGCTCGGAGATCGTCACCGGCTGGTGGAAGGACACCGGCCAGCTCGCCGACATGCTGGAGGCCAACCGGCTGGTCCTGGAGGAGGTCCACACACAGCTCGAGGGCAGCGTCGACGAGGACTCCAGCGTGGAAGGCCGGGTGGTGCTCGAGCGCGGCGCCTCGCTGGTTCGCTCCGTCGTCCGCGGCCCCGCCGTGATCGGCGCCGGCGCGACGATCGAGGACGCCTACGTCGGCCCCTACACCTCGATCGGCGACGGGGTCCGCATCTGCCGCTCAGAGGTCGAGCACTCGATCGTCCTCGCCGGCTCGACCGTCGAGGACCTCGACACGCGGATGGAGGCGAGCCTGCTCGGCCGCAACGTCAGGCTCACCCGCAGCGACGGCATCCCCAAGACCCTGCGTCTCCTGGTCGGCGACAACTCGACGATCGAAATCGTCTGATGACGGCGCGGCGATGAAGCTCCTGGTCACCGGGGCGGCCGGGATGCTCGGCCGCGACGTGCTGCTGGCCGCCGGCAACGCCGGCCACGAGGTCGTCGGCTTCGGTCGCGCCGAGCTCGACGTCACCAAGCCCGAGGCGTTGCGGCGGCGGCTCGAGATCGAGCGCCCCGCCGTCGTCATCAACTGCGCCGCCTGGACCGACGTCGACGGTGCCGAGGAGGCCGAGGAGGCGGCCTTCGCGGTCAACGGCGCCGGCGCCGGCAACGTCGCCGCCGCGGCGGCGAGGATCGAAGCCCGCATCGTCCACGTCTCCACCGACTACGTCTTCGACGGCGCGAAGCGCGAGCCCTACGTCGAGAGCGACCAGCCGGCGCCGCTCTCCGCCTACGGCCGCACCAAGCTGGCCGGCGAGGAGGCGGTCGCGAACGCGAACAAGCGCCACTTCATCGTCCGCTCCTCGGGCCTCTTCGGCGTCGGCGGCCGCAACTTCGTCGAGACGATGCTGCGCCTGGCGAAGACCCACAACGAGGTCACCGTCGTCCGCGACCAGGTCCTCTCGCCGACCTCCACCTGGCACCTCGCCTACGGCCTGGTGCGGCTGATCGAGGGGATCGAGTTCGGCATCCACCATATGGCGGCGGCGGGGAAGTGCTCCTGGTACGAATTCGCCCGCGAGATCTTCGAGCAGGCGCGCGTCGAGTGCGGCGTGCTCTCGATCACCAGCGCCGAATTCGGCGCCGCGGCGCCGCGGCCCGCCTATTCGGTCCTGACCAGCCAGCGCGAGCACGCGATCCGGTTGCCGTCCTGGCACGATGGCCTCGCCGGTTATCTGGCCCAACGAGAAGCGGAGGATGTTGAATGAAGCTCCTGGTCACCGGCGCCGCCGGGTTCATCGGCTCGACCTACGTGCGCCTGGTCGGCGACGAGCACGACGTCGTCGTCCTCGACAAGCTCACCTACGCCGGCCGGCGCGAGAACCTGCCGGCGGGGACCGAGCTGATCGAGGGGGGGATCGAGGACCCGGCGATCGTGCGGGAGGCGATGCAGGGTGCCGACGCCGTCGTCAACTTCGCCGCCGAGTCCCACGTCGACCGCTCGATCGACGACCAGGACGCCTTCGCCCGCACCCACGTGATCGGCACCGGCACCCTGCTCGACGCCGCCCGCGAGCTCGGCGTCGGGCGCTACCTGCAGGTCTCGACCGACGAGGTCTACGGCTCGATCGACTCCGGCTCGTTCACCGAGACCTCGCCGCTCGACCCCTCCTCGCCCTACTCGGCGACCAAGGCGGCCGGCGACCTGCTCGTCTCCGCCCACTTCCACACCTACGGGACCGACGCCTCGATCGTCCGCGGCTCCAACAACTACGGGCCGCGCCAGTACCCGGAGAAGCTGATCCCGCTGATGGTGCTGAACGCGCTGCACGGCGACTCGCTGCCGGTCTACGGCGACGGCAGGCAGGTCCGCAACTGGCTCTTCGTCGAGGACTTCTGCAGCGGCATCCACGCGGTGCTGACCGAGGGCCGCGCCGGGCAGGCCTACAACGTCGGCGGCCCCGACGAGTGCGAGAACATCGAGGTGGTGAAGCGGGTGATCGGGCTGACCGGCGCTGAGGAGTCGCTGATCGAGTACGTCACCGACCGTCCCGGCCATGACCGGCGCTACTCGCTCAGCTCCGAGAAGCTGCGCGAGGAGATCGGCTGGGAGGCGCAGGTCCACTTCGCCGAGGGCCTGGAGCGGACGGTCGAGTGGTACCGCGAGAACGAGGAGTGGTGGGCGCCGATCCGCTCCGGCGAGTACCGCGAGTACTACGAAAGGCAGTACGGGAAGGCGCTCGGCTAGTGCCGGAGCGGCTGCCGACCAAGCTCGCGGGCCTGGTCCTGCTCGAGCCCGCCGTCCACGGCGACGAGCGCGGCTTCCTCCTGGAGACCTTCAGCCGCGCCGCCTGGGCCGAGCACGGCGTCGACGCCGAGTTCGTCCAGCACAACCACTCGCGCTCGGGCAGGGGGACCCTGCGCGGGCTGCACTTCCAGACCGAGCCGGGCCAGGCGAAGCTGCTGCGCTGCGCCCGCGGCTCGATCCTCGACGTCGCCGTCGACCTGCGGCGCGGCTCGCCGACCTTCGGCGAGTGGGAGGCGCACGTGCTCGACGACGCGGCGCCACCGCCAGCTCTACATCCCGGTCGGGTTCGCCCACGGCTTCGCCGTCCTCAGCGACGTCGCCGACGTCACCTACCTCGTCTCCAGCTACTACGACCCGGCGACGGAGGCCGGGATCGCCTGGGACGATCCCGACGTCGGCGTCGACTGGCAGGTCGCCGAGCCGCTGCTCTCCGAGCGCGACAAGGCGGCGCCGAGGTTGGCCGAGATCGCCGACGAGCTCCCCTTCGAGATCTGAGCCGGGGCCGCGGCGATGACCTCGCAGCGGAAGATGAACGTGACGCTGGCGGCGATGACGCTGGCCAGCTCGATGATCCTGGTCGACCAGACGGCGGTCCCGCTCGCCTCCCCCGACGCGATCAAGGGGCTCGGCGGCAGCATCGACGAGGGCCAGTGGCTGATGACCGCCAACATCCTGCCGCTGGCGGCGCTGATGGTCTTCGGCGGCCGCCTCGGCGACCTCTTCGGCCTGCGCCGGGTGTTCGTCTGGGGCGCGGTCGGGTTCGGCCTCGCGACGACCGCGATGGGGCTCGCGCAGGACATGCCGTGGGCGATCGCGGCCCGGGCGGTGCAGGGGGCGAGCGCGGCGCTGATGATGCCGACGGCGCTGGCGATCGTCAGCGCCGTCTTCCCGGAAGAGAGGAAGGGCAGCGCGCTCGGGATCCTCGCCGGCGCCTCGGCCTTCTTCGCCGCCCTCGGCCCGGTCCTCGGCGGCCTGCTCACCTCGATCGACTGGCGCCTCGTCTTCCTCGTCAACGTGCCGCTGGCGGTGGTCGCGCTCGGCCTGACGATGCGGGCGACGCCGCCGCTGGCGGCCGATCCCGATGCCTCGCGCGACCTCGACCTGCCGGGGGTGGTCAGCTTCGCGATCGCGGTGGGCGCGATCGTCTTCGGCCTCAGCCAGGGGGCGACCGAGGGCTGGGGCGACGCGCCGACGGTGGTCCCGCTGGCGCTCGGGGCGCTGATGACGCCGGTCTTCTTCGTCGTCGAGAGCCGTGCCGCCAACCCGATGGTCGAGTTCCGCCTCTTCCGCCACGAGAACTTCCTCGCCGCCAACCTCAGCCAGCTGCTGGCCGGGATGGTCGAGCTGGGGCTCGGCTACCTGACCCCGTTCTTCCTCCTGTTGGTCGTCGGCGTCTCGCCGGCGGCGGCGGGGATCGCGCTGATCCCGGCGACGATCCCGATCATCCTCGCCGGGCCGCTGGCGGGCCGTGCCTTCGACCGCTTCGGCGGCCGCTGGGCGCTGGTCGGCGGCTTCCTCGTCCTCGCTGCCTCCGGCATCGTCCTCGCCCTCTCCGTCTCGCAGGAGAGCGCGGTGGCGCTGATCCCGGGCCTGCTGCTGCAGGGCATCGGCCTCGGCATCGTCCTCACCGTCAACGACCCGACCGGGCTGACCGCGGTACCGCCCTCCGACAGCGGCGAGGCGGCGGGGATGATCAACACCTCCGAGCAGCTCGGCGGCGCGCTCGGGATCGCCGCCCTCACCGCGGTCGAGCTGGGTGTCAACTTCAGCAGCCTCGAAGACAAGCTCGCGGCGCAGGGCATCCACCCGACCCCTGAGCAGTTCGAACAGGGCCGCAACCTGATCCTCCAGGCCGAGCAGTCGGGGTTCAAGCACCTGCCCGAAAGCCACCTCCTCAACGAGATCAGACCTGAGGTGATCGCCTCCCACGTCGACGCCTTCCAGGTCACCTTCGCCGCCTCCGCCGGCATCGCCCTGCTCGGCGCGCTCGTCACCCTGTTCCTCGTCCGCCGCTCCGACCGCGTCGCCGCCGGGCCGGTCTTCTCCCGTCGCTCGCGCTGGATCTCGATCGCCGAGGGCCGCTCCTCGGCGATCACCAAGCGGCCGCCGCTCGACCCCGCCGGGTAGCCGGCGGTCAGCCGCCGCCCGGCCGGGAGATCGTCTCGGCGAGCAGCTCTCGCATGCGCGCCGCGAAGTCCTGGCGGGAGAAGCGCCCAGCCCTCTCGGCGAGCGCCCGGCGGTCCCACTCGGCGGCGGCGACCCGCTCGACCGCGGCGCGCAGGGTGGCGACGGTCGGTTCGGAGACGAGGACGCCGTCGACGCCGTCGCGGACGATGTCGCGGGCGCCGCCGGTGCTCAGCGCGATCACCGGCGCGCCGGCGGCGAGCGCCTCGACCATCGTGATCCCGAAGTCCTCTTCGCCGACGTGCAGGAAGCCCGCCGCCTCGCCGTACAGGCCGACGAGCTCCTCGCGCGAGATCCAGGCGCGCAGCTCGACGTTGGCCGGCAGCGCCGCGCGCAGCTCGGCTTCCTGGGGGCCGATCCCGACCATCGTCAGCTCGTGCGGCAGGTCGCGGAAGGCCTCGGCGACCAGCAGCGGTCGCTTGTAGGGGACGAGCCGGCCGACCCAGAGGAAGCGCCGCCGCTCGCCGGCGGTGGCCGCCGCCCGCAGCTCGCCGACCTCGACCGGCGGGTGGACGACGTCGGCCTCGCGGCCGTAGAAGCGCTCGATCCGCTCCCGCACCGCGGTCGAGTTGGCGACCAGCTCGTCCGGGCGCCGCGAGGCGGCGCGGTCCTGGCGCCGCAGCCAGGCCGAGAGCGCGCCCAGCGCCTTGCCGCGAGCGCCGCTCAGCCGTCCCTGCTCGGTCTCGGTCAGCCAGGCGTAGCGCATCGGCGTGTGGCAGTAGCAGAGGGTGGGGGTCCCCGCGGGCGGCGCGGCGTTGATCGCGCAGGAGTGCGAGGAGACGACGACGGCGGCGTAGCCGCCGAGGTCGAGCGAGCGGAAGTAGCGCGGCATGTAGGGCAGCAGGTAGCGCCAGCGGCCCGGGTCGTGGCCGACCTGTCGCACCCCGGGCAGGCCGGCCAGCCGCGATTCGCCGACGATGCGGTCGGCGAGCCGCGGCGGCAGCAGCTCGCGGGCGGCGTGGAAGGTGAAGATGTCAACGCGCGATGCCTCGGCGAGGACGTCGTCGGCGATCGCCTCCACCACCCGCTCGCTCCCGTGGTAGCCCTGGAACCAGTCGTGGACGACCGCCACCGGTCTCCCGGCCCAGGGCACGTTCGCGTCGTTCATCCGCGCCAGCGTATTGATTGCCCCGATCTGGCAAGCTCGCGCAGGCGATGGCTCCCGACCCTGCCGTCACGGTGCTGATCGGCGCCTACGAAAACGAGCGTACGGTCGCGCGGGCGATCGCCTCGATCCTCGCTCAGAGCGAGCGGCGACTGGAGCTGATCGTGATCGACGACGGCTCCGCCGACGAGTCGGCGGCCGCCGCCGAGGCGGCGATCGCGCGACGATCCGCGCGGGCGAGTGCTGCGGCTCGAGCGCAACCTCGGCATCGCCAGCTCGCTGAACCGCGGGCTCCGGGACGCGGCGGCGCCGGTCGTCGCGATCCAGGACGCGGACGACTACTCGGCGCCGACCCGGCTCGAGCGCGAGCTCGCCGTGCTCGCCGCCGAGCCCGACGTCGCCGTGGTCGGCACGCGGATGCGCGAGGTCGACGCGGAGGACCGCGTGCTGCGGCCGCGGACGAGCTTCGCCGCCGGCGACGTCGGCCCGGTGCTGATGCGCTTCAACCCGATTCCCAACGGCTGCTCGGCCTTCCGCCGCGACGTCGCCCTCGCCCTCGGCGGCTACGACCCGCGCTACCGCTACGCCACCGAGTACGACCTCTGGTTGCGGATCGCCGAGCGCCACCGGCTGGTGACGATCGACGAGGAGCTCTGCACCCGGGTGATGAGCGGTGAGAACGTCGCCGCCCGCGCCGAGCGGGCCCAGCTCGCCGAGGGCCTGGCGATCCGCGCCCGGGCGCTGCGCCGCCGCCGCACCCTGCGCGGCGCCGCCGGGTTGCTGCGCCCGGCGCTCTCCTGGGCGCTGCCGGCCGGCGTCAAGCAGGAGCTGCGCCGGCGCCGCGGTCAGGCGCTCTGACGCGCCAGCGCCGCCTCGTACTGCTCGCGGGTCGCTTCGCGGAAGCGCTCGACGCTGAGCTCGGTCCGCACCCGCTCGCGCGCCGCGGCGCCGAGTCGCTCCCGCAGCCGCGGGTCGGCGGCGAGCTCCCCCAGCCGGGCCGCCATCGCCTCCCGGTCGCCGGCGGCGAAGAGGACGCCGGAGGCGGCGACCGTCTCGCGGTTGCCCGGTCCGTCGGCGACCAGCGGCGCCAGCCCGTGCGCCATCGCCTCCAGCAGGGCCATCGACATCCCCTCGCGGTGGGAGGGGAGGAGGAAGACGTCGGCGGCGGCGTAGAGGCTCTCGACGTCTTCGCGGAAGCCGAGCACCCGGACGCCATCGCCGGCCCGGGCGGCGACCTGCTCGGCGAGCGGGCCTTCGCCGGCGACCAGGAGGACGACCGGGGCACCGCCCGCCCGCGCCGCCTCGGTGGCGGCGATCGCCCCCAGCGGATCCTTGCGCTGCTCGAGCTGGGCCGCGAACAGCACCGCCACGTCGGCCTCCCCGAGTCCGAGCGAGCCCCGCAGATCCGCCCGCCGCGCGGGCGCGGTCGCCGCCGGCAGCGGCACTCCGTTCGGCACCACGACGAGGCGGTCGTGGAGGTCGGCGGGCAGCGCCGCCGCCAAATCCTCGTACTCGTCCCTGGCGATGCAGATCGTGCGCGAGGAGGCGGCGACCGCCGCCCGCAGCCGGCGCCGCACCAGTTGGCCGCGCACCCCCTCCGAGCGCCGCAGCCGGTGCAGCCCGTGGCTGGTGATCAGCAGCGGCCGCCCGCGCAGCGGCGGCGCCGCGATCATCGCCGCCATGTCACCGTGGACGTGGACGAGATCGATCTCGCGGCCGCGGCGGATCGCTTCCCGCCGCCGGCGCAGGACCGAGCCGACCCCGCGCCCGCGGGCGCGGGTGACGCTGAGCGCGAACCGCTCGTGGCGGTAGCCCGGCAACGCTTCGAGCAGGTCGATGTACGTCTCCGCGCCGCCGCCGGGGTGGGGGAGGAGGTGGAGGACCGTCGGCATTCGCGGGCGCGGCGACCCGCTCAGTAGGCGCCGTCGCCGCGGATGATCGCCCGCGGCGTCCGCAGCAGGATCTGCATGTCGGTCAGCAACGAGAGGTTGTCGAGGTAGTCGCGCTCCATCGCCAGCCGCTCCTCGAAGGTCAGGTCGCTGCGTCCGTAGACCTGCATCGGCCCGGTGATCCCCGGCTTCACCGCGAGCCGGCCGCGCTGGCGCTCGTCGTAGAGGGCGACGACAGCCTCCTCCTCGGGTCGCGGGCCGACCAGCGACATCTCGCCGCGCAGCACGTTGAGCAGCTGCGGCAGCTCGTCGAGGCTGGTGCGACGCAGCAGCCGCCCGATCCTCGTCACCCGGGGGTCGTTGGGGATCTTGAAGGCGGGCTGCTCGAGCCCCGCGAGGTCGACCAGCTCGGGCAGCTGCTGCTCGGCGTCGGTCACCATCGTGCGGAACTTGACCATGTTGAACGCCCGGCCGTCTTCGCCGGCGCGGCGCTGACGGAAGAGGACCGGGCGACCGGAGTCGAGCAGGATCGCGAGCGAGAGCAGCAGCAGCAGGGGCGAGAGCAGCACCAGCAGGAAGAGGGAGACGACGATATCCATCGCTCGCTTCATCGCGATCGTCGAGCGCGGCGGGTCGCTGAAGCGGAAGTCGAGCACCGGCAGCTCGGCCAGCCGGTTGAGCTCGATCCCCTGGCCGAGCAGCCCGTAGTGCTGGGGCAGGAAGGTCAGCCCCAGCCCAGCCTGCTTGCACTCCTCGATCAGCCGCTCGGCGCCTGGCTCGCTCATCTCCTCTTCGGTCACGACGACCCGCTCGATCGCGTGCTTGCGCGCCGTCTCCGAGATGTCGGCGAGCGAGCCCAGGCGCGGCAGCTCGGTCGCCGCGGGCTGTGGCTGTGCGGAGAGGTAGCCGACCAGCGCCAGCCGCGTCTCGGGGTGGGTGGCGACGCGGCGGGCGATCAGGTCGACGGTCCGGGGCGGGCCGATCACGAGCCCGGTCGCGACCCCGGTCAGGCGGTGCCAGAGGAAGCGCAGGATGCCGCGCAGGACGAAGCTGCCCGCGAGGGTGCCGACCCCGACCGCGATCGCGCTGGCGGGAGAGAAGGGACCAACCGGGCTCAGGGCCAGCAGCCCGTCGAGGGCGAGCACGCCGAAGGCGCTGGCCGAGACCAGCGAGGGCAGCTCGTCGAAGGTGCTGTGGCGGATCCGGCGGTGGTCGTTGTCGTAGAGGCCGTGGAGCTTGACGACGAGGATCCAGACCGGGCTGAACATCATCGCCCAGAACAGCGTCCCGACCGTGGCGCTGGCGCTGGCGGCGGTGACGACCAGCAGCGTGGCGGTCAGCGCGGCCCAGTCGGCCATCGCCAGCAGCCGTCGCAGCAGGGCGCCGCGACGGCGGGAGTCGCGCGCGCCCGAGCCCAGCTCCGGAGGGCGGTCCCGCGGCTCCGGTCTCGACGCCGGCGCCCCGGCGCCCGTCGCCTTGCCCTGCTCGACACGTGGCGCGCGGCTGCTCATCCGCACCCTTCGAATCCCTGTTGCAGGCACGGTTCCAGCGGGTTGAGACGCAGTGCTTCGGCGCGGTCGGCGTCGGCCGCCGCCGCGTCGCCCGCCTCGTGCTCGACCCGCGCCCGCAGGTAATAGAGGAGCCAGTTTTCGTCTTCGCGCTCGATCGCCTGGTCGAGCCGGTCGAGCGCGGTCGCGTAGTCGCCCTGGCGCTCGGCCAGCAGCGCCAGCTGCTTCAGCGGCGAGGTCGCCCAGGGCTCGACCGAGCGCGCCGTTTCGGCGTGGCTGACCGCGTTCGGCAGGTTGCCGTCGCGCACCGCGTTGTTGCTGGCGTCGATCTCGATTTCGACCAGCAGCGGCCCGACCAGGGCGAGGGCGCCGACCCAGGCGACCAGCAGCCCGGCGATCGCCAGGCCGTAGCGGCGCTGGTCCTCGCGGTTGCCCTCGCCACCCCGCGGCGGCGCCAGCTGGGCGCAGCGGGCGGCGACCAGGACCCCGGTGCAGAGGAAGAAGATCGCGCCGATCGCCGCGATCTGCCAGAACCAGTCGATCGCCGCGCAGACGGCGAAGGCGAGCGAGGCTCCGAGCAGCGCCGCGTAGAGATCGCGGCGCCATCCCCGCGCCGCGCGCCAGGCGGCGAACCCGGTCCAGAGCAGCGTCAGGACCATCGCCAGGACGAGCACGCCGCCGACCACGCCGAGCTCGGCGAACGCCTGCAGGTAGAGCGAGTGGGCGTCGAGGTTGGCCACCGGCGTGTGCCGCAACAGGTGCCATGAGAAGCGGTACGTGCCGGCGCCGTGGCCCAGCACCGGGTCTTCGGCGAAGGAGTCGAGGCCGACCCGCCAGAATTCGTCGCGACCGCTGCCCGAGAGCTGGGTGATGTGGGACTGGGGGCTTCCGGGAGGCAGCACGTCGTTGCTGGTGAACTGGCTCCAGGCGCGGCCGCCGACCGCGACTGCGGCGGCGATCGCCGACCAGGGCGACCGCCAGCGCGATCCCTTTCAGGACCCGTGGGTCGCGAGAGGCGCTGATCGCGCGGCCGGTCAGCCGGTCCTCGCGTCGTTCCAGCCGCCGCAGGCCGGCGAAGAGCAGCGCCGCCAGCGCGCAGCCGGCGGCGAGGATCGCCAGCACCGTCGCCCCCTGTCCGGCGATGTGCGAGTCGGCGAGGTTTTCCGCGAGGCTCTGGCGGTCCTGCGCCGCCAGCACCGCCGGCACCGCGCCGAGGGCGCCGATCGCCAGAGTCGCCAGCAGCCAGAGGCGGTCATGGGAGAGGACGACCAGGCAACCGGCGGTGATCGCCAGCGCCAGCAGGCCTCCTCGCGAGTAGGTGAAGTAGAGCG
>CAWEOH010000030.1:0-5581 GCA_963810455.1 uncultured Actinomycetes bacterium
CAAGGAGACCGACGCGATGCGGGCGGCGATCCGCGAGACCGACCGCCGCCGCGCGATCCAGCTCGCCTACAACGAGGAGCACGGGATCACCCCGGCGACGGTCCGCAAAGGGATCTCCGAGATGGCCGAGTTCCTGGCGATGGAGGACCGCGCGCCGGCCAAGCGGCGGCGACGTCGCGGCGACGAATTCTCCAGCGCGACCGAGCTCGAGAAGACGATCGTCGCGCTCGAGGAGGAGATGCTCGCCGCCGCCGACGACCTCCGCTTCGAGGAGGCGGCCCGGATCCGCGACGAGCTGCGCGAACTGCGCCGCGACCTCGACGGCATGAGCGCCGCCGGCACCTAGGCGTGACCGCGGAGGAGCTCGCCGACCTCGCGCACCTGCGCCGCGCCCGCGACCTGATCGACCGCGAGTACGCGCGTCCGCTCGACGTCGCCGCGCTCGCCCGCGCGGCGCTGATGTCGCCGGCGCACTTCTCGCGCCGGTTCCGCGCCGCCTACGGGGAGACGCCCTACGCCTACCTGATGACGCGGCGCATCGAGCGGGCCAAGGCGCTGCTGCGCGGCGGCGACCTCACGGTGACCGAGGTCTGCCTCGAGGTCGGGTGCACCTCGCTGGGCTCGTTCAGCGCCCGCTTCACCGAGCTGGTCGGGGAGACGCCGACGGCCTACCGGGCCCGCGACCACAGCGGGCTCGCCGGCGTCCCGGGCTGCATCGCCAGGGACCTCACCCGCCCCGCCCGCAAGCCGAGCAGGATCGGAGAAGCGGCGCCGCCACCCGCTTCCTAGGCTTGCCGCATGAACCTCACTCTCAAGACCTGCTTCGTCATCGTCCACGACCCCGACCTGGCGCTGGGCTTCTACCGCGACGCGCTCGGCCTCGAGCTGCGCAACGACGTCGCCAAAGAGCACTTCCGCTGGATCACGGTCGGCGCCGCCTCCCAGCCCGACGTCTCGATCGTGTTGACCAACTACCTCAACGGCAGCCCCGCCGACGGTGAGGCGGTCGCCGGCCTCCTCGCCAAGGGCGCCCTCAACGGCGTCCACTTCCACAGCGACGACCTCGACGCGACCTTCGAGCAGGTGCGCGCCGCCGGTGCCGAGATCGTGCAGGAGCCGGCCGACCAGCCCTGGGGCACGCGGGACTTCGCCCTGCGCGACCCGTCGGGCAACCTGATCAGGATCGACCAGCCACCCGCCGGCTGACCGGGCGGCCATCCCGGGGGTACGGGTAACCGCACTCGCGGGGGTCGGAGGGCCGCACCCGAAGACGCCTGTCAGCCGCATTGGAGAGCCGAATCCACGGTGGGACCCTGGCTGCGTGTCAGTCCACGCAGCCGACCGAAAGGGGTCCCAGATGCAATCCCGGTTCAACCTCGCCGCCCGCGCCGCACGCTGGAGCAGCGCCCACCGCCGGCTGGCGATCTTCGGCTGGATCGCCTTCGTCGTCATCTCGCTGGCGGTCGGCAGCGCCGTCGGCCAGCGCGACCTGACCGACTCCGAAGCGACCCCGGGCGAGTCCGGCCGCGCCGAGGCGGCGCTCGAACACGCCCGCCTCGATCCCAACGACGAGGTGGTGCTGATCCAGAGCTCCCGCTACGCAGCCGGCGACCCCGAGTTCGACGCGGCGGTCGCCGACGTCACCGATCGGCTCTCGCGGCTGCGCTCGGCGACCGCGATCAGCTCGCCGGCGGACGGTGGGGGAGCGGTCTCCGCCGACGGTCACGCGGCGCTGGTCGAATTCCGCATCCCCGGCGACCAGAAGGCGGCCGAATCGAGGGTCGACTCCAGCCTCGCCGCGGTCGCCGCCGCCCAGCACCGCCACCCCGAGCTGAAGGTCGAGCAGTTCGGCGACGCCTCCGCCCAGAAGGCGGTGGAGAAGGTCTTCGAAGACGACCTCAGCAAGGCCGAGACGACCTCGCTGCCGGTGACGCTGGTCATCCTCCTGCTCGCCTTCGGCGCCCTGGTCGCGGCGCTGGTGCCCCTGGTCCTCGCCTTCACCGCGGTGCTGGCGACGGTCAGCCTGCTGGCGCTGCCGAGCCAGCTCGTGCCGATGGACCAGAACGTCGCCTCGGTCGTCGTCCTCGTCGGCCTCGCGGTCGGCGTCGACTACTCGCTGTTCTACCTGCGACGGGAGCGCGAGGAGCGCCGCGCCGGGCGCTCGCCGGACGCCGCCCTCGCCGCCGCGGCCGCCACCTCGGGGCGGGCGGTGCTCGTCTCCGGCCTCACCGTGATCGCGTCGATGGCGGGGATGCTGCTCGCCGGCGACCCGACCTTCACCTCGTTCGCGGTCGGGACGATGACCGTCGTCGCGGTCGCGATGCTGGCTTCGCTGACCGTGCTGCCGGCGCTGCTGGCGGCGCTCGGCGACCGCATCGACAGGGGCCGGATCCCGTTCCTCGGCCGCTACCTGGAGCGCCGCCGCAACAGCGGCCGCTCGTTCTGGGGGACGGTCGCGGCGGCGGTGATGCGGCGTCCCGTCGTCTCGCTGCTCGCCGCCGGCGGCCTGCTGGTGGCGCTGGCGGTGCCGGCGCTCCGCCTCAACACGGTGGTCAGCGGCCCCAGCGACATGCCGCGCGAGATCCCGATCGTGCAGACCTACGACCGCCTCGTCGCATCCTTCCCGCAGGAAGGGGCGGAGTCGGTGGTCGTCGTCCAGGCCGACGACGTGCGGGCGCCCAGGGTGCGGGCGGCGATCGCCGAGCTCGGCGACCTGGCGGCGCGGGACCGCGGCGTCACCGGGCCGGTCAAGGTCGAGACCGGCGGTGGCGGCACGGTCGCGGCGATCGCCGTGCCGACCGTCGGCGACGGCGCCAACGCCGCCTCGACCGCGGCGATGAAGCGGATCCGCGAGCGGATCGTCCCCGCGGCCTTCGGTGGCGTGCCCGGCGTCAGCGTCGACGTCACCGGCAGCGCCGCCCAGTCGGAGGACTTCCGCACCCTGCTCGACCGACGGCTGCCGCTGGTCTTCGGATTCGTCCTCGGGATGGCGTTCCTGTTGCTGCTGGTGACCTTCCGCTCGATCGTCGTCCCGATCAAGGCGATCGTCCTCAACCTGCTCTCCGTCGGTGCCGCCTACGGGGCCCTGGTGCTCGTCTTCCAGGACGGCTGGGGCGAAAGCCTGCTCGGGTTCCACGCCAACGGCGGCATCACGCCGTGGCTGCCGATGTTCCTCTTCGTCATCCTCTTCGGGCTCTCGATGGACTACCACGTGCTGATCCTCAGCCGGGTTCGCGAGGGCGTCGACAGGGGGCTCACCAGCGACGAGGCGGTGCGGCGGGGGATCGAGGCGACGGCCGGGACGGTGACCAGCGCCGCCGCGGTGATGGTCGCGGTCTTCTCGGTCTTCGCCACGCTCAGCATCATCGACATGAAGGAGATGGGGATCGGGCTCGCGGTCGCGGTCCTGATCGACGCGACGATCGTCCGCGCGATCCTGCTGCCGGCGGCGATGAAGCTGCTCGGCGACCGCAACTGGTACCTGCCGCGCACGCTGCGGTGGCTGGCCCGGCACGGCGCCGGCGAGCCGCAGGCGGAAGCGGAGGCGGAGCCCGGGGGCGAGCGCCCCGAGCCGGCGTTCCCGGCTGTCTAAGATTTCCGCCGTGCCCGTCGACGTAACCGAGCAGAGCTTCCAGACCGAGGTCATAGAGCGCTCGCGCCAGGTCCCGGTCGTGGTCGACTTCTGGGCCGAGTGGTGCGGTCCCTGCCGCCAGCTCGGCCCGGCCCTGGAAGCGGCCGAGGCGAGCCGCGCCGGTGAGGTCGTCCTCGCCAAGGTCGACACCGACGCCAATCCTGGCCTCTCGATGCAGTTCGGGATCCAGGGGATCCCGGCGGTCAAGGCCTTCCGCGACGGCGCCGTCGTCGACGAGTTCGTCGGCGCCCTGCCGCCGGCCAAAGTCGAGGCCTTCTTCGACTCGCTCGCGCCCTCGCGGGCCGACGAGCTGCTCGCCGCCGGCGACGAGCTCTCGCTGCGCGAGGCGGCCGAGCTCGAGCCGCGCCGCGCCGACATCGCCCTCGCCCTCGCCCGCGCCCGGCTCGGGCGGGGGGCCGAAGACGAGGCGCTGGAAGCGGTCGAGGGCCACCTCGACGACTTCGCCGCCCAGGGCATCGCCGCCCGCGTCAAGCTCGGCCGCGCCGGGATCGGCGCCGACGCCTTCGCCGCGCTGGACCGCGGCGAGCGCGACGCCGCCCTCGACGGCCTGCTCGAGGAGCTGACCGGCCTCGCCGGCGGCAACGGGGCCGCGGCCAGTGCTGCGGCCACCGGCAACGGGGCCGGAGGGCAGGCCGCCGAGAACGGGACCGGGGGAGAGGCCCTCGACCCCGCCGAGGCCCGCGACCTCCTGCGCCAGGCAATCGTCGGCATCATCGCCGAAGGCGACCCCGCCGACCCCGCAGCCCGCGAGTACCGCCGCCGCCTCGCCACCGCCCTCGGCTAGACGCGCGCCGAGCGCGAGGTTCTTCCCGGCCCTTCGCTGAGCGCGAGGTTCCTCCCGCACAGCGGGAGGATGCTCCCCTTCACCCGGTGCCCGGGAAAAAGCTCGCGCTCAGCGGGTCTGGCGGAGCGCCTGGCGGCGGCGATCGAGGAGGGTGCGGAGGCTGCGGCCGACCTCGGCGGGGGCAATTTCGACGCGGCGAGCGGAGATCGGGACGACTTCGATCCCCGCCAGCTTCATCTCCTCCCAGCGCAGGTGGTCGTCCTCGAACGCCTTGCGCGTGCCGTGTGCTTCCCAACCGTCGACTTCGACCGCGAAGCGCTCCGCCTCCCAGTAGGCGTCGATCTCCCACTTGCCGACCCAGGTGTTGACGGCGGGGCGGGGGAGGTCGGCGGCCTGGGTCATTGCGAGGAAGAGGCGCTCGGAGCGGGCCCGGGAGAAGGCTGGGTCGCGGTATGGGTCCGTAACCACCCGCAGGCGCCCGGCGCCACGGGTGCCGCTGCGGCGGCGCAACGCGGCGTCGACCGCACCGATGTCGAGCATCGCACGGCGCTCGGCGCGCTCGACCGCGGTGTCCAGGTCCCACTTCGAGCAGGTGGCGGCGACGTCGAGCAGGGTCCTCTCCAGGCTGGTGATCGGGATGGCGACGAGGACTCCGCGTTCGGCCTCCTCCAGGGTCGAGGAGCGGTGCACGGAGACCCCGGCGTGCCGCCCACCGCCTCCCCCGGCCACGGTGACGTCGACCTCGGCCGGGAGGCGGGGGAGCAGGCCCCACAGCCACGCGGCGGCGCCGTGGCTGAGCACCGCCCTCTCCCCGCAGGCGAGCACGGCGGCGAGGCAGCGGCCGCGCCGCGGCAGCACCCCGTGGCCGACCGCGTAGACACCCTGATGCACACGGACGAGCCGCCGCGCCCTCGCCGCCCGCGCGATCGCCGACTTCGAGAAGCCCAACCGGCGCAGCTGCGCGAACGTCACCACGCCGTACTGGCGCCCCGCCAGCTCGGCCACTCCCGCGTGAGAACGCATTTCTTCCCGCATACCGGGACTAAGTGCGTTCTCGGCCGGATTCTCCCCGGGGGAACGTCTGTTCGCCTCGGTAGTATCGAACCTGGTGGCCGTCTCCGACCGAATCGTCATCTCCGGTGCCC